>PPDH01000017.1 GCA_002899765.1 Sulfurimonas sp. | reverse complement strand
AAAAAAACTGAAAAATACATGTCAATAGATATGACAAATGCTGAGAGAATACCGCTACTACCGAATGTAACACTATAAAATTAGGTGCGAAAGCTCAGTCAGTAAGTTAAACAATAATTTAAAAGATGTAGTTTATTTATTGAAAATAGATTCAAAGCATCCGCATTTTACTTCATTTGTTATAGCAAAAGATGATATTTTGGATGAGATACACTTGAGAGAATATTTTATTTTTATTTTTTTCAGCGGTCTTATATTTGCTATGATTTTATATAATTTAATTCTTTACTTTTCTACTCGTGATAGGCTTTATCTACATTATATAGTTTATGTTATCGGTGCATATTCTCTTATATTTTTTATGCATGGATATTTGCCTTTACTTACAGATAAATTAGCTTTGCAAACACCATTTTTTATAACGTTGTCTGTTCAAATAGAACTTATTGGTTTAGTACTATTTACAAATCTATTTTTAAATTTGAAAGAGAATGAATCAAAATTATATAAAATTAATATTATTTTACTTTTTATAACAATGCTTTCACTTTTTAGCATTCCATTTGCGAAAGAGCTGAAAATTCTTGGTCCAATATTTTTAATATTCTTATTTTTAACTCTTTTATATAGTGGCTATAGAAGATATAAAAAAGGTTTTCAATCTGCACTGTACTACTTGTTGGCAACCGGTTTTGCTTTAATGAGCTTTATAATTTATATGATTATGTTAAATGGAAAACTGCTAGAGTATGGATTAATTAGCTACAATTTGCCTGTTTTTGGGTTGTCTTGGGATGTAATAGTATTATCGTTAGCACTGGCACACCGCATAAAATTACTTCAACAGGAAAATATCGAAAAAGAGAGGATGTTACTTTTAAACTCACGTCAAAACTCTATAGGAGAACTTACGGGAAATGTGGCTCATCAATGGAGACAACCGCTTAGTGAACTTGGAGCTATTTTTGCAAAGATAGAAGCAAAACTTAAATATGCAACCATCAATAAAGATGAGCTTCTCGCATCCATAGATAAAAGTACAAAAATATTTAAAAATCTCTCAAATACAATAGATACTTTTCAAGGGTTTTTTCAACACAAAAGAAACGATACTCTTTTCAATGTATATGATGAGCTGAAAAAAACTATAGATTTTATAAAAGATTCCATGGACAACAACAATATCAAAATAACCTATTTATACGATAAAGAAGCCTTTTTAAAGGGTAATTCAAATGAATTTTCTCAAGTGATTTTAAATATAATTTTAAATGCAAAAGACATGTTGATAGAAAAAAATATACAAGATCCGCTTATTTTGATAAATTTACAAAGATATGAGTATGGATTTAAGATAATAATAAACGATAACGGTGGTGGAATAAAAATAAAACCCATAGAAAAGATATTTGACTCGTATGTTACTGATAAACAAAACGGAACGGGTATTGGGCTATTTATAGCAAAAACTATTATTACGCAAAAATTCAATGGGGAGATAGAAGCTTATAATGACAAAGACGGTGCGATTTTTGAAATAAAGTTTAATACTAAAGATAGTATTTCTTGTGGATTTGACACTTAAAAGTTATTACAATATAATTACATAATATCCTAAAAAGGAGTATATTATGACAATGCTTACAAAGATCGGTAATTCTCAAGGTGTACGAATTCCAAAAGCTTTTATAGTTCAGGCTCATCTTGATGATGCAGAAATAGAGTTTGAGGTTTTAGAAAACGGGCTTTTACTTAAACCTGTCAAAAAATCTGCTAGAGTTGATTGGGAAGAGAACATTAAAGAAATTTTGAAAAAAAACAGAAACAAAAAAGATGACGGTATGCTAGATGAGTTGTTAAACGATAGTGATTTGGAAGATTGGCAATGGTAGAGAGTATAGTTAGATATGATATATATTTAGTATCATTAAATCCTACACTTGGCAGTGAGATTCAAAAAACAAAACCATGCATTATAATTTCCCCCGATGAGATAAATATCTTAAACACCGTAATAGTAGCTCCTATGACTAGCAAGGGTTTTGATTTTGTATTTCGTCCAAAAATAAATTTTGAAGATAAAACAGGCTTAGTCGTACTTGATCAGATAAGAGCCGTAGATAAATCAAGACTTATCAAAAAAATTGGAACCGTAGATAAAAAAACATCAAAACAGATATCTTCCACTCTTGTTGAAATGTTTAAATACTAATTTTGGAGTTTATCTGTTTGTTGTGAAAAAAAGGGTAGAATTAATCACTAAAAAGTTAAACGGTTGGAAATGAAGAGATTAACAAAAGAAGAAGCGCTAGATTTAATTAAAAATGCCGATTTAAAAGAGCTAGGTCGTATGGCAACAGCTCGTAAAAAAGAGCTACATCCAGAAGGCGTTACGACTTTTGTTGTAGATATAAATATCAACTATACAAATATCTGCTGGGTTGATTGCAAATTTTGTGCATTTTATAGGCATGAAAAAGATGCAGATGCTTATGTTTTGACGTTTGATGAGATTGATGCAAAGATAGATGAACTACTTGAAATCGGCGGAACGCAGATACTTTTTCAAGGCGGAGTCCATCCTAAGCTAAAAATTGAGTGGTATGAAGATTTGGTCGGGCATATACATACAAAATATCCGACTATCACTATACACGGCTTTTCATCCATCGAGATAGATTTTATAGCCAAAGTCTCTCATATCAGCGTGGAAGAGGTCTTGAGCAGACTACATGTAAAGGGTTTGGCTTCTATCCCGGGGGCAGGAGCAGAGATTTTAAGCGATAAAGTCCGTGACATCATAGCGCCTAAAAAAATCGATTCGGAAGTCTGGGTTGACATTCACAGAAAAGCTCATAAACTCGGCATTATGTCAACGGCTACAATGATGTACGGAACTATCGAGAGCGACGAAGATATAGTAGAACATTTTGACATGATAAGAAATCTTCAAGATGAGACAGGTGGTTTTAGAGCCTTTATCATGTGGAGTTTTCAATCAGACAATACTGAACTCTTAAGACTTATTCCCGACATGGAAAAACCGTCTTCAAATCGTTACTTAAGACTTTTAGCAGTTGCTAGATTATATCTTGATAATGTGCCAAATATTCAAAGTTCATGGGTAACGCAAGGTCCGTATATTGGTCAGATGGCTCTTATGTTTGGTGCAAATGATTTGGGTTCTACCATGATGGAAGAGAATGTCGTAAGCAGTGCAGGGGCGGCTTACTCGATGGCAAAAGAGGAGATGGTTAGTCTCATCAGAGATGTAGGCGAGATACCGGCACGTAGAAACACGGCTTATGAGATTTTAGAGAAATTTGCATAAATGAAAAAAATTATTTTAACATTACTGATTTTAGGAAATATAATAATGGCGGCAACCGTAGAAAATATAAAAGTTAATGGTTTGGATATACCTGTTATTTTTGAGCAAGATAAAAGATTGCCTCTTGTAACAATGCAGTTTGTTTTTAAAAACAGCGGAAGTATTGCAGATACGACAAAAGCAGGTTTGGCTAAGTTTAGTGCAAAAGTTATGAACGAGGGAACAAAAGAGCTTGGTTCAAGTGCTTTTGCAGAGGTACTTGAGAGCAAGGCCATTCACATAGCTACGTCAACGGGCAGAGAGACTTTGGTAATGGAAGCGGGTTGTTTAAAAGAGGAGTTTGACAATGCTCTTAAATATTTTGACTCACTATTAAAAGACCCTAACATAACAGAAGATGTCGTAAGCAAAGTAAAAACCGATACATTAGGTTCTCTTGCACGTAAATAGAATGATTTTGACTATATCGCTTCAAGTGAGCTAAAAGCGCTTCTTTTTGAAGGCACGGTTCTTGCAAATCCATCTTTAGGAACACAAGAGAGCGTAAAAAGTATTACTCTTGGCGATGTTAAAAAGTTTGTAGCAGATAATTTAGTATCTTCTAAACTAATAGTAGTTGTCGGCGGAGACGTAGAGCGAGAGAAGATAAAAGCTAAGATAGCCGAGGTAATAAAGTCGATGCCTTTAGGCAAAGACGGCGAAGTAAAAAAATATGAAGTTACAAAAGTACCTAAAGAGAAAATAATCAAAAAAGATACCCAGCAGGCTTATATATATTTCGGCTCTCCTTATAATGTAACTGAAAATTCGCCCGATTATTACAAAGCAAGAGTCGCTCTTTATATCTTGGGTACAGGCGGTTTCGGCTCAAGACTTATGGAAGAGATAAGAGTCAAAAAAGGTCTTGCTTATTCTGCTTATGCAAGAGTCGATATCACAAAATCAAGCAACTTTATGAACGGTTATCTGCAAACAAAACTCGATTCGCTTGAAGATGCAAAAAAAACGGTTAAAGACGTTGTAGCTAAATTTGTCAAAGATGGTGTTACAAAAGATGAGCTAGAGCAGACTAAAAAGTTTTTACAAGGAAGCGAACCTTTAAGAGTGGAAACCATGAGTCAGAGACTAAACAGAACCTTTATGGAGTACTATAAAGGTCAAGAACTTGGATACTCTCTAAAAGAGTTGGAGCTTATTAAAAACCTAAAGCTTAAAGATTTAAACGAATTTATAAAAGAGCATAAAGAGATTTTAGAGATGAGCTTTGCAATAGTTACAAAGTAAAATTTCTTTAAAAAACAACATTGCAAAATGCAATATTTTTACATGTAGTTCATAAAAACAGATAGTATTTTATACTAAGGAGTTAATATGAACGTAAATAAAGAGCAAGAGGATAAATTTAATAAACTCGCAATAGGCACTTTTGCCGAGCTTGCTCTTTTTGTTCCCTCCTCGTATGATGATTTAAGGCTTTACAATAAACTAAAAATCCATGAGATGCAGCTTATAGACGCTACAGTTGAAGCAGTTTTTAGAGCGCCAAATTCACTTCAAGTTACACTCTACGTTCATAACTTCTCTCATACTATAACCGGTGTTATTTTTCGTCCAAAACCGTACATGATGCATCAATTTAAGGTAGGCGAGAGAGACTACTATTATGGAATGATTGAGTGTAAAAGCGGACACTGCAGTATGAGTATGCCAAAAAAGGTTACAAATATCGGTTCAATAGTCCCAAAATACAACTGCGCATTAAGAGCAGATGTTATGCATCGCTTTATTCAGAGCTACTTGAACAAAGAGAATTTAAAAGCAGAGGGATTAAATGAGGAGATAATCGATGAGCTTTTAAAACTGCACTTTATAGATAAAAATCCGCCAAATTTAAAAGAGTTGGATATAAAAACAATAAACGCTCTTAAATATACGGAACTATTTAGCTATATGAAACAACTCTCAGGCAAAAGAAGATATTTCAAAGCTTTGACATGTAGAAGCGGTGATTATAAAGAGTGGAGTTTAACATTGCCTTTTAAACTAACAAATGAGCAGATAAAAACAATCGAAGATATAAAAGCAGATTTTTCCAAAGAGGTTGCGGCAAAACGTATGATAGTCGGAGATGTCGGGAGCGGTAAAACAATGGTAATACTTGCGTCGGCGGTTATGATGCTTCCAAATCGCTCAATACTTATGGCCCCTACGACCATTTTAGCAAATAAGCTTTATGAAGAGGCATTAAAATATCTTCCACATGTAAAAACCGTATTAGTGACAAACAAGAGCAAAAAGATAGATTTGGAAGAGTTTGATTTTATAATAGGAACTCATGCACTGCTTTATAGAGAGCTTCCAACAGCCGTTTTGGTTATGGTAGATGAGCAGCACCGATTTGGAACGGCGCAGAGAAATTTGCTTGAGAAGCTGGTAAGCGGCAAGTCTAGCCAAGAAGTAGAGGCAAAACCCCATTTTTTGCAGTTTTCTGCAACTCCTATCCCTAGAACACAGGCGATGATTGAGACGGCGCATATAGATGTTTCACTCATTACAACGACACCTTTTAAAAAAGATATAACAAGCAGAGTTATACATAAAAACGATTTTAAAGATTTGTTAGAGCATATAAAAAGTGAGATAAAGGGCGGTAATCAGGTGCTGCTTGTCTATCCGCTGGTTGAGCAGAGTGAAGTTTTGGAGTATCAGAGTATTGATGAAGCAAGGGGATTTTGGGAGAAGAGATTTGATAATGTTTATGTAACGCATGGAAAAGATAAAGAGAAAGAGGAGGTTTTGCTTGATTTTAGCAAAAACGGTGCTATTCTCATAGCCACTACGGTTGTAGAGGTCGGTATCTCTCTGCCGCGTCTTAGTACGGTCGTTATAGTGGGAGCCGAGAGGTTGGGTCTTTCAACTCTGCATCAGCTTCGCGGGCGTGTAAGCCGCACAGGTCTTAAAGGCTACTGTTTTTTATATACAAACCAAAGTTCATCAGAGCGTCTTGATAGATTTTCGCAGACTACAAGCGGTTTTGATATCGCAAATTTGGATTTGAAGTTTAGAAAAGGCGGTGACTTGTTAAAAGGGCATAATCAGAGCGGAAGTCAGTTTAAGTGGGTTGATTTGGCGGAGGATGAAGAGATAGTAAAAAGTGTAAAAAATGATTTATGCAAAAGGGCTTAACCCCTCTTGCCATAGATGCTAATAAAGTCCAAATTTTCCGTCATTTCTTTTGTAAAGAACACGTGTTTTACCGTCGTTGTCTATAAAAATTTCAAAGAGTTTTTTGTTCTCTTTTATATCATTTAAGACATCTTCGACTTCACGCGGTTTGTAGAGAGTAAGCTCGACAGGAATAATTTCATCCTCCATAGCTTCACCTGCTTCGTGCAGATCTATGCCATTGCTTGCTTCGCTTTTTGCTTCGTTTATACCGTCTTTATGATGGTGGTTATCTTTGTCATGCATACGGCGGAGTGCTTTTTGCGCTCTTGCTGTCGCCAAATCTATCGCAGCGTAGAGATCTTCATCGCTTTGTTTGATAACTACAGAGTTTTTATGTGCTAAGTTTATAACAAACTCTATAATAGATAGAGGTTTACCTTTTTTTGTCTGGCTTGTTGCGATTAGGTTTACGGATATGATATCCATATTGTATTTGCTAAGTGTTTCGATGGACGCATTCATGTGAGCTTTGATAGGTTCTGTGAGTTCTACATGTCTTCCGGTTAATGATATATTCATGGTAAATCCTTTAGTATCTAAATATAAAATATTATATCATTAAATAGTTTATAATATTTTACAATTTAGAGTTTTTGAATACTTCTTCTAAAGTAACGGATAGGTTCGCTACTGAGGTTTTGATCTGCTCTTACGCTTACGGTTATATCCATCAAAACGGAGCCGTTTTGTTCGGGAGTTGATATTGTGAGGTAATCACTACATGTAGAAGGTGCAGTAAAAATATACTGCATAGATACATTTACATCATAAAAGGTATCAAGTGTGGTATTGTAACTATTTTGACATCCGTTTTTAGCAATTTCTAGCATGGCTAATTCTGCAGCACTTTTTGCATGAAGCGCTACTTGTTCATAGAGGTATAAATCAACTGTTCTTTTGGTTGTTTCCGTGGTTAGTGCCAGTGAGAGAGCCATGACGGTTGCTATTATTACAATAACGGCGATAGCCATTATCATCGCAAACGCGCCTCTTTTTCTGCGAGGATTTGTTTTTAAAATACTGTTTTTTCTTTGCATAACGAATAATCCTCAACTAAATCAGTTTTTACACACACTTGAATTTTAATGATTGAGCCGACTGCTCTAAATCTAAAAGTATCGACATCTTCCATAATTACCGCACTTTTTCCATCTGTATAGCTCTCGCCTTCCCACGGTTGGTAATCATAGTAAAGAGTTAAGTTTCCATCAGCGGGAGTATGTACAACAGCGTTAGCAGTCCATGCAAGCTGATAGTACTCATAAACGTCAACATTGCTAAAGTTGTTGTCTGCCCCTGTTGTACCATTTGTAGGGATTAACATGTTTTCTTCCCCTACGACAACACTTCTTCTTATAGGGTGCATAGCAACATCTTGAGTAGTTATAGCTCCTCCCCATCCATAACCTGTATAGATATCGCTATCAGAACCTACGAAGTAGATTGCCGCATTATTAATTCCGCTGCCGGTGTTTGAGAGAATGTCGATAAGTGTATTTAACTCTCCAGTGTCGGTTCCGGGAGAGATTAAAAAAGAAGAAGATGATAAATCAATATCAACTATTCCGCTCCAGTGTGGCAGAACAGCAGTGTTTCCGCGAAAACCGTCAATGTCATTTGCTACCCACTCTAAGATAGTGGCATTGTCATCAGAGTATCCTGCAAGTCCAAAAAAATCATCGTCGGCTTCTCTTGCAATAACAGAATCTTTGATGCGGTACTGAAGTCTTGAAGCGATAGTCTCAACGGCCGCCGCACTTTGAGACTGAAGTCTGTTGTCGACACTTGAAAATATAAAACTTGTATAGGCTTGAGAGAGAAGTTCAACGCCAAATTTTGCCAAAATGCCCATTATAACTATAACAAAGACAAGTTCCAGAAGAGTAAAGGCGGCTCTGCGCATTAAAATTTCCTCTTGTAGTAGTCTATCTCACCTATGTTTGCACTATATATTCTAAGGCTAGTTAGTAGCGTTACACCGTCATCTTCAAATACTGAAGCAGTTAGTACTTTTACATTGTTATCGCTTAAACCTTGTGTTATTGCCATTTGACTCTTGTACTCTTGTTTATAGCCAGAAGCTTCTGCAGCTTCATTGTCTAGCCCGACAACGTCATGTACGCTTCTGTTTAAACCGACTCCGGTTGCTTCACCGTCTGTATAGTTTACACCGAGATTGTTGTTACTATCTAAACATCTTCTATGAAACGGCTGATTAATATGTCCGGGTCTTAGTCTAGTACTTGCATTGCAATCTCCATCTACATCAACAACTCTCTCTAAGCGGCTATAAGCCATATCTTCCATTGACCTGTTATTATCCCAATAGTAAGACGTCGCTCCCATAAGTTCCGCAGAAGCGGCAAAGATAGCCTCCTGTACTATATTGTCCTCTATTCCTTTGGAGGTTATTTGCAGCATCATGGGAAGTGACATAACGGCAATAGCAATAACCACGATAGCAAATATAAGCTCTATCATGGTAAAAGCAAATCTGCTAAGAGCGGTTTTTCTTCTTACCACATGATTCTCCTGTTTGTCGTTGCTTCTTCAGGAGTTTTTGTAGTCGTGTTTGTCTCGTGCTCTCCCGTCCACGCTCCTATATTGTCAAACTCGACTTGGAACTCGTTGGTTGTAGCATTTACATTGCTTTCGTTGTAGATTAGCCACGAAGATGCGTTGTTTTCCATGGTTGTCCTATATGGATAGCCACTGTCTTCATCGTATGTTAAAGTTGTTGTTTGTCGTATCGGGGTAATATTTATTATTGGCGTCGTTGCCGTTACATTAACAGCAGCAGCCTTTTCGGTAATCGTACCTACTGCGCCGTCATCTGGAACTGCATGCGCTTCATTGACATACCATCTTACATCATCTGTTCTTCTAAGAGCTGGACTAAAACCGTTAAGCAGAGTTTTAACACAGCCAGTAAAGCAGTAAGATTCAAAGTAGATGTTCGCTGGTCCAGTCGGACCTTGATATCTCTGTTTTGAAGCATGCGTGCGGCCGTAAATATATGTGGCGTTGTTGTCTATGGAATTGTTACCGTTAACATTGTCCGTATCTGTAACGTCCATTTGAGGAATTGACATTTGAAAAGGATTAACAGGAGCTATTACGCTTCTGTCAAAGTTTAGGCGGTAGTTTAGGTTTCCTACTCCGTTTGTAAAACGGGCAGGAAGGTGCGAAGGCGTTATTGTATTGCCTATAGCCGTACTGCCTATTATAGAGTTATTTGTATCGTCATACCATAAATGCTGTGTTAAATTAGCGGCAGGCGTGATAGAGGTTAAAGAAAAACTAATTGTACTGCTTCCGCTTTTTGCATAACACTCACTTGAATAGTTTAAAGTAGTAGTATTTATATCAAATGCTTTTGCAGTTACGACTCCATTTAAAAAGGCAGATATGTTTTGGTCTAAAGATGCATTGTTCTCAAAGTTGTTTAGATATGTAAAGCTGTTTGAACCGTTTGTAAGCGTTCCGTTTACATCGAAATGGTCAGGTATGACCGTAGGAGTAATAACGGTTTTGATTAAACAACCTATTTTTCCGCTTGCATCTGCAATATTTGTATCATTACAGTCAATACACTCTATCGGGTTTTTTGTACTGTCAACAGCTGTCCAAGTAGAGTCTGTTATGTTTATATCAAAGACGCCGATATCACCAAATTTAATGTCGTTAGAAACGTTTGTATCAACACCGTTAAAGACTATAGCATTAAAAGGATTGTTAGCAGAGTTTGTGAGGTTTCCATCAGGCACGGCACATGTATCTATTTGTGTTTGCGGTGCAACGGCAGCTATACCGTTGTATCCGGTTACGGCGGTGTTACTAAACCCTTTTGCAACAGTTGTTAAATCAAACTCCTGACCTGCTATAAGAGGAGAGGAACCTGTAACCGCAGTCGTGTAAGTATCAGGACGGATAGCAAAATTATCGCTTGAACATCCGTTCATACCTAGTGCGTCTGCTAAACACATCGCACAACCTATATCGTTGTTGTATTTGCTAGGGCTTATTGTTTGTGTTTTGCCGCCACAGCTTCCATTATACGCATTAGAGTCACATGGAGCCGCTCCTCCGCCGTCACCGTATAAACAAGTTGCAACATAAGGATAATCCGCAAGAGGAAAAACTTTTAAAATTTGCGTATCACTGTTTAAACACGCAGGCACAAGACATAATGAACTATCTAGTGAACTTGTTGCACATGTTAAATCACTTGTATTGTTTATGAGTGTGCCATAATCAATAAAGTTGGCTTTTATTTTTCTATCGGTTGATGCTTGAGTAATTAAAAACCCTTCTTCTTCGTCATTTGTATCAACATCAACATTATCTATATAAGCAGTAGCATGGGAGTTGTTATTTACAATTTGGCCACGCCATATAAGTTGATTCTCTTCAGTACATGTAGACGAATCGGTTGTGTAGAGCATTACTGCCATATTTACTATTTTATTTCCTATAACACCGTTATATATTTGTTCGTTTCCTCCGCCATCTAGATAAACAGCCTCTAAATTAAAAGGTTTATTTACCATTTTCGTAAATAGATTTTTATCGGCAGGAGCGTATGAGCCGGCACTCACATAAGAGGTGTTTTCTATAATATCCATATTTCCGACAACTATAGCTTGCGGTATTACTCCAAAAGTGTTATCAAAATCTTCACATTTTGTAAGTTCGCCTTCATATCTATAGCCGATGGTCGGCATTGTGTATGCAATTTGATAGGACATGGAAGTATTTCCGTCAAAGTTTGCCGAGGTTGAGTATTTAAAAAGTGCTTCTTGACCAAATGTAAAATCTCCGCCTTGGTTGTACGTTGCTCCCGTTCCTGCATGAAGAGAGAAGAGCTTTAGCGGTGGACTGTAATCAAATATATCAGCATCCAAAGCATCTGTAAGAGGTGTCGTTGTATCTGTCATCATATCGTCAACCGTAAGTCCGACAGGGTCAAGTTTATAACTTGTTGAGTCTGAGGTATAAGGAAGAGCTGCATCAAAAGTTCGATAGAGCATAACTTTCTCAGCAGGTTCATTCATATCATTTCTTAGTAATACTCTTACATTTATAGCACTTCCTTTTGCTACAAGAGAGCCGGTTGTCAGTAAGTGTTCGTTTGAATCATAAAGATTTTCAAAGTAACACATGCGAGGATGATAAACTTCGGTTGAGAATGCAAGCATTGATGGGTAAAAATAGTCAATATCTCCACCTGTCCAAAGTTTAAAGCTTATGCTGCTTTGAGCATTATTTAAAAGGTTATATCCTGATGTTCCGATTTGGTATGTTTCTATGTCAATACCTTGATTATCGGTTAGCAAAGGAGTTCTTGTACCGGCTGATGAAATACTCGCATCAAAGGCATTGCTAGTAGGAATGCCTAAATCAACCCAGCTGCCTCCATCTTGTGCTTGAAATCTATCACCACTACGGTATTTGTCACCCTCTGCTGCAAATATTGAAACTGCAGAGTCAATACTTCCGCTTGTCGGCGTATAAAAATTATCTACGGTAATTGTCGCAGAAGTTGAAGAGCCGGAACCTGTAATCTTTTGCCATCCGTCATAAATAGAAACACTTTTAAGCTGTTCTGAAACATTTTCGTATATGACGACCAATGACCATGCACCATATTTACCGATAACTGAAGTACCGCCCTCAAGAGTATCTGTTGTTACGGGAACATTCGCAACGGTATAACTTCCATCTTTCCAGTTATTTGCAGTAAATTTACTTGTTACGTAAATGAAAGCTGAGTAATTGTCATAGTTTGTTGAATTTGCAGTCGTATAGGAGCCATAATTGACAACATTTGGAGTTCCTGCATCAACGTAGCTTCCGTTATCCTTTTTTATTTTCACATTCATAGAGGAAAGAGCTGAAGCATCACTGTGCTTAACGACAGATTGTAAATATAGTCCAGCCCATTTGATTGTACTCTCGGCAGGAATATCAAGTTCGGCAGTAGTTGCATTGAGATTCGCATCCGGTTTATAGCTGCATAAATAAAGAGATTGATTATCTAGACCTGGTGTGTCAGCAAGAAAAGCACCGTTTGTGTAGCTGCTGCAATATGTTGTTTGATTTGCCGATGATGGTTGAGGACTTGGTGGAACAACAAGTGTATTTCCGATTGTTACCATGTCTCCAAATAAAACAGTCTGTTTTCTAAGACAAAACTCACGTTCTGCATTTACAAGACCTACCGCAGTACATTCTGAACTGATGGATATATATAATGTGGCACTTGCAGTTCCACCTTGTCCATCACTAACATAATAAGTGTATGAGTCTGTTTCACCTGAAAAATATCCGGGAGTATAAGTAAATGCGCCATTAGCTGCGATGGTAATAGAACCGTAAGAAATAGTAAAAGTTCCGGTGTTGGTAACACTTAAAGAGTCCCCATCCAAATCGGAGTCGTTTGTAAGTACGTTTCCGCTTACGGCAGTATGAGAAGCTGTAGGAAAAATATCATTTACCGCGGTCGGTGGACGGTTGAGAGTTACTGTTACCACATTTGAAGTATTGTTTGTTAAATCAGGGTCGGTTGTTGTGGCGTCATTGGTTACAGAAGCACTGTTCGCAAACGTAACCGTGCCAGATATGTTTGACTCAGGTGCGGTAACATTTAGCGTGATAGTTGTAAAGTCAGCTTTGTATGCTTCTGGCGTAGTACATGTTATAACAACGGGAGATCCTGCAGATGAACATGACCAATCTCCGCCTTTGCTTGGGTCGCTTTTGACATAACTATACCCAATATATGTCATACCGGGTTCTAAAGTATCCGTTACTACTACACCTTCGGCACTAGTGCTACTGCTATTATTTGTTATGATTAAATCGTAGGACATAGCGGCAGATTGATTTACTAAAGTTTCAGGTGATGATTTAGTTATTGATAAATCTACATCCGCAGCATGCAAGGAAATTGAAGATAAAATAGATAGTCCGGTAAAAAATATAACTTTTTTAAAGAAGTCTACTAACATTTTAGCTCCTTTTTTTGTAAAATTACTGCATAAAACAACCAGATTCCACTACGTTTATTACATATAGTAATTACATTATACTATCAGTTGTACTTAATAAGTGCTTAACGCTTTTTTTGCCAATTTTGCTTGATTGAGATTTTTAATTTAGTTAAAAAAAGATTGCCATGCCTCTTGGGAGAGGCTTGCAATGATTGTTTTAAAGAGGAAAAAATAATAGCTTTTGTTATTTTTTCAAGAAGTTTGAGATTTTCTCAGCGACGCCGTATTCATTGGAGTCGCTAATAATAATCTGCGCAGCTCTTTTGTTATCTGTGTTAAAAATCATGGGGCCTATAAAATTTACTACCGAATTTTCTATGGGCGTTTGAATCAGGACAATATTTTGTATGATGAGATTTGAATTTTTGTCTATCTCAAGCAGTTCTTGAATATTGGTAGGAACTTCAAAATCATACTCCCTTAAAACAAAAGGGTCTACTAAAGTAAAAGAGATATACTCCTCATCTACAGATTTCATTTTCATAAAAATATCATCAATTTTCTCTAAAACGACTTGTTTTACATCTTCAAAGCCTAAAATAGGCACACAAACATCAAACTTCATTAAAACCTCTCTCGTCTATTTTTTTTATTGTAACACTTTAAGCATAAAATATACCTAGTTTAATGAGTGTTATATATGTTTTGGATAAAATAGCACCCTATTTATAAACAGGAATAAGTTTAATGAAATTTAAAATTTACATCATAGTTGCAATGCTGCCCTTGACCTTTCTCTTTACGAGTTGTTCAAAAGAGATTCAAGAGTATAATAAACCTGCAATTTATTGGTATTCTAAGATAACACAAAGCGTCTCTAGCGGAGATTTGGAAAAAGCAGACAGTTACTACAGTTCTCTTCAAGGCGAGCATATCGGCTCTGTATTGCTTCCTGAGGCAACAATGATACTTGCAATCGCTCACATGTATCATGAAGAGTATCTCTTAAGCGAATATTTTTTGGATGAGTATATAAAAAGATATGCGACTCCAAACGAAAAACAAGAAGCAGAGTTTTTAAAGATAAAAGCAAAATATAAAGCACTTCCGCATCCAAGACGCGATCAGGCTCTTATAGACGAGGCAATCGCCGAGGGTGAAAAGTTTAAACTGCTTTATCCAGAGTCTATGTATATTGAGATTATAAATACGATGCTTACGCGTTTATATCTCGCTCAATATGTGCTAAATGATGAGATTTCAGACTTGTATGAAAGGTTGGATAAGCCAAAAAGTGCGGAGTATTATAGAGAGATAAACCCACAGCCATGGATTATCTCAGATGAGGTAGATAGAGCAGTTGCTCCATGGTACCGTGCTTGGTTTGAAGGAGACGGCACGTCAAGCTGGTACGAGTTTATGATACCTGATACAAAAAGTGTTGTCTCTAGAAATTCAATAACTCAAGAAGATGTTCAAGGAGACGGTAATGAAACTAAGTGATTACAGTGAATTTCCTGCTGATATTCCCATAATAGCAGAGGATGAACTTTTTTTATATCCATTTATGATTTCGCCTCTTTTTTTAAGTGATGAGAGTAATATAAAAGCTGCTACAAAGGCTATAGAAGAGAGTTCTTTGGTTATAGTCTGTTCCACAAAACCTTCACATGAAGGAGAGAGAGATTTTGACTCACTTTACAATGCGGGCGTTATAGGTTCTATCATGAGAAAAGTTGCACTTCCCGATGGAAGAGTAAAGGTTCTTTTTCAAGGTCTTGCACGTGCTAAGGTTGCTTATAAAGTTTCAGACAATCCGCTTATAGCACATGTAGAGGTTATAAACGCGACAAATGTAAATTCCTTAAAGATAGATGCAATTCTTGAAGTGTTACGTGAAAAAGTAAGAGTATTGGCAGGTGTAAGCAACTATTTTCCTCCTGATTTGCTAAGAACCATAGAAGAAAACCATGACCATAACCGTATCATCGACCTTATCTGCAGCACCGTTAAGCTTAAAAAAGAGCAGGCATATAATCTTTTTGTGGAGTCAAATACCGAGAAGAGATTTTTAGATCTTATAGAATATCTTATTGATGAGATAGAAGCAAACAAGCTTCAAAGAGAGATTCGCTCAAAAGTACATACACATATTGAAAAGGTAAATAAAGAGTACTTTTTAAAAGAGCAGTTAAAGCAGATTCAAAAAGAGCTTGGAAGTGATACCTCTCGAGATGAAGAGATAGAAGAGTACAGCAAAAAGCTTGAAGCTAAAAAAGAGAAGATGGATGAAGAGGCGTACAAGGAGATACATAAACAGATAGAGCGGTTTTCACGTATGCATCCGGACTCTTCAGATGCATCTATGACGCAAACTTATTTAGAGTGGGCTTTGGATATCCCTTTTGGAGAGGAGAGCAAGAAGAAGCTTAAAATCAGCGAAGTACAAAATCAGCTAGATCGTGACCACTTCTCTTTGGATAAACCAAAACAGAGAATCACGGAGTTTTTTGCCGTAAAAGAACTTATGGAGTTAAGAGGCATAAAAAGCAACTCCGGTGCAATCATCTGTTTCTCCGGACCTCCAGGTGTGGGTAAGACGTCACTTGCGAACTCTATAGCAGAAGCGCTTAAGAGACCGCTTATAAGAATCGCACTTGGCGGACTGGAAGATGTAAACGAGCTTAGAGGGCACAGAAGAACCTATGTCGGTGCAATGCCGGGGCGTATTGTTCAAGGTATTATAGATGCTAAAAAGATGAATCCCGTAGTAGTTCTTGATGAGATTGACAAAGTGGCAAAAACTGGAAGAGGTGACCCGACAGCGGCACTCTTAGAGATACTTGACCCTGAACAAAACAAGGAATTTAGAGACTACTATCTTAACTTCAATATCGATTTAAGCAAAGTAATCTTTATAGCAACTTCAAACGAAGTCGGCAGAATTCCAGCACCGCTTCGTGATAGAATGGAGTTTATCAGTATTAGCTCTTATACACCGCAAGAAAAGTATGAGATTGCATCAAGATATCTTATTCCACAAGAGCTTAAAAAGCATGGATTGCGAAGATCGGAACTCAGCATCTCAAAGCCGGCACTCAAAGAGCTTATTCACAGCTATACACGTGAAGCGGGCGTGCGTAATCTTCGCCACCGTCTTGCAAATATGTCAAGAAAGGTTGCTCGTGAAATACTTGAACATCCTGAAATCAGCAAAGTTTCTTTGACTCTGAAAAATCTTAAAGATTATTTTGACAAAACTGTTTTTGAGATTGAAAAAACGACAAAAATTCCAGTTGTGGGAGTTGTTAACGGTCTTGCATGGACGGCTGTTGGCGGTGATGTCTTAAAGTTAGAGAGCATACGCATAAAAGGGAAAGGAACTATGCAGCTTACGGGAAGTCTCGGCGATGTAATGAAAGAGTCGGCACTTATCGCATACAGCGTGGTAAAAACATTAATAGATACAAAAAAATTAAAAATTGATTTGCAAAATATTCCGCTCACAGTTAAAGAGAGAGAAGAAAATACGGAGATAGACCCTAGTGAAGTTTACAAACGCTACGACATTCATATACATGTACCAGACGGTGCAACGCCAAAAGATGGACCTAGTGCGGGTATAGCTATGGTAAGCGTTATAGCTTCGATTTTAAGTTCTAAAAAAGTACGTTCTGAAATTGCAATGACGGGTGAAGTTTCCCTCAGTGGTGACGTACTCCCTATCGGCGGGCTTAGAGAGAAGCTTATTGCGGCACACAAAGCTGACATAAGTAAAGTTCTCATTCCGTTAAAAAATTATGAGAGAGATTTAGAGGATATCCCAAAAGAAGTAAGGGATGCTTTGGAGATAATCGGGGTAAGCAGGATTGAAGAGGTTTTAAAACACGTTTTAGTGTAAAACCTCTTTTTGGCTCATAAAATAAGAGACTCTATTTTTTGAGTCAGTTCACCATTTCTTATAGGTATCATTAAGAAATCGTTTGCTCCAAGTTCTAGTGCTTCTGTTTTTTTAGTTTCATCTGTCGTAAGCACGATGATTGGAACCTGCTCTATATTTTCGTCGCAGCGAACAACTTTAAGCATCTCCAGTCCATTCATAATCGGCATAATAATATCTAAAAGAATGAGATTGATATCATCTCTTGTTCTTATGATATCTATAGCATCGACCCCATTTTTTGCTTCAAGAACTTCTTTTACATTTGGATTTTTCATAAGCATTGATTTAAGAAGCTTAAGATTTATCAAATCATCATCTACAGCTAATACTACTAATTCTTTTAACATGTCATTCTACCTTTTAAGCGTATTTGTTAAACAGAGATTGCAGTAATTCTCTATTTACAACATTATTTATGATTTCATCTACATGTTCTTGCTGCTCTGTGGCATTTTTATGCACGGAGTCGTCAATAAGCACGATATGAGAATCAAGACCGTTTGAAGTACTCAGTTTTCTTATACTTGAAGATATTTTTGCTACATTTAAGTTGTTATACTCTTTGTCGAAAAGAACTACTTTGTAAGAGTAATTTTCTATCAACTCTTCAAAATCGACAAGTGAAGAAGCCACTTCATAAGTTAGACCCTGAGCTTTCGCACCTAATTTTATAGTGTTACATTCGGTAGTAGCGGTATTCTCTCAGCATTTGTCATATCTATTGACATGTATTTTTCAGTTTTTTTNACTAGTGTCAAGTACCATGGAGTATTTTATTACTATGCCCTACTTACAGTTGTTTTAGAAAGCATATCGATTAAAATTAGGTGCGAAAGCTCAGTTAGACCGATTCCCTCTATGATTTTTGTGTATAGTCTTGTTTCAAAATCACTTTTCTTAGCGATAAGAATATCTGCTCTGTAGAGTGGTTTAGATGGGTTCTCTACCGTTTCAGCTAATTTTTCTATAATTGCCTCTTGTATTGCATCAGTACTGTTTTGTTCTTTTTTATCATTGGCAATTTTTGTCAAATCGCTAACATCTATTATGTGATTTGCAAAAAATTTATTTAAAACAGAGATGATTTCTGAGCGTACCAACGGTTTAGTGGTATACTCATCAAGACCGGCCAAGAGAAATCTTTCTCTATCTCCTTTGAGTGCATTTGCCGTTAAGGCGACTATAGGAACATGAGGTCGGTCATAGTCCTCTTCCCACTCTAAAATTTCCGCCGTAGCTTCAACACCGTCTAAAAACGGCATCTGGATATCCATAAAAATCATATCGAAATTGCCGTTTTTTCTCTTTTGGAATGCATCAAGACCGTTATTTGCGATAGTGACGGTAAGTCCCAAATCTTCAAGTGTTCTTTTTATAAGTTTTTGGTTGATAATATTGTCTTCCGCCACTAAAACATTCGCAACAAATCTTGAGGTGTTTAAGTCAAATTTTTTGTGAGGTTGTTTTTTAAGAACTTGTATAGAAGCGTTTGCTGAAATGTAGTTTTCCAACATCTGTTTTATTTTTGATACATGTAGAGGTTCATATAGAATTTTAAATATATCAAGACCCAAAGCATCTACTTTTTTCATCAAGTTTGATTTAGTTAAAACTATAAGTTCAGGAGACAGTTTTGAGAGTTCTTCAAGAGCTTTGTCATCCACATAATCGTAATCGACAAAAAGGAGGTTGTAGTTTATATCTTTTTGAAGAGAATTTATTTTGTTTATATCTTTAAATGTAGTGTAACCGATACAAAAATAATCAAGATATTCTCTTAAATACTTATCCTGTTTTTTAATCTTTAGAGGGTCGCTTAATATGAGTGCTTTTAAGTTGTTAAAACTATCTTTATAACCTTCTGTAAGTGTTTCAACTTCATCAAAATCAAGAGTAAAAAAGAATGTAGTGCCTTCACCGATTTTGCTATCAAGGTCAAGTTTACCGCCCATTAAATTGATAAAGCTGCTAGAAATTGTAAGTCCTAGACCGGTACCGCCATATTTGCGGGTAATGGAAGTGTCAGCTTGTGAAAATGCTTCAAAAATTCTGGATTTTTGTTCTTCACTCACACCGATACCGTTGTCTTGAATCTCAAATTTGATACGTGCTTTTGCAATTTCACCGGACTCTACTCTTCTTATGTTTACATCTATTGAGCCTGCATTGTTTGTGAATTTAACAGCATTTGAAAGAAGGTTTATGATAACTTCTTTAAGTTTTGTAGGGTCTCCTTTGAGTGGAAATTCAAGGCTTGGGTCTATAAAACAGCCGAGATTGATATTTTTTTCACTTGCACGAACCGCATATACTTCAACTGCACTCTCAAATTCAACTACAGGATTAAAAGCAATGTTTTCGATTTCCAGTTTATTGCTCTCTATTTTAGACAAATCAAGAATATTGTTGATAATTTCAAGAAGATTTTCAGAACTTTTTTCAATAATGTCTACAAACTCACTCTGCTCCTCTTGCAGTCCCGAATCTTTGAGAAGTTCGGTAAATCCAACAATACCGTTTAGCGGAGTACGAATCTCATGCGACATATTCGCCAAGAACATAGATTTTGCTTCACTGGCTTCTTGAGCAGAAATTTTATCTTTTTTGGTCTGCTCGATTATCTCTTCTAATAGTGCATATGCAAGGTCGGTGCCTTGAACTGTTTGGAGGTTGATTTTTCTATCCTGCGAGTCATAATCTTGAGCAACTTTTTTCAAGATGCTCTCTAGATGTTTAATGTTATTTGCAATTTCATTAGAAAGTATATAGCCAAGAGCGGCAAGGATAATAGCTATCAGCCAAATTCCAAGAATTATTGATAACATTTGCAGAGACTCTTTTTGTACTTCCTCCGCTCTGATATCAATTGCGTTAAGAAGCAGATCTTCAGCTTCAGAAATAATGCTGATTTTGTCTGAGAGCATTTTAAACCAAACCTCAGAAGATATTTCGTATTTGCCGCTGTTCGCAAGCGCAATAATCGCTGTTCTTTGGCTGTTTATATCATCTGATAGCTCTTGGTTTTTTTTGGTCTTAAAAATAACATCTAGTTTCTGTACCAGTTCTTTGTTTTGTATTCCTTCGTAATTTAGAGAGTCTGCTTTAGCGATAATAGAAAACCAGTTATTTAAATCCCTGCCTATTAAGTGTGTAGAGCTGGAGATAATATAGGACATGTACCCTCTCTCAACACCCGATGCTTCTTTGGCATAAACCATCGAGATATATAAAGAGTAGAGTTCGCCGATTTCTTTGTCGCGCTGATTTTGGCTAAGTTCTTCTAAGTGTTTAATCAGCTTTTTTTGAGTCGCAGAATATATGTCCATAAACATCTCTTCAAACTCAATCGTGTGGTTATCAATAAGTGCTCTTGTGTCTTTTATCTTTCGCATAGATGTTATAAAGTTCTCAAGATTCAGAGTTTCGTTCTGTTTTGCGCTTTTGATATAATTTTCTATTTTTTTATCAATAATTTTTCTTTGTTTATTAAGAGATTCTAAGAGGTGTTCTGTTTTACCTCCAAGATACATGGCGCTCATGCCGCGTTCTCGCGCGAGGTTACCGACCACTTCATTTAGAAGTTTGTTTTCCTCCAGCTTGATTTGCAGCTGCTGTGCCTCTTTGTATTGCACATATGAGCTGTAAACAAGGTAGCTGCTAATTGTAAAGAGTACAATAATTGGCAGAAGGCTTATGAGTTTTAGTCTGTTTTTTAATCCAAGCTCCATAACTTATCCTATATGGTTTGAAATTATATTTAATTTCGAAACTATTTTTTGGACAAGAGCTTTAGAATCTATATCATCAGAATGGCTGATTATAGCCTTTAATTCGTCATCAAAATCATGGATTCTCATATTTTCATTCATGCCGCTTAGTTTAACTGCCGCATTTTTGCACGCATCTCTATTTTCTTTCTGGAGAGACTCAAGCATAGAATCACAGAGGTTTTTTGCTTCATTTACATAATCTTCAAAGAGTTCATTAAAGTTTTGTATGCTTAAACCCATCTCATGAGCTATTCTTTTTTTATCGTATTTAAATAAAATTTCAGTAGTATTATAGTTCTCTTCAAATGCCCTTAAGTCTTCATCTATAATCTCATCTTCTATTGAAATGTCTTCATCCGTTGCTAGATGGTTATTTAAAAATTCGTCATCAGCGAGTTCAGGAAGCTCTATAGAATCGGGAACTAAAGAGTCCTCGGCATTTGTGCTTGGTATATCTTCTTTAATCGATAAAACAAACTCATCTTCAAACTCTTCTTCTACATCTTTTGCTAAAGCAGATTCTTCGATTATCAAATGAGTTTTATTTGAAAGTTTGTTTATAATTTTATAGAGCCTGTCAAGATTTGCTTTAATCCCCTCATAATCCTCCAGTGAATTTACTTTGCTTAGGGCATCAAAAGCGTCTTCTATCCTTAGATTAGCCGCAACACCTTTTAGCTTATGAGAGCGTATCCTTAAACTGTCTAAATCTCTATTTTTTGCAGATTCATATAGGGCACTTTTAAAACTGTTTGCTTGAGCAATAAAGTCTTGAATAAATTCCTCAACTAAGTCAACAGGCAGACCAAGCTCTTCTGAAGCTGTTATCGGATTATAAACATAGTTTATAAAAGAGTTTTTTTCTTCATCTTTGGGAATATCTTCTTCTTGATTAGGCTGCTGTTTTGGAATTTCCTTACTCTGTTCAAGGATAGGTTCAGGCATAAAGTTGTTTTCATCTTCGTCTATTTGGGCATCTAAAGAGAGATTTTCATAATCCGCTTTTGGTGCGCTATCTTGTCTCTGCTGCGTTATAGATTCAGTTTCATTATAATCTAACTCATACGGGTCAAAAGAGATTTGAGGCGGGTTTTTTTGAGTGATTTTTGCAGAAATTTGTTGGCTTTGTTCGTCTGATAAAGCTTTTATATTTGGGAGGTTTATTCTATAGGCTTTCTTTGAAGGATTATCAACTAGATAGATTGTCTTGATATCTATGGAAGTAGAGTAGTCCTTGCCCTTAACATTTATTATGGCTTTAGAGTCAACACCTTCATCATTACATGTAATGTAATCAATCCAGTGCACATGTTTAAAGTTATGAATATAACCTGGAGATTTTACAAAAAGATCGGCAAAATCATCCGCTTCGTTTTGAAGTTCTGCCAGGCTGGATAGACCGAGAGCTTTTAAATAGCTCTCATCGATTCCTAAAAATTCTTTTTTATGATTATAGATTAACATTTTAACCCTTTTTAGTTTGTTCTATCGGTTTTTTGTTGAATATTTTTTCGTGCAGAGGGTTTGCTTAGAGAGATAAAACCCGTTATCTGCAAATTATTGTCGAAAATCGGGGCAATCTCTATATCTACCCAATAATAGCGACCGTCTTTGCGAAGATTTTTAAGCATGCCGTTGTAAACTTGACCGTCATGGAGGGTTTTGTACATTTTTTCAAAAGTAGCCGTCTCAACATCAGGATGTTTGATTATATTAATATTACTGAGCAGCAACTCATCGGTAGTGTAGCCTGATATCTCGCAAAATTTTCTATTTACAAAAGTTATGTTGCCTTCTAAATCAGTTTGGCTAATAGCAACTTTGCCTTTGAAAATCTTCTCTTCATCTTTTGGTATTACTTTGTTCATAAAAAACCTTTACTTGATATAACAGCCGCTACAAGTTACGCTAAATATAGCATTAATAATTTAAAAAAAAACTTATTTGTAAATATTCTTTATCGTATTTGCATCTTTCATATTTAAAACAGAATTTATCTCATCGAGAGTTGCTGTTTTTAGTGTTTCAAATGTACCGAAATGTTTTAGCAGCTTGATTATTTTTGCTTGAGATATGCCTTTTAACTCTAAAAGCTTGCTCTCTTGGTCTAGTTTTAGTTTTGTTTTTTTATGAAAATTTATGGCACATCGGTGCGCTTCGTCTCTTAGTTTTTGCACCCACTGAAGCCTTTTGTCACTATCTTTGAGCCTGAAAATATCATCTTTTTGAGGAAACTTTGCTTCGCAATCGCTACTTGCTAGTTTTATGTGGATGATGTCGCTCGCCTTTCCTTTTGCACGATGTGCTTTAGCATCTATCTTCTCTTTTGATATAGCAATGACGTCTAAAAAAGTGCCGTTTGATTGTAAAATCTCAAGAGCGAGACTTAAAAGCGTTGCTCCGCCGTCAATTATCCATAAATCCGGAGGAGGGTTTTTTGAAAAGCTTTGGACTCTTCTTGTGAGTGTTTCTCTCATTTGTGAGTATTCGTCTCTGGCTTGAAGATGATAAGTTCTGTAACTTTTTTTATCAAATTTACCCTCTTCATATACTGCCATGGCACCGACGGTTGCAACGCCTGACATGTGAGAGTTGTCAAATATTTCTACTCTTAGCGGAAGTTTTTGCAAACAAAAAAGCTCTTTGAGTTGAGGGAGTATCTCATCTGAATTTTGTTTGCGTTCATGTTTTAAAAGTTCCGCTGCATTGATGAGTGCGAGGTCGATAAGCTGTTTTTTATCTCCTCTTTTGGGCACTCGTATCTCTGCTTTTTTCTCAAAAAGAGTTGTGAGATAGCTCTCAATTATCTCTCTGCCCTCAAAATCAGATGCAACTAAAATGGGTGCAACAATTGGCGGTTTGCCGCTAGAGTAAAATTCCATAAGCACTCTTTGGTAAAGCTCATTTTCATCATACCCTTCATGCAGCTGTATATAGTCATGGGATGATGAGATTATTTTGCCCTCTCTCATGAAAATACGCACGACAACGGCTTTATGCTCAGTATGCCCAATAACAAAGATGTCATAATTTTCATCACTTGCAAAATCTATCTCGCTCTTAATCTCTGAACGGCCGATTCTCTCACATCTGTCTCTTAGCACTCCGGCCTCTTCAAACCTTAGATTTTTTGCATAAAAGTGCATCTTCTCTTGTAGCTTTTTTAAGAGTGCTTTTTTGTTTTGAATCAGCTCTTTTGCTAAATCCAACTCTTTTGCGTACTCCTCTTTTGAGACATCCTTCTCACATGGACCCAGACATTTTCCTATCTGGTAGTAGAGACAGAGTTTTTTTGATTTGAGAGAGCCTTTTTTTTGCACAAGACGGCACAACTCATAAACAGAATCTAAAATATCTCTCGCACCCACGGAGTAGGGACCGTAATACTTTATGTTTGGAGACTTTATGATTTTTCGCGTTATCTCAAAACGCGGATACTCACATGAGTTGTCTATGTAGATGTAAGGGTATGTTTTATCGTCGCGAAGAAGAATGTTGTATTTGGGTGCAAGCTGTTTTATAAGCGAATTTTCCAAAATAAGCGCGTCATGTTCGGAGTTTACGATTATGTAGTTCATCGAGACGGTTTGTGAAATCATCTTTGTGATTCTGCTTGAGAGGTTTGTGTTTGGCTTTAAGTTAGGCGTGAAACTAAAGTAGCTTTTTACCCTTTTTGCAAGACTCTTTGCTTTGCCGACGTAGAGCAGATGTCCCTCTTTGTCGAAATATTGGTAGATTCCCGCAGAGTCGGGCAGCTGTTTTATAGTCTCTTCAAGATTCATTTTTGTTTGCTTTTTTTATAATCTCTTGGATGGAGCGGATAAGGGAGTTTAGTTTTTCGTCATGTACATTTATCTCAAAATTCCCGCTTGAGCGCTCTTGGTAGACATGTTTTATCTCTTTATACTCTTGTATGTTTTTTTTTGGCGTATGTGTTACAAAAGCTTTTATTTCATCAAAAAGAGGCGCGCCGCACTCTTCGCACTCGAGCGGCATATGAAACTTTAAAGCACTTTTAATGCTTTGTATATTATTATCAAACTCTTGTTTCCCGATGGGGTGGTTAAAGACGAAAAACAGGGTTCTGTTTTTTATATAGGCAAAATTAATCATTTTCTGTACAGGCGGCGTAAACATTGATTGCACTATTTTTATGCATTTATAATAAGATAACTTAGAGAGTTGAGGTCTACTTTGAAGAGAATTTATAATTTGACTGGCGTTTTTCATTCAATAATTATAACAATGTTTTTATTAAGTTTGAGTGGATGTGGATACAAAGCAGATCCATATTATCAAGAAACGCCGCAAAGTGATGAGAACGTAAAGTTTATTATCAAAAAAAGCGACAACCATGAAAGCAGTAACGAAAATAGATGAAATACGATGTAATAATTATAGGTGCTGGTGTCGCCGGACTTTACGCAGCAATGCACCTTCCTCGTACAAAAAAAGTTCTTATAATCAACAAAAGAGAGACCTTTAAATGCAATAGTTTTTATGCGCAGGGCGGTATAGCTTTGGCAATTGATGCGGAGGATATCCCTCTACATGTACAAGATACGCTTGACGCAGGAGCAGGGCTTTGTAATGAAGAAGCGGTGAGAGTTTTAAGCGAAAATTCAAGAGCCATTATCGATGATTTGATAGCTCGCGGGTTTCATTTTGACAGAGACAAAGATGGAAATCTGCTCTATACAAAAGAGGCGGCGCACTCAAAAGAGCGCATACTTCATGCAGGCGGCGATGCGACAGGCAGGCATATGCACTACTTTTTGCTAGAACAAAATCCGCATCCCATGTTAAGTGATGCGAG
The DNA here is from genome assembly GCA_002899765.1 of Sulfurimonas sp. Taxonomy (GTDB): domain Bacteria; phylum Campylobacterota; class Campylobacteria; order Campylobacterales; family Sulfurimonadaceae; genus Sulfurimonas. Next base: position 37,285 of record PPDH01000017.1, on the reverse strand, counting down.
GGTTGTAGACCTGCTTATAAAAGACGGTGAATGTTACGGTGTTACGGTGCTGGACCATAGAGAGAGCAGAAATATATACGCCGATAACGTAATTATTGCGAGCGGCGGGGTAGGCTCACTCTATGAGTACCATACAAACGCTCCATGTATCAGTGCCGATATGCAGGGGCTTTGTGTCTTAAAAGGGATAGAACTTGCCGACATGGAGATGATGCAGTTTCATCCGACCGTATATGTAGGCAATAACTCTGCGCAAAAGCTTCTCTTGACAGAGGCGCTAAGAGGTGAAGGTGCTACCGTTGAGGATGAAAAGGGTAAAAGATTCCTTTTTGATTATGATGAGAGGGGTGAACTTGCTTCTAGAGATATAGTCAGCAAGGCGATATATGAGCATAGCAAAAAAACAGGTATGCAGACTTACCTCTCTTTTAAAAATTTTGACCATGTCTACTTTACGCAAAGATTTCCAAATATTTATAAAAATCTGCAACTTTTGGGCTTTAACGTACCAAAACAGAGAGTTCCTATCTCCCCGGCTTTTCACTATGCAATAGGCGGGATTAAGACGGATATAAACGGTGCAGTTGTAAATATTAAATCTCTTTATGCGATAGGTGAAGTCGCATCTACGAAAGTTCACGGAGCAAACAGGCTTGCTTCAAACTCACTTTTAGAAGGTCTTGTTTTTGGCAAAAGAGCCGTAGAGGATATGCTTAAAAAAAGACACCCGAAAAAAGATGTTACGTTTGAAGTTAGTGATGAGGTAATTAGTCTTAAAGAGGACAAAGAGAAAAAAAATCTTCTGCGTAAAATCATGTGGGAAAATGTCTCCATAGTAAGAACAAAAAGCGGTTTGAAGAGTGCATTGAGTCAGATTAATGCTCTTTTAAATGAAAAAATTGGTAAACTTCTCAAATTTCGTTTACTGACAGCAAGAGAGATTGTCGTTGCGGCGTTAGCAAGAGATGAGTCAATCGGGGTACATTTTATTAAAAAGGATAGTAATGATTAAGTTGTTAATTATTATGTTGAGTTTTAGTTTTGCATTTGCAAGTTCGGGCGGCAGCACTGACGTAATTCCGGACTTGACATTTACATGGGTCGGATTTGGGGCGCTTATAATATTTGTTATAGGTTATTATTTTGTTGCGATGGAGGAGAAATATCATATAGACAAAGCTAAACCGGCTCTTTTTATCGGCACGTTTATGTTTATTCTTATCGCAATTTACTACATGTTAAATCATTTAAACATGGAACTCGTCCACACGCAGGCGCAGCATCTAATCCTTGAGATAGCAGAGATCTTTTTCTTCTTGTTTGTTGCCATGACATACATTGAGACTCTTATTCACATGAATGTATTTGAGAAGTTAAAATACAATCTTATCTCAAAAGGGTACAGCTATAGAAAACTTTTCTGGTTGACTGGATTTTTGGCATTTTTTCTCTCGCCGATTGCCGACAACCTGACGACGGCGCTTATCCTCTCAACAGTGCTTATTACAATTGAGCGTGAAAAAATCTCGTTTTTGGTTCCGGGCGCAATAAATATTGTTGTCGCTGCAAATGCGGGCGGTGCATGGAGTCCGTTTGGAGACATTACTACACTTATGGCATGGACGGCAGGAAAAGGCGCATTTACCGACTTTATGTTTCTTTTTCCGGCATCAATCGGAGGCTATTTAGTCACTGCATTTTTGTTAAGCAAGTTCGTTCCTGAGACTCAGCCTGATTTTGATGTCTCAACAGAGAAGGTTCCTGAGCTTATGAAGGGGGCAGACAAAGTAATCGCTCTTGGTATAATTACGATTGCATCGGCGGTTCTTTCACACCAGCTTCTTCATCTTCCTGCTATGTGGGGTATGATGTTTGGTTTGGCGCTTCTTAAAATTTACCAATACAGACTTAAGAGAAAGTATAATTCACATCTCAATATCTTTGAATCCATGAGTAAAATAGAGAACAATACGCTTCTCTTTTTCTTTGGTATCTTAGCCGCTGTCGGTGCACTTTATTTCATAGGCTGGCTCGCACTTGCAGCGGTGGTTTACGATCCGTCCGTTCTTGGACCTACATGGTCAAATATAGGAGTCGGATTTTTATCTGCAATCGTAGATAACGTTCCTGTCATGTCGGCAGTACTAAAAGCAAATCCTGACATGGGGCTTGATCAATGGATGCTTGTAACCCTCACGGCAGGAGTCGGCGGTTCTCTAATCTCTTTTGGTTCGGCTGCAGGAGTCGGTGTTATGGGAAAACTTCCGGGTATCTATACTTTTAGCTCTCATATGAAATATGCATGGACTATCTTTATAGGTTATGTAGTCTCTATCGCTATCTGGTACGTTCAGTATGAAGTATTGGGTTTCTATCATTAAATATTAATCTTAATTATTGTATCCTTTCACATTGTGAAAAGGGTACTCCCCCTACTCAACGCCTCTTTGGCACTTCAAAACACTCTTTTAAAGGTAATCAGATGACAAATGTCAGCATCATAGTTTTAGATTTTGGCTCTCAGTATACTCAGCTTATAGCTCGCCGCCTGCGTGAAGATAAAATCTATTGTGAGATTCTTCCTTATCATGTCAGCGTGGAGGATATTAAAGCAAAAAATCCAAAAGGAATTATCCTAAGCGGCGGTCCATCTTCAGTATACAGCAAAGACGCATATCAGGTAGATCAGGGTGTTTACAATATGGGCATTCCTGTTCTTGGTATCTGTTATGGCATGCAGAGAATTGCGGTTGACTTTGGCGGAAGCGTTATCAGAGCAAGTCATCATGAGTACGGAAAAGCTGAACTCAAGATAATAAATGCAGGTGAGAACTGCTCACCGCTTTTAAAAGATTGTGACGATGAAAGAGTAGTCTGGATGAGTCACAGCGATAAGGTTGATGTTCTGCCTGAGGGATTTGAACCTATCGCAACATCTGCAAACTCTCCTTACGCTGCGGTTGCAAATGAACAAAAGCGAATATACGCAATGCAGTACCATCCTGAAGTCCAACACTCTGAAGAGGGTTATTTGATGCTTCGTAACTTTGCAAAAAATATTTGCGGGGTCACAGAAAAATGGAAGATGGAACACTTTTTAAAAGAGCAGATTAAAATTATTCGCGAAAAAGTGGGCAACGGAAAAGTTCTTTGCGGATTAAGCGGAGGCGTTGACAGTTCTGTTGTCGCGGCGATGCTTTATGAAGCAATCGGAGATCAGCTGGTTCCGGTTTTTGTTGATAACGGACTTTTGCGCAAAGGCGAGAGAGAACAGGTTGAAGAGGTTTTTAAAATCAACCTAAAAGTTCCTTTGGTTGTAGTAGATGCAAGAGAGAACTTTTTAAGCAAACTTGCAGGAGTAAGCGATCCTGAGAAGAAACGTCAGATTATAGGGCATACTTTTATCGAAGAGTTTGAAAAAGAGGCAAAAAAGCATGACGGCATTAAATTTTTGGCTCAAGGTACTCTTTACCCTGACGTTATTGAATCAATCTCTGTAAACGGCCCTTCTGAGGTTATAAAATCGCACCACAACGTAGGCGGGCTTCCTGATTGGATGGATTTTCAACTTATAGAACCTCTTCGTGAGCTCTTTAAAGATGAAGTGAGAAAAATCGGTTTAGAATTAGGACTTCCCGAATCAATGATTAACCGTCATCCATTCCCTGGACCAGGGCTTGCAATACGTATCATGGGTGATGTAAATGAAGCTGATTTGACCCTTCTTAGAGAAGCTGATGTTATTTTGTTAGATGAGTTAAAAGCGAGCGGGTATTATGCTAAAACATGGCAGGCATTCGTTGTTTTACTAAACGTAAAATCAGTCGGTGTTATGGGCGATAACCGTACGTACGACAATACTGTTTGTGTTAGAGTTGTTGAAGCTGTTGATGGAATGACGGCTACATTTGCTCATCTTCCGCATGATTTATTAGAGAGAATAAGCAGAAGAATTATAAATGAAGTTGATGGCATAAACCGTGTAGTATACGACATATCTTCTAAACCGCCTGCTACAATAGAGTGGGAATAATTTAAGGATATGACAAAAAAAATCTATCTTTTTGCTACTTCTAAAAGCAAATATGCAATCAATGTTAAATCTTTAGATGTCAGGTATTTGAAACCTGATATCGATTTTTCAAAATACGACCATCTTATCATTACATCCAAACAGACCGTAAAAGCACTGGAGCAGCATGATAAAAAAGATTTTATAAATATTCCTGCACTTTGTGTTTCTATAAAGACTGCAGTTGCCTATAAAGAGTTTGGCGGCATAGTTTTGGCAGTCGGCGACGGATATGGGGATAATCTTGCTAAAAATATAAAAGAGTTTCCCAAAGAGACAAAATGGCTCTATCTAAGAGCTGAGCTTATAGCCTCTGATTTTGTTAAAAGAAGTCAAGATGAGGGGTATAAAATAGATTATGAAATTCTTTATGTAAGTGAGTGTTCAAAAGAGATTCTGGATACAAGAGTAAATGATGATTCTACTCTGATTTTTACATCTCCCTCATCGGTAGAGTGCTTTTTGAAAAACAACTCTATACACCCTGATGCCAAAATCATAGTTATAGGTACGACAACTGCAAAAAGTTTGCCAGAGGGTATAAAATATATAATCAGTGAAAAAACATCAATAGAGAGCTGTATCGAGCTTGCACTGAGCCTTTAAAAGAAAATTCAAGAATTTTTTTTGTATAATCATATAAGTAGTCTGGATAGTTCGAGAAACCGCACCAATGAGGGTTCTACATTTTCAAGTAGCGAACACGTAGGATTTTTGTGTGTCGGTGTTGTCGTTTGAGATACGTTAACTCTGTCGAGACAATGCCGCCGTTATAAAATACTCTCTTCGCCCAAATTCGGCTTTTAGAACCAAGCCAAATGCGAGACGGCTGTCCGGGCTGCTTTAACAGAGATATATGTTTAGTCTATTTTGATAGATTGAGCAGATATTTTTTAACTTATTTATGGAGTGTTGATGAAAATTTTAATTTTGGGCAGCGGTGGCAGAGAGTACTCTATTGCCAGAGCAATATTAAACGAAGAAGAGGTTCATGAACTTTTTTTTATGCCCGGAAACGGTGCAACAAGCTCCTTGGGAACAAATCTAAACATTAAAGATTATAACGATTTAGCTGCTTATGCAAAAGAGAGTGGTATTGATTTGACTATTGTCGGTCCTGAAGCCCCGCTAGTAGACGGAGTTGTCGATATTTTTAAATCACTAGGACTTACTATTTTTGGACCAAGCAAAGAAGCGGCTCAGCTTGAGGGTTCAAAAGTCTACATGAAGAACTTTTTGGCAAAGTATAATATCCCTACAGCGCGCTACATTGAGACGGCTTCAATTGAGGATGCTTTTAAATTTTCAGATACCCTAACTGCTCCAATCGTTGTCAAAGCAGATGGACTCTGCGGCGGTAAAGGCGTTATAATCGCGCAAAATCATGATGAGGCAAAAGTTGCGATATCTGAGATGTTAAGCGGAAAAAGCTTTGGCGATGCAGGACATAAAGTCGTAGTAGAAGAGTTTTTAGATGGTTATGAGCTCTCCATGTTCGCCGTTTGTGACGGAGATGACTATATTTTGCTTCCTGCCGCGCAAGACCATAAAAGACTTAAAGATAACGATGAGGGACCAAATACGGGGGGAATGGGTGCTTATGCTCCTACTCCTTTAGTTGATGAAGCACTTTATGAAAAAGTAAAGCAGAGGATAATCCGTCCTACGCTTGATGGAATGAAAAAAGAGCTCGCACCTTTTGAGGGTGTTCTTTTTATCGGGATTATGGTTGTAAACGGCGAGCCTATTACTCTGGAGTTCAATGTTCGTTTTGGAGACCCTTAGTGTGAAATTCTTATGCCGCTTATGACTTCAAGCGTAAGCGATATGTTTTATAAAGCTGCTACAAACAGACTCGGCGAAATAAAAGTAGAGTTTTCAAACCAATATGCAGTAGGCGTAGTTATGGCAAGCGCAAACTATCCCTACTCAAGTTCAACACCGGCTGAAATTATAATTGATGATGTACATCATGAAGAGATTGAGAAGTATACACATATCTCTTATGCGGGTGTAAGCATGATTGATGGTATATTGTACGCAGATGGCGGGAGAGTTTTGGTTTGTGTCGGTATCGGAGAGAGTATAAAGCAGGCAAGAGACAGAGCATACATGAGATGCGGACAGGTTCATTTTGCAGGTAAAAAACTCAGAACAGACATAGCCTATCAAGCGCTTTAAAAAGAAGTAAAGTGAACGAAGAGATTAATAGCAGACTTTATCAAGAGGGAATGACGTTAGCCCCTATAAAAAAGAGAGGTATGGCATTTTTTATAGATGAGATGCTGCTTTCTCTTTTGCTTATTATTGCACTCGGAGACTCTTTTTTCAATGCTAAAACGGTTGAAGAGATGATTATTCTTACAAATACGTTTGTTTTAGAATATATGGTTATGAAAGTTGTTTATCAAGCTTTTTTTGTAATGCAGTACGGCGCGACTTTAGGCAAAATTGTCATGAAGATAAGGGTTGTAGAGATTGATACTATGCAAAAACCCAATGTTATTGTCTCTCTTAATCGTGCAATTGTCAGGGTTATAAGTGAGATGCTTTTTTACTTTGGATTTGTATGGGGGTTAATGGACCCTGCAAGACAGACATGGCATGACAAAAGCGCTAAAACTTTGGTAGTCAATGTTTAAGCTGCTCCTTCTTTTAACCATTTTTGCTACCGGCATTATTGGCAATGACAAGGTTGAAGTTTATGCAACGAGTATGGATACAAAAGATAATATCGTAATAGCTGATGGAGAAGTTGTTGTCATTTATCAAGACTATTATCTGCGTGCAAAAAAAGCTGTGTATGATAGAAACAACGCAGAGCTTGAACTTTTTGGAAATATTAGAGCAAATAAAGGCGAAAGTATTAAGTTTCTTGGAGAGTACGCAAAACTAAATATAGCGAACAAAGAGAGAACATTTAAACCCTTTTACATGCAGGAACAAACAGCAGATGTATGGATTAGCGGTGAAGGTTCTTATGCAAAGGATACTCAAGTAGATGTTGAGACCGGAGTTACAAGCGGATGTGACCCAAATAATCCTATATGGAAAATGGAGTTTACGTCATCGTACTATAACACGGATACGATGTGGCTAAACCTCTATAATGCTAGGATTTATATATATGATATTCCTGTATTTTATACGCCATATTTCGGGTATTCGCTAGATACAAAGAGAAGAAGCGGTCTCTTGCCTCCTATGGTGGGTCTTTCTTCAAAAGAGGGGCTTTACTACGAACAGGCGCTTTATATAGCTGAACAAAACTGGTGGGATCTTGAGGTTAAACCTCAAATACGAACAAATCGCGGTTCAGGACTTTACACTACACTCAGATTTATAGACTCAAAAGTTTCAAAAGGCTCTTTAAGTGCGGGTTATTTTAAAGAAAAAGAGAAATATTTTCTTGAAAATGAGTTGGCAAATAAAAAGCATTACGGCTTTGATTTTCTATATGAAAACAGTGATGTAATAAATGAGTGGTTTGGCACAAGTTTTGAAGGTCAGTCAGCTCTTTATGCCGATATTGTCAATATGAATGATGTCGATTACATCAACCTCTCGACAAATGATACTACAAAAAATGCTACCGCTACACAACTTCTCTCAAGAGTAAATCTTTTTTACAATACGGATGAGGACTATTTCGGAGCATATTTTAAACATTATAAAAATTTAACTCTCGACAGTAATAAAGAGACACTTCAAAACCTTCCTGCACTTCACTATCATAGTTATTTAGATACATTGCTAGACGATCATTTTCTGTACAGCTTAGATATTAAAAGTAACAACTATTATAGAGAGATTGGAAAGAGTGCGGTTCAAACTGATATAAATATTCCTTTAGCTTTTCAAAAATCGTTTTTTGATGAGACTTTAAATCTCTCTTATGAAGCTAGCCTTTATGCACAACATACGGGGTTTAAAGGCGAAGAAAAAACTCCTTCAACAAATAATTATGAGAGTGGAATATATGCAAGAAATTATCATAACCTCTCATTGTCTACTCAGTTAACACGTGCTTATGAAGAAGTGACGCATGTCGTAGATTTTGGAGCAAAGTATCAGGTAGCAGGCTTGGAGTATGAAAACGGTTACTATGATGAGCAAAAGGATTACTGCTCTGTAAAAGCAAATCAATCACAACCGATTTGTTAATTTTACAATATTATAGAGATAGAGGAGAATCTACAGCTCTATTTCTCTCACTATCTCTATGATATTTCCGGAAATCAGATACTTTATCACAGGCTGGCACAAAATATCTCTTATAAAGAGATCGGTGGAGGAGCGGGTGAACTTGAGAACGAGCTTAACTACCAGATTACCGATAGTATCAATTTTTATAACAATATGTTTTATAACTATGACGAGAATACTTTTTCTAAAAATTTCAACAAAATATCGTACAATACAGAGAACTTAAATGTAGGATTGTCTCACATGTACAAAGATAGTTTTTTGGTACCAACTGCTACGTACACACCTATTACAAGCTATATGACTTCAAGTATAGCCTATAAGTATGACAAACACTACTCTTACCATTTTAGACTTGACTATGATTTAGAGAGAAGTGAAAAAAAGAGCTTTGAAGTGGGATTTTTATATAAAAAAAGATGTTGGGACTTTGGACTTACTTATGTTGAAAACAACAGACCTATTCTTAACCAAAATGGACTCTCAGACTCTGTATATGACAGATTTGTATATCTGGTAATCAGACTTAAACCGATTATGAAAGACCAAGGCAGATTGTCGGGATTTGTCTATAGACTACCTGATAAATCGGAGACAAATTAAGCCATGAAAAAATATAAAAATATACTCAAAGACAGAGAAGACGCGGCAAAAAAACTTCAAGATGTCGTGCCTATGCAAAAACTAAAAGATGAGAATTGGAAGTTAGTAGCGGTATCAAGAGGCGGTTTAGAGTTAGCTTATTATCTGCGCGGAAAATATAAAAACAGCGTAGATTTTCTTTTCTCAGAGGCAATCATGGCACCAAACAACAGTGAGTGCGAGATAGCCAGAGTTTGTGAGAGTGAAGAAATAGTTATAAATGAGAACCTCGTGAGCGCGTTTGAAATCAAGTATGACTATATTTACGGCGAAGCGCATAGAAAACATGAAGAGAAGATTCTTAGTTATATATACCAATATAGAAAGGGAAGATCTTTCGCACCAATGAATAATCAAGTTGTTTTGCTGGTTGATGAAGGAAGTGAAACTGGATTGAAATTTTTAACTGCTCTTAAAATGATTTTGGCGATGAAACCAAAAGCAGTTTATATTGCAGTTCCTGTGATACCGAGTGATGTTTTAGCATTTTTAGAGCAGTTTACCGACAATATTTTCTTTCTTTACAATATAGATGATTATGTAGAAACATCTTTATATTATGAAGAGTTAAAAAAGGTAGATGAAGACACGATAGAAAAAATATTAGGAGAAAAGAATGAAATATGATGCAAAAGTAGATTTACAAAATAGAAGTGAGGAGTACTCGTTTCATGAAGTCGCAAAACAGGCTAACGGAGCAGCTTGGATAAAGAGCGGCGATACCGTTATTTTAGCAACGGTCGTAATAGATGAGACAGAGATAGTAAAAGATGATTTTCTCCCTTTAACGGTACAATATATTGAAAAAACATATGCTGCGGGTAAAATTCCAGGCGGATTTTTTAAGCGTGAGACAAAACCAAGTGATTTTGAAACGCTCACTTCTCGTATAGTAGACCGCTCTCTTCGACCTCTTTTTCCTAAGGGTTTTGGACACCCTACACAAATAACTATCATGACGTTTAGTGTTGATGCCGAAGCTGATTTACAAGTACTGGCACTCAATGCGGCATCTGCAGCTCTGTATGTGAGCGATATAGATATTAACAAATCGGTCTCTGCCGTAAGAGCTGCAAAAATAGATGGGGAACTGGTGTTAAATCCTACGCTCTCACAGTTAAACAGCTCGACACTTGATTTATATCTATCGGGAACGAAAGATGAGCTTTTGATGATAGAGATGAGAAGTATCGGCTCGCAAAAGATAGACAGTACTTTGGTTATTGACCCGTTGCTAGATCCTACAATGAGTGCACCTGTTATCATGACACACATTTCAAATGCGTTGGCGGAAGATGAACTTGTAAATATTTTACAAAAGACACAGCAGCTACTTTTTGAAAGCAACGCTAAGTATGAAGAGGCTTTTGGGGAGTTTAAAAAAGAGACGCAAGCCATAGAGTATAAAGCACATGTGATAAATGAAGAGATGGTCAGTTATGTAAAAGAGCATCACTTTTTAGATATAAAAGCCGCTATGAATCAGATGGCAAAGTCAGAGCGCTCTACTGCTCTAAGAGCGATTAGAAAAAAAATCATGTTAACACAAGAGCATTGGGATGAAGTAGAACTTAAAGATGCTATTGAAAAGGTAAAAAAAGAGCAGGTAAGAGCACAGATTTTAAATGATAAAATCAGAGCTGACGGCAGAGCTTTAAATGAGATAAGACCGATATCTATAAGCACAAACGTTCTTCCGCGCGCACACTCTTCATGTCTCTTTACCCGCGGGCAGACGCAGGCTCTCGTCGTTCTTACTATGGGCGGACCCAAAGATGCACAGATGTTTGAAACTCTTACGGATGACGGCATTCAAAACGAGAACTTTATGGTTCACTATAATTTTCCGGGATTTAGCGTCGGTGAGGCATCCCCGATTATGGGTACAAAAAGAAGAGAACTAGGACATGGAAATTTGGCTAAAAGAGCCTTAGAACCTGCTGTAGATCTTAACGGACAGACAGTCCGCTTGGTCTCTGAAATATTAGAGTCAAACGGCTCATCATCAATGGCAACGGTTTGCGGCGGTTTTATGGCGCTTAAGGCGGCAGATATCGAGACAAGCGACACAATTGCCGGGATTGCAATGGGAATGGTTAGCGAAGGTGAAAAGTATGCAATTCTCTCGGATATTATGGGTCTTGAAGATCATGACGGCGATATGGACTTTAAAGTCACAGGTTCAAAAGAGGGCATTACTGCTATGCAGATGGACATTAAGTTAGGTGGCATTAGCTTAAATATACTAAAAGAAGCACTTTATCAAGCAAAAGAGGGAAGAGCGCATATTATAGATATTATGCAAGAAGCCGAGAAAAAAATTGAGTTTAACGACGGCGTACTGCCTAGCACCGACTTTTTTCATATTCACCCAAGTTTTATCTGTGAGATTATCGGTCAAGCAGGTAAAACTATCCGCGAGATAATCGAGAAGTTTGAAGTAGCAATCGACATAGATAAAAAAGAGGGCAAAGTTAAAGTAACGGGCAAAAGCAAAAGCGGGGTACAGGCTGCTAGAGAACACATTGAGGGAATTGTCAATGCTCCTAAAGTTGCAAAGATAGAGTACAAAGTAGGCGATAAGTACAAGGGAATTGTTAAAAAAATAGTTGATTTCGGTGCATTTATAGAGCTGCCTGACGGAACAGACGGATTAATCCACATCTCTAAAATATCAGATCAAAGAGTAGACAAAGTCAGTGACGTACTTAGTGAGGGTGATGAGATTGATGTTGAAATTTTAGAATTTAAAGGCAATAAAATTTCTTTAGGGCGTGCGTAAATAAAATTGTATACATTAAAGTAATTTTTAGCACTTTTTATGTATCATTCGCCATCAAATTTAAGTAGGGAAATCCTTGCATTTATGTTTGGGTTGCTATATCTTTGTGGATATGGTTACGCTAGCCGAAAAAGTTTGTAATAATTTTAATGGAGAAACTATGAAAAAAATTCTTTTCTTAATGGTAGCATTCGCTACTGCTGCACTAGCTGCTGATGGTGATGTTGCAAACCAAACACTTAAAGCGTACTCAATGATCGCTGCAGGTCTTGGTCTTGGTCTTGCTGCTCTTGGTGGAGCTATCGGTATGGGTCATACTGCTGCTGCTACAATTGCAGGTACTGCAAGAAACCCAGGTTTAGGTGCTAAACTTATGACTACGATGTTTATCGCTCTTGCGATGATCGAAGCACAAGTTATCTATGCACTTGTAATTGCTCTAATCGCACTTTACGCAAACCCTTACTTAGGTTAATTAACTTAAGTATTCCTCTTGTCGGCTTCTGCCGACAACTTTTATTTTTATGCGATCGTGGTGGAACGGTAGACACGCTACCTTGAGGGGGTAGTGCCTTACGGGTGTGAGAGTTCAAATCTCTCCGATCGCACCATTTTATTTCTACTTCAAAAAATCAAAAAAAATCTCTTTTGCTACGGTAATTACACTAAAATTTAGTTAAAGTTACTCTTTACACTTTAAGCACCACAGAAGATATAAAACAGTAATATTCAAAATATGAGCAAATAAAAAACCAATACAAATGCCTTTTGACTGAAAAAGGTTTCAACGAAAAACTATAGCTTACTCAAAAATTTATCCAAAGAAAAAAAACAGAGTATGATGAACTTGCCCTTGAGCTTGAAAATATGAAAGATATGAGAAAAAAATGAAGATATTAGTAACAGGAACAGCCGGTTTTATCGGTTTTCATTTGGCAAAAAAACTTCTTGAGCGAGGTGATGAAGTAGTTGGAATTGATAATATAAATGACTACTATGATGTAAATATTAAATACGCAAGACTTAATGAACTTGGGATAGACTGCCGCGCTTCACTCGCAGTGACAAATGAATGTCATAGCAAACATACTCAAGCAATCCAATCTTCAATTTACGCAACACATAAATTTATCAAAGTTGGTCTTGAAGATACGGCAGCTATCGATAAACTATTTGAAGAAGAAAAGTTCGATGCTGTATGTAATCTTGCAGCGCAAGCAGGCGTGAGATACTCTATAGAAAATCCACATGCATACATTCAAAGTAATGTAGTGGGATTTTTAAATATCCTTGAAGCCTGTAGAAACTTCGGCGTAAAAAATCTCTCATATGCCAGCAGTTCAAGCGTGTACGGGCTAAACAAAGCACAGCCGTTTAAGACGAGTGAGCATACCGACCACCCGATAAGCCTCTATGCGGCAACTAAAAAATCAAACGAGATGATGGCGCATACCTACAGTCATCTTTACGGTATCCAGACTACGGGGCTGAGATTTTTTACCGTTTACGGCGAGTGGGGAAGACCCGATATGGCTCCCATGCTTTTTGCCGATGCGATTTTAAACGATAGAGCCATAAAAGTTTTCAATCATGGCAACATGAGCAGAGATTTTACTTATGTAGGCGATATTGTCGATGGTATTATAAAGGTCATAGACAATCCTGCAACTGCGATTGCGAGTGATTCTTCTGTCATTGCAAGCGAAGCGAAGCAATCTAAAAATCTTCCAGCCGATAGATCAACCGCACCCTATAGAATCTACAACATAGGAAACAACACACCGATTCAGCTTTTGGACTTTATAAAAACACTTGAAATTTCACTCGGCAAAGAGGCAAAGAAAAACTTTATGGAGATGCAAGACGGTGACGTTGTTTCAACTTATGCAGATGTAAGCGGTTTGATAAATGACTTTGGATATAAGCCTGACACTCCTTTAGCTGTCGGAGTTGAAAAATTTGTGAAGTGGTATAAAAGTTTTTACGGAAATACCAAATGATAAAAATATGCGTCATCGGTCTCGGATATGTCGGGTTGCCGCTTGCTCACGCATTTAGCGAAAAATATAAAGTAATAGGTTTTGATATAAACAGAGCCAGAATAGATGAGCTAAACAGAGGTTTTGACAGAACTCAGGAGTTGACAAACGAACAACTCAAAGAGTCGGTAAAAAACGGTATGAAATTTACTTTAGATACCAAAGAGATAAAAGAGAGTAATATTTATATAGTTACAGTTCCAACACCCATAGACAGTACAAATAAGCCCGACTTAACACCGATAATAAAATCAACACAGATGGTAGGAAGAGTACTTAAAGAGGGCGATATTGTTATATATGAGTCGACTGTTTATCCCGGAGTTACCGAAGAGGTATGCGTACACATACTTGAAAAAGAGTCGGGACTTAAGTTCAATGAAGCATTTTTTTGCGGTTACTCTCCTGAGAGAATTAATCCCGGTGATAAAGAGCATACCGTTACTAACATACTTAAAATCACATCCGGCTCTACTTCTGAGATTGCAAAAAAAGTTGATGCGCTTTATAAATCTATCATAACGGCAGGAACTTATTTGGCGCCTAGTATCAAAGTGGCAGAAGCTGCAAAAGTGATAGAAAATACCCAAAGAGATGTAAATATAGCTCTTATGAATGAACTGGCTATGATGTTTGACCTTATGGGCATAAACACTCATGACGTTATAGAAGCGGCAGCTACGAAATGGAATTTCATTAGACTAAAACCTGGTTTGGTAGGAGGGCACTGTATAGGTGTTGACCCGTATTATTTGACTCATAAAGCACAAAGCCTCGGATATATGCCAAATCTTATATTGGGTGCGAGGCAAATTAACAACGGTATGAGTAAAATAATCGCAGACAAAACCATTAAGTATATGGTTAAAAACGACAAAAAATTAAAAGGTGCAAATATTTTGGTAATGGGTGTTACTTTTAAAGAGAACTGCCCTGATATGAGAAACTCCAAGGTACTTGATATTATTAAAGAATTGCAAGAGTATGAGTGTCATGTTGAAGTGTACGACTACTGGGTAGATAGAAGCGACAAAGAGACAAAACCTCTGAATTTTATAGAAGATTTACCGCAAAGCGGCAAAAAGTATGACTCTATAGTAGTAGCAGTAGGTCATGACGCATTCAAAGAGATTACAATGGAGCAATTTGAGAGCATGTCAAATGGCGAGCCGATTATCATAGACGTAAAAGGTGTTGTAGAAAAACCGACATGGAGACTTTAATATGAAAAACTTTGCACTCATTGGGGCTTCGGGCTACATTGCTCCAAGACATATGAAAGCCATAAAAGAGACAAGAAACAATCTTGTTGCAGCGTTTGACCCTTATGACGGCATAGGGATAATAGACAGCAATTTTCCTGAAGCCTATTTTTTTACGGAGTATGAACTTTTTGAGAGTTTTGTAGAGAGATGCCAAAGAAGCGAAGAACAAAAGATAGAGTATATCTCCATAGCCTCTCCAAACTATCTTCACTACAGCCATATAAGAGCCGCACTTCAAAACGCCTCACATGCCATTTGTGAAAAGCCTCTTGTGCTAGATCCAAAAGAGATTGACGAACTGCTTGCTATAGAGGGTCGTAGCGGTAAAAAAGTGTATACCGTGCTGCAGTTGAGGCTTCACGACTCTATAGTCGCGCTGAAGAAAAAAATAGCCGATGAGCTGAAACAAAATCCAAACAAGATTTACGAGATAGACTTGACCTACATAACAAGCAGGGGCAGATGGTACTTTGCGAGTTGGAAAGGTGATGAGGCAAAAAGTGGCGGAATCGCTTCAAATATAGGCGTGCATTTTTTTGACATGTTATCGTGGATATTCGGAGAGGTAAAAGAGAGTTTCGTACATGTAAAGCAAGCGGATATAAATGCGGGATTTATGAGGCTTAAAAACGCGAACGTCAGATGGTTTTTGAGCGTAAACTATGAACATGTACCAAATGAGTTAAAAGCCGCAGGGCAGAGGACATACAGAAGTATTAAGATAAACGATGAAGAGATAGAGTTCAGCGAAGGCTTCACGGATCTGCATACAAAATCTTACCAAGATATACTAGATGGCGGCGGATTCGGGCTTGAGGATGCCAGAGGTTCTATCAATATCGTGTCGGAGATACGAGAACTTACTCCTTTGGGATTACGAGGCGAGTATCATCCGTTTTGCATAAAGGTGACGTAATGGAAAAAAAATATATCTCTTCTCAAGAGTGGAAAAAGCGCCTCAGACAAGAAAAACCGATTTCCAAAAAGGAAGCAGGCGGGAGTTTCTTCGTCCATGAAAGCTCTATTGTGGATGATAATGTGCATATCGGAAGCGGTACGAAGATATGGCATTTTTCTCATATACTTTCAGGCTCAACAATAGGGCAAAACTGCTCTTTTGGGCAGAACTGCGTGGTCGGTTCAAATGTCAAGATTGGCAGCGGCGTAAAAGTGCAGAACAATGTCTCAATCTATGAGGGCATCGAGATTGAAGACGACGTATTTGTAGGGCCTAGCGCGGTCTTTACAAATGTCGTAAATCCGAGAGCTTTTATACTCAGAAAAAGCGAGTTCAAAAAAACGCTTCTCAAATATGGCTGTTCGATAGGAGCAAATGCGACAGTCGTCTGCGGAGTTACAATCGGAGAATATGCGCTCATAGGAAGTGGAGCGGTCGTGAGTAAGGACGTGAAGCCTTATGCGCTTATGGCGGGTGTGCCAGCAAGGCAGATAGGCTGGGTAAGCCGCGCAGGAAACAGACTTGAGTTTGATACGGATGGCTTTGCAGTTGATGCGTATGACGGCAGCAGATACAAGCTTGAAGATGAAAATATAGTTTTTTTAGAGTAAAGGATGGGACTCTTTAAGCCAAAGGGCGAGTTTAGCCGAAATGTCTTAACTCTTATGACAGGCACTGCTATAGCACAAGCCATACCTATAGCTATAAGCCCGATACTTACTCGTATATATACACCTGAAGATTTTGGGGTGTTTGCACTTTTTGTGGCTATTGTTGGCTTTGTAGCTGTTATTGCTTCAGGAAGGTATGAACAAGTAACAATGCTTCTCAAATATGATAAAGATGCTATAAATATCTTTGCATTGAGTTTGGTATTGATTTTTTTTACCTCAATAGTTAGTTTTTTTGTGATATTTGTTTTTAAAGAAGAAATTTTGCAACTACTCAACAATGACTTATTGGAAAATTGGCTTTATTTTGTCCCTATTACTGTTTTTTTTGTTGCTTTGTTTAATTTACTTTCAAACTGTAACAATAGAACAAAACATTATAAAGATATAGCAAAAGCGACCATTATTAAATAACTTGTATTAGCAATAACTCAAATTTTGATAGGTTTTTTAAAAAATGGATTTGCCGGTTTGATTATAGGCCAAATATTGGCTCAGATTTTTGCAAATATAAAATTAGCAAAAAATATTATAAAAAATAAAACTTTATTAACATCTATTTCGTTTGAAAACATGTTAGTTTTAGCAAAAAAATATATCAATTTTCCAAAATACAATATGCTTCATGCTTTGCTTGTAAATATATCATCAAATTTACCTATTTACCTATTTACCCCATTTTTTGGAAGTGCCATAGTGGGTAAATATTCTTTAGCTATGATGATAGTATTAGCTCCAATGTCTATAATTGCAACTTCGACAGCGAAAGTGTATAATCAAAGATTAGTAGAACTATATAACAAGAAGGAGAATACTTATATCTTCAGTCTTAATATTATAAAAGCACTTTTAAAAAAGATATTAGTGCCATTTATTATTTTTATAGTATTTGCACCACAAATTTTTGAAATAGTATTTGGCGAAGAATGGATGGATTCAGGAAAATATATACAGATTCTATCTATATATTTAATCTTAAACGTAATTGTGTCAATCATAGCCTATATTCCAAGTTTATTAAACTTACAAAGTAAAGCTTTTAAAATCGCGATAATTCATTTTATTTTATTATCGATAGTATTATATTTTGTTTCAAAAAATTATGATATTTATATATCATTGTTTGTAATGTGTGCAATAAATAGTTTGGTGTTGGCTTATAATTTTATTTGGATGACAAATGCCTTAAAGGTAGAAAATTGAAGATTCTAATAATTGCAAATTCCAAAGTAGTTTTTGGTAAAGAGATTAAAAGCGAATTGATTTCTAAAGATTTTGATGTAAATTTATTGGATTTTGAATCATTGACTTTATATGATAAAAACCATTGCGAAAATGATAGATATAGTTCATTTTTTATAAAGTTTAAATCTATACCAAAACTAAGTATGTTTTTTAGAATGTGGTACATAAAAAAAGTTATACAAGAAAATGGTTTTAATATAGTGAATATTCATATGTCAAGATGGTTTTACCTGATAATTTTACCTTGGCTAACTAGACAAAGATTTATAGTTACATTTTACGGAAGTGATTTTTATCGCACATCAGGCTTTATAAAAAAGATTCAAACTAATTTATATAAAAAAGCAGATGCTATAACATTTACAAATCCACTGACAAAAAATAGCTTTTTAAAATACTACAAAGATTTTGATAGCAAAAGCTATGTATGTAGGTTTGGGCTTAAAACACTTGATTTTATAGATAAAAATAGAAAAATAGATAAAAAATTTTTAAGGGAATCTTTGGGCTACAATAAAGAAAAAATAGTAATTACTTGTGGGCACAACTCTACAAAAGAGCAGCAGCATGACAAAATAATTGATAATATTTTAAAACTTCCAACTGAATTATTAGACAAAATACAGTTTATTTTTCCTATGACATATGGCAATAATTTCAATAAAGAAAGGGTAGAAAATATTTTAAAGCAGACAAATTTAGATTATATAGTACTTGAAGAATTTTTATATGGAGATGATAATGCAAATATAAAATTAGCTTCTGATATTATGATAAATATACTTGAAACTGATAGTTTCTCTGGTAGTATGCAAGAGTTTTTATACGCAAATAATATTATCATCACTGGCTCATGGTTACCTTATGAAGTTTTTGATGATGCGGGCGTTGAATATATAAAAATAGACAATATAGATAAATTATCTTTTAAGTTAGCAGAATTAATTAATTCAGATATTAAAATTTATGATACATTGAAAAATCAGAAGATTATTTCAGAGTTATCATTGTGGGATAATACAATAGAAAGTTGGGTAGATATATATAAATGAAAATTAAAATAATTCACTTAACATCAGTTCATGCAAGATACGATACTCGCATATTTTTAAAGATGTGCAGTTCATTGGCTAAAAATGAAAACTATAGTGTAAGTTTAGTTGTAGCAGACGGCAAGGGTAATGAGAGCAAAAACGGAGTCAATATAGTTGATATCGGAGAAAGAAGCGGCGGCAGAATATCCCGCATGACAACTACGGTTAAAAAAGTTTTTCAAAAAGCAAAAGAGCTAAGAGGCGATATCTATCATCTGCATGATCCCGAGCTTATTCCCATAGGAGTGAAGTTAAAAAAACTGGGTTTTAAAGTGATATTTGATGCTCATGAGGATTTGCCCAAACAGATACTAGCAAAGCCGTATCTAAAGGAGAGTGCAAAGTTTTTGCTCTCTCATATGTTTGAGCTTTACGAAAAGCTTACATGTAGTAAGTTTGACTATATCTTAACGGCAACACCGTATATAAGAGACAAGTTTTTAAAGATAAATAAAAACAGCTGTGACATAAATAATTTTCCGATTTTAGGTGAACTCTCAAACGATACGCCGTGGAGCCAAAGAAAGGACGAAGTTTGCTATGTAGGCGGGATATCAGAGACAAGAGGCATAAAAGAGATAGTAAAAGCTATGGAGTTTACTTCAAATATCAGACTCAATCTTGCAGGTACGTTTAGCCAAAAAGATGTAGAAAACGAAGTAAAAAGCTATGATGGCTGGAAGAGTGTAAATGAGCTTGGTTTTTTGGGAAGAGAAGGCGTATACGATGTTATGAGCCGCTCTAAAGCAGGTCTTGTTACGCTGCATCCTATAATCAATTATTTAGATGCTTTAGCTATAAAAATGTTTGAATATATGAGTGCCGGACTTCCTGTTATAGCATCTGATTTTGAGCTTTGGAGAGAAATAATAGAAGGAAATAGTTGTGGAATCTGCGTAAATCCGCTGGAACCAAAAGAGATAGCCGATGCCGTGCAATATATCATTTCACATCCAAAAGAGGCCGAGCAAATGGGGCAAAACGGCAAAAATACTATAATACAAAGGTATAATTGGGGTATAGAAGAGCAGAAGTTGTTTAAAGTTTATGAGGATTTGTTGAGATGAAAATACTTACTATTTTGGGTGCTAGACCGCAGTTTATAAAAGCTGCTTCACTTAGTCGTGAGATACAAAAGCATGATGAGATACAAGAGGTCATAGTTCATACGGGTCAGCACTATGATGCCAACATGAGCGATATATTTTTTGAGGAGATGCAGATACCAAAGCCTGATTATTTTCTGGGCATCGGCGGCAAAAGCCACGGCGCCATGACGGGGCAGATGATGCAGATGATAGAGGAAGTGGCTTTAAAAGAAAAGCCCGATTGGGTCATTGTTTATGGCGATACCGACTCCACATTGGCGGGCGCGCTGGTCGCCGCCAAGCTACATGTAAAGCTCGCACATGTAGAGGCGGGGCTTAGAAGTTTTAACATGAAGATGCCTGAAGAGGTAAACAGGATACTCACCGACAGAGTGAGCGATATACTTTTTTGCCCTAGCGATGCGGCGGTGCAAAATCTTAAAAATGAAGGCTTCGAGAACTTTACATGTAAGATAGTAAAAAGCGGTGATATTATGCAAGAGGGTGCGATGTTTTATAAAAACTTTGCCCGCAAACCGTCATGTGATATAAAGAACGATTTTATACTCTGTACTATACACAGAGCCGAAAATACGGATGATGAGGTAAGACTCAGAAATATTTTTGAAGCTCTAAAGAGAATAGGAAATGAAAAACAAGTAATTTTACCGCTTCATCCAAGAACAAAAAAAACAGTTGAGAATTTAAAATTAAATATTCAAAATTTAACATTGATTGACCCCGTAGGATATCTTGAGATGATATGGCTTATAGATAACTGCTCTTTGGTTATGACCGACAGCGGCGGGCTTCAAAAAGAGGCATATTTTTTTGAAAAACCGTGTATTACGCTTAGGGATGAGACGGAGTGGGTGGAGCTTGTTGAGTGCGGAGCAAATATTTTAGCGGGAGCGGATAAAGAGAAGATTTTAGAAGCTTATAAAAACTATAAATCTCTAACTACCGACAAGCTGCCGCAAAACCTTTACGGCGGCGGTAATGCAAGTCAAAAGATAGTGCAATATTTATCGGAGTATTAGTTTGAATATATGGATTTTCAATCATCATGACCTAACTCCGGATATGAGCGGAGGAACCAGACATTATGATTTTGCAAAAGAGCTTATAAAGAGAGGGCATAAAGTTACGATTATTGCATCTAGTTTTCACTACTCTAAATATCAAGAGATGAAAGAGTACAGCGATAAAGAGTATCTTTTAGAGAGTATAGATGACATAAACTTTATCTGGATAAAAACACCTGCTTATTTTGGAAACGGCATCGGCAGGGTTATAAATATGCTTTTTTACACGTTTAAAGTTCTTAAAATCATGCCGAGGTTAAATCTCTCAAACCCTGATATCATCATAGGCTCTTCGGTTCATCTTTTTGCAGTTTGGGCTGCTTATAAACTCTCATGCAGGTATAAAACCCCCTTTATCATGGAGGTTAGAGACCTTTGGCCTCAAACGCTTATAGATATGGGTATTTCAAAATGGCATCCGTTTATACTGCTGCTTGGACGGCTTGAGCGATATCTCTATAAAAAAGCGGACAAAATCATCTCTAATCTTCCCTATTCTCATGACTATATAGGGCAGTTTGTAGAGAGAGAAAAATTTATTTGGATATCAAACGGGGTAGATTTGTCAAATATAAAATACACTCCAAAAGAGCAGAGTGAAAAATTTGTCATAAGCTATGCGGGAGCAATCGGGGTCGCGAACAATCTACAAACTCTTTTACATGCAGCAAAAGAGCTTAAAGATAAAGAAGATATCTATTTTAGAATTGTAGGCGAGGGTGCCGAAAAAGAGAAGCTTAAAAAGTTTGTAAAAGAGAATAATCTGCAAAATGTAAGCATAGAAAATTCGGTACCTAAAAGTGATGTTTCAAAAATATTGCAAAATAGTGATGTTCTTTATTTTAATTTAAAAGACTCTCCCGTATTTAATTATGGAATAAGTTCAAATAAACTTTTCGATTATATGGCAAGCGGAAGAGTTGTGATATTTTCAACAAATGCCAAAAACAATCCTATAAAAGATGCAAATGCAGGGTATAGCATAGCTCCTGATGATGTGGAACAATTAGAAAAAACAATTTTAGAAATTTATAATTTAACAGATGAAGAGAGAATCAAAATAGGAGAAAAAATAAGAGCGTATGCAGAAGAAAATTACTCAATAGAAATTTTAACGCATAAACTGGAAAAACTTTTAAAAGAGGAGATAAAAAAATTTAATGCTTAAATCACTTTTTGACAAAACGCTGGCATTACTTTTAATCATACTATTTCTGCCTATTTATATTATAGTCACTTTGCTCATTTTGCTGAAAATGGGGAGACCTATACTCTTTAGTCAAAAAAGACCCGGGTATAAAGAAAAAATATTTACAATCTATAAGATTAGAACTATGACAAACGAAGAAGATGAGCTTGGAAATTTACTCCCCGACGATAAAAGATTAGTCGGTATAGGAAAGTTCATAAGAAGCCTCAGCTTAGATGAACTTCCCCAACTCTTTAATGTACTAAAGGGAGAGATGAGTTTTGTCGGTCCCAGACCGCTTCTTATAGAGTATCTGCCTCTGTATAATAAAGAGCAAAAAAGAAGACATGATGCCAAACCGGGCATCACTGGATGGGCGCAGATAAATGGACGCAACGCTATAAGCTGGGAGAAAAAATTTCAACATGATGTATGGCATGTAGAGAATCAATCTTTTTGGCTTGATATGAAGATACTTTGGCTTACACTTTTAAAAGTGGTAAATAAAAGAGATATAAGTTCATCTACAAATGCTACAATGGAGAGATTTAAAGGGAGTGATTGATGCAAAATAACAACCGTTTTAAAAATTGGCAATATCCGAAAATAGAAGAAGGTAAACCGACCAAGTATAATTGGGTCGTGCAAAATAAAGAGGGGTTGGAGCTGGGCTTTGCTACGGATATAGGGGCTTTTTGCTATATCAATGCAAAACATGGCGTAGTCATAGAAGATGAAGTTCAGATAGGTTCCCACTGCTCGATTTACTCTGTCTCTACGATAGATGACAAGGCAGGAAAAGTGACTTTGAAAAAAAATTCTAAAATCGGGAGCCACTCTACGATTTTGCCGGGTGTTACTGTGGGAAAAAATTCGATTATCGGAGCGCATAGTTTGATTATAGATGATATTCCCGACGATGTTGTCGCCTTTGGAGTTCCGGCTAAGATTATCAGGAAGATAGATGAGTAAAAAATTTTTTCTTAGCGCGCCGCACATGAGCGGCAATGAGTTGAAATATATCCAAAAAGTTTTTGAGAGTAACTATATAGCGCCTTTAGGCGAGTATGTAGATAAATTTGAAGAGAGTCTCAAAAGCTATACAGGTGCTGCTCATGCTCTTGCTGTCCTCAGCTGTACAGCCGCTATTCATCTCGCGCTTAGAGTGCTGGGGGTAAGAGAAGGCGATGATGTAGCGGCTTCTACTTTTACTTTTATAGGTTCGGTAAATGCCATACTCTACCAAGGAGCAAATCCTGTTTTTATAGATAGCGATAAAGAGAGCTGGAATCTCTCACCCAAACTGCTCAACAAATATCTTTGCGAGTGCGAGAAAAAACCAAAGGCTTTAATAGTAACTCATTTGTACGGGATGTGCGCAGATATCCAAAAAATAGCCGACATCTGCGCTCTTCACGGAGTTTACCTCATAGAAGATGCAGCCGAGTCTTTGGGTGCTATGTATAACGGCAAACATACAGGAACTTTTGGAGATTTTGGAATCTACTCTTTTAACGGAAATAAGATACTCACAACTTCCGGCGGCGGTATGCTGGTCTCTGAGAACAAAGAGTGGATAGACAAAGCTAAATTTTACGCTACTCAAGCAAGAGAGCCGTTTGTGCATTATGAACATGTAGAGCTTGGTTACAATTACCGCATGAGCAATGTATTGGCTGCTATCGGCGTAGCGCAGATGGAAGTCATAGAAGAGAGAGTTGCAAAAAAGAGAGAAATTTTTGAGTGGTACAAAGAGTTTTTGTGTGATTACGATGAGGTAGAATTTATGCCTGAACTTCCAAATAGCCGCGGCAACAGATGGCTGAGTGTTATGACTTTTGCCAAAACCGACTACAATATAGTTATGAAAGCGCTAGAAGAGGCAAATGTAGAGTCTAGCCCGCTATGGAAACCTATGCATATGCAGCCACTCTTTAGAGATGCAAAAAGGGTTGTAGACGGTACAAGCGAAGAGTTGTTTAGCAAAGGACTCTGCGTAGCAAGCAGTACGACAATGACAAAAGAAGATGTGAAGATGACATGTGATGTTATAAAGAGCTGTTTATAAAAGTGGATAATTTTAAAACTATTAAAAAGAAAAAAAAGAGAACAACATGAGGTTAGATAAAAGAATACTAAATTTTCTTATGATTATATGTCTTAGCATAGGGACTTTTTGGTGGACATTTTTTATATTTCACATTGAATTTGACTGGATTTTGGTAGGTACTGTCATTATTTTTAGGATGATTGCTTCAAAGTTTATTTTTTAGGATTATTCACTCTCTTGGTCTAAAGCCACGCAAAAAACATTTTTGATAAAAACTATCGTTGCTTTTGTTCCTTTGCTTGTGTACGCTCCTCTTTTTTACGGCGAGGTAAGAATCGCGGTGATGCTCAATGAGTTTTTTACCTATTTGGTCGCCATCAACTTTGCCATGTACGCATATTATCACTACATTAACAGAACAGGCGTCATAAAAACAAAGTCATTGGTTATTTATGGAGCAGGAAAAGCGGGTAATAAGCTTGAAGCTGAGTTTAGAGGCAGTGAATACAGGGTGAAATATTTTGTCGATGATGATAGGGTTATCCAGGACAGAAGTATAGACGGCGTAAGAGTCGTATCTAAAGATTACCTAAAAAATATTCTAAAAAAAGAGCCTAAATATGACCTTTTGGTTATTGCTATTCCCAGTGCGTCAAGCCAAAGGATAAAAGAGGTACATGATAAACTAAATACATATTTTAAGCAGATAAAAATATTGCCGCATGTCGACAATGTACTTATGGAAGAGAATTATTCACAGATGCTTCAAAATATATCAGTAGAAGATCTGCTTGCACGCCACCCAAAAGATTTGGATAAAAACATCATTAAAAACTTCATAAGCGGTAAAAAAGTGCTTATAACAGGTGCAGGAGGAAGTATAGGGAGTGAGATAAGCCGTCAATGTGCCTTTTTTGAGGCTAAGCAGCTTATACTGCTTGACCATAGCGAATACAATCTTTATGCTATTAGTGAAGAACTTGGCAAGTATAACCCGGTTCATGTCATGCAGTCGGTTACAAATAAAGACTTGCTCAACAAGACATTTGAAAAGTACAAACCAGATATCGTGATACATGCCGCGGCATACAAGCACGTGCCTTTGGTGGAAGAAAATATTACAGAAGCCATTATAAACAATATCATAGGAACAAAAAATACAATTGATTGCGCAATTGAGCATAGCGTTAAAAAATTTGTCTTTATCTCAACCGACAAAGCGGTGCGGCCTACTAATGTCATGGGCGCTACAAAACGTATCTGCGAGCTCTATGCTCAAAACGTAGTTTCTTTAGAAAACGCAGTTTCTTCAGAGAACACCGAGAGAAAAATAAATACCGAAATAGTATCCGTGAGGTTTGGTAATGTTCTTGGAAGCAGCGGAAGTGTCATACCAAAATTTAAATCGCAGATAGAACATGGCGGACCTATAACAGTGACCCATCCAGATATTACACGTTATTTTATGCTTATTCCCGAGGCATGTGAGCTTGTACTTCAAGCAGCGAGCATAGGAAAAGGCGGCGAGATTTTTATTTTAGATATGGGAGAGCCTATAAAGATAGTAGATTTAGCCAGAAAAATGATAGAGCTAAGCGCAAGAGATGATATAGACATAGAGTTTAGCGGCTTAAGAGCGGGCGAGAAACTCTATGAAGAACTTCTTATGGACGATAGTGATGCAAAAACGGACTATGAATCTATAACGATTGCCGGAAAAACAGAGTACGACATAGTAAAGCTCAACCAAGATATTTTTGAACTCATCGCTACAGGCGATAAGCTCAAAAAACTAAAAGAGATGGTTCCCGAATTTACTCATTAGCAAAGATAAAAGTGCCAAATTTGTGGTTTATTTGACAATTGTAATGCAATCTTCACCCTTTGGAACAAGGCATAAAAAACTGTAAGCTTCTTCTCCTAGAGTCTTGTAGCTGTGAGAAAGTCCTGCGGGGATAAGTAAAATGTCGCCCGCTTTTGCTTCAAAAGTCTCCTCCCCGACTTGTACAATGGCACGACCTGATAGCACATACTGCTCATGCTCAACGCTGTTTGTATGAAGAGGCATGTAACCTCCCGCTTCTATGATAAAGTTTCTCATCGCAAAATTTGGAGATTCATCAGGAGATAAAAGCATCTTCATTGACACTCCCTTTCCCGCTTTTTGTGCAACAGCTTCAATTGAATCAATCTGTTTATGTAGGTACATTATAGTCTCCTGTAATAATATTTTTGGTAGCATATCATAAATGTATTTGTAGAGTGTTTATGAAAATCGCAAAAAATATAACAGAGTTAATAGGAAATACTCCTTTAATTAGATTAAATAAAGCCTCAGCGCTTACGGGTGCCAATATCATAGCAAAGTGCGAGTTTATGAACCCGACAAGCTCAGTAAAAGATAGAATCGGTTTTAATATGATTAGACGCGCACAGGAGGCAGGAGATATAACGGAAGCTACAACCGTCATTGAGCCCACAAGCGGCAATACGTGAATTGCACTTGCTGCAAATTGTGCAGCGCTTAATTTAAAGCTTATTTTAACTATGCCTGAATCAATGAGTATTGAGAGAAGAAAACTCTTAAAGGCACTTGGAGCCGAGCTTGTTCTGACTCCTGCCGTTTTAGGAATGAGCGGCGCTATTGATAAAGCCGATGAACTTCGAAGAGAGATCCCAAACTCTATAGTATTGCAGCAGTTCAAAAATCCTTCAAATCCTTAGATTCATGAATTAACAACTGCAAAAGAGATATTGCGTGATACCGACAAGAAGCTAGATGCTTTTGTCGCAGCGGTGGGAACGGGCGGAACGCTTAGCGGAACATCAAAAGTATTAAAAAAGGAGATAGCAAATATTGCGATATTTGCTGTTGAGCCGGCAAGTTCAGCGGTTTTATCGGGGGGATGTGCAGGTCCTCATGTTATTCAGGGAATAGGTGCCGGATTTATCCCTGAGATATTGGACACAACCGCATATAGCGAAGTCATAACGGTAAGCAATGAAGATGCGATAAATACGGCAAAGATGTTGGCAAAAGAAGAGGGTCTGCTTGTCGGTATATCTGCAGTAGCAAATGTCTTTGCAACGATGCAGATTGCTTCAAGAAAAGAGTTTCAGGGAAAGACTCTTTTAACAATTTTGTGTGATACGGGGGAGAGATATCTAAGTACAGACCTTTTTAATGAGTAAGATATTTTTAGAAACCATAAGAGCTGTAGGCGGAGAGGTTTTTAACATCTCTTATCATCAAGAGAGATATGAGAATGTTTTAAAAAAATTCAATATTTCGGATAAACAAAATCTTAAAGAGTTTATAAAACCTCCTAAAATCGGAACGTATAGATGTCGTCTCACATATGATTTATCTAAAGAACCACATACTCTAAACGTAACTTATCATGTATATAAAAAAAGAGAAGTAGGCTCTTTAAAACTTGTTTATGATAACAATATAGACTACTCGTTAAAGTCTGCATGCAGGGATGAACTAGATGCTCTATTTGGGCTAAGAGAGAAGTGCGATGATATCTTAATAGTAAAGAACTCTCTCATAACGGATACGACTATAGCCAACATAGCTTTTTATGACTCAAAAAGATGGGTAACTCCAGTATTTCCGCTTTTAAAGGGTACAACCAGAGAGAGACTTTTGCGAGAGGGAAAAATCTTTGAAGAGAAAATTTATGTGGATGATTTGAAATATTTTTCTAAAGTTGCACTGATGAATGCGATGGTAGATTTTGATATAATTACAAAAAATATAAAGGAGATTTTTTGCTAGACAACTTAATAGAAAATAAAGATTTTGCTAAAATAATGCAAAAAAATATAGAAAACTTAATTATTTTTCTCTTTGAAAAAGACCAAAATTTCGGTATCTTATGCAGAATAGAAGAGATAACTTTTGAGCCTCCTCTGCCGGATGATATAAGTGCAGAGTTTAGACCTATGACACTTTTTTTTCTTGCGGGGTATACTTTTGATACTGCGAGTATAGAGGATGATAAATTGGTTTTTGAAGCAGGTTTTGGAGCCGATAATTTTGGCAGTATAGTAACTGTTCCGCTTTTGGGTATCATGCAGATAATAGTAGATGAGACGCCGCTTTTGATAAATTTGGCAAGTTATAAAAAAAAGAGCGTAAAAAGTTCTAAAAAAGCAAACAACGGTGGAGTTGAAAACTCAATGGCTTCGTTTTTGTCAAATCCGGAGAACTCAAAGTTTTTAAAAAAATAGAGGCAACTTGCAGTAAAATACTACAAGTTGTTTGAACTTTATACTTTATTTAATGAGAGTAGATAGTTCACGACATTGTCGACAAATACGTCATGTTTTTTGTCTTTTAAATAAGCTATATAAAAACTTCTCTCTATCTTATAGTTTTTAAGTCTTGCTTCAAAAAGCCTTCCTTCGTTTACTTCGCTTGCTATTGCATGTTTTGAGATGATTGAGACGATGGGTCTTGAAGCTGTCGGGCTTGCATGTAAGATGGACTCTTTTATTGCCGTCGGACTTGTTAAAATACCAAGTACGTTAAAGTTATTGCACTGTACACCCATTTCATCAAATACTTCACTTGTTAATTTTCTTGTATGAGAATTTTCATCTCTGCATATCCAGTCAAATCCCATTAAATCTTCTGAATTTAAATGTTTTTTTAAAGGTTGATTTGAAAAAACTACCAGCTCGTCCAAAACCCACTCTCTATAGATAATACCGTCTCTAAATACGGGAGACTCTATGATTGCAATGTCTATTTTTTTATCTTCAAGCTGGTCTATAACTTCACTTGAGAGTGCAACATTCATATAGACATTATTGTTAATTCTCTTTTTTATTTCACTAAGATAATTTGGCAATATATAGTTTCCGATGGTATGTGATGAGCCGATAACAAAAGTGAAGTCTTTATTTATTATCTTTAAAAGCTCTTTTTCACTGTTCATGATTGTCTTTTCAAGCCTTGATGCGATTCTAAAAAGGTCTTCACCTTCTTTTGTAAGGAGTATACCGTTCTTTTTTCTCTCAACTATTTTAGTGTCGAGATAATCTTCAATAAACTTTATCTGCTGCGTAACGGCAGGCTGCGAAATACCTAATTTTGCTGATGCTTTAGAAAAGCTTTTCTCTTTTATGACCATTAAAAAAGTTTGTAATTTTGCAAAATCTTTTAACATAATAATTCCTATAAGTTTAGATAATAAACAAAATTATAAATCATTATTATAATTAAAGCAATAGTTTTGTAATAATTTATAACTTTTTGGTTATAATGATTTAAATCAATATGAGTAGTGATAGAGATATGAAAAAAATATTTAGTAAATTAAACGAGTCGCAAGCAGATGCCGTAAAAAAAACGGAAGGTCCTGTCTTAATATTGGCAGGTGCCGGAAGTGGGAAAACTACGACTATCATCTCTCGTTTGGCATATCTCATAGAGGGAGTCGGGATTCCCGCTTCAAATACATTAACTCTTACTTTTACAAATAAAGCGGCAAAGGAGATGAGAGAGCGAGCGTCTCTCATGATGAATGATTCTGCATATCCACCGCTTTTATGTACTTTTCATAAGTTCGGACTGCTCTTTTTAAAGTTTCATATCCATCTTTTAAACAGAGAAAACAACTTTGTAGTAATTGATACGTACGATAAAAAACGCATCATAAAAAAGATAAACAGTGAAATTGCAACTCCTCTTATAGCCAGCGAAATATCAAGATACAAAAGTTCTCTTTTGAGTCCTGATGATGCTTATAAGCAGGCGGAAATATATAACTATCAGCAGATTGCAAAAGTGTATGAAGAGTATGAGAGCTATCTTTTGGAGAACAATTTGGTAGACTTTGATGACCTCATAGCATTGACATATAAACTGTTAAATGAAAATGAAGAGCTTGCCCGCACAACGTCACAGAAGTACCGCTATATCATGGTAGATGAGTATCAAGATACAAATGAACTGCAGCTAAAACTCTTGCAAAAACTCTGCAGCGCACACAACAATATATGTGTTGTAGGCGATGACGACCAGAGTATTTACGGCTGGAGAGGCGCACATATAAGAAACATCATGGAGTTTGACCAAGACTTTAAAGATACCGCAGTATTTAAGCTTGATGAAAATTACCGCTCACGCGAACCGATACTTAAAGTTGCAAATGCACTCATAGAGCACAACCGCTCAAGACTAGGAAAAAAACTTATTCCTACCCGCGGAAGCGGTGAAGATATTACTATTTTAAATTCAGGCGATGAGAATGAAGAGGCGAGAAAAATCGCTTCAAAAATCACAAAGCTTTTGGATTCGGGGATTAAAGCCGAAAATATAGCCGTGTTATATCGCGTCAATGTTTTGAGCCGCTCTATCGAAGAGGGGCTTAACCGCGCGGGTATTGCCTATAAACTTGTCGGAGGGCTGAGATTTTACGACAGAGCTGAGATAAAAGATCTTATAAGTTACATAAGAGTGATTACAAATTTTCATGACGATTTTTCATTTAAACGCATAGTAAATAAACCAAAGAGAGGTTTGGGCAAGGCGAGTGTAGACAAGATAGAGCTTGCGGCCCATGCAAAGGGCAGCTCTATATTTGAATATATCGCAAAAACTTCATCTGCCGAACTTGAGGGGCTTGTTAGACAAAAAAATGCAAAAACGCTTAAAAAATTTATAAAAGATATTCAAGCCGTGGCAAAAGTCGTAACCGAATCGACATACAGCTTTATAGATGTATTAGAAGATACTTTTCATCTCAAAGAGATTTATAAAGGTATGCCGGATGAGGCTGAGAGAATTTTAAACATGGATGAGTTTTACGGTCTCTTTAGAGACTTTGTAAAGAACTCTCCTGAGTCTTCACTTGATGAGTTTTTAAATGAACTCACACTTCAAAGCTAGCAGGATCAGGTCGAGGGGGAGAGTATCTACATGATGAGTATCCACGCCTCAAAAGGTTTGGAATTTGACCATATTTTTATCATCTGACTAGAAGAGGGCTTTTTGCCGCTTGTGGGTGACGGCAGCGACCTTGAAGAGGAGAGAAGGCTTGGATACGTCTCTTTTACAAGAGCAAAAGAGACATTGACCCTCTCTCATGTAGACAGCAGATTTTACAAAGGAAGAAGAAGTGATTTGCAAAAGAGCAGATTTTTTAATGAGGCGGGACTTTGTGAAGGCTCACTTATTGTTGAGAAAAACACGGCTTTTAAAAAGGGCGACTTGGTACGCCACAAAATCTTCGGCACGGGCAGAGTAGTCGGCATCAGCAAAGCAGGAAGAGAATTTAAGCTAAATATTAATTTTGCCGGTACTTCAAGAGATATCTTGGCATCATTTGTTGAAAGACTATGAACAGGCTCTTTGTCGCATATAAGCCAACAGGTGTGAGTTCAAATTTCTTTTTAACAAGCTTGAAAAGAAAATACAAAACGAAAAAAGCCGGATTTTCGGGAACTCTTGACCCGTTTGCAAAGGGCGTGCTGCTTATAGGAACGGGCTCGCATACAAAACTTTTTCGTTTTTTAAACAAAACACCAAAAACGTATCGTGCAACTCTTTGGCTCGGCGCAAAATCAGACTCCCTAGATACTGAACTGATTGAACATGTGGAGATTTTAAAAGAGTTTGAAGAGGCCCAAGTCTCACATGTCATTGCATCTTTGGAGGGCAGTCTTGAGTATGAACCTCCGATATTTAGCGCAAAACATATAGACGGACAAAGAGCGTACGATTTGGCAAGAGCGGGGAAAGAGTTTACTCTTAATAAAATCAACTCCACGATTTATAAAACAAAACTCATAAGTTACTGCCATCCGTTTGTTACATTTGAAGCAACCGTATCGGAGGGAACTTATATCCGCTCACTCGGTCTTATCATAGCAAAGAAGCTAGGTGTAGAGTTTGGAAGCCTTAGCGCTTTAGAGAGGCTGAGTGAGGGGCAGTTTAGATATGATGAGGAAAAGTCGCTCGATATTAAAAAATCTCTTAATATCCCTGAGAATTTTTATCATGGAGATAAAGATAATCTAAGATATGGAAGAGTTCTTGCTTTAGATGATTTAGAGATAAAAGAAGATGGGCACTATTGGCTTGATAGCGGCAGTTTCATCTCGGTTATAAACATAACAAATGCAGAAGTAAATTACGAATTAGGCAGGATTGAATGCTAGTACTATCAAGAAAAACAGATGAGTCTATTGTTATAGGAGATGATATTGTCCTAAAGATTATCTCCGTAGATAAAGGGGTTGTAAAGATTGGTATCGACGCACCCAAAAATGTCTCTATAGTTAGACAAGAACTTCTTGAAGATGTCAAAGATGAAAATATAGCATCATCAAAAGAGACACAGCTGGATGATTTGACAATGCTTAGTGCGATTATTAAAAAATAAGAGATACAAAAATGAAGCTTTATAAAGCTTATGCTAAAGTAAATATATTTTTAAAAATTACCGGCAAGCGCGGGAATTATCATGAGATTATCTCAAGGTTTATGAGGGTTGATTCTCTTTATGACGAACTCTCTTTTGTCGCTAAAGAGGAGAGTGAAGATTTTAAAATAATCGGTCATTTTTCGTGTAAAACTGAGCAAAATACAATATATAAAGCATATCTGGCACTGCTAGATACTTTGGATGAAACATCTGCTAATTCTCTTAAAAATTTGATGAGAAAACATGGAGTACATGTAAAGAAGCATATTCCCGCATTTGCAGGATTAGGCGGCGGAAGCAGCGATGCGGCGACATATTTAAAGATGTGCAACGAGGTTCTTCACTTGGGTCTTTCTTTAAATGAGCTCTCAGCCATCGGCATAAAAGTAGGAGCAGATGTTCCCTTTTTCATCTACGGCTACGACAGCGCAAACGTTAGCGGAATAGGCGAAGTTGTTGAGGAGTTTAGGGAGAAGTTGTTAGAAGTTGAAATTTTTACACCTCGCATCGAGATAAGCACGCCAAAGGTCTACACGCTCTATAGAGAGCAGTTTTACAATCCTATTGACGGATTTGAAGTTGAGCGCCTAAAAAAAACCACATCATCGGATATACTAAAGCAGATGAGCGCAGATGAAGCAAACGACCTCTTTAAACCCGCACTACAAGCATACAAAGAGCTAAAAAACCACTACAGACACGGATACTATTTCAGCGGAAGCGGAAGCAGCTTTTTTAGGATTGTAAATTAAATGAATTCTTTCTTCGTTATATTGTATGAGCGAAAACCTAATATGGACTGATAAAGATAAGAAAGATGATATAATATTTTAGTAAAGAATAAAAAATTATTTCAATTTGCTATACTTTATTAACAGCTAGATTTTAAAATGTCAGTACTCAGTCGTCATTAATCAGATTGTAAAAGAATGTAGATATAATAAAAAAAAATATGGAGAAGCAATAGGCAATGGGCGAGACGATAGCAAAAAATAAAAAAGCCTATTTTGATTACTTTTTAGAAGAGAAGTTTGAAGCGGGTTTGGTGCTCAAGGGTAGCGAAATCAAAGCCATAAGGGCCGGTCGTGTAAACCTAAAAGATAGTTTTATCCGTTTTGTGCAAGGTGAAGCATTTCTTTTTAATGCTCACATAGGCAGACTTGAGACGACTCACCATTTTTACTCGCATGAAGAACGCGGGAGCAGAAAACTTCTTTTGCACAAAAAGCAGATAGTGAAGATGATAAAAGCGGTTGAGAAAGATGGGTATACGGTAGTTCCTCTGCAGCTCTATTTTAACGATAGAAACATTGTAAAAATTCAAATTGCCATTGCAAAAGGAAAACAGCTTCATGATAAAAGAAATGATCTCAAAGAGAAGGACATTAAGCGTGATATGGAACGTTCTATGAAGGATTATTGATGAGGTTCTTTTTTCTATTTTCTCTCTTTACATGTACTGCTTTTGCACTCAACATAAAGATAGCAAACGCAACTGTCTCAAACGGAAAAACTGCTCTTTTGGAGTTTAAAAAAGAGAAAAATATCAGTTATGAAGAGATAGTGCTGGAAGATAAAAAATATAAAATCTTTAAAAACCCGCTTAATGACGAAATGTTCTACGCGCTTGTTCCTATAAGTTATTATGAGAAGCCCTCTGACAAAAAAATAGAGATTTACTACAAGCAAGGGAGTGAGCAAAAAAGCAAATCGCTTCTCTTTCGCGTGGAGGATGCAAACTATGAAAAAGAGACGTTAAGTGTCGATAACTCAAAAGTAGTTTTAAACAAAAAAGATAAACAAAGAGCTTCAAAAGAATATGTCGAGGCGATGGAGATATACAAAAGTATAACAGACAAAAGTTACATGGAGTCTGATTTTATTGTTCCGCTGAAAAGTAAAATAACGAGTGATTTTGGAAAAGCGAGAGTTTATAACGGTTCATTAAAGAGTTATCACGGCGGAACAGATTTTAGAGCAAACGACGGTACACCTTTGATGGCGTGTAACAGCGGAAAAATAGTTTTGGCAAAAGATAGATTTTATTCCGGCGGCTCTGTCGTTATAGACCATGGGCATGGGGTATACTCTTGTTATTTTCATATGAGTGAACTTAACGTCAAGAAGGGTACTATGGTAAAAAAAGGCGATATCATAGGACTTTCAGGCAGCAGCGGCAGAGTTACGGGTCCGCATCTTCATTTTGGAATCAGAGTTGCTGCCCAGCAGGTTGACCCGCTTCAGTTTATTGAGTTGATGAATGAAAATATATTAAAAGGTACAAAATGACACTATTTCAGATTATGATGCTAGGTGCTTCGGCATTTTTCGCATTTAAAGTTTATGAACATATTCAAACGCTTCAAGACCCAGAGTCAAAAAAAGATAAGCACTCACCATCTTCATTCGATCCCGAATCACTTCTTCTTAGAGCCGATGAGGCATTTGAGAGCGGCGACATGCAAACTGCACTCTCTCTTTATGTAGAAGCAAACGCAAAAGAGGCTCAGGATGCCGATATATTGTTTAAGATGGGCTATATTTTAGAGCAGCTCGGCAAACCGGACGAAGCGCTGAATTATTATAAAGAGGCTGCAGGGGAAGATAAAAACAATGAGTATATACAAAACGCAATAGCATCTATTTATAGAGCGAATGAGGAGTTTGTATCGGCAAAGCTGCATCTAAATGCTTCTTTAAATATTAACGACAAAAATGCACTGACATATTATAATTACGGAAACCTTTTAGTAGATATGAAACATTTGGATGAGGCAAAAGAGATGTATAAAAAAGCACTTGAGATAAATCCTGATTTTACAGAAGCAAAAGAAGAGCTTCTTAAGTTGAACTAGGAGTTAAAATGAAGATTTCCGAGATATATAAGTTTTTAAATGAGTTGTCTCCTTTTGAACTTCAAGAGAGTTGGGATAACTCAGGTCTGCTGCTTGGAGATTTTAATCAAGAGGTTCAAAAGATAGTTCTTAGCATAGATGTTGATGAGTCGCTTTTGGACTCTATAGAGGAAAATACTCTTTTGATAACGCATCATCCGCTTATATTTTGCGGACTTAAGCAGCTGCAGTTTAGCAAGTATCCTGCAAATCTCATTCAAAAGATGATACAAAAAAATATTTCAAATATTTCAATGCACACAAATTTTGACCAAACACATTTAAACGAGTATGTAGCAACGGAGGTTCTGGGCTATAAAATTGCCCAAAAAGACGGATTTGTAGCATATTTAGACGTAGATGAAGATTTTGATGTTTTTGCTTCAAAAGTTGCCGCTGCTTTTTCTTTGCCATATGCAAAATGTGTCAAGAGTTCACAGAGGGTAAAAAGAGTTGCTTTGACAACCGGTTCTGGATGCTCTTTGATTAAGTCTATAAAAGCTGATTGTTTTTTAACGGGAGATGTCAAATATCACGATGCCATGGAGGCAAAGAGCATAAATCTCTCCTTGATAGATATCGGACATTTTGAGAGCGAACACTTTTTTGCAGAGATTTTGCTTAAACATTTGAAAAATTTAGGTTTAGAAGCTATAATTTCATCATCAAAAAACCCTTTTACTTATATTTAAGCAATCGGTACAACTATTTAATCCAAAAGGAGATTAATGAACTTACACCTAAAACAGCTAATTGACCTATCGCAAATTGACAAAGAGATAGATGCTTTCGAGCCACAGATAGAAGAGGCGAACTATAAGCTTGAAGCAGCACAAGCAAAAAAACAAAGTATAGATTCGGATATTGAAAATCTAACAAAAGAGATTAAAGATGAAGAAGTTAAAAAGAAAAAAAATGAACTTCATCTGCAAGAACTTTCTCAAAAATTAGAAGACAACTCTAGAAAAAGCAACGAAGTTAAAACTGAACGTGAGATGAAATCGCTTCAACTTGAAGAGGAGATTGCAAAAGAGCAGGTAACTTTTGCAAACGAAGAGATTGAAAGACTTGAGAGGGTTATTGCTTTAAAGACAGAGCAGGCAGAAGCTGCAAAAGAGTCTCTAAAAGAGCTGGATGCAAACTTGGCGTCTATTAAAGCCGAGGTTGATGCAAAATTAGACGTAATCAACAAATCTCGTCAAGAAGTGTTTGTAAAAAAAGAGAAGTTAATCTCAGAGATGAATCAAAAAGGTCTTGCGTTTTATCAAAAAATTCGCAGATGGGCTAAAAATACAACCGTTGTTCCTGTTGAAGAGCAAGCATGTATGGGTTGTCATATGGTTATAAACGATAAGATTTATGCGGATGTTATCAAAGCTGAGGAGATTACAACTTGTCCACATTGCGGACGTATTCTCTACATGGAAGCTCACGAAGAATAGGCTTGAAGCCGTTTACTTTTCTCTACTTTATCTTAAGCGTAGTGCTCTATTTGGTAGCACTGCCGCTTTTGATTTATCTCTCATTTAAACATAAATACAAAGAGTCGATTCCGGCTCGTTTT
>PPDH01000038.1 GCA_002899765.1 Sulfurimonas sp. | reverse complement strand
TTGGTTTGCTCCGACTGCCAAAATCTTTTTCTCACTCTTAAAGGGAAGCTTTATTACCTTTGGAGCGTATCCGCGTGCAAGCCTTAGTATCTGGGTTTTATCGTCTATCACCTGAACAAGCGAGTCGTCAACCCCGTTAATTATCTCTCTGTCAAAATCAAGAGTAAAATCAACAAAAGGAAGCTTTTTAAAAATGTTTTCTGCGCTTATGATGATAGGCTCGTCGCCGAGATTTGCGCTTGTGGCGACTATGGGATTTTGTACATGTACAAAGAGAAGATGATGAAGAGCGGTGTAAGGCAAAAAGCAGCCGATTCTGTCAATATTTGGAGCTAAAAGAGATGAGATATGATTACATGTAAGTTTTTTAAGTATGACTATGGGAGCTTCTTTACATGTCAAGAGCTGTTCTTCTTTCTCGTTTACATATGCCAAAGCCTTTATCTGCTTTAAATCTTTACACA
The DNA here is from genome assembly GCA_002899765.1 of Sulfurimonas sp. GTDB lineage: Bacteria > Campylobacterota > Campylobacteria > Campylobacterales > Sulfurimonadaceae > Sulfurimonas. The sequence continues at coordinate 16,557 of PPDH01000038.1, read as the reverse complement.
TTATGGCAAAAGGTTTTGTAGGTCTATGTTTAAATTCTCTTAGCTTTTTTATTGCTTCATCATTTGAGGCATCGCAGACTATATGAAATCCGCCTATGCCTTTTATGGCTAAAATATTTCCCTCTTCTATAAGAGATGCAACTTTTTGGATAATCTCTTTTTGAGCAATATCTACTTTTTTATCGCCTCTAAATAGAGACAAAGAGGGTCCGCAGTTGTTGCATGAAATCGGCTGGGCATGGTATCTTCTGTTTAAGGGATTATTGTACTCTTCTTCGCAACTATTGCACATCTTAAACTTCTGCATAGATGTGTTTTTTCTATCGTAAGGAACTGTTTTTACGATACTGTACCTTGGTCCGCAGTTTGTGCAGTTTGTGGCAAAGTAGTTATGATATTTTCTGTTTTTCTCATCTTTTATATCTGCCAAACACTCTTGACATGTAGCGGTATCGGGAGGAATAAGAGCAGATTTGTATGAGGTTTTTGAGTCATCAGAGCTTTGTATAATTGCAAAGCCTTTTTTTAAAAGCGGTTCTATCTCTGTTTTTTGTATCTCGTCTATTCTTGCTAGCGGCGGGAGTTTTAAGCGGAGCGACTCTTCAAAAAGTTCTATATCTTTCTGCTCTCCCTCTGCTTCAATTTCTACTCCGTTTATATCGTTTTTAACAAAACCCGCGAGTTTGAAATCGAGTGCCGACTTATATACAAAAGGGCGAAATCCAACACCTTGAACCTGTCCTTTTATAAGATATTTATATCTTTTCAAAACAATTCATTTCCGCCGTATAAAATATTTTTTCCGTCTATCGGCAACTCTTTATTGAAGTATAACTTATGATTTACAGAAACCTCTTTGCTAAGTTTACTAAAAAGATGTCTGTTTTGTAAAAGTGAACCGGTCACAACAACCGCATCGCTCTTCATCTCCTCTTTTATATCATCAAGCTGTGATGAGACAAACTCCACAAAACTCTCAATAACCCCGTAACTAAGCGTAAGCTGATCAACTTGAGCCAATTTAAAACTCATGGCAGTTCTAATAGTCATCAATGGGTCTAAATAAACCTTAGAGTCAACTCTTTTTAGTTTATAGTCAATTCTTGGACCTTTTGTTCCCAAAAATGAGCTTGCGCTATCTTCAAGAATTTTTGCCGCTTTAAAAAGGTTTGTCTCTTTTGAATAACCCAAAACTATAGAAACTATACCCCAAAGTTTATAAACATTAAACTCTTCTTCATTAAATGTTATAACAGATATTGCCTCATAATGCTCTGGAAATTTGTTTTTAAAGTTCTCTACAAGCTTCTTGCCGCTTTCGTTTGAGCTTATAATAGAATCAAACACATCTTTTATAGAGTCAAATTTGAACCAAAGCGAAAGATAGCTTATCGTTCCGAATTTCTTAGAATAGACTAAAATATTATTGTGATACTCTTTAGAGATATTTACTCCAGCAACTGTTTTGTCAAACAGAGAATGCTCTTTTATAACCGAGAAAAAAGCTCCTATATGAGGAATCAAATCATTGCTGTTTGCCAAATCTTGATAAGGCAAGCCTTTTTCTCCTCTAACTATAGCAATGTGATTATCGCCGATGACAACTTCGATAGGCTCTAGCTCTTTTTCATACTCCTCTAAATCAAACTTAACATCAGATGGAAGCTTCTCTTTTGTTATAAAGATTAGATTAATCCCCAATTTATGAAGCTCATGCAGTAAAAGATGCAAAACAAAATCATCAGAGAGTTTAAAACGGATAAGCTCATCTGCAACATCTTCAAAATCCATTTTAAACTTAATGTTTGTTTTTAACTTTACAAAAGGTTTCTCGATAGCTCCAAGTGCCGCCATTTCGCTGTTTGTAGCATTTGTATAGTGTGCAATCGTAGCCAAATCATAACTGATAATATCAAAATCAACCTCATTACATTTTTTACCTAATTGACCAACGAAATATTTTCCGTAAAACGTATTTACTTCAGCTACCAAACCATCACTTATTGATTTGGCAAGATTTACAAAATCATCTTTATAGCTCTTTTTTTCGCCCTCAACCGAGTATCCGCAGACTTCACACTCATGAAAAATATTGTAATAGTTCTCATTTAACTCATCCATAACTTCACGCAAACACTTAGGGCAAAATGCCATAGGAAGTTTTGATATCAGAGGCAGCGCAGAACTCTCTTGCGGCATCTCATCTACGACTTTGACATCGGTATTGTGTAAAAAAATCGAGTGAGGCAGTTCAAGCGAGAGTCTGTTTGCAAAACTCTCCAACTCATCGCTATCATCTGATTTTACATACAAAAATAGATTATCTGCGCTTTTTATAATTTTTGATTCAAGGAAAAACACTCCAAGCGTATTTAAAATTATTTTTTCATAAATCAAAGATGATGAGAGATAGTTAAACGAAAACTCCAATATCATTGCGTGCCTTTTAAGTATGTATATTTTGAGACCTCTTCTAAGGTTACATTTTTTTTGATGAGAACTTTAACCCCGAAATCTTCTATATATTTTATGATAACTCTCTCCATAGTCAGACTTGCTTTTAAAACCTCCGCTGTCATTGAAAAGGTGCTGTTTTCCCCGATTACATAAGGAATGACACCCACTATTTTAGTAGGCGGAAGGTCGCCTAAAATCTCTATCATCTGAAGAGTTTGCAGCATTTCAACCTCATGCGCACTTCCGTTCCACGTTATATATTCAGGCACATCGTTAAAGTCAAAACTGTAAACATCTCCGACTTCTCCCTCTGCTACGTTAACGCAGTCTATAAGTAAAACATTGTCATAATCGGTAATAATCGGTATAAGCCTCTGAGCCAAAGTACCGCCGTCAAGAACATCAACAACATGTTCATCTGATACAAACTCATACTTTTCATCTATTAAGTTTGCAAGATGAGGACCTATCCCCTCATCTCCAAATAAAATATTGCCGATGCCAAGAACTAAAATTTTCAATATAAACCCTTACTTTTTACTTAATAAACTTCTTTCATAACCTCTTTTTAGACTGCCGCGTCACTTCGCTCCTCGCAGTGACGTTGTTTTGTCATTACGAGGAGCTTGCGACGAAGCAATCTTAGACTGCCACACTTCGTTTGCAGTGACTTTCTCTGTCATTGCGAGGAAGAATGACGAAGCAATCTAAGTTATGACTAATGTTTTCTTTTCCATCTATATCCGCTAAATATAGAATCAACTGTTCCCTCTTTTCCGTGAACGGCATTAAAAACTACCATATATACATGTCCGACTACAAAAAAGATTACTCCCCACATTAACAGATGGTGCAGCTCTCTCACGGCAGCAAGTCCGCCTAGCATTACTTCAAATTCTCTCATAATATCATAAAGCATTCCGCCTATTCCAAGATGAAAACTATGAACATAAAGAATAAGCCCTGTTAGAATTAAACCCGTTATAGCTATATAAAAAACCAAATAAGCCAAAAGCTGTATAACATTATACGCTCCGCTTAGCTTTGGATGCTTCGATAAAAGCAGATAATAACCTATCTGACTAAGCCAATTTTTAAGGCTCAAAACATCCTTAAAAGAGTTGATTTCAATCTTATCTTTTACAGAAAAGAAGAAGTAGTATGTCTTACCGATAAACATGGAAATCATAACAAACCCAAATATCTCATGCACACCTCTAAACTCTGCATTTAAAAAGTTTGTCGGCTCTGCATTTACTGCAGGAATTATAAAAGGAACAGAGAGATAAAACCCCGTAACCGTTAATATAATTATACTAAACACTCTAATCCAGTGGTGCCATCTATAAAACGAAGTAAACTCTAACTCTCTCTCAATGGTTTCATCGGCATGATTAAAAGAGTCTTTTTCTAATGTATCAACACTTTGCATAATAGCTCCCTTAAATAGTACATCCGCCGTAAAGCGGGTCGATTTTATACTGACTTAACGTTTTGCCTTTTGTATCCATGACATGTACTGCACATGCTATACACGGGTCATAAGAGTGAATGATTCTGATTATCTCAAGAGGCTGAGTTAAATCCTCGATTTTTAGACCGATTAAATCTGCCTCGTAAGGTCCTTTTGCACCTTTAGAGTCCATAGGCCCCGCATTCCATGTTGAGGGAACTACCGCTTGATAGTTTTCGACAACACCGTTTTTGATTCTAATCCAGTGACTAAGCATCCCGCGAGGCACATCGCCTATTCCTCTGCCTTTATACTCTTTATCTTTATCTATGACATAAGTAGCGCAAGTCTCCTGATCTACTTTAAGGTTTTCTATCAGATTATTAAAAGCAACAAGCGCATTATCGGCAACAAGTTTTGCCTGCAACATTCGTCCTGCGGTTCTGCCCAATGTTGAAAACAGAGCAGCCGCAGGAACGCCTGTTTTAGCTAAGAACTCATTTACCACTGCTTCTACTTTTTTGTTCCCTTTTGCATAACCGACTAAAATTGACGCAAGAGGACCTACTTCCATAGGTTCGCCGTTATATCTAGGCGATTTTATCCAGCTGTACTTCTCTTTTTCATTAATCATTTTAGAGTCTACCATTTTGCCGTCAGGCCCGACTGATTGACCGTCTATAAATCCTGTATAGTTCGGGTTTGTAGTTCCCTCATAAGGGTGTTGTGGGGCATCGTCTTTATACCAAGAGTGAGTAGCTTCTTCCGTTATCTTATCTTCATCAATCTCAAAAACCTTACTCAAATCTCCGTTCATAATGATTCCGCTATCAAAAAGATACTCTTCTCTGCCTATCATAAACTCTTTATGTGCCATAAAGTTTTTAACACCCATAGGCTTCATAACGGATGGTTCAGTTTTATACATCTCTGCCGCCATTACGATATCGGCGTAGTAAGCATTGTTCACAAAATCTGCGATTGCTTGATACTTAACTAGATACTCTCCCATTCTAGCAGGGTTAAGAAGATCCATAACACATGTAACCCCGCCGACTGCCAAACTTTGCGGATGAGGCTGTTTAGCACCGAATATCGCCATCATCTGAGCCGCAGTTCTTTGAATCTCAAGTGCTTTTAAATAGTGCGAAAGTGCTATTAAGTTTTGTTCAGGCGTAAACTTAAATGTTTTATGTCCCCAATAAGCATTTGCAAAAGGTCCAAGACCTTGAGGATTTTGAGCAAATTTTGCAACTTTTTCTTTTACTTTTTTAAGCTCATTTTCGCCTGTTCCAATAGGGTTGTTTGTATATTTAAAAGCTAGTTTACTAGCCTTTGCCTCATCGGCTGAGAGTGCAGAGACGATATCAACCCAGTCAACTCCGTGAAGATGATAAAAATGAATAACATGGTCATGTAAAAACAGAGCCGCATTCATAAGGGTTCTTACAAGCTCCGCGTTATATGGAATCTTAATTCCGAGTGCATCTTCAACGGCAATCGTACTTTTTAGATAGTGCGAGTAGGTACAAACACCGCAAATCCTCTGCATCATAAGCGGTATATTTCTAGGGTCTCTCCCTTTTGCTATTACCTCCAAACCTCTCCAAAGAGTCGAAGATACGAAAGCGTCTTGAACTACACCGTCATCTCCGACAATAACCTCAGCTCTTAAATGTCCTTCAATTCTTGTTATGGGATCTACTATTACTCTTTTTGACATGTTAACTCCTTGATTATTCTTTTGGGTTTTTGATTAGCGATATTGCCGCATGTGCCGCTATACCTATTGCAGTAACCGTTAAAATACCAACGCCGATTTTGTCTGCAGTTGCATCAGAGCCTAAGCCGCCAAAAGCCGTATGATAAAGTCTGTCTCCAAGAGGTTCGTGAACGATTCCCATTTTATCCCAGAAATCAGGTTCACTACAACCCATACAACCGTGCCCTGCTTGAACAGGCCATGAGGTACCTTGATTAAACTTCTGCTTAGAACAGTTGTTAAAAGTGTATGGGCCTTTACATCCTACTTTATAAAGACAGTAACCATCTTTTGCACCTTCATCACCAAATTGCTCTACAAATTCACCTGCGTCAAAACGCCCTCTTCTCTCGCAAGCATCGTGAATTCTAAGCCCGTAAGCCCATTTCGGTCTGTTAAAAACATCAAGTGCCGGAAGAGTTCCGTAAAGTATAAAGTGCAATAACGTTCCGACGATATTGCTCTCACTAGGCGGACATCCCGGTACATTTATAACAGGTTTGTCCGTAATATTGCTAAGTGCCGTTGCATTTGTAGGATTTGGATATGCTGCTTGAACACCGCCAAAAGATGAACAAGAACCGATTGCAAAAATAGCCGCAGCATTTTCTGAAGCTTCCCTTGCACTCTGCTATCCCGTTTTACCATGAGCACCTATCGTTAAGAAGTAATCACTCTGACCATGAGGGATACCGCCCTCAACCATTAAGATGTATCTGCCTTTATATTTTTCCATGGCATGTTCAAGATTGTGTTCAGCTTGCCAACCCGCCGCTGCCATAATCGTTTCATGATACTCTAGTGAAATATAATCAAATATAAGAGAGTCTATACTGGGAGTAGCTGAGCGTAGAAGTGATTCGCTGCATCCCGTACACTCCGCCATGTGAAGCCAAACTAAAGGAAGTCTATCTGCTAATTCTGCCGCCTTTGCAACAAGAGGGGTAAAACTGGCAGGCAACATCAGCATGGATGTCATCGCCCCAGCCCAACCCATAAACTCTCTTCTTGAAAAGCCTTTCTCTTCAATCAACTTTGAGATTGACACCTCATTATCAAGTTTCGGTAAATTTGACAACTCGTCTAATCTATAAGACAACTTGTTAAACAGACTACTATTTTTCATGATAAACCCCCTTTAATTTTAATTATACTCAAAAATGAATATTCATTCAGTAATGGTATATGAAAAAAACTTAAACTAAAATTAATATAGCTTATATAACTATTATTTATATAAATATACTCTTGTTGTCTTAAAAAATGATTAAACTTTTATAATTGCAAGGCTTTTGCCGTGGTAATCTTATGGATTGCTTCGCTTCGCTCGCAATGACGGTCATTGCAATGACGAATGGCATTCATTACGAGAAGAATGGCAGTCATTGCGAAGAAGGATGACGAAGCAATCTAAGTTATGAAACAAGTCTATTGTTTTCTTATTTTAGTGGGTAGTACAAACTGAGCAGACATCAAATGATTTAAAAACAAGTTCGGCAGTTTTTACATCGCTTAAACCAATCATCGCTTTTTGCGAAACACCATGTTTATCTTTCGTTCCGCCGCTTAGGTTCCATTGTGTCGGCGTGATAATCTCATAATTTTTTATCATTCCGTTTTCTATCTCAACTTTATGAATAAGCGTGCCGCGCGCAGCTTCTACGGCAGAATATCCGCTGGAACTTAGTTTTGATATATCCATAGAGGGTTCAATATATGACTCTTCACTCAAATCCAAATCTTTAATCAACTCCTTTGAGTGTTGTAAAAGTTGAGATATTTCACAAACCCTTGCCAGTATTCTGCTAAAGATACTGTCACCGTACTTTTTATTGGCATCCGCTATAAGCGGAGTTTTGTTCACCATGGCACGGGCAAGCGGACCTACTTCGTAATATTTATCTTTAAAGCTTACGTTTTTTGCAAACGATGAAGGCACTTCAGACTCTTTGACATGTAATATGGAGATATTATGAGTTACCTTTGTTTTTAGCGATTTGCCTTTTTTAAAGTAGCTGTTGTGCCCAAAAGAGATAAATCTGTCATAGCTTTTTCCGTACTCTAACAAGTTCTCTTTTTTTATCTGCCTCAGTATGTCAGGCAAATCTCCCTCAAAATCCAAAAGAGCACCTGCATCTTCACATGTTAAAAAATTCTCACTCTTAGTTTTTACCAGATTCTCTTCCACAAACTTAAGCGTCTCAACCATATAGTGTTGCAATTTTATAATATCTATCTCTGTTATTTCACAAACTACTCCGCCGACAACTGCATAAGAAGTATGCGGATACTGTCCGCCGAATATTGCAATGGCTTTTCCCATAAGCTGAGACGGATATGTAGCTTTTAAAATCTCTTGCTTATGTCCGAAGAGCGGCAGCATTGTGAGATAAAACCATTTAAAATGGTTTTGGATAAGTTCAAAATTAAGAGTCAACTCCCTTATGATTTTTGCTTTATTTGAAAGCTCTAAATTATCATAACAGCTCTCTAGTGCTTGAACTGTAGCTATTAAGTGTGCATGTCCGCATATTCCGCAGACCCTCGGATTTATAACAAGCGCATCAAAAGCATTTTTGCCTCTTAAAATATTTTCGATATTTCTCGTTGACATAAACTCTATATCGACAAAATCAATCCTGCCCTCTTTAAAATTAAAGTTGAGTTTCGCCTCACCCTCTATCTTCTCTATTAGTTTAATCATCAAACAGCTTCTTCTCTAGTCTATCAATTTTAAATGCTTTTGAAATACCTGCGAGAGTAAGATAGACTCTTTTGCCCACACCAACAGGGAGATTTTCGGGTATTGCCATATTTTTTTTAGTGTTAAAGAGGTTTTGTCTCGGAAATGTAGGTTCTGTACAACCCATGCAAGGAAGTCCTGCTCTTGTTTTTGAGTTTACCTCGTTCCAAAGTATTTTGTTACAGCTTCCGTGAGTAAACGGTGCTTGACAGCCGTGGTCATAAAACATACACCCCTCAAGTTCTCCGAAACGGTGATTATCTACTTTATACTCAAAATATTCGTTTCTCGTACAGCCGTTATGGACGGTATAAGCGTAAAACTCTTTTGGTCTAAGAAAATTATCTAGTTTTAGTGCAACCTCTTTTTTAATGGCATAAAGAGTATTTACCAAAACTTCGTGATGAACGGGACATCCTGAAACCGAGATGGTTTTATCCAGTAAATCTTGGAAATTTTCAGACGGTTCTTCTTGGTCAAAATGCAGACCTGACGTATTTTCATATCCACTCTCTCTAAAAATCCCGCCAAAAGTTGCACATGTACCGACCGTGACTATTTTTTGGACTATTTTGGAATATTTTTCGATTATATCCACAACAGAGACATCGGCTCTTTTAAACTCTTTTGAGATTGCACCCTCAATAAGCAAAATATCACATGTAATCTCTTTTGAGACTATATCTTTAAGCGAGTACTCAGAGTCTATAACTGGATGATAAATAAACTCAAAATCATCTAAAAATTGTTCCATGTACGGATAGTTTAAAAATGAGTGGGTATTGCCGTTACAAGCGATTGCGCTAAGCCACAGAATCCTCATCTTTTTTTTCATAACTACTCTGCGCTGAGTGCTTTGTAGATATTAAATGTTATATCATCCACATAATCATCTAAATCTTTGGGCAAAACATTTTCACCTTTTAAAAAAACCATACCGCCAAGATAGCCCATAAAGAGACCAAATGCGCTGAAAAAATCCTGTTCTCTTAAATCTCCGCATTTAACGCCTTCTTCAAAATAAATCATTATCTCGGTAACGAACTCGTTTACGCAGAGCATTCCCTCGCAGCTCTCTTTAAAAACCTCACGGTTTGAGAGGTATATTCTTAAAAAGTAGTCTATCATTTCAGGTTTTAGGGAAGCTGTTTTAAAATAGATTTCTACTATCTTTCTTGTTTTTTCTTTAGTGGACAAATCTTGTTCGTTTATCTCTTTTAACTTTTCGCCTAAATACGCAGAGATATATTTTATGATTTCTATTGCTAGAGTGTCTTTAGATTTAAAGTAGTTATACATGTTCCCGACACTCATCTTTAGCGAAAGTGCAATATCGGGGATGGTAGTGCTATAAAACCCTTTTGAGGCAAATAGTTCTAGAGCCGCTTGTATTATCTGCTCTTTTTTTAACTGCTTTTTATCTAACAAAATTCTCTTCCTCTTTATTTAGAAGTCTTATCATTTTACCAGTGCTATCGCATCAATCTCTACGAGTGCATTTTTAGGCAACGTTTTTACGGCGACTGTTGAACGCGCAGGTTTGTGTGAACCAAAAGCTTCTGCATATATCTCGTTAACCGTAACAAAATCATCCATGGAGTCCAAAAATATCGTCGTTTTAATGACACTTTGAATCGAAGCTCCCGCCTCTTCAAGAACTGCTTGAAGATTTTTCAGAACCTGTTTTGTCTGAATAACCACATCATTTTCAAGCATAATACCCTCAGGTGTAAGTGCAATCTGCCCCGATGTAAAAACCATACCGTTTGCTACTACTGCCTGAGAATATGGACCTATTGCCGATGGCGCCTTGTTTGTTTGTACTAATTTCATATTTTTTTCCTTAATTTTATTTAATAAATTTCTTTTATAACTTAGATTGCCACGGCTAAAGCCTCGCAATGACAATCACAGCAATCTTGTATACTTCAGATTACCGTGATTGTCATTGCGAGCGAAGCGTGGCAATCTCAATGACGAAGGGCTCTCACGTCTCAAGGAGCATAACGACGCGGCAGTCTAAAATACGCTTAATCTAAAACTCTTTTGCATCTTTTACTTCATCCAAAAGCTCGTAAAAACCCTCTGTACTTCTGCCGCCGATTGTAGTGTATATAACTTTACCCTCTTTTGTTAAAAAGTAGTGCCTCGGAACGGGTTTTGTCTCAAGATGAGAGGGAATGTCGTCGATGTCTCTTGAGAGATAAATAAGCACATAACTCTTTTTTAGTTTTTCTATAACCTCATCTTGAGATAAGACCTCTTTTTTAAACTTTTCACAGTATCTGCAATACTCAGAACCTAGAAAAAGATAGATATCTTTCTTCTCTTTTTTCGCCTCTAAAAGTGCTTTATTATAATCACTCGGCCAATCAATCGCGTAAAGGTTCAACAGCAGCGCCATTACTAAAAGTAGATATTTCATTCTCTCTTACTCCCACGAATCTATTAAATTTTTAAAAACTTCATAAAGAGACTCAACCTCTTTTGAAGTCGTTCTCTCATTTACAGCGTGAATTGTATCATTTATCACGCCGTATTCTACAACATGAACACCCAGCGGAGCCAAATGTCTTGCATCTGAAGTTCCCCCTGCAGTTGAGTGTTTTGGTTTTATAAGTGTAACCTTTTCTATTGCATTGTCTATATTTCTGACAAGCTTTGTATTTGTATCCGTTTTAAAGGGGTATGAACCCTGCGTCAATTTCAGCTCATAATCCAACCCATCAAGGTTTTTAGCCACAAATTCCCGTACTTCCTTCTGCGATGTTAACGTCGTATTTCTTACATTAAACATCAATTTCAGCTCGTTTGGAGTTACGTTTGTAACCTGCATGCCCGCACGTATGTCTGTGATAACAAATTTGCTCGGTGCAAAAAATTCATCCCCGTTATCCAAATCAACGCCCGCCATGCTTGAGAGTCTTGGAGCGATAAGGTCTATAGGATTTATCCCTTTTTCAGGATATGCCGCATGCCCCTGTTTTCCCTTGATAGTGATATAGCCGTTGATAGAGCCTCTTCGCCCTACTTTGATGGCATCACCGAAAACACTCTCACATGTAGGCTCTGCAACAATGGCGGCATCAGGCAGCATGGAGTTTGCTTGAAGATATTTTACAACTTCTATAGTTCCGTAAGTTCCCTCGCCCTCTTCATCGGAAGTTAAAAGCAGCGAGAGCGTGCCTTTAAAATCTTTAGCTTCTTTTGCCGCTTGAGTAAATGCGGCGACTCCGCTTTTCATATCCTGTGTGCCGCGACCGTAGATATAACCGTCTCTCTCAACGGCTTCATAAGGATTTGTATCCCAACCGCTCCCTGCAGGAACAACATCTACATGTCCTGCAAAACAGAGATGCTCTCCCTCACTAAATTTTTTATAAATAAAGAGGTTTTTAACACCCTCTACATCTATGCGAATGGCTTTAAAATCACTCAAATAACTCTCTATAAAATCCAAAAGCCCACCGTCATCGGGCGTTTCGCTCTTAGACTCTATCATAAATTTAAAAAGTTCTAATACATTCATTTTTTACCTATCTCTTCAACTAACTCTGATATTTTTTTTATTCTGTTATCGTCATTGGGATGTGTGGAGAAAAACTCAACTTGCGTCTTACTCTTAGCCTGCTTCATATTCTCCCAAAACTTAACCGCTTCATTTATATCGTATCCTGCCTGCTTCATAAGATATATACCTATTGCATCGGCTTCATATTCATGGCTTCTGCTGTAAGGGAGCATAACTCCTAGGTGGGTGCCGTAACCATAAGCCGTATTGAAAATATTTTTATATTCAGGAGCAGTAACACTTATCAGTACATTGCCCAAAGTTTGCAGACCGCTTGATATCTGCTGATGGCTCATTCTCTCTGCTCCATGCCTTGCAATTGCATGAGCTATCTCATGAGATATTACGGTTGCTAACTGGTCATCATTTTTAGTAATAGCGAGTATTCCAGTATATACGACTACTTTACCCCCGGGAAGACAAAAAGCATTAATCTGTTTATCTTCTATAAGATTAAACTCCCACTCAAAATCAGGTCTCTGTGCTGCTTGAGCAATTTTATCTCCAATTTTTTTAATTCGCGCGCTTTGAGCTGCATCCCTGCTTAATTTTGCATTTTTCAAAAACTCTCTGTAGCTGCTCTCTCCTAAAGCTCTCTCCTGCTCAGCAGATATAAAAACAACTTGACTTCTACCGGTAATGGGCGTTTTATCCACACAACCGACAACTAAAAACATAAAAATAACAAGATATATTTTATTAAAAATCATCAATGATAAATCCTTTTAAATTATTAGATTCATTTATATCCGGGTCAATATTTTTTTTCTCTTTTTTAGCAAGCATCTCTTCATACTTTAACTCTAAACCGTTGCTTGTCATCACAAAACCATCCACCTTAATTTTACCGTCATGTATCTTTTTATGATGCTCTTTACAAAGCGGGATAAGGTTATGTTTTGAATCCTTGTGAAAGTGCTCTATGAAACCGCTGCTATCCGCGAGTGATTTGTGGTTGATGTGATGAACATCTTCTGCCATCGCTCCGCAAATGACGCACTTGGTTACATAAAGCTCTTTGTTGTATTTGCTTGTTTTTTTCTTTACAAGAAGTTCCAACTCGTCAAAATCTTTTGCCAACCTTTTTCTGATTTTGTTTGCCGTCTCTAAAAATTCACTATCCATGTGAAGCGACTTTGCAAACTCCAAACCATAAATGCTGCTTCCGCTTCCTGCTTGAAGAACTCTGTTAAAGATAAGCTTGTCCGCTCTCTCATCATACGCAACACTTAAGTGCAAATCTACGACATTTTTGAGCGCACTTATCTCCTGCATGGTTGAGAGTTGATGAAGATGTGTGGCAAAGAGAAATATGGAGCGAAGAGATGAGAGTTTTATAATGGCGCTTGAGACTATGGCAACACCCGAGAGCGTCTCCGTTCCGTGGCTTATCTCATCTCCGAGTATAAGCGAGCGCACGGTAGCGCGGTTAAATATATTTTTAAGCTCAAGCATCTCTACCGCAAAAGTAGAAAGTCCTTTTGAGAGGTTGTCTTTTGAGACAATTCTTGTAAAGAGCGAATCAAAAAGGGAAAATTTCATAGCAGAAGCACTCACAAAAAAACCTGCCTGCGCCATAAGCGTCGCAAGTCCGATACTCTTCATAAGCGATGATTTCCCGCTGGAGTTTATACCGTAAAGCAAAACTCCGTTTATCTGATGACCGTCATGCAGGGCAGAGTCAACCATAACACTTGTCGGATGCGGCAAATCCATATATGACCTCTCTCCCATAACGATATCATTTGGAACATATATGCCGCAATTTTGCTGAATCTCTATAAGAGGATGGCGCAGTTGCATAATCTGTATAAAGTTTTCATCGCCCTTTACATCTACTATCATGGGTCTTGAGTGTTTGTACATGTCGGCGGTTTTGGATGAGCTCACTCCGACATCCAAATCCGCAACATAATTTATTACACGGTCAAAAAGAAGTGCGTATCTTTTCTCATAAACGCCTTGAAGCTGGATAAATCTCTCTTTTGCAAGAGTGACGATTTTACGGCGGTTTTTCATCATGGTATCAGAGATATTATCTGTAAAAGTTGATGTTATTTTTACGTTGTTTGTAAGTTTTTTCACCGTGAAGTTTTTAAAATCTTCATGTTTGTTAAACTCTGACTCTATCATCGAAAATCTGTTTTTGCTAAGAGAGATATAGTACCCTTCTTTTTCCAAAAAGCCCAAAGTAACCAGCTTATTTGAACTCAGAGCATTGGCATCCTCAAGCAGAAGCTCAATTTTTGTCATGATATCTTCAAGGGCGCTAAGAAAAGTTCTGTTCTCTTTAACCAAAGTATCAATCGCCTCATCGACTCCGTTCATCAAAAAGTTCTCATCCACCGTTGCGTTTGTGAAGCGTCGTGAGACATCAAGGTCTATACTTTTTGCGATATCCCTTAAAAATTCATCGACTTCACTCTCATGAAATGGGATTTTCTGAATTTTATGCTTTTTTGCATAACGCATCAGCTCTTTGACACTAAGCATAGAGTCGTAGATATGGTTCATCTCAAACGGATGGAGTTTGCCCAAATCAAGCCTGCGGGAGAGCCTCTCTAAATCATATATGCCGCGCATCATCTCATCGAGATATCTTGTATGAGGTGAGACTTTTTCAATCAAGTCATATCTTCTCTCAAGCTCCTCTTTTTCCATAATGGGATTTAGGAGTCTCTCTTTTAAGAGTCTGCGTCCTATCGCGGTTGCACTTTTATCGAGCATCTTTAGAAGCGTGAACTCTTTTTTGTCTCTTGAGATGACACCCATCTGCTCAAGCGCACTGTTTCCGAGATACATAAAACGTCGATTGTCTATAATTTTAGGATAGTCTAGTTTTTGGATGATATGTATATCATGTTCAATGATAAAATCTATTAAGATTGCCAAAGACTCCGTTATCATTGGACTTCTCTCCAAATCGAGATGCTCTATGGGAGAGAGAAGCGAGTGAATCTGGTAAACTTCGCGAAATAGCCTGTTTTGAAACTCAATCTTGAATCTTTGGTTATTTACACTGTAGTTATAGTGCTCGGGGATTTCAAGATAGTGCATAACATGACGCTGATTGCACTCAGAGCTCAAAAATGTTATAACCACCTCCGTGGTGCGGTAGGTGTTTAACAAATTAAAGAGTTCATCGAGCGCATACGCAGGGTCTTCACTTGTTCCATGACTCTCATAAAGCCAAGTTTTGCCTGTTGTCACATCTATAGCGCTGTATCCTACCGTGTATATATCTCTGTATTTATCAACCAAAATAGATACTATGTAGTTGTCGTCATTGTCAATGATGTAGTCAAAATTTGTTCCAGGAGAGACGATTTGCGAGATATAACGGCTAATCTTTGGAGGATTGCCTTTCTGCTTTATAACCACTACGGTATATTTTTGCTCAGATATCAGACGGCTTAAGTATCTCTCAAAAGATACGGCCGGAACTCCCGCTAAAAGAGGGTTTTTGTCGCTGTTTTCTATGATGCTTTTGTTTTTTTTGGTCAGCTGAATATTTAAGAGTTCTGCTATCTCTTTTGCTTTTCCGACCTGCTCTTCATCATTGTTGACTTCATAGACATCAAAAAAAGTTCCTATCTCCATAAAAACAACAGTATCATGCCCATACTTCTGCTCAAAATATCTCTGCAGGTCAAAATAAACCTGCGTTAAGAGTTTGTCTTTGTTATTTAAAATAGTATCTATCTGAGATTAGAACATGAATCACTTTTATGTTGTTTTTTAAAGAGAGGATTATAGCATATTCTTTTTTTTCAATTATGATATTGATTATTGACATAATTGAAATTTTTCTATTCTTATATGATAAAATACAAAAATGAATCTTTTTATAAAACTACTTCCTATATTTCTAGCAACAACCCTTTATGCCAAAGAGATGGAAAAAGATAACTTTATTTTATTGCAATTTTTAATACTTACGTTAGTATTGATTATAATAATTTTATATAAAACCTATGCTATTAAAAAACTAAATACCAAATTGAACCAAAAGATAAAGAGCGAAATAGAAAAATCAAGAGAAAAAGACAAAATGCTTTTTGAACAAAACAAATTTATCTCCATGGGTGAAGTTATGGAAAATATTGCTCATCAATGGAGGCAGCCCCTCTCACAGATCAACTCTTCTGTTTTGGTTATAGATGATGTTTTACATGAAAAAAATTTTAAAGATTCTGTTATTGAAGAGAAACTTCTTGAGATTGAATCCTTAACAAAATACATGTCAAATACTATTAACGATTTTAAAAACTTTTTTGACCAAGACAAAAAGTATGAAACTTTTTTCTTGAATGAATTAATAGAAAAATCTATATATATTGTAAAAGGAACATTCAAAGCAAACAATATAGAAATAGAGAATAATATAAACAATAGATATGAATATTTAGGTTTTCAAAATGAACTTCAACATGTAATAGTAGTTTTGTTAAACAATGCAAAAGATGCGTTTATAACTGAGCTTTCGCACCTAATTTTGTAGTGTTACATTCGGTAGTAGCGGTATTCTCTCAGCATTTGTCATATCTATTGACATGTATTTTTCAGTTTTT
>PPDH01000043.1 GCA_002899765.1 Sulfurimonas sp. | reverse complement strand
TGGTTGCATAACTACTTCCTGCTCTTGATATTTATATTATTTTACCAAATTACTGCTAATAAATGATTTTCCTGGTGTTTGTTCAGAGGGTTCAATTACTATGGGAGAGAGAGATGAAAGTTTTAATAATGGCGGCAGGAGTAGGAAGCAGGATAAGCAGACACCTGCAAGGACAGCCAAAGTGTTGCGTTGATGTTGACGGCAAACCTTTGATAAGACATACTTTTGAACTTCTAAAGAAAAAAGGCATTACTGATATAGAGATAGTTACGGGCTATCAGGAAAAATATATTCATCAAGCACTAGAGGGTTTTGCTTATGCAAGATATTTTAACCCTTTTTACAGGGTAGCAAACTCCATATCTTCCGTTTTGTTTGCAAAAGATTTTATAACTCCCAATGATGATATCATGATAATGAACGGTGATGTCTTTATGGAAGAGAAGATTATAGATATTGTTTTATCTGAAAAAAGAAGCCCCGTTATGCTAAGTGACAGCAGTAGAATTGAAGATGCCGACTACAGATTTAACTGGGAGAGCGACAAGCTTAAAAAATACGGCAAAGAACTCACAAACGAGCAGACAACGGGAGAATATGTAGGCATAGGCATCTTAAAGACTAAAGATATTGTTCCTTTTAAACAGGGTTTTTTAGATGCCGTTGCAAATGAAGATTATAACTGCTGGTGGGAAGATATAATATATAGAACAGTAGATAAAGGTGCTGATGTATTTGTAAACAATGTCGCAGGTATTTTTTGGGCTGAAGTGGACTATATCGAAGATTATGAAAGAATCAAGGAGTTTGTTAAAACAAACAACTAAAGAAGCTTTATAAACTCCGAATTTACCTAATATATCAGGTAGAACTATTTATACCCTCTGCGCATACTGCTGCGCTGCTAAATGCCCACTGAAAATTGTATCCGCCTAGTTCGCCCGTAACATCGACTACTTCGCCTATAAAGTATAAATCTTTTACGTCTAGAGCCTCCATGGTGTATGGATTGAGCTCTTCACTCAAGACTCCGCCGCGGCAAACTTCTGCTTTTGAAAAACCGAAATTTCCTGCAGGTGCAAACTCGTAGTTGTGAATACGCATCAATCTCTCTTTTGCGCTTTGGGTAATTTTTTTGCACTCAATATCTTCTACATGAAGCGCTTCTAAAAGCGCTTTTGAGAGTCTCTTTGGTAGTGGGATAAGTGAGCTTAAAAGCTTTTTACTCCCTTTAATAAGTTCTAAAATATTGGCATCAGACAGAAAATCTATAGTGATATTTCCCTTTTGCCAGTAGAGAGATGCGCTTAAAATGGCTGGTCCGCTTATACCTTTGTGGGCAAAGAGCAGTTCCTCTTTGATGGTTTTTGCACCTATTTTTATAGCGGCCGGGCAGCTAAGACCGCTTAGCTCTTTCATCCAAAATTGCTCTTTTTGAACAGTGAGCCCCACAAGTGCAGGAGTAAACTCTTTTACTTTTATACCAAAACTCTTTGCGATTGAGAGACCGATATCACTTGCACCGAGGCTTTGATAACTTTTGCCGCCTGTTGCAACGACTACTTTTTTAGCTCTTAAGAGTTCTGCCTGGGTTTTGACTTCAAATGTAGCACCACTTTTTTTTACCCATAAAATATCATTATTTAAGTACATGTCAACATGCTTGGTGGCTTTTTTGAAAATCTTAATAATCTCATCGGAGGACTCTTTGCAAAAGTAGTAACGGTTTTTACGGATTACAGGTTCCAAGCCGTTTGCATGAAGATAATTAAGCAAATCGTCTCTTGAGAAACTCTCAAATACATTAAATATAAACTCTTGGTCGCCGTCGTAATTATCTCTGCTTAACTCTACGTTTGTAATATTGCATTTTCCGCCGCCTGAAATCTTCAGTTTTTGAGCGATTTTGCCGTTGCCCTCGACTATGCCGACACTAAGTTTTTTGTCCAGATTTGCTGCACACATCAGAGCGCTTGCACCCGCGCCTAAAATCAAAACATCATATATTTTCATAAGCGTATTATACTGTTTTTTACACACTATATTCGGGTTTAAGATATAATACGAAAAATATTTAAAAGAAGAAAAAATGAGCAATAAACTTCATATAGTCTCTCTGGGCTGCACCAAAAACCTTGTCGACACCGAAGTCATGATGGGAAAACTTCAAAATTTTGAACTCACGGACAATCAAAGCGAAGCGGATGTCATCATCGTAAATACATGCGGTTTTATCGATGCGGCAAAACAAGAGTCTATAAACACGGTTTTAAATCTTCATGACGCAAGAAAAGAGGACTCTGTGCTTGTTATGGCGGGATGTCTGAGCGAACGCTATAAAGTAGAATTGGCTAAAGATATGCCCGAAGTCGACATCTTTACGGGAGTCGGCGATTATGACAAAATAGATGAACTTTTAGTGGAGAAAAAAAGCAGATTTTCTGAAGCAGTATATCTTATTGACGGTGCAGAACGTGTTGTGACTGGTTCAACGTATCATGCCTACATAAAGCTATCGGAAGGGTGTAATCAGACATGCAGCTTCTGCGCAATTCCATCTTTTAAAGGAAAGTTAAACTCCAGAAATCTAGACTCGATTGCCAAAGAAGTTGAAGGTCTTGTTGCAAAAGGGTATTGGGATTTTTCGTTTGTTTCTCAAGACAGCTCTTCATTTTTACGAGACCAAAACGTTAAAGACGGATTGAGTTTGCTAATTCAAAGAATTGAGCTTATAGAAGGAGTAAAGAGTGCAAGAATTCTTTATCTTTACCCCTCGACAACAACGATTTCACTTCTAAAAAACATAGCAAAAAGCGAGATTTTTCATAACTATTTTGATATGCCGATACAGCATATAAACAACGACATGTTACGTATCATGAAAAGAGGATTCGGCAAAAAAGATACACTTGAACTCCTAGAGTACATGAAGTCGCTTCCAAACTCGTTTTTGCGTACAAGCTTTATTGTCGGACATCCTGCAGAAACAAAGGAGATGTTTGACGAGATGTGTGAGTTTGCCGCAACATTTGGCTTTGACCGCATCAATGTCTTTGCATACTCTGATGAAGAGACGACTAGCGCACATGAGATGAGCGAGAAAATCCCTGCAAAAACCATCAACAAAAGAGCCGAGATTTTAGGCAGTATTGCTTTAGAAGCAATGCAGAAATCACTTAAAAATGAAATCTCCAAAGAGGTTCAAATCGTCATAGACGGCGAGAGTGAGGAACATGAGTATCTACTGAGTGCAAAAGAGCTTATCTGGGCGCCTGAGATTGACGGCGAGATTTATGTAAATGACAGAACTTCAGATAAAGAACTGGAATTTGGCAAAATATATAAAGCCAAAATTACAGATATGCTCGGCAATATTTTAACGGCAACAGTAGACAATGCTTGAAAACAGAACACTCTCAAAGCTAAGTGATAAAAAAAATCTTCTAGCATTCTCAGGCGGAGCGGACTCAACCGCTCTGTTTTTTCTTCTCTTAAAACACGACATTCCTTTTGACATTGCAATCGTAGACTACGGCATAAGAGAGCAAAGCAAAAAAGAGGCAGCGTTTGCGTATGAGCTTGCAAAGACGCATAATCTCAGATGCCATCTGCTAAAAGCACCCAAAATTAAGCAAAATTTTGAGGCAAAAGCAAGAGAGATACGATACGGTTTTTTTGAAGAGCTGATTAAAGAGTACGGCTACGACAATCTTTTGACCGCTCACCATTTGGGAGACAGGTTTGAGTGGATGCTTATGCAGTTTTGCAAAGGTGCTGGATGTGCTGAAATAGCAGGTATGCAGAGTGTTGATAAGAGAGATTTTTACACTCTCTTGCGCCCTCTTCTTCATCTGGACAAAAAAGAGCTTTTAACTTATCTTCATGCGAACAAAAAACACTATTTTGAAGATGAGAGTAACTTTGATGAGGATATAAAAAGAAACTCATTCAGGCACAACTACTCTCTGCCGCTTTTAGAAAAATATCTCAGCGGAATAAAAAAAAGTTTTGAGTATATAGATGAGGACAGAGCAGAACTTATAGATGAAATAGAGATAAAGAGTATCGGAAGTTTTGCATACTTTAAAAGCTCGCAAAATCAAAGAGCAGATATTTTTGCGATTGATAAATATCTTAAATCACAACTCTACATGTTAAGTGCAAATGAAAGAGAGATTTTAAAAAACAACTCCATAGCTATTGTGGGAAGACGTTTTATAGTAAATCAAGATAAGGGTTTTGTTTTTATCATGCCTTATGAAAAAGAGATGCAAAAAATGGATGAAAAATTCAAAGATACATGTAGAATCTTAAAGATAGAACCCAAACTTAGACCCTATCTCTACAAAAACCATGATGCTTTTTTAAAGATAAAAGAGCTATTTAGTGGTGTTTGATTCTTTGTTGTTGTAAACCTTCATAGTAAAAGATGAGATAATCATCTCACCCTCTCTTTTAAAGTTTATAGGAAAATTTACCGCTATAATCCAGTCGCTTTTATTCACGGCATCAAGGAAGTTATAAAAACTTTTCGGTGAACTAATCTCAGATGTGGTGTTTACTTCATATACGCTAAACTCCTCCTCATCCTCGGCTTTACTCATTTTCAAAATAGTTAAAGAGCTGAAAAATGATTTGTGCTGCTTCTCAAATCTCTGGGCATTAAACTCGGTTGCAAATGCTTTTATGACATGCAGATTATCACTTTGGAGTTTTTGAAGCATAACCTCTTTTTCAATAGAAAAATCGCTAAGCTGTTTTAACACAAGATTCTCTTTTTTAAGTTCGGCCCTTTTTACTCTGTACTCTTTACCGTTAGGTATTAAAACGGTAAATGAAAAGACCAAAACGAACACTAGCAGCAATATAGTCATTACCAATAGATAGATATTTTGTCTTGAGAAATTAATTTTCACTGCTTAACCCCTCTTCGTCAATATAGTTGGTAGATACAAATCTTAGCCAGCCGTTGTCTGCAGGATAAAAACTGCTGTATGTTCTATGAAATATCGACCTCAGCGGTGCTTGAAGCATAAAGTTGTAAACATCTTTATTTGGCGTTATACCATAAAGGATAAGTCCGTTTTGCAGTATTTTTGCCTCCGAGAGCGTTATTCTGCCGGGAACTAAATCAAAAAGATTGTTTATACTCTCTTTTAAAACATTGTTTTTTGTAAAGATTTTCTCTGCTAAGATGCTCTGTTTCTCGACAACCGTAATCATAGAATTCATTTTTGAAATATTTGTACGGAGCTGCTCTTTTTGTTCTTGAATATCTTGCATCTCCTGCGTAAATCTATACTCTTTAAAAGATAAAAAAGCATACGTACTAAAAAGCATAAAAATAGTAACGCCAAAAAAAGTAAAAAGCAGCTGTATATCCTTCGAGAAGATAGTTTTTGCTCTAGGTTTTATATAGCTATATCTCATTTGTCTCTGCCTTTGCCATCTCGCATAACGCAACGCCTAAATCTATTTTTCTAATATATACGTTTAAGAACATCTCCTCTTCGAGATAACTCTTCAAATCGGAACTTATCCGCACTCCATTGGCTATGTAAATAGTCTCTATAAATTGACTCTCATACTTTGAATCTTTATAAAAAGTGTTAAGCGCACTCTGTATTAATGAAAATCTTTGATAATCCTCGTTAAAACCCTCAGTTGAAATATCTATCTCTTGCTCTACGTTTTCTTGAACTTCTTGTATCTCTGAAAATTCATCCATGTCATCATCACTGTCTAAATCTTCTATATTTGCAAAATCATCAAAACTATTAACGTCGTCTTCTATACTCATGTCTTCCAAGTCGATGCCATCAAGTGAAACATCATCTTCATCATCATCTTCCAGTGCTGAGTCCATCAACATGTCTTCATCATCTTTATGATGCTGCATATCTAAATACTCGGCATACAATAATTTAGATTTATCAAAAACAGTAAAAGAGAGATAGCCTTCTTCAATCAAAACAAACATTGCTAATGTATTTTCTATCTTATCTTTAAAGAAGGTTGCTAATATCGCAAAAGGAGAGAAAATAAAATCAAGTCCAATGCTTCTGTACTCATGTTTTATAGCCTCTAAATCATACTCTGAAGTGTAAAAAGCCCAATCGTTTGAGAAACATATATATTCAGAGGAGTTAATGTCACAATATTTTCCCATTTCGCTTAGAGTACATGTAGGTATTGCTCCATGATTTGATGATTTATCTAAAATAGATATGTAATAAAAAGGGGTTTCTTTAAAAAATGCACGGATAAAATCATACATTTTTGTGTTGATTGTTGTTGTCTCAAAAACTTTATGTATGCTCTGCAACACCTCATTTTTGGAGCACACCTCAACATACACTATTGTCTGCGAATTTTCAACAACAATATTTATAAAAACTTTTGTATATAAAGCTTCTAAAAATTTACCAATCATGATTCACCGATTCCGCAAAGAGGATGCGCTGAATTGTAGTTCTCTTGTTTCAATACACTGCCCAATTTTGTATATATTTGTGTCGTTGCCATAGATGAGTGTCCCAACAACTCGCTAACATCGGCAATAGGAGCCTTAGCATTTAAAAGACCCGTTGCATAAGAGTGTCTGAGTTGATGCGGCGTGACTTTTAATCCAACCCTGCTAAAGACATTTATAACTATATATCTTAGACTGTTTTGGCTTAATTTTTCGCCATTTTTCTCAAAAACAAACTTTTTTTGCATCGATATGTCTAAATACTCATCCAGCAGCTCTTTTGTATTTGCCAAAAGAGGAATATCTCTTTGTTTATTACCTTTTCCTATAACTCTTACCCATTTATCGTAGATATTATCTATCCTCAAAGAGCTCAATTCAGAGATTCTAAGACCCAGCGTATAAAGAAGTATGACAACAAGCTTCTCTCTTAATTCACAGTGCGTCAACGCTTTAAGTATGTGCTCATGTGATATAGGTTTTGGCAGAGTTTTTGCAACTTTAACGCTCTCATCCGCTTTTAAAATAACGCTTAAACCATTATCGTTTAGATACTTGGCAAAAGAGCGGATTGCACTTAGTTTTTTACTGATTGTTTTTGGATTCAACGAAGAGATTTTTATACGGTAGGGCATAAGATTTAAAAAAGTATGCCCACTCTCTTGCAAAATCTCAATATGCAAAAATGCCTCTCTCAAAGATTCATCATAGCTTTTAATAGTCAAATCAGAGTAGCCTCTTATATTCTCAAGATAAAGGAGAAACTCTCTCTTCTTAGCTTCGATTAACTTTTTCAAGTAACTTCTCAAATTTTTTATGATATTCGGCAGCCTGATTTACTATTTCATCGTCTGTTATAACGCTTGGAGCAAGTTTTATATAGGCACTTAGCATAATCTGACATATCATTCTTATCTTTGCTTTATCTGCATCGGAAATGCTCTCATGAAGCGCAATCTCATCTATGATTTTCATATATTTTTTTGCATCTTCAATGTATGACATATATTTCAAAGACGTTTGCGACTGTGTCATAATAGTAGCCGCCATACGGTTATAAAGGTCTAGACTAAACGCTTCCTTTGCTAGAGCATAAGCCTCTTTATACTCACCTGTTTCATAATAGTATTTTGCTCTAAGAGATTTTTCATAGGATGGATTAACGATAAAATATATTCCCATAACAAAAAGTAAAAAAAGAGCGACAAGCGGAATAAAGAGTTTAGAGTTCATGCTTCAAGAGTCCCTTTTTTATGAAATTTTTTGCCTCTTGCATATCCATGGAAGCGACATCTATAGGCTGCGTGGAATAGTAGTTTAAAGTACCGAACGGTTTAGGAATTCTAAATTTATCCCAGCTGTTAAACTGCCAAAATTTAGTAGGCTTTATCTCGACTAGCACTATTTTAACTTTTGCCTTTTGTGCCATAGCAACTATACCGTCTGCCACATCATGTCTGGGTCCTTTTGGACCATCAGGCGTAATGCCGATATCATAACCCTCTTTTAAGGCTTTTATCCCCTGCATTAAAACTCTTGTAGCATTTCTGTTTGTTGAGCCGCTTATCGTATCTATGCCAAAATAGTTTATCGTTTTTGATATTAACATTCCGTCAAAATGGCTTGATATTAAAGCTTTTACATGTGGTGTTTTTCTATATCTCAGATAGAGAAACGGCAACATCAAAAGTTCTCCATGCCAGCATGCAAAGATTGCCGGCTCATCTGAAATGCTACTTGGCCCATGAAAGTTTTTTTTGCTTGTCATGTAGATGATTCTTATTAGCAAAGATGCCGTAAAAGGAACGATAAGAAGCGCTAATGCACGCAAAAACTTTTTAGCCAACAACTTCTCCACTCAAGATGGTTCTTCCTATCTCGGTTATTTTTACATCTCTAAACTCGCCTAAGAGTTCATCTGAGCCTTTTACCTTTATGACTATGTTGTTGTCGCTTCTTCCGCTTACATGGTACTCTTTGTTTAAATCTTCAAAATAGACGCTGTATATTTTTCCTAAATGCGCTCTGTTTTTTTCGTCCAAAATATCCGTATGAAGATTTTGAAGCGTAGTAAGCCTGTGAGATGCAATATCTTCATCTACGGTATTTGTAAAGTGCTGGGCTTCCGTCTCAGGTCTGGCAGAGTATTTAAATGAAAAAATTTGCTCAAACCTGACCTTTCTTACAACATCCAGAGTCTCTTCAAAATCCTCGTCGCTCTCTCCAGGAAATGCAACAATTATATCCGTAGATATGCTTACTTCGGGACAAACGCTTCTTAACTTTTCAACACGATTTAAAAACCACTCTTTAGTATAGCCGCGCTTCATATCTTTTAGAACTTTTGTCGAACCGCTTTGAAGCGGCATATGCATAGACTTGCATATTTTAGGATTTGAGGCAAACTCCTCTATAAATTCATCATCCATATGAAAAGGGTGCGGAGAGGTAAAACGAATCCTCTGCAAGCCTTCAATACGGCTAAGACGGCGAAGAAGCTCCGTAAAGTTTACCTTCTCATGTTCACCTGAAAAACGGCGTCCGTAATTGTTTACGTTTTGCCCCAAAAGAAAAAGTTCCTTTGCTCCGCCATTGACAGCTCTTTTAGCTTCACGCAAAATAAGTTCGGCAGGAATGGATATCTCATCTCCGCGCGTTTTTGGAACTATGCAGTAGGTGCATGATTTGTCGCATCCGATTGAGATATTTATGTAGGCTTTATAGGGGGATGTTCTAAACTCATCAAAAGCGAAAGAGCTCTCATCATAGTTTATATCTACTTCAACAGCTTTGTCTCTATGCAAAACTTCCGTAATTTTAGAGACATTTCTAGCTCCTAAAACAAAACTGACATAAGGCGCTCTTTTAATAATTTCTTCGCCGAGATGTGATGCAGTACAACCGCAGACACCTATCTTTGCACCCTCTTTTTTATTTTTGTTAAAAACGCCGAGTTCTGAGAAAAGCTTGGCAACAGGCTTTTCTCTTACAGAACATGTATTTATTAAAATAAGATCTGCACTCTTTAAATCATCGGTAGTCTCATAACCCTCTTTTTCTTTAAGCGCAGCAATAATATGTTCACTGTCGCGAGAGTTCATGGCACAGCCTAATGTTTCAATAAATAACTTTTTTGACATTATAAATTCTTAATTTATGATGTGAACTTTATACATGTACTCATTATCGGCAAGTCCATATTTGACCTCATTCATATAAAAACTTTTACCTTTTGCTTCAAAATAATCTTGAAGCTCCAGAAGATCTTTATGCGAGTTTTCTCTGTCAAAATAAAAAATTACGCTGTCTTGTTTTTCAAGAGCAGCCTCCATCTTATCTAATTCTGCCTTTTTAGGCTTTGTTGTAATATCTGTTCTTGCAAACTTTAAATCCATTATCTATCCTTATCTTTAAATGCTATATTTTCTTGCATTATAGTAAAACTCTACTAAAAATCGTATTAAAGGGTGCCCTAAGGCTATTTTTATGACTATTTTGGTATAATGATACTCTTCATAAGAAATCCCTGAAATACTTTTAACACTGTTTTTTATGAGACAATCTTGCACCAGGATATAATAATGGAAAAAATTCTATATATAGTTGAAGCAATAGCGCATGAAAAAGGCCTAAAACCTGAAAATGTAAAAGAGGCTCTAAAAACAGCATTCATTCAGACTGCAAAAAAGATAATAAACCAAAAATTTGCTTTTGAAGCAGTACTAAATTCTCAAACAAAAACAATAGACCTTATTCAAACGATAACTGTCGTTGCGGATAATGATGAGAGACTTCAAGATGAAGAGATAGCTCCTGCATATATCTCTATTACCGAAGCCAGAGAGTATGACGATCAAGTAGAACTTGACGACCAGCTTCAGATTCCGCATGATTTGGAAGAGTACGGCAGGACTGCTGCTTCAACACTTCACCGCGAAATAGAGTATCATATTCAAAGACTTATAGAAGATGATATTTTCAATAAATATAAAGCCAAAATCGGAACGCTTGTTACGGGCAGAGTAACAAGAGTCGACAATAATAACGCAACCTATATAGAAGTTGACGAAGTTCGTGCCGTTTTACCTATGAAAAGCCGTATAAAAGGTGAAGTTTTCAAAGTAGGAGATCATCTAAAAGCTGTTGTACGCCGTGTAAATATGGACAAAGAAAACGGCATTCAAATCGAGCTCTCACGCACATCTCCAAAATTTCTAGAAGAGCTTTTGGCACTTGAGGTTCCTGAAATTGCAGACGGAACCGTAGTTGTAGAAAAAAGTGCTCGTATACCCGGAGAGAGAGCTAAAGTAGCGCTTATCAGCATGCACCCTCAAGTTGATGCCGTAGGTGCGACTGTCGGAGTAAAAGGTGTTCGTATTAATGCGGTCAGCCAAGAGCTTATCGGTGAAAATATAGATTGTATTGAGTACTCAAATATCCCTGAACTTTTCATATCAAGAATCATGAGTCCTGCTATTATCTCTAGTGTTGAGATTACAAAAGATGAAAACGGTGAAGCACAGAAGGCTGTAATATCGCTCTCATCTGATCAAAAATCAAAAGCAATAGGCAAAAACGGTATAAATATTCGCTTGGCTTCTATGCTTAGCGGATTAAATATCGAACTTCTTGAGAGTGACAAATCTAGCCAAAACAGTGAGCTAGGCGAACAAAAAGAGAGTGTTGACGCTCTTAAGGCACTGTTTAACTAATAAAAAGAGATGTCAAGACAATCTCTATTGTCTCGTCATGTATGGATTTAATTTCAAAAGAATTAAATCCGCTATCATGTTTCCAAGCAGAGTCAGAAATGCCGTTATCATTAAAGTTCCCATGATTATCGGATAATCACGGCTAAGCGCACTCATGTAAAAAAGCTGCCCCATCCCTTCAATCCCAAAAATTGACTCCAATATAACACTTCCGCCTATAAGTCCGGGCAATGATAATCCTAAAAGCGTAACAATCGGCGGAAGCAGATTTGGAAGTATATAGTAACGAAGCAGCTCTTTTTTGTTCAAACCGCGAGAGAGAGCAAAGTAGTAATAGTCACTCTTTAGTATCTCTAAAGTCAAAGAACGTATATAGATTATCATGCTGCCGAGTCCTACAAATATCATAACCCCGATAGGCAAAACCAGATGCCATGCCATGTCAAGATAGTAGAGGAATCCCTCTTTTGGCTCTACCGAATGTAACCCTGAAATAGGAAATATTCCTAATACCAAAGAGAAAAAGATAATAAAAAGAAGTGCCAGATAAAAAGAGGGCATGGAAAATGAAATAAGAGAAATTTGGCGAATCAGATAATCACTCTTTTTTTCATAGTTAAGCGCTGCTTTTATACCTAAATATAAAGAGATAACAAAAACTGCAACAAGTGCCGTTATATTCATAATAAGTGTTACGGGAAGCCGCTTTAGTATCTCTGTACTTACATCTTGACCGCTCACAAAAGAGATACCGAAATTTAGACTAAATATATTTATAACCCAATCAACATACTGTTCAAAGAGCGGTTTGTCAAGTCCATATACTGCTTTAAGTGCGGCTATAGCTTCCTCTGTCATATTTGGATTTAACTCTCCTGCTGCAAAAAAACTATTCGGTGCCGCGTGGATTGCCAGAAAAGAGATAATGGAAATTAAAATCAACATAAAGAGTATGTAAAATATTTTTTTTATTAGCTTGTTCATTGTAAAAATTATATCTTAAAAAGTTAAAATCAATATCCACTCTACACTTCAGAGCAGATAAAAGATTTTGGCATAAATAAGATACTTCTAAAAACAAACTTTTAGACTGCCGCGACTTCTTTGAAGTCTTGCAGTGAGTGAGTTTTGTCATTGAGAGGCTTTAGCCGTGGCAATCTCAATGACAAACACGGCAATCTAGTTTTTAATTAAAAGCTAAAGCTGAGTGTAGCTACGACATTGTCCTCATCAGAACTAGAGTCAGTGTCATGATTAAAATCAATGTACGCGACACTTAAATCAAATTTTTCAAATGATTTATTTAGTCCTACCGAGTAGTTAGTGCCTATGTTGTCATAGTCACCGTAACTTGCTGCAAAACCTATATCATACGGCAGTTTTACTGAAGCACCGACTTCCCAATAATCTTCAGGGTCTAAATCATCAGTATCAACACCTACGCTATATTTTGCGCTAAGACCGAACTTTTCCCACTCTTTGCTTAATCCAAAATAGACCTCTGCAAAGTTATACTCATCTGACATATTTGGATAAATGTACTGTATTGCTCCAATATCAAAACCGATTCCTTCTAGTTCGCCTGTATATCCTGCATAAACATCTGCTTCCAAAGAATTTTTATCATCTGAAAAATCTACATTTGATCCCCAGACACCTACATATAAACCTTTATAATCCAAATCAACTCCACCTTGTACTGCTGCGGAGTTATGGCTTTGAGTCATTCCTCTCCACACATAGTTGCTTGTGATTGACATGTTGGCACTCATGCCGATATCAGATGTCTTTTCTTCTGCAAAAGCCATTGTCGCGATAAGAGCCAGTGATAAACTAAGTTTTATTGATTTCATTTAATCTCCTTTTTGTGATTAAGAAATTATGGCATAAGAATTTTATTGTTTGAGCAAATAATTGATTAAAAATAGAGCAGTAAGAAAATGTGCGGCTTAACTCTAGCTAAAAGAGTCAAGCCATATATGTATTATTGATATTATTTTTTAGCTGCGTCCCAAGCAAGAACCGTTTTACCCTCAGGAGTAGTCTCAGCCGCCGCCATACCCATGATATTATATCCTGCATCCACATAATGAACTTCACCCGTAACACCCGAAGCCAAGTCACTCAGTAGATACATTGCAGAGTTCCCTACCTGTTCGGTTGTAACATTTCTCTTAAGCGGTGCATTTGTCTCATTCCAGTTTAAAATCTGTTTAAAGTCACCTATTCCAGCAGCTGCCAATGTTCTGATAGGTCCTGCAGAGATTGCATTTACTCTTTGACCTTTCTTTCCAAGTTCAACTGCCATGTATCTAACAGTAGATTCAAGTGCTGCCTTTGCAACACCCATTACATTATAATTTACTATATATTTTGGTCCGCCTAAATACGATAGCGTAAGTATAGATGCATCATCGCTTAAAACGGATTCTAAACGATTTGTCAAATCTATCAAAGAGTAAACTGAAATATCCATGGCAATTTGAAATGCCTGTTTTGTAGTTTTCATAAAAGGTTCGCTAAGCGCCTCTTTTGGAGCAAATGCAACAGAGTGAACCAAAAAATCAATCTTGCCGAAATCTCTTTCTATAAGTGAAGCAATATTTGCCATATGCTCCTCATTTGAGACATCAAGTTCGTACACTTTATCACTGCCAAAAGATGCAGCCAAGGGCTCAACTCTTTTTTTAAGCGCATCGTTTAGGTATGTAAATGCCAGTTCTGCTCCCTGTTCATGACATGACTTTGCTATTCCATACGCTATCGACTTATCGTTTGCCAAACCTACTATCAAACCTCTTTTGCCCTTCATTACCATTTTATATATCTCCTATAGTTTTTATTTATTTAATGATTGTGCATATTCGCACATCGTACAAAAATGTTCCGCATAGAGTGCGGCACTGCCTACCAAAATACCATCAACGCCATCAAGAGCCAAAACTTCCTTGGC
Organism: Sulfurimonas sp.; assembly: GCA_002899765.1. Taxonomy (GTDB): domain Bacteria; phylum Campylobacterota; class Campylobacteria; order Campylobacterales; family Sulfurimonadaceae; genus Sulfurimonas. The sequence goes on along the minus strand of PPDH01000043.1, from coordinate 51,631 downwards.
ATTTGTAACTTTAACGCTTCCTCCGTAAAGCAGGGGAGCCGATGATTTTTTCTTTAACTCTGCATGTATCGCTACGATATCTTCATTTGTCGGTGTAAGACCTGTTCCTATTGCCCAAACTGGTTCATAAGCCACAATGAGATTTTCATACGATGTGTCTATGCCTTTATACTGCGCAGAAATATAATCCATCATACTCTCAAATCCGGCTTCTCTTATCTCTAACGGTTCACCGACACAGTAGATAATCTTAAAGCCGAGTTCTTTATAAAAGTCGAACTTTTTAACAAGTTCTTCTTGCGCCTCACCTAGAACATGCCGTCTCTCGCTATGACCGATGAGAATAGTTTTTATACCAAATTCCTCTAGCTGCTCATAACCGATTTCACCTGTAAATGCACCGTTAATTGTAGGATAGGCATTTTGTGCGCCTACAACTACTGCTCCTACATGTGGATTTAAACTTGAAGTTGCAGGAAAAACAAAAACCTCTTGAGAGATGCTGTTTTTTCTTAAAAAGCTCTCTACCTCGTTTATATATTTGAGAGTTTTCTCTCTTGTAAGATTTGTTTTTAAATTTGCTGCAATAATCATAACTTAACCATCCGTAACAACCAAAGATGCTACACCTGGTAAAACTTTGCCCTCAAGAAGTTCCAAAGAAGCTCCGCCGCCCGTTGATATAAAGGTCATCTCGTCATCAACTCCTATGCGCTGAACCAAATCCGCCGTATCGCCGCCGCCTACAACTGTTGTAGCATAACTGTCGGCTACAAAGTGCGCTATTTCGTTTGAGCCTCTTGCAAATTTATCCATCTCATAAACACCCATGGGACCGTTCCATAAAACCGTCTGAACATCACTTAAAACTTCTTTATAAAGTTTTACGGTTGCAGGTCCGATATCAAGACCCATCCATCCTGAAGGAATTTCCTGAGCAGATGTTATTTTTATAATGGAATCCTCGGCAAACTTTTGGGCCGTGACAACATCGACGGGAAGATAGAATTTAACACCGAGTTTTTTCGCCTCTTCCATGATATGTCCTGCATCTTCAAGCAAATCATCCTCAACAAGCGAAGCGCCGATATCATGCCCCAGCTTTTTTAAAAATGTAAATGCCATACCGCCGCCGATTAGAATTTTATCGACTCTCGGCAGAAGATTTATAAGTGCTTCAAGCTTGCCCGAAACCTTTGAACCGCCTACTATAGCCGCAAAGGGGCGAACAGGATTTTGTATCAGTTTTCCGAAAAACTGTATCTCTTTTTGAAGTAAAAATCCGGCTGCTTTATGCTCTGAATCAAAAAAATGTGTTACTCCTTCAACTGATGAGTGAGCGCGATGACTTACCCCAAATGCGTCATTTATATAAAAATCAGCCATTGAAGCCAGTTTTCTGGAGAGCTCTTCATCATTTTTTGTCTCGCCCTCTTCATAGCGCAGATTTTCCAAGAGCAGAACTTCCCCTTGCTGCAACTGCGATGCTCTAAGCAGTGCATCTTCACCAACTACATCTTTTGCCAAAATAACTTCTCTCTTTAAGAGATGTTGAATTCTTCTAGCAACGGAGATAAGCGAATATTTTTCAACTACCTGCCCTTCCGGACGTCCAAGATGAGAGCCAAGCACGACTGCGCAATCTTGATCAAGACAGTAGTTTATAGTAGCAAGAGCAGAGCGTATACGTCGGTCGTCGGATATATTTCCAAACTCATCCATCGGCACGTTAAAATCACATCTGATAAAAACTTTTTTGCCTGCTATATCTAAATTTTTAATATTTAAAAGTTCCAAATTCTATCCTATTTACTAATATGCAGAGCCATATCCAAAAGTCTTGTCGAGTATCCACACTCATTGTCATACCAAGCCATAACTTTTACCATATTACCGTCTATAACTTGAGTCAAATCCTCTGCAACGATAGAGCTGTACTCACATCCGACAAAATCCTGAGAAACTCTCATCTCTTTATCCATAAGAATAATTCCCTTCAACGAACCATCAGCAGCTCTGTTAAATGCTGCCGTGACTTCCTCTTTTGTAGTGTTTTTCTTAACGATTACGTTTAAATCAACCATGGATACGTTAGGTGTAGGAACACGAACACTCTGCCCATGAAGCTTGCCTTGAAGCTGAGGGAGAACAAGACCTATTGCTTTTGCGGCACCCGTAGTCGTTGGAATCATGTTGATAGCTCCTGCACGTGCACGGCGCTTGTCTTTTGAGTGTTTCACATCCAAAATATTTTGATCGTTTGTATATGAGTGAATTGTCGTCATAAGACCTTTTTCTATCCCAAAAGCATCATCAAGTACTTTTGCAATAGGTCCTAAACAGTTTGTCGTACATTAAGCATTAGAGACTATATTTTGTCCTGCATAAAGATGCTCGTTTACACCGATTACAAAAGTAGGTGTATCATCTTTTGCGGGAGCCGAGAAAAGAACTTTCTTTACACCGTTGTCGATATGAATCTGAGCATCTTTTTTACTTAAAAATACGCCTGTACACTCCAAAACCATATCTGCACCGCACTCGGCAAATTTTAGGTTTTTTGGATCACGGTCGCTAAAAACCCTAATCTTTTTGCCGTCAATTGTGATATTCTCATCATCAATCTGCACTACTTTGCTCTTAAATGTTCCATGAACGGAGTCGTTTTTGAGAAGATAAAGCATCATGTCTATGCTTGCCATGTCATTTATAGCTACAATCTCTACATCATCTCTTGTTGCAGCAATCCTAGCCACACAGCGGCCGATTCTACCAAATCCGTTAATTGCTATCTTTAGTGCCATACTATTTCCTAATAAAATAAAAATTGGGCAATTTTACCTAAACTTAGTTATAATTCGCTTTAAATATGGATACAATCGCACTTTTTGGCGGCTCTTTTGACCCGCCGCATATCGGTCATGAGGCAATTGTTAAGGCTTTGATAAATTTCAAAGAAATTGACAAAGTTATAATAATGCCGACATTTTTAAATCCTTTTAAATCAAAATTTTATGCTCCTGCTTCTCTTAGAGTGGAGTGGCTAAAAGAGATTTTTGCAGAATATAAAAATATAGAAATTTCAGAGTATGAAGTTTTACAAAAAAGACAAGTAGCAACAATAGAGAGCGTAAAACATCTATTAAAAAGTTATAAAAAAATATATCTTGTAATCGGTGCGGACAACCTCTCTTGCCTTGAAAAATGGGATAGATATGATGAACTCAAAAAGTTAGTAACTTTTATAGTGGTTCCAAGAGACAATATTTAGATTTCAGAGCAGTTTTTAAGACTGGATGTTGATGAAAAAATATCATCAACAAAACTTAGAGAGTGTGTTGAAATCTCAAAACTGCCAAAAAAATGCGCAAAAGAGATATATAATTTTTACAAGGAAAACTATTGCAAAACAGAATAGAAAAAATAACCGAAGTTTTAGACAAAAACAAAGCAGAGAAGATAGAGGTTTTTGACCTTAGAGAGAAAAATTATTTTGTAGATTATGCGATTATCGCATCATCACTCGGCTCAAGACATACGATGGCTCTTTTAGACCACCTGAAAAATGAGCTCAAACCTGCAGAAAAATTTATCAACGTAGATGAGAGCAGTGACTGGATTGTTGTTGATTTAGGAGATATCCTAATCCATATCATGACACCTGAGTACAGAGTAAAATACGATATGGAAAGTTTTTTAAGTTCTCTTGCCGAGGGCAAAGAAGGCATGCCGCTTTAAAAAACAGTTATCAACGCAAGAGAAGAAAAACTTAAGACTCCAATCTTTTGCGTAAAATATCTGCCACTCGAAAAGAGTTCGCATAAACAGTCCATGTATAAGGTACACTTCCTCCTGTGGGCATAAAACTTGCATCAGTAACATAAAGGTTCTCTAGTTCATGTGCTTTGCAGTTTTTATCAAGTACGGATGTTTGAGGATTCTCTCCAAATCTACAGCCGCCTGCCACAATATTTGGCGGAGGTGCAGATGAGATGGAGTAACTAATCTCAGAGGCTCCCATTTCCTCTAACACCTGCACTGCTTTTTTTGCTAAATCATTACCTACTTCTCTATCTATAGGATGGCTGTAAAGATATATTGCACCAACCGGAATACCGTATTTGTCTTTAATCTCCTCCTCAATACCCACAAAACACTCATCCGTAGGAAGCCAATCATTAAAAACTTCAAAATTTAAGACTCTTGAAGTCGTAAGCTCTTTATAAATTTTTTGCTCAAGAGCCTTACCCCAAATAATTTTTTCCCTTTCATCATAAAAGGCTCTTTTTATGCGAGGAATCAAATTTTGATGTTCAAACAAAAAGTCTATAGTTCCGCCTTTAATCTTTTTATCACTCTTTTTATACTCATACCACTGCTGCAGGGAGCGGTTAAAGAAAAGACCGACCTCCATAAGCTCTTTTTGCTGCTCGTTCGTAAGCGTTTCAAAACGAAACCGACCCTCTCCTGCTCCTCCGCCTGAGAAAATAAGGTTTTTTCCTACTTGATTATTGTTGTTTGCCAAACCATAAGGAAAAAAGCGATTTTTTGAGTTTAAGAGCAAACGTGAGCTCTCTATTGCTTGTGCGGCTAAAACAAAGATTTTTGCACTAATTTCATGCGTCTTCATGTCGCTATCATAGTAATGTGCTTTTGTAACCTTTGTTGCATCACTCTCAAGCTTATAGACAAATGCTTCGGTAATAACTCTCGCATCACACTTTTGAAGAAGTGCGGCTCTGGCACTCCCTTTTGCACCCGTAGCGCATCCGTAACTCCCGCAAAAGTTTGAGTAAGAGCATCCATTTCGCTTTAGTGCCGCATGTGGAATTATTGCCCGCGGAGTCGGAATGCTCTCAAAGTTAAGAGATTTACATGCCGAATCAAACCACTTTGTCACTCCGTTTTCTTCAAGTTTTGCATAAGGAAAATGAGAGGTGCTTCTGGGCTCTAAAAAAGAGTGTGAAACAACTTCCCCGCTAACACCGACTATGCGCTCAACTTTTTCATAGTATGGTTCCAGTTCTTCATAAGAGAGCGGCCAATCAACTACATTTGCACCCTCTATCTCTCCATAGGCAGATAGAAGCTTAAAGTCATTGGGCTTCATACGATGGAAATAACCGCTCATAAGATTTGAAGAACCTCCCACCATAGAGCCGTTCCAAAAACTCCATTGATGCTCGCTTCCTAAATATCTTCTGTGCTCTTTACGCTCATTTAGTTCATAGATAACATGCTGCTCATCTTTAAGGTCGGGAGTAAAAAGCTCACGCCGCGAAACCGCCAGCTCATCTTTGTTAAAATCTTCTTCTTTGTACTCTTTTCCTTTTTCAAGCACAACTACACTAAAGCCTGCACGACTCAGCTCATAAGCGACAGGTGAGCCACCTGCACCGCTTCCGATGATACAAACATCGTACATCATAGATAAGCTCTTTTTGGGTGCGGAAAACCAGCGCAAAATCCAAGCCATTTTTGCGCTGCATCTTTTTTGTTTACACCGTAAACTACGTCACTGCAAAGTGCTTCCATGCTGTAAGTCAAAAGAGCATCTATCCATGGCTCGCCACATCCGTACTCTGAAATCTCTTGCAATACCTCTTGTCGCTCATGCTCTAAAAGATTATAGTAAAGTTTGCCGTGAAGTTTTAGAGACTCTTCATGAAGCCATTGTACGCCGTTGCGAAGAAACTCTTTGTGTGAAGCAGTGATTCTTGAATGGTCTAGAATAAGCAGCAGATAAGAAGCGGTATCGACATGTAACTCCTTTACCTTTGGAAAAAGGTCTACTTGCGCAAGTGTAAGAGTTTTTAAAGGCTCCGCCGCTCCATATAAAGAGGAGTTGTAAAAGAGTAAAACAGCTCCGCCTAAAAAGCTTTTTTTGAAAAAATTTCTTCGCGTATTTAAAATCATACTTTATTGTACCGACATTTCTTCAAAATACTTATCTATATTCATGTATGTTTTCCCGGTATAATCAAACAATTTATTTATTTATTTCACCGAAAAAAAGTCTGTCAAGACTAAATTTACCTGCTCCATGCGATACAAAAATAAGCAAGAACAGCATATAGTAAAAAGGTATTTCAAAGCCGTTCTCTCCTGCCGAAAAACCGTTTGGAAGATGTACAGTTATGATAGCAACAATCATCACAACGATAAGAGGCAGCGAAATCAGTCGGGTTAAAAGCCCTAAGCTAAGCAGTATAACACCTGCCATCTCAGTACTTGCCGCCATGTAAGCATTAAGTGTAGGAAAAGGAATACCGAGTGAACCAAACCAATCAGCTACATGAGCCATATAACCCCATTTCGTAGTTGCAGGTCCATAAAACCCGTATGCAAGCGTCAAACGTGCTAACAACAAAGCAAATGATTTCGCATGTTCACTAAGTCTGGAAAACTCAAGATATCTCTGTTTTAAGTTCATAATACGCTCCTTAATCAATTTTGGATTTACATATCATAACAAATATTTATAGCTCTGTATGTAAGCTTGATTACATTTGTCTAAGGTGAAAAATTTAAGAATATATGATTGAGGATAAATTTTAAGCAGAGTGACTCTGCTTAAAAGACGATATTAATTAGAACCGCACTTGCCTGCTTTAGGCGCTTGTTTTTTTGAATCGCCACACTTCCCGTCACGATTCATATCTCTTTTTGAATCGCCGCATTTACCGTCACGATACGTATCTCTTTTTGAATCGCCGCATTTACCGTCACGATTCATATCTCTTTTTGAATCACCACACTTTCCGTCACGATATGTCTCTTTTTTTGAATCGCCGCATTTACCTGCACCACACTTCATTCCCTCAGCACTGAGCGTCGTAGCCCCAATGCTTAAAACCATTGCAGTCGCTGCAACTAATGATAAAAAATTCAACTTTTTCATAGGTCATCCTTTTAGTTTTACAAAATCAACAATCATTGTATCACAACTATAATAATTTTTTATGTGACAACGATTACATAAAACTACATATCATAAAATTTGTATCTTTTTTCTTGAGAGTTTAACAATTTGATTTTTTTCAAATGATTTCAAAATCTTGCTTACAACCTCGCGTGATGTTCCAAGAATTGTTCCTATCTCTTCATGAGATATATGAAGTGTCTTCTCATCATGTTCTTGCAGCCAGTGAAGAAGTCTCGTATCTAAGCTTAAAAAACGTATATCTTCAATCATACTTGCCATAAATTCAATCCGTCTTACGTATTGATTAAAAACATAGCCCTGAAACTCTTTGTCTTCGATAAAAAGACGTGCTACTAATGCGGCAGGAATCTCAAATCCTTCCAAATCTGTTTCTGCTATTGCAGTACCTACTTCAGGAGCAGAATTAAACGCTGCAGTAAAATTTACACTGCACTGTTCACCTTGTTCAAAATAGTATAAAAGTACGCTTTGCCCATTTTCATGCTGCCTAATAACACGAACCCGCCCTTTAGTTAAAAACAAAATATTCTCACAGACATCCCCTTGAGAATAGAGTTTCTTACCGGCAGGAATTTTCATAAAAACCGCTACATCAGACAACTCTTCTTTACTCTTTTGCTCAAGCTTATCAAAAAAATCAAATGATTTCATATTTTGTCTTTTTCATCTTTATCCAAAGGAAGTTCATAACTACTTTTTTGCAAAATATCTTTATAATCATATATGGAGTCAACATATTTCACAGGTTCGCTTCCCCTCGCATATCCATGTTTAAGTGTTTTGTAGTACTTTTTCTGAGCAAGAAGAGGAAGTACTTTTTTCAAATCATTCCAAACATTTTTATTTAGTCCCATTATCTCTGCTAATATTTGTGCATCAAGAATATGACCCAAACCTACATTATATGCAGCAAGAGCAAATTTCAGGCGATCTTCCCCCTCCACCTCTTTTGGTACACGTTTTAACAGCTCGCTTAAATGTTTTGCCCCGCCTTCTATACTCTGCTCCGGGTCAAGTCTGTTTTTTACTCCTACAATCTTTGCCGTAGGCTGCGTAAGCATCATCAACCCTCTAACTCCGGTATAACTTTTTGCTTTTGGATTCCAGTGCGACTCTTGATAAGATTGAGCGGCTAAAACCGAACATGGAATATTATACTTCTCTCCATACTCCTGAAAAAATTCCTTGTATTTTGGGAGTCTGGTTTTTATTCTGTCGTAAAAAGTCTTAGTATTATAGTAGTCAAAAAAAAGAGCAAAACTATAGTAGTGATCCTTTAAGCGAGCCATCTCTCCACTTTGGTTAAATCCGTTAAGCCAAGAGTACATGTCATCTTTTAACTCCTTTGAATCAGGTGCCAATACCCAAGCCAGCTGCTCTCTGTTGCTTACGGAAAAAGCAAGTGCTATCTTTGGAAAATAACGCTGATTTAAAGCATATATATTTGAATCTGCAATGGTGCAGTCTATCTCATTGGTAGCGACCTTTGCTAAAAGCTCTTCTGTTGAGTATTCGGATGTATATGTAGCATTTATATCAAAACCGTCTTCTCGCAGAGACTCTATGGTTTCGCTGTAGCTCGTATCTTCTCCTACAACTATTTTAAGTCCTGCCAAATCTTCAACACTTTTTGGAAAGTGCCCCTGCCATAACATTCCTCTGTAGCAAATTACCTGCTGTTGTGCCTCAAAATATGATGGACCGAAGTTAAAATTTTTCTCTTTTATTTTAGTTTTAGCCAAAGATGCGGAAGTTATATGAATATTTGGATTTTTGCTGAGTTCTAATGCTTCTTTGGTAGTATTTACAACCGTAATATTTAAATCAACACCCAAAGCTTTAGAGTAGGCATCAAGAAGGTCATACTCAAAACCTTTTGCCCCATCAGGGCCGATATAGTATGTTGAGGGCGAGTTTAGCAGTGCCACGTTAAGAATATTTCTCTCTTTTATTAAATCTAGTACGGAGGGTGCTTTAATCCTATGAATAGGTTTGTAGGCGGTATGCGAGAGCCATCCGAATACAAAAAAAGATATAGCAAAAAAAAGTACTATGCTTGATTTAAAATATTTATCCATAATATTAGTTTACACTTAAAAACTTATGCAAATATAAAGCGATTTATACCATTTTCATACTCATGTGCCAACACCTTATTATGCGCTTTTAAAATAGAATCAACCAGATACAGACCGAGTCCAAAACTGTTTTTTGCGGGATTGTCTTTAGTAAAAGGTTCTATATAGTATTGTAAAGGATGCGCAATGCAATCTCCTTTGCTCTCAAAACACAATTCGCCGTTTTTTATCAAAATCTTTACATGTGCGTCTGTTGAGTACTTTATACCGTTGTCTATCATGTTTTTTATTGCTGTTGTGTAAAGCCTGTAATTTGCATTTATTTTATAAGTTGCATCAACCTCGACGGTAATACTGCTTCTATCAATCATAGCCATATCAATAGCACCGTCTATAATATATACAAGGCGGTACTCTTTAAGGTCTGTTTTGTCTCCAAGGCTTGTTACCTCTTCTATGAGCGCAAACTCGTTAACCAAAGACTCTAAACGTCCAAAAATTGAGCCAAATCTGTCTCTTTGCTTTTGAGACTCCAGCATTTGCGTAGCAATGGTTCCCTTTGCAATAGGCGTTTTAAGTTCATGCATAATATTTCGCAAAAAGAGAGTTCGCGACTCTAAAATAACATTTATTTTTTCTCTTGTTGCTTCAAGCTCGTTTGAAACCAATGCTATTTCATCATGTCCTTTGGTTTTAAAAGATATGTTCATATTTCCATCACCGTAAAGGGCAATCTTTTTTCTAAGCCTGATAAGCGGTCTGAGTTTTTGTAAGATTAAAACAAAAGAGAAAAAAATGATAAATATAATTGTCATATATGAGTAAGCAACACTCCAATATTTATATGGTTTTAGCTCCTCGTCTAAAATAAGTACCGAAGAGAACGGTGCTTTGATATAAAAATATATTTTTTTATTAAACTCCAACATGGTTGCGCTTAAATCAGTTACCGTTTTTGTCGTAAAGAGTCCCTCTTGTGAGAACGTCAAAGATGAATTCACACTTTGAAAATCTTTTTTCTTTAAAACTTTTGCATTTTTAAGGACAGTTTTTACAGCTTCTTTATCCTTTTCAAGTACAAATCTATATACCGCTAAATTTACCTCAAGCATAATTTGTGAATCCTGCTTTTGCTGGTGTTGACGAAATATTTGAGTGATTGTTGCATGTTTTGTAAAGATGTGGTCTATGTAGTGTTGTTTATTTAAAAGAAAAAATTCCCAAAACACTACACTTACACTTACTATGGTAACGGTAAGTGTAAAAAGTACTGTTATTAAAACGGCATGTTGGCGCACTAATTTATCTCCGACTTTGTAACAAAAAGAGAAAACTGTCTACTTAAGAAGCTTATAACCAACGCCTCTTACCGATTCTATAAGAGATTTATCCACTAGTTTATTTCTGATTCTGCCGACCATTACGTCAATACTTTTATTTGATGAATCTTCGTTTATAGCATTTACGTAATGAATCAAATCTTCTCTTGAAACAACCAATCCCTGCTTAGCTATCATATAAGACAAAATACCGAATTCCGCTTTTGTAAGGTCTATATTTCTCCCCTTATAGGTAATCATCATAGAAGAGGGATCACATTTAAAGTCGCTCTTAGACTCCTCTTTTTGCTGCGATTTGGCTTCATAACGTCGAAGTACTGAATGTATCCTTGCTTCGAGCTCTCTTGGGTCATAAGGCTTTGGAAGATAATCGTCGGCTCCAAGTTCAAGCGCTTTTACCTTATCGGTAACATCACTTCTCGCCGAGGAGATAATAATAGGAATATCCTGTCTCTCGCGGATTGCTTCACAAACCTCTAAACCGTCCATACCGGGCAGCGTTAAATCTAAAATAACCAAATCAAAAGGCTCTAGCTTTAATATACTTACCGCTTTAAAAGGGTCATCTTCGGTGATAACCTCAAACTCAAACTGTTCTAGATACTCGGTAAGTATCTCCGCCAATTCCAAATCATCTTCAATCATTAATATTTTTTTCATGTTCAAATTCTAACAGATATCCGCTAATAAGTAGTTAACATTATGCAAATCTTTAGTTATAGAATATCGATGCAGTATTAAAGGCTATAAATGAGAGCGAATATGCCGCTATGGATGTAAAAGCCAAAAGATAAAAGAAGTACTTTATACCCCCTGCTTCACGCGTAAAAACCACAGAGGCAGCCAGACATGGCAGATATATCATGACAACTACTATAAATGCGACGGCTGATGGAAATGAGATGTTTTTTGAGATTATCTCTTTTAAAGAGCTGCTCTGCTCATCCACATCTCCGCCAAGCGCATATAAAACACCCAGTGTTGAGACGACAACCTCTTTTGCTGCAAGTCCTGTTTGAAGTGCCACACTCATCTTCCAGTCAAACCCGAGCGGCGCGAAGAAAGGTTCTGAAAACTTACCTATGCGCCCCAAATAGCTCTGCTCTAAATTAGCCTCTGCAAGACTATTTTCAAGAACCGTTATCTCATCCTTGTCTATAATTTTTTCAATCTTTAAAGCATAGCTATTTTCAAGTTCTTGATTGTGCGGATAATTGCTCAAAAACCATACAAGTATTGAAGCGGCAGCTATAAAAGTACCCGCTTTTTTTAGATACATAAGAGTCTTTGTAACAACGGTGTGCCAAATAAGTTTGAGTGAAGGAAGTCTATACTTTGGCATCTCCATTACAAAAGGTTAATCTATGCCTTTAAATGCCGTTAGTTTCAGTATTTTAGCCGCAAAAAGTCCAAGCATAGCACCTGTTATATAGATAGCAAAGAGAACATTTCCAGCCATGGACTCCGAGAAAAATGCACCTGCAAAAAGAACATATACGGGGAGTCTTGCTCCGCAGCTCATAAATCCTATGATAAAAAGCGTAAGCAGTCTGTCGCGGTCATTCTTTAAAATCCTCGCCGACATGTAAGCAGGAATCGAGCAGCCAAAACCGGTTACAAGCGGTATAAACGACTGTCCGTGAAGACCGAATTTGTGAAAAAATCCATCAAGCAAAAACGCAACTCTTGACATGTAACCCGTACTCTCCAAAAGTGCAATACCGACAAAAAGTATGGCAATATTTGGAACAAACAAAACAACCGCACCGACTCCCGAGATAATGCCATCGACCACAAGAGAGCGGACATCGTCATTTGCTATGGTAGCTCCGACCGTATCACCAAACCAAACAAAAAAAGCATCTATCCACTCCATAGGAATGGAGCCTATCTCAAATGTAAGCTGAAAAAGCCCCCACATAAAAAAGAGAAATATCGGTATGCCGAACATTTGATGAATTAGCACTGAGTCAATCCTATCGGTAAGAGTTTTATCCGACTTCCTTACATCCTGCTTTAAAACTTCAGTAATTACTCCTCGGTTAAAAGAGGTATACTCTTCGGCAAAAGCCTCTTTTATATCATTGCACTCATGATGAAGTTCAATATGCTTTGAAGCCTCTATTAAAATCGGCTGAAGTTCTGTCCAGATAGGTTCATCATGAAGTTTTGCATAGGTCTTTTTATCGTTTTTGAGCAGATTTATCGCGATATTTCTGTAAGAGTTTTCATCTTCGTACTTATGTTTTGCCAAGTAATCGGCGATAATAGCTATCTCCTCTTCAACCGCTTCACTAAATATAAGTTTATACTCCATGCTTTGAGCTTCATACTCTACTATCATGGCTTCAATAAGTTCTTCTATGCCCTCTTTTGTTGCGGCGGAGACTTTTACGCAGGAGAATCCCAGAAGTTCTGACATGTACCCGCTGTCTATTTCAATCCCCTCTTTTCGCGCTTCATCGCTCATATTTAGAGCAACCAGCATCTTTTTGCCGATACTCATAAGTTCCGCGGTAAGTTGGAGGTTTTTTTGTAAATTTGTAGAATCGACTACATTGATGATAAGGTCATAATCTTGACTCAAAAGATACTCGCTTGTTACTCTCTCCTCGATAGAGTAATCGCTCAAAGCGTAAGTTCCCGGCAAATCTACAACGGTAAAATGGTAATCCTTATAATCAAAAAGAACTTCGCTTTTCTCAACGGTAACGCCCGTAAAATTTCCTACATGTAGATGTGCGTTTGAGATAGAGTTGATAAGCATACTCTTGCCGACGTTTGGCTGACCGACCAATGCAATCTTGATATGTTTTGCCGTTATCGGACAACTCTTTGGCGCTGTTTTCATATTTTTTCAACCTCAATTTGATTGGCTTCTTTAGCACGAAGCGCTATTCTCATCTTGCCGACCTTTATCTCTATAGTGCTTTTTGCGGGAGCATACTCTAAAACCTCAACTACGGCATCTTTGATAATCCCAAACGAAATAAGCCTCTGTTTGAGCTCCGAATCTGCATACAGCTTGGTTACTTTTACCACACATGCTTTCTTACAATCGCTTAATCTTTTTGTTTTGTTACTGTCTCTTTTATCAGGCATATTTTTCTCTGTTTCTTTTCAGTTGCGTAATTATAGAGAAATTTAGATTATTGTTTAATTTAGCTTAGATTGATTTATACTTAAGTAACTTTTTATTTACAAAAGATTACAATGATAACGATTATTATAATTATCTGCAAGGAATAGAATGTTAGCAAGTTTTTTAATAACTCTGCGAGAAGGTTTAGAGGCTTTTTTAATAGTGGGAATTATTCTCTCCTATTTAAGCCGCCTTCAAGTAAAACAGTATCATAAGTATATCTATTTGGGCGTTATGTTGGGGATTGTGGTGTCGCTCGTTCTCGCATATATTTTTCAAGTCGTGATTTACGGCATGGAAAATGAACTTTATCAGCACTATCTCATGATTTTTATTCTGCTTTTTGCAACTCTTGTTTTGTCTTACATGGTTTTTTGGATGTCAAACCAATCAAAACAGATAAAGGGCGAAATAGAAGAAAATCTGGAGCGTTTGGTAACGGCGGGCAATATAGCGGGTATGGTCTTTTTGGCATTTTTAGCGGTTTTAAGAGAGGGTTTTGAGAGCGTACTCTTTTTCTCCTCACTCAGCATAGGAGAAAACATAAGTGCCCAGGACGGACTTATCGGCGCTTCTTTAGGGATTATCGTATCTATAATTTTGGTTTATGCGCTTATGAAAGGCGTAAAAAACATCCCTATAAAAGCATTTTTCAAATACACTTCGCTTCTTATTTTGATAATAGCGGGCGGACTTTTCGGAAGTGCCGTCTCCATGATGCAGGCAAGCGGACTCGCTCCTGTTTTTATGCCGATAGTTTACGATATCTCGCATATCTTGGATGACAGAAGTTTAATCGGAACTTTTTTAAGAGCGCTCTTTGGGTACAACTCCTCGCCTTCGCTGCTGCATCTGCTCTCTTGGGCTTTGTACATGTCAAGCGCAGTTATACTATGGAAGAGAACTTACGCCTATGCAAAATAGCGATGTTTTGATTATCGGAGGCGGAGTTGCAGGACTCATGGCGGGCATAAAACTTTTAGAAGAGAACAAGAGCGTAATACTTTTAGAAAAAGAGTCTTGTGTCGGCGGACAGTGCAAAACGGAAGTTTTAAATACAAAAGATGAAGAGTACAGATTTGACTACGGCGGACACAGGTTTATCACGAACAATGAGACTCTTCTTGCTTTTGTAGAAGAGATTTTAGGCAACAATCTTTTGGTTGCCAACAGAAGCTCCGTCATACTTCACAAAAACAGAGTCTATGAGTATCCGCTAAATTTGAAAAACCTTTTAAAAACAGCTCCTTTAAAACTTCTTTTTGGCGCATCTTTTGACACCTTGAAGATTTTGTTAAAATTTGTAAAGCCTGAGGATAAAAGTTTTGAGACTTGGATAACATCAAGATTCGGAGCAACTCTGTATAAGAATTTTTTTGGACCATATACAAAAAAACTGTGGGGAATAGAGCCAAAAGATTTGAGTGCCGACTGGGCAGGACAGAGAATTTCACTGCTTGATTTAAAAGATGTGGCGAAAAAACTGCTCGTTAAAAATAAAAAAACAGCAAGAACCTATGCCAAAAGCTACAGATACCCAAAATACGGCTTTGGAGAACTTCCAAAGAGAATGGCACAAAGATTTGAAGCTTTAGGCGGAAAGATATTTCTTGATAGCGAGGTGACAAACTTTGAATATACGGACAACGCCATAACAGCCGTTCATACGCAAAATCAGAGTTTTAAAGCCGATGACATCATCTCAACAATGCCGCTTAACGAGATGTCTTTAAAGCTCTGTTACGAGAGCGGTTTGAAATTCAGAAGTCTCAGGTTTTTGTGCATAGGTTTGGATATGGAGGATTTTTCGCCGCACACTTGGCAGTATGTAAGCGATTATGAGCTTTTGCCGACAAGGATACAAGAGCCAAAAAGAAGATCAAAGTTTATGTCTCCAAAAGGCAAAAGTTCCATTATGCTTGAGATTCCCTGCGATAAAAACGACAAAATCTGGAACATGGACAAAGAAGAGCTTTTAAAAATCGTAAAACATGATTTAAAAAAATTGGGGTTTGATATTGAAGAGAAAATAATAGAAAGCTTCTCTTTTACCACCGAACATGCTTATACTTTGATGGACATAAGCTACAATAAAAAAAGAGACCACGCCATTGAGCGTCTGAGCAGATTTGAAAATCTTGTGATGGCAGGAAGACAGGGAACTTTCAGATACATATTTCTCGATACAGCAATGGAAACGGGACTGATGGCGGCGGGGAGAATTCTTGGAGACTCAAGCGTTTCAAAAGAGAAAATCTACAATCACAGAAATGAAAAAACGGTCATTGAGACAAAAAGCGTCGCTTGAAAAAATATCAGATAACAAAGGAAAAAAGATGAAGATTTTACTATTATTTATTGAGGCTTTTATAGCTTCTACTTTACATGCATACTCTTATGCGGCAGCAGGAAAAGAGCCGACAATAGATGCAAAAGAAGCGATTACAAGAGCCATAAACGGTGATGACTTTAAGATGGCGCAAACGGTGTTTAAAGAGTATGAGCAGACTTATCGATACTTAAATGATGAGTTTAACACTCTGCTTTTTGAGGGTTTGAAAACATCGATTTCAAATCACGACAAAAAGCAGGTATTCAGATGGCTTGATGTATCCATCGCTTGTGAGATTCAAAGAAGAATCGAAGGCGGTTTAGAGAATATAAAAGTGTTTAACGTAGCAAAAGTTATGCTGGCAAAAGCCGATAAGTTTTATAAGATTTTATCGGTTAGTTTAGATAAAGAGAAAAATGAAATACTTAAAGCAGCCATAAAAAAATGTGCGGATTCTATCGGAAATCCCGGTCTTTTTGGCGTAGGAGCAAAGGTGGCAGATGAGCAAGAGTACAAAAAAAATCAACAAGTTATAGCACAAATTTTAAAATCAATCTAAATGAGCGGCTACAAAACGGTTGTCAGCATAAGCACTTTTGTTTATGCCCTTTTTATTTTTGCCTACCCTGCTTCATATTTTAATGACGATTCGCTTTTTTTGACCAACGGTATAAAAAACTTTAGCATTATAGATTTTTCTCCACATTTTCCCGGTTATCCCTCTGTAGTTATTTTTGGCAAAATCATCGATTTTTTTATACATGATGCCAAACAGTCTCTCTTCATTCTCACGGCTCTAAGTGCTATACTGCTGCCGCTTGTTATCTTTTTATACACAAAATAACTGCAAGATGAAAAGACGGCTTTTATAGCATTTTTGCTCTCAATTACAACGCCTTATCTTATGAATATCTCGCTTGACATGTTAAGTGAAAGTGTCGGTCTGCTCTTTTTCTTTTTAGGGCTCTACGCTCTTGAACTTAAAAAAAACAGATTAAGCGGTATCATTTTTGCCGTCTCATTTTTTTCAAGACCCTCTTATCTTATTTTTTTTATTGCGGGATTTATATATCTCTACTTGTTTAAAAGAGACTCCCTAAAACCCGTCTTGATTTGGTTTCTCTCAACCTCCGCTCTGTTTTTGCTCTTTGTCTTTATAAACAACGGTATGCTCTATTTTCATGAGGGAGTGAGGTTTATAGAGGGGCATTTCTCACTCTGGGGGCGGGGACAAAACAGCGAACTTTCATGGTTTGACAATATATTCTCGTTTGTAAACATGCCCTATATATTTTTGATATTTCTGCTTTTTAAACAAGAACGGAGGTTCACGCTTTTGTACCTGCTTTTTGTTTGCTACTTTTTATGGATACTCTTTGCCCAAAATCCCGACAGCCTTCGACATGTAATACCTTTGATTTTTATAGCCAATATTTTTCTCTCAATCTATTTAAAGAAAATGCCGTTAATACTCTTTTTGATACTCTCATTTAATATATTTCATATTTTACAATATGATGAAAAGATTTCTCCCATCGAGCAGATAGCCAAAAACAGAGCCCTTACGGAGAGAATAATCATAGCAAACAGAGGCATAGAGATACTGAGAACTGTTTATAACTACAGAGTTGCAGACAACTATTACGGCGAGAGTGCAAAGTACCTTAATGAACAAAACAGAGTTTATATCATCACGGCTAAAAAACCAAAAGAGGCAGATTATGAGATTTACAAAGGGCGTTTTGTAGGCGAAAAAACACTCTATCTGCTAAAAGAGTAGATTATTATGATAATTATTATCAAATTAAACAGACATTAAGTTTTTTTATTTATAATTTTGATAATCGTTTTCAAATCAAAATAAGGAATTTAGATGAACAAGATAGTAAAGTTGTCACTTATTGCCTCTTTGGCAATAACATCGCTGTATGCTTCAAAGCCGTTTTCTAACACTAAAGCAGAGGTTTTAGATAAAAGATTTTATACTGCAGGTGCAATGCTTGCCTATACGGAGTTTGAACTCTCGGGAGAACCTCTTGCAGAATCACTCGGGCTGGACTTGGACACGCTAGATCCAAACGCTATAAATAAACCGACGGAGTTTGACTATACGGCAGGAATCGAGAGTTATGAATACTCCGAAGAGGCTATGTATGCACTGAATTATCAGTCAAAAATGGGCGCACATCTGGTAAACGGTCTTTTAAACGCTTCAAGAGGCGGTGACATGTCATCTTTGGCAAAAAGATTTATAGAGTTTGCAAAAGCAACAGGAAATGACCCTGAAATCATACCCTTAAATATGCATCCGACGGCACTTCCATACACTTCGGGAATCCCTGAATTTGCGCAAAAAATTGATATGACAATTGTAAATAACGATGAAATGAGCGTTTTTAAACACGGCAAAGAGAGCGTTGTAAAAACTTCGATACCTGCTTATTTAAGAGACTATAAAACTCTCTCTTGGGTTGAGGGCGAAATGGACAAAACGCTAAATCCCGCTTCACTCGGCGCGGCACTTTTAAAAGATATCATGTGGGCGCAGGATTTTCTCGGCGGCATGCATAAGATAGAGGGCGATGAAGAGGTGGAAGCTGCAAGTGCTTCTATGGATTCTGATGGAAAACATGCTCTTGGAGTCTCAGGCGCAGACGGTGTCAACGGGGCAATTCTAACGGAACTTGCATGGGAGCGAATACTCTACATGCAAGAAAAACTGGGCTTTGACGGCAAAAATTTAGGTGCGAAGTTTGATCCGTCTTACGATGCAAGCAAGCCTGTATGGTTTGCAAACAGTGTGACGGTAAAAGAGGGAAGTGCAAACGGCACAAAATCTGTCGCTTCTTTACATGTCAAAGAGTCTCACTCTTCCCTAAGAGATACTTGGCAGATGCTTTGGCCAATCAGCGAGTTTTATGCATATTCGGATCAAAGAAGCGCTAATCAAAATCAAAACCCTGCATTTTTAGCAGTGTTTGACGGCAAACCTTTTAAGAGCGCTCCAAAAGCAAATATCGACACAAACGGGAAAAATGATATTAAAGCAGATGACGCATTCTCGGTTGCTGCCAATATCGCTAATTTGATGTTTGAAAATATTTCAAAACTTCACTTTGATAAAAAAGCAGGAACTTTTATAGACAGATTTGACGGCAAACAAAGCGATACGGTTACAATTTATGATGCGGCTTACTCTATAGAAGCGCTCAGAATTTTCCAAAGAGCCATAGATGCACTTCCTGTAGGTTACGGTTCAAGCGAGGGCGCGCAATCTTTAGAGACTGCGCAAGGCAAAAAAGCGCTTGAGCTTGTTAAAACTCAAGCTGATTTTTTAATTGCTAAAGCAAAAGGGAAAAACGGTTTATATGCAACTACTTTTAACGTAGCAAACGGTTCAAAAAAGGGAGAGGATTTAGGAACACAGTTTGCGGTAGTAAGAGGACTTACGGCTGCATATCTGGCGACTAAAGAGAGCAAATACAGAGAAGCGGCAAGAGCATTGGTAGTCTCAATCGAGAATAACATGTACGATAAAAAAATCGGCACATATGTCGATGCCTCAAAAGAGTACACGCCTTATACAATCGCGGCTCTCAGTGGCGGTCTTAGAAGTGCTATCAGCAATCTGAAAAATACGGGTGCAGAAAAAGAGCCGGCTCTTGAACTTAAAAACTTAACCGAGAGATTTACGAGATGGTTTCAGCTGGTCATAAACGGAAATTCCTTAACCGACGGCGCTCAACTCTCAGAGTGGCTTCTTGATTCGGGCGAGTATGAAACGGCTTCAATGACGACGGGCAACAACGATGGAGACAACGTCGCTCCAATCAACAAAGCAGGCGGAAAATTCTGAACTGCTATGACTATGGCAGGAAAAGTCAAATTATCGAATTAAACCGCATCGTTTTACTCCTCGCAATGACTATCTCCGTCATTGCGAGCTTCGCTAGAAGCGTGGCAATCTAAAAATACAATTATTTAACTTTTTGATATTGGTTTTCATTATTAAGCAAGCTCTTACGATTTTTTTTATATAATTTTTACATATATTATTATTTTGTGAAGGTTTAAAAAGTGAAATAAATTTATATTCAATTCTCAATCGTACTTATGTTTGCAACAGGCATAGCTCAATGGGATATTTTTGCAATTGAGTGGAAATACTACTCCACTTTGCAAGCCGTGCATATCATCAGTTCAATCACAGTATCTGCTCTCTTAATCATACCCTTTGTAAATATTCATGTTTTTAAATACAGAAACAATTTAATAGGCAAAAAAAGAAATAACAAAAACGGCATGTTTTTGGGAATAACTCTTTTGCTTGTAACTCTTAGCGGATTGTATCTCTTTTTTGTAGGTAACCGTGGCGGTGATGAAGTCGGTATGTACTCATACAATATCCATTTATACGGCTCATTCCTGTTGCTCTTTTTTTTATGGCATCACACCAATTTTCCATACTCTAATCTCAAAAAGGAACAAATAATGAGAAAACTCAAAGTTAAGAAACAAGCCGTTTTTGCTTTTGTAATTCTCTTTACGATGTTTATTCCGACACTCTCCTACTCAAGCGTGAGCAGTTCGGCTCTGTATTTGACAAAAGACAAGCAGTACATTTACAGCGCAAACCTAGACGGCGGAAGTGTCTCTAAAATCAACGCAAAAAACGGCAAAAAAATATTTGAAAAAGTTTTAGGAATCGATATAAGAAGAATAGCTTTTAAGAGCGATGAGTCCGTTTACGGCGTAACCGACTATATGAAAAACAGAGTCTATTTTTTAAACAAAGAGAATAAAATCATAAAAGAGGTAAAAACGCCCAACAGACCTCATGCGATAATTTATGATGAAAAAAACAGATATTTCTTTGTAACGATTTATGAGGATAAGGAAATTTTAGTCATAGACGATACAAACTTCAAAGTTATAAAAACCGTTAAAACTCTTGAGACTCCGCGGGGAATGGCGTTAACAGATGACGGAAGACTTTTGGTAACGCACGCGATGCTCGGTATTGTCACGATTTACGACAGCAAGAGTTTCAAAAAACTAAAAACTATAACTCTGCATTCGACTCAAGACGGCGATGAGTTCGTATCGCAAGGCGTGCCGAGACTTTTGGACGACATCGAGATTAAACCCGACGGCAGCGAGGCTTGGCTTGTTCATGTTTTATGGAATTTTGACCACCCTTTCCAGTTTCAGTCAACCGTTTTCCCGAGTATTTCGGTTATCTCGCTAAAGGAAGGTTTAGAGAGAGAAGATGAACAAAAAAGAAAGCACCTTTTCAAATCCATAAATATACTAAACAACAAAAATGAGACCATGATTGTCTCAAACCCTTGGGATTTGGCATTTTCAAACGACGCACAAAAAGCTTTTGTAACCTTAGCGGGAAGCGAAGATGTTATGGTTTTTAATTTAGAGAGAAGCCAGAGCAGTTCCAAAGGAAGAAGACACAGAAAAAAAGCAAATGTTAGCGGAAGCGGAGCAAAAGCGACCCAAATTTTCAGAGCCTACCCTAACGGCACAAATCCGCAAGCTATTTTAGTGCATCCCGACAATAATAACATCTATGTTCAAAACGCGTCTACTCTTAATATAACGCTTTTAGACAGCGGAGGAAGCCACCCTTTTGCACGTGTAACTTTACAAAAAGAGTCTTTTTCTCAGCTAGTTGCAAAAGACCCTTTACCCTCACGCCTGAGAGAGGGTAAAAAGTTGTTTAACAATGCAAATTCGGATTTTAACAACCTTACTCCTATGAGCGGAGATTTTTGGATGAGCTGCAACTCATGCCATTTTGAGGGGTTTAATTTTACAAACCGCTTTTTATTTAAAGATACACAAGTCGACAAGTTTAAAAAAGCGACTATCGGACATGATAATTTAAACGGGTTTATCTCAAAAACTCCTTTGGCTGATTATGTGAGAATTGCCAGAGATACGCAAGGCGGAATGGGAGCAGACGAAAAAGCGCAAATAGCTTTGGCAGACCCTGAGAATATGAGTGCCGAATTAAAAGACAAAATGCAAAATCTGCACAGTTATGTCACTTCAAAAGAGAATCTGCGATATCTCTCGACTTGGATAAAGCTCGAAGACGATGTAGAAAAATACCATGTTGAGGATTGGACAAACTCCGCAAAATGCAAATCGTGCCACTCCGATATATTTGAGCAATGGGCGGATTCAAACCATAAAAATCTGGTTGGAACAAACCCTTACTACATGGTTTTGGAAAATCTGGCGGCAAAAGAAGAAGGCGAAGAGTTTAGAAAATGGTGTATGGGATGCCACAATCCAAGTGCCGTTACGACAGGTTTGCAAAAGACTACGGACACCATGGACAAATTTTTTGACACAGGGGCAAAAACCCTGATAGAAGAGCTAAAAGTTCATGGCAACTCAAAACTTGAAGAGGGAGTTTCCTGTATTACATGTCATAGAATTACAAAGGTTGAAAATACGGGCGGAAACGCATCTTATACTTTAAATATCACCGAGCGAGAAAAGTATGCATTTGAAGACAGCAACTCGGAGATGGGGCAGTGGCTTAGTTAAAAATTTATAAACTCAAAGCCCAAAGCTCATAAAGAGAGCTATATGAAACCCGTCTATAAAGATGCCGCTTACTGTGCCTCTTGTCATGATGAGTTTAGTCCGGGCAACGCAAGTGAGATAGTCTCCACTTTTAAAGAGTGGGAGAAGTCGCCGTTTAACAATCCTGAGAATCCAAGCAAACATAAAAGCTGTATTGATTGCCACATGACAAATCTGCAAGAGGGTAAATTTTCCCCTTTAAAAGGTTTTTCAACCGATGGCGGCAAAATAAAAGATGATGTAAAAGTTCACTATTTTGCCGGTTCAAATCATTTCTTATCAGGGTTAAAAAGTAAAACACATGAAGAACAGACTCTGCAACTCTTAAAAATGTCTGCAAAACTTGACGTGGATATCAAAGAGAGAGAGATAATAATCGGAGTGACAAATGTCGGTGCAGGACATCATCTGCCGACGGGAGTTGCGGACTTTAGAGAGTTATGGCTTGATATCACGCTCGAAGATGCCGACGGGAAAGTTGTGTTTGAGAGCGGAAAATTAAAAAGTGACGGAAATCTCGGCGAAGATGCGCGACCTTTTATGAAAGTGTTTGCAGACAAAGATGGCAAACCTGCGGGACTTCTTTTTTGGAAATATGAAAAACTCCTAAGCGACACCAGAATCGCCGCAGGAGAGAGACGAGTAGAATCCTACAAAATACCTAAGGGCAAAACACTAAAATATCCGCTAAAAGCTACCGTAAAACTAAATTTTAGAATTTACCCGCAATGGGTAACAGATGCAGTAAAACAGGCTTATCCACAACTTCCAAACCCGCCTGTTGTCGAGTTAAACAGAGTAGTTAAAGTTTTTTAACTACTCTACTGCTCAATTAAGTATCTGAATTTCAAAGTTTTTCTCAAAACTGTATCTGACCTTGTTGCAATCAAGTATGTACTGAATATCTAAAAACTCATCCACCTCAACGTCTCTGTTTATTTTTAGATTTACAACTCTGTTTTTTTTATAATCAAATCTAAAAGTAACAAACCTATTTATCTCATTAATAATTTGTTGCGCCATCTTTATTCCTTCATCTATTTTATCGTGCAATCACTGTAAGTTTCACAATTTAAGCAGTGTGAACTGCCCATTATTTTTTTATACTCATCATAAAAACAACTACTGTTATGTTTAGAACATACTACGGGTAAATCCCGTTTTTTTGCTTCACTTCTAAAATATTTCATGGCGTTATGATTTAAAAAAGAAGTCAACATAACTACACATTCTATGTCAATAGGTATGATTTTTTTGCATACCGACTTTTTTCTCGCATCCCAATGAACTACGGAGGATGCTCCAAAAACTTGAAGTATAGATTTTATAGCATCAATTTTATCTCCGCCTATAACTAAAATACTCATTGGACTGACTTATTTTAGAATTTCATTTGCAAGTTTGCAAACTCTAAGGTTATCAAGAGAGGGATAACGCATTTTGAATACTCTTGTTATCGAGCAAAGCATTTTTTGATCTTTTTGAAAACCGGACTCTCTTATAAGCTTGTTTATTTCACTTTGTATAGCAATATCAGACATGAATTCTCCTTATTATGATAATTGTTATCATAATAATATCAGAGAGAAACTTAAAGTTTTATGATTATGATATTTATTATCATAATCTTTACCTATTTTGCTTTTTTTGTATATCTGAAGAAGATTCTTTATTTAGATAAATGGAGATAGAGTAAAATTGAGTGAAGAAGAAGAAATGTATCTAGCACCCGATATAAATAACATACCGGGCAAATGTTTGTATCGCGTATTAAAAACTGTATGAGATTAAAGCTCTGATATTTTCCCAATCTCCGCCGTTGCTTTGGCTATTTTCTTTGTCTTCATTTTTAACATATATAGCTGCAATCGTTAGGTTTTCATTTGGAGTATATTCAAAACCTATATTTTGTTCTACTATATGCTCTTTTGCTCCAAGAGAATCGGCTTTCCCGTCAAAATCCCCGTATGCGTACATAAAACCAAAGTCATTATATGTATATGTAAAACCTGCTACAACAGCCTGAACATCTCTATCTACAGTAATAGCATCTATTATCATAGAGTCCATATTTGTGTATAGAGTTCCTCCGCCAAAGCCTGAGAAGCTGCCTTTGAGCGCTTGTTTTTTAGACTTGTTATATGCGGCAGATACGGCAAAATCTTCAAACATTACAAACTCTGCCATTGCCCCGTATATTGAAGATTCAATGCCGCTGTTGTCCGATTCGCTCTGGTTTATATATTGAGCACTTGTGTGAAGCGCATAATCATTTGAGAGAGCCATATGCAGTGAAATATCTGCATATAAAGAGGTGTTTGCAACATTGCCCGTTGCACTGTTTGGATTGTCGTCTTTTGATATATCGTAATACCATACGCTTGTATCTATAAAGTCCGTAGAGTATGAAACCCCACCGAAATATGTTCCGTCTTCACCCGTATCAGACCATGGGTTTGTAGAAGATAAACCGGTGTCCGTTCCCTGCCATCTTGTAAGCAAACCACCCATTAACATTAAACCTTCATTCTCGTAAGTTACCGTATATGCTTCAAATGTGTTTAATATCACTCTTATATCGTCGCTGTCCGCTAATGGAGTGTCTATAAGCTGACGACCCACGCGGAGATTTAACCCTCCGTTTTTATAGTTTATATAAGCTTGTGAAAGTTCCGTATAGCTCCCCTCTTCAGAAGATATCTCACTGTTTTGTTTTGCATCATCCCCCGTTGCAAAACCTATATCATGTGAAGTCGTAAACTCCACGGCTGCATTAAAACCGTTAAACTCTGCTAGTTCAAACTTTAATTGACCCCCGATTGCCGTTGCATGTTGATTCTCCGCTCCGCTATTATCGTAACCTGAATACAACATTCTGACCTGCCCTGAAACCGTGCCGTCTTTAAATATATTCTTAAGCTCTTCAGCTGTCGTAACCTCTTTGTCTTTAGGTTTTGCTACTTCATCGATTACATCCCTAACCGAGTGTTCTCTATCTTTTACTTTTTGAGATGCTTTATCTGCCGCATTTGCATTGCTGTTTAGCATTAAAACAGCCAGAGACACACTTAAAACTATTTTTTTCATTGGGTTTATAGCCTTTAATTAAATTTACTTATGAAATGATAATCAGTATCAACTTATATATAACTTAATACTGATAATTCTTATCAATATCCCTTTAAGAGAAAAAATTGTAAAAAATAAAATTAATTTTTAGGTTATAATTTCAACAAAAAGATTATTATGAAATTTCTCTTTACAAACCAATCCCATTTCAATTTGGCAAACCTTTTTACTTTTGTAAATATTACTGCGGGGCTGCTTGCTACCTACTTTATTACTCAAAACAACTTTTTTTTAGCGATTATTTTGGCTTGGGTTGGCGGAGCTTTTGATATCTTTGACGGTAAAATTGCCAGAAAATATAATCTATCGAATGAATTTGGAGTTCAACTTGACAGCTTTGCCGACTTTTTGAGTTTTGTTCTTGTGCCTGTATTTCTAATATTTCAAGCAGTTTACGGCCGATATTTTTCATCTGTAGAGCTATTAATTGCAGCGGCTATAAGCATCTACTATGTTATTTCAGGACTTAGAAGACTTATCCAGTTTAACATCAATTCAGATGCAGGAGAAGTAAGCAAATATTTCACAGGCATCCCGACTCCGCTTGGTGCAATTTTACTCTGGCTTGTCTATTTAGGTTCGACTTACGGATTTTTATCACCTTATATCGTACTTAGCGCTATGGTACTTATAGGCTGGAGTCTTAACTCCAAAATCAAAGTACCGCATCCTTAACCTATTTAGTATTAAACGCGTACTTTCCGCTCCCAAGCATAAAAATCAAAATCGACATTATAAGATATAAAAACGGCAGTTCAAAAAGAGGCGCACCATGTTTGCCTAAGCTAAAAAGTGAATTTCCGTATGCTAGGAATATTGCAAAGACCATGTTTAATGCCAAAACCAAAGACGCAACTCTGGCATAAATACCAAGCAAAATCAAAATCGGCACAACTATTTCTCCTACATATACGCCATAAGCTATAAACTCAGGAAGTCCTGCGCTTATAATTAAATGTTTTACACCGCCTATACCATTTATAATTTTATCGACTCCATGAAAAAGCATCATTATTCCCACAGTAAGCCTCAAGACAAGTTTTGCTATATCATTTGTCATTTTTTTCCTCACTCATTTTTCTAAACCTGCAGTCTCCTACCAAAATTACCTTACCTGTTTTTATTGCCTCTTTAATATATGAAAGCGTACCTTTGGGATCGGCATCTCCAACCTCTTCTTCTATTATCTTAAGAAGGTCATCCTCATTTGTTGTTCTCCATGTTTTTTCATAATTATATTGTGTCTGTATTTTCATAAGAGTATAATATCCAAAATTTAAAAAATTTATGATTTATGCAATATTCTCCGTTTCTTTATCCATGGGCACATATTAAGCTTTTTTTTACACAATATAAACTTAAGTAATCAATAATATTATTTATTTAAATCAAAAACACAATTTATTTGGGTATAATTCGCCAAATATTTTAGGGGAAGGTGCCTTGCCGGAAGCGGCATGCTTGTATCATCTCCTATCCAAAGGAAAATGATGCAAGAAAATGCACAAACACAACCAAAAAAAGAGGCAATCACATTTGATGATTTAGGACTAAAAAAAGAGATACTCCAAAGTGTCAAAGATGCGGGTTTTACAATCCCGAGTCCTATTCAAGCAGCGGCAATACCATTTATATTACAAGGTCGCGATATAGTCGGTCAAGCACATACGGGAACAGGAAAAACGGCAGCATTCGGTCTTCCTGCGCTTAACAATATAGACCCAAGAAACGGAGTCGGAATACTTGTTATAACTCCTACCCGCGAACTTGCTACGCAGGTAAGCGATGAGCTCTTTAAGTACGGCAGAAATATAGGCGCTAGAACAGTTACGGTTTACGGCGGTAGCTCTTACAACAGACAAATCGATCTTATCCAAAGAGGTGCAAGCGTTGTTGTTGCAACTCCGGGAAGACTTCTTGACATACTCAAAAAAAATCTCTTAAAAGATTTTGCTCCTAGCATAGTTGTTCTAGATGAAGCCGATGAGATGCTTGACATGGGATTTTTAGATGATATTAACGAAATCTTCTCTTATCTTCCTTCAAACCGTCAAACACTTCTATTCTCGGCTACTATGCCAAAACCTATCAAACTTCTTGCTGAGAGAATTTTAGACAATCCTGAGTTTATCAGTATCACACAAGGTGAGACAACAAACACAGATATCAACCAAGAGTACTACGTAATTGAAGAGTCTGAGAGAGACGATGCAATTATTCGTCTTATGGACTCTGAAGAGTGCAAAAAAGCTGTTGTTTTTTGTAGAACAAAAAGCGAAGTTGACAGACTCTCAAATGTTCTCTCAAGTGCAGGATATTTAGCAAACGGCTTACATGGAGATATGGAGCAGCGTCAACGTGAAACTGTAATCAAAGGTTTCAAAAACAACAATGTAAATGTTTTAGTTGCAACAGACGTTGCCGCTCGCGGTATACATGTAGACAACATCTCTCATGTTTTTAATTATCATATCCCATTTGACCCTGAATCTTATGTTCACCGTATCGGTAGAACAGGACGTGCAGGCACAAAAGGCAAGGCAATTACACTTTTGACTCCATTAGAGTTTAAAGAACTTCAACGTATAAAAGCAAAAGTCGGAACTACTATGACGCATGCATTTGTTCCAAGCAAAAATGATTTAAGAGCAACAAATCTAAAGTCAATTGTTACAAATATAGAAGATCAAAAAATTTACGATGAAGCGCATCAAATTCTTGACCTGTTAAAACAAGATATAGATGAAGAGACTATTATGTTTAAGCTTGTATCTATGATTTTAGATAAGCAGACTATACAAGGTCCAAACACTATCGGTATTCCTGCTGACAAACTAGCCGCTATACTAGAGAGAGCAGCCAACAGAAGAGACACAAAAGGCGGACGCGGAGGTTTTCGTGGAAGCAGAAGCCGTTCAGGCGGAAGCTCAGATAGAAATCGCTCTGGAAGCAGTGATAGAAATCGCAGCGGAGGCGATAGAACACGTTCAAGTGAAGGTCGTTCAAGCGGCGGCTATCGCGGAAATAGTGAGAATCGTTCAAGCAGCGGAGATAGAAACCGCAACAGAAGCAGAGACTAAAACTACAAAACAATCCGAAATTTTTTTCGGGTTGTTTTTAACCTACAACGGCGCTTTTGTAATAGCTGAAAGTGGCTCATTAATATCAAAAATTTTATATCTTATCCCTGTAACTCCAAAACTCTCAAGTCTCTTTATATGCATCTTTAAATATGTCTCCAATGATGTCAAATCTTCAAAAATATAAATTCCGCCTGCTTCTTGTGTATGAGCATTTTCTGTCCAAATTTTAAAAACAAGACCTTTTTCTTTACTGATTGATTTTGCCAGTTCATTAAATCCTTCCGCCATCTCATCACCCATTGCTCCACTATATGGAAAATCTATTTGTAAAAGTTTCACTATTTGTCCTTTTTTTAAAAGGATAGCAAATCTACATAAAAACTATTCTAAATTATTAAACCTGATATAATTTGCATAAAAAAGGAAAAATATGATTATCTATGAAGATACTGAATTATATATAGAAAAAGAGCTAAGCGAAATTCCATGGCTAAAAATTTTTACAAAAGAGCCGTATAGAGAGTTAGGCGATGTTCCAAAAGATCTGCGTGCTAAACTTTGGAAAATTTATGACATATTAGAGCGTGAAATGAGAGAATACTACAATCCTAAAAAAATCAACATGGCATCTTTTGCAAATATGCTCCCGCGTGTTCATATACATGTTATGGCAAGATTTGAAAATGACAGTTATTTTCCTAACCCTATGTGGGGAGAAAAACTTAGAGAAGCAAATCTGCATCTTCCAGACGAAGAGGAGTTTTACAAAAGAGTTAAAAAGGCTTTACTAAACGACTAAACTCTTTCATTAATAACAAAAACTACTTTTGAAACGGAGCAAACGGAACGAGAGCCGAACCCCACGTTAGTCCTCCTCCAAAAGCATCAAGCAGCATAAGTTCTCCTGCTTGGAGTTTTCCGCTATCGTAAATATCATTAATTGCCATAGGTATAGAAGCACCTGATGTATTCCCATACTTTTCAACGGTAAGAACTACCTGCTCATCTTTTAGTTTTAAAGCATCGCCTACGGCTTTTATAATTCTGTAATTTGCTTGATGGGGTACAAAATGCTTGATATCAGAGCTTTGTATGTTATTATCATTTAATATCTCTACAACGTCTTTTGTAAGTGTTTTTACTGCGATTTTAAAGGTTTCATTCCCTTTCATCTGCATATAACAGCTTGTTGCTTCTTGTTCTAATGAGTCATGTGCAGAGCCGCTTCCGCCGTTTGGAGTCATAAGCAAATCTGCAAATGTACCGTCTGCTCCGGTATGAATATCTATAATTGCTTCTTCTTTGTTATCAGTCGCACTAATAACTGCAGCACCTGCTCCATCACCAAAAAGGATACATGTACCTCTATCACTATAGTCTGTTATAGCTGAGAGTTTTTCTGCGCCTATTATAAGAACATTTTTTTTCATACCTGATTCTATAAATGCTCTTGCAATTGATAGAATATAAACAAAACCCGTACATGCAGCAGAGATATCAAATGCCGTAACATTTCCAAGACCTAATTTTGTGCTGATTATCGTTGCGGTAGAGGGCATGCAGAAGTAGTCAGGGGAGATGGTAGCACATACAATCATGTCAATCTCACTCTTATCAAGACCGCTTCTTTGTATAGCAAGTTTAGCGGCTTTCACACCCATATCACTTGTGAATTCATCACTTGCTGCAATATGACGTTCTTTAATGCCCGTTCTTTTAGTTATACACTCATCTGAAGTATCAACCATTTTTGAAAGTTCTTCATTAGAAAGTATCTTACTAGGAACGTACGCACCGATAGAACGAAATGCAGCATATGCCATTAAACTTCCTTATTTTTTAGTGCTTCAAGTCTTTGAACTATATGCCCGTTCACACCGGTATCAACATAGTTTATAGCTTGAAAAATTGCATTTTTTATAGCTTTTGGAGTACTTTTTCCATGACTGACTATAACACAACCTTGAATACCGATAAGAGGCGCTCCTCCTATCTCTTCATAATTCATCTGCTTTTTTAAGAGTTTAAACACTTTTCTCATAAGAAGAGCCCCCGTAATTGCTACGGGAGATTTTCTAATATACTCTTTTATAAGTCCGCTAATTGTTGAAGCTACCCCCTCGGATGCCTTGAGGACTAGATTTCCAACGAAACCGTCGCAAACTATTACATCGCAGGTTGCATTAAAAATATCACTGCCTTCAACATTTCCTTTAAAGCCACTATATCCGTCAAGCATTTTAAATGCTGCTTTTGTTACTTCATTCCCTTTACTCTTCTCTTCGCCATTGGCAAGAAGTCCGATTGAGGGAGTCGGGATTTTAAACATATCTTCAGCGTAGCATCCACCCATTACTCCAAACTGTAATAAATGTTCAGCCTTAGAGTCTACATTTGCTCCAACATCCAAAACCACTGATTTACGGGAATTTTTTGTCGGCATCAATGCCACTAACGCAGGTCTTAAAACGCCCTTTAATCTACCCAATCTAAGGGTCGCCAAAGTCATGGTTGCTCCACTGTGCCCTGCA
Source organism: Sulfurimonas sp. (assembly GCA_002899765.1). Taxonomy (GTDB): domain Bacteria; phylum Campylobacterota; class Campylobacteria; order Campylobacterales; family Sulfurimonadaceae; genus Sulfurimonas. The sequence goes on along the minus strand of PPDH01000043.1, from coordinate 20,441 downwards.
GATACTACTCCATGTGCTTCGCCGTTTTTTACCAACTCTATAGCTTTATAGATAGTGCTTTCTTTTCTTTTTACGGCATCGGTCGCGGCATCATCCATAGAAATGACATCATCAGCTTCAACTATAGAAATCTTATCTCTATAACGTTTTGGTAACAGAGGTAAAATTTCTGATTTTTTACCTACAAGGATAGGAATAAAAAGTTTATACTTAAGAGCCTGTATACAGCCCTCTACAATTGGTTTGGGACCGAAGTCCCCGCCCATTGCATCAATAGCAATCTTTACCATTTACTATTTATACTCACCGGTTGTTGGGTTGATGTGGTGCGGAAGCTTGTAAGTTCCGTCTTTGTCTTTAACTGGTTTAGCTAAAGTAATTTTATAGTGAGTTCTTCTCTTTGCTGAACGTGAATGAGAGACTCTTCTCTTTGGTACTGCCATAATAAATTCCTTTCTTTTTGTTTTATTTAAAACGCAATATGAGCAGAGCCCATCTTGCTACACTTCTTCTTGGGAAGCACTATTTTTCTTGCAACTTTCGCAACTGTGATAATCACTTTTTATAAGTTCGATTTCTGAGTTCATGAGCTCCGCTAAATCTACCGTAGAATCTAATGATTCTACGACATCTAGAAGGAGTTCTTCATGCTTTTCATAAAGACCGTCTGAGATAAAAAACTCTAAATCTTCATCCACTTCGAGTGCAAACTCATCAGCGCAAATGTCACAACTAACGTCAATTTTTCCATTTAACTCTGCTTTTAGCAAAATTAATTTGTCGGCATCATACTGTAAATAACCTTTAAAAGTTATTTCATTAGATTTAACTTCAAAATCTAATGGAGTAGTGCTTACTTTTCGTAATACTATTTTCATAAAGGAAGCTCAGTTCTCTTTACTTAAAATATTTTTTTCATAAATTAAGAAATTTCTCTCTCAGAGAAAAAGAATGCGATTTCAATAGCTGCGTTTTCAGCAGAATCACTTCCGTGAACTGCATTTGCATCTATATTTTCAGCGAAATCTGCACGAATAGTTCCTGCTTCAGCCTCTTTTGGGTTTGTTGCACCCATAAGGTTGCGATTTTTCATTACCGCATTTTCACCCTCAAGTACTGAAACAACTACTTGACCGCTAATCATAAAATCAACTAAATCACCAAAGAAAGGTCTCTCAGAGTGAACTGCATAAAAAGCTTCTGCATCTGCGCGAGAAAGTTGTATCTTTCTTGTTGCTGCTATTTTTAAGCCATTGCTCTCAAAACGATCTAAAATCTTACCGATAACACCTTTAGCAACGGCATCTGGTTTTATTATTGATAGTGTGCGTTCCATCAAATCTCCTATTAAATATATAAAATTTAGAGTGGAATTGTACCCAAAAAGAATCTGTTTTAAGCTAAAATGAAAAAATTTATAAAGATGTTTGAAAAAGAAGTTATCACAAAGCATTAAAAATATTAGAGTTCTTGCAAATATAGCAAGAACTCTGCTCTGTGATTTTTAAATAAAGAAGATTACTCTACTACGGGCTTACCGACGCCACGCATATCATCTGAAATATCTTCACGATGTGCAGGACTATCACCTACAGCATCCCATGTAATACATCCTTCTGTAGGACACGCGGTAGCACAAGCCGGTTCGTCATGATGACCGACACACTCTACACATTTGTTGCCGTATACATAGTAAGTTTCCTCACCTGTCGGGTTATCATCCTCATCTACAATTGCTTCTACCGGACACTCATCTATACAAGCGCCACAGTTAATACATGTATCACCAATAATTACTGCCATTAGGATTCTCCTAGTTTTTATTTTCGAGGTAAGTTTAACCAAAGATTTTTAAATAAAGCTAAAAAAACTTCTATAAAAGAGCAACAAATACAATTTGTTACTGAGCTTTCGCACCTAATTTTAATCGATATGCTTTCTAAAACAACTGTAAGTAGGGCATAGTAATAAAATACTCCATGGTACTTGACACTAGTNAAAAACTGAAAAATACATGTCAATAGATATGACAAATGCTGAGAGAATACCGCTACTACCGAATGTAACACTATAAAATTAGGTGCGAAAGCTCAGTTTGTTACCCTTTTTATATTAAAAACCCCCATAGAAAGGGGTTTTGATAATGATTATTATCATATTTTCAGGTAGTTTCTTATCTCTTGAACTCTATCTGTTTTCTCCCACGTAAAATCACTATCTTCTCTTCCAAAATGACCATAAGCAGCAGTTTTTCTATAGATAGGGCGTAAAAGATTCAGGGATTTTATAATTCCTTTTGGAGACAAATCAAAAAGCTCTTTTATGCAAGCTTCAATTTTTTCTTCATCCACAACACCGGTTGAATGCGTATTTACCATTATAGAAGTAGGTTGAACTATACCGATTGCATATGAAACCTGTATGGTTACTTTATCGCATGCTCCTGCTGCAACCAAATTTTTTGCCACATGTCTTGCCGCATAAGCAGCGCTTCTGTCAACTTTGGTCGGGTCTTTGCCGCTAAATGCGCCACCGCCGTGAGGACAGCTTCCGCCATATGTATCAACTATAATTTTTCTGCCTGTTAGCCCTGCATCGCCTTGATGACCGCCTATTACAAATTTTCCCGTCGGGTTAATATGAAAGATAGTTTTATCACTCATTAGTTCAGCGGGAATAACATGTCGTATAACCTCTTTTATCACATCCTCATGAATCTTTTCTTGAGATATTTCCGTAGCATGCTGTGTAGAAACTACGACCGTATCTACAAAAACAGGCTTGTCTCCCACATATTTTATACTGATTTGTGCTTTGCCATCAGGACGAAGATAAGGGATAATTCCCTCTTTTCTAACCTCGGAGAGTCTGTGAGTCAAGCGGTGCGCTAAATATATAGGCAGCGGCATAAGCACATCGGTTTCTAGACAAGCATAACCAAACATTAGACCTTGATCTCCCGCTCCTATCTCTCCATCAGCTTGAGTTACGCCTTGATCTATATCGGGAGACTGCTCTCCAACAGCATTTAAAACAGCAGCAGAACGGTAATCAAAACCATAAGTTGCATCAGTATAGCCAATCTCTTGAACAACTTTGCGAACAATTTCCTGCATAGGTGCATATGTCGTTGTCTTCATTTCGCCTGCTATTATACAAAATCCATTTGATACCAGAGTCTCACACGCAACATGCGCAGAAGTATCGCGTTCAATAATATAATCCAAAATTGCATCACTGATTTGATCAGCCATCTTATCGGGATGCCCTTCTGTTACAGACTCTGAAGTAAAAATGTACTCTTTTAGAGCATTTGCTTCTTTTGTCATCGATTTTCCTTATTGAAATATAGAGTCAAGCCCTATAAATCGATAAAATTATATCTTATAATATTTAAATATCAATTTTACATTAAAAGATAATTTTGATACCATTTCTCAAAAGATAAAAATTATCCTTAAATAATTTTATTAGTTTATTCAATCAGAGTTTTATTACTTTTTTTAGGTTAGAATTTTCCAAACAAACTTAAAAGGATATTTATTATGTTAGTAACAAACCCAGCTCCAGACTTTACGGCTACAGCAGTTTTAGCAGACGGTTCTATAGAAGACAATTTCAAATTATCAGAAAATTTTGGCGAAAAAGGTACGGTTATATTTTTCTACCCGCTAGACTTTACTTTCGTTTGTCCATCTGAAATTATTGCATTTTCACACAGAATTGAAGAGTTTGAAAATCGCGGCGTAAATGTTATAGGCGTTTCAGTTGACAGTCAATTTTCACACTTTGCATGGAGAGAGACTCCTGTGAACAAAGGCGGTATCGGAAGAGTTAAATTTCCTCTTGTTGCAGACTTGACAAAACAGATTTCTAAAGACTATGATGTCCTTTTCGGTGAATCGGTTGCACTTCGCGGTTCATTTTTGATTGACGGCAAAGGTGTTATTCGTCATGCAGTTATCAATGACTTGCCGTTAGGTAGAAACATTGATGAGATGATAAGAATGGTTGATGCAATGCAGTTCCATGACGAGCATGGTGAAGTTTGTGCCGCAGGATGGCAAAAAGGTGATGAAGGCATGAAAGCTTCAACTGAAGGTGTTGCCGAGTATCTTGCTAAAAACAGCGAAAAATTATAAAATAAAACGCAAAATAAACAATACCCTAAAGTAAGAGAATGTGAGTTTTCTCATATTCTCTTTTCTACTTTTTTTTATTGTAAAATATTCGAATGAGAATATTTTTTACTATAATATCCCTTCTGATTACTACAATAATAGCTGATGAGACAAAATAACTTCGCATCGGCATATATGACAATCCCCCAAAAATATTTTTAGATTCAACTAATAAGCCTTCTGGATTTTTTATCTATTTATTGGATGAGATTGCAAGCAAAGAGAATTGGCATCTTGAGTATGTAAAGTGTGATTGGCAAGAGTGTCTTTTAATGCTTGAAGAGGGCAAGCTCGATATTATGCCAGATGTTGCTTACTCAAAAGAGAGAGAAAAACACTTTAGATTCAACAAAGAGATTGTTTTGTCCAACTGGTCGGTTGTTTTTACAGATAAAAAAAGCAAAATCTCTTCCATACTTGATCTCGATGGCAAAAGAACAGCTCTGCTAGAACATAGCATCCAACAAGTTCAGGTTCAAGAAATATTTAAACTATTTGGGCTAAAACCTAGCTTTATTTTCACTAAAAATTATGAAGAAGCTTTCTATTTGGTTCAAAGCGGTGCGGTTGACGCTGCCGTGGTCAACAAACATTTCGGAGAACGTCAAAAAGATAGATATAACCTCAAAGAGACACCGATACTTTTAAATCCTGCGGTTATAAAATTTGCTCTTACGAATACAATTGATACTCGTCAAATTGCAGATAAAATAGACTTACATGTCAAAGAACTTAAAGAAGACAGGGAGTCCCTCTATTATAAATCCATTCAAAAGTGGCTAAGTACAAAAGAGGTTTTTAATATTCCGCATTGGTTAAAAGCTGCCTTTGCAATTGCAATATTATTCGTGGTAATTTTGTCCGCGGCAGTTGCCTTTTTCAGATATATGCTAAATTTGAAGACTAAATAAGTTGTTGAAAAATCCAAAAAACTGTACCAGCATGAAGAGCAGAAAATAAAAGACTATGAAAAGTTTGTCTATGCGCTGGTATCTATGATTGAACAGAGAGACTCATATACTGCCGGTAACTCCCAAAGAGTTGCAAAATATTCGCTTCTAATAGCAAAAGAGATGGGATATAGCTTGCGAGAGCGTGAACTTCTTTTTAAAGCAGCAGCCCTGCATGACATCGGAAAAATCGCAACACCTGATTCTGTTTTGCTCAAGCCCGATAAACTATCCAGACTTGAGTATAACCTTATAAAGGAGCATGTCAACGTCGGCGTAAAAATGCTTAAAAACATTCCGATGTTTGAAGATATATCGTATATTATTAAATACCACCATGAGAAGTATGACGGAAGCGGTTATCCTGATGGTCTCGCAGGTGACGACATTCCTGAACTCTCAAGAATCATGATGGTCGCCGATGCGTTTGACGCAATGACGACAAACAGAATATACAAACATAAAAAAAATGTTGAAAGTGCTCTAAGGGAGCTTGAATCTCTAAGTGAAATTCATTATCATCCCAAAGTTGTAAATGCTGCCTTAAAAGCTCTCTCAAGTATAGAAATAATCGATGATTTTAATCAAGCCCCCATAACGGAGATTGAGCAGCAGAGGTTTGTCTACTTCTATAAAGATGCCGTTACTGAGCTGTATAACGTAAAATTTTTAGAAACAGTTCTTAAAAACAACTCTACCGATAAAAGATACAAAAAAGCTCTTATTGTCTCTTTGCATAAATTTGACATATACAACAAAAAACATAGCTGGGAGAGAGGAGACGAAACACTAAAGAAGTTTGCATATCTTCTTTGCAAACTTTTTAAAGATACTCTTATATTTAGAGTAAGAGCCAATGATTTTGTTCTTTTACTTCAAAATGAAGCAAATGAGAGAAACATAATTGACGAAGAGATTAAAAATTTTATAAAGAGTGCAGAACTGGAGTTTGATTTTAATATTTATGATTTAAAAAACGACGATATCCACTCTTATGATGATTTAAAAAAATTACTATAACTTTTGTGTAAATTCCAAAGCTTTTTTATTTACAAAAATTATATCTCTCCACTGCTTTTTTGGAGCAATAAGATTTAACCTTTTTGGATTTGAACTTCTTGAAATCGCTACATAGAACTGTGAAGGTGCAAAAATCTCATTTGTTTGAATGATTAAATCCTCTATGCTCATTCCTTGTGATTTGTGAATTGTAATCGCGTATGCAAGTTTTATGGGGTATTGATAAACACTGAAGAGACTCTCTTGAAGTATCTCTTTTTTTCCCTCGACACTCTTCTCTCTCCACGCCTCTTTACTTTGACCCAGAGTCTCAAGTTTGACAATCGTAGCATCTTTTTTTTGAACATAAACATAGGTCGCATCTACATTTACGACAACTCCGCGTTCTCCGTTAAAGTAGTTCCATGAATTTCTTGTAAAGAGCACAGGAACACCGATTTTTAACTCCAGTGCTCTCTCTATCCTTGCATCGTCCATAAAACGTTCTATGTCCGTATCTTTTACGCTTTTTACATGTTTAATAACACTCGCCTCTTTTACATGTAACTCATTATCCACAAACTCAAGCTGATTTTTATTGTGCAGTGATGCGGAGATATTTTTACCGAACAAAAAAGTAAATTCACTCAAATCCTGTGGCAGAGGTTTTATAAATGTATTTAACGTATTGTGTATCTCTTCATCCACAAAACCGTCCCTGACATGTGATAAAAGTTCTATAAAATTACTATCATCAGTTCTGTATATGTGTGTAAGCTCTACCGTCTCAAACTCAAACCTCTCCCATGCAGCACCCTCAAAAGCAAATCTAACCTCACTGTAACCGCGTACAACCGGAGGAAGCTGCAAAAAGTCACCTACAACAAGGATTACACCTCTAAAATCCGCCTGCTTTAACCTAAGTTCTATCATGTCAAGCAGAGCGTCGCTTACCATAGATATCTCATCTATAACAATTAAATCCATGCTGGAGATAAGTTTTTTAACATTTTTGGAAATCTCAAATTTTCCGCTAACCTCAAGCTCTTGCAAACTTCCTGCAATTCCCAAGTCTAAAAAACTATGCAGAGTCTGCCCGCCAATCAGCGTTGCTGCCATTCCCGTAGAAGCAAGTTTTGCAACTTTTTTTGCCTCCTCTTCATAAAATTTGATAATATTTATTGTCGTTGTAGTCTTGCCTACACCTGCCCCGCCTGTTAAAAAAACATTTTTTTTACTTTTTAGTTTTTCTGTAATATGTTTCAAATAATCCATAAAAAATTATACTATAATATGCCGACATTTTTAAAACCCATAAGGATTTACACTCTATGAAGAAGAGAATTTTAGTAGTAGAAGACAATAAGACATTAGCCAAACTAATAGCAAAAAAAATATCCGTAGAATTAGACTTTGAAGTTGATGTAGCATACAGTCTGCAAGAAGCAAAACTGTTTTTAAAAAGATACAAATATTTTTTAAATCTTCTAGACCTTAATCTTCCCGATGCTCCAAACGGAGAGATAGTCGACTATGCGCTAAAGCTAGAAAACAGAGTAATAGTGCTCAGCGGGAACATCGATAAAGATTTTAGAAAAGCAATTCTGAAAAAAAATATTATTGACTACGTAAACAAAAGCGGTGTCAATGATGTCAACTATATTATCCAAACCATTAAAAGAGTTGAAAAAAACAACAATCACACAGTTTTAGTCATAGACGACTCTATGGTATTTAGAAAGCAGATGCAAAGCATGCTTGAAAATATGTTTTTCAGAGTTATAGCAGTCGCACATGGAGAAGAAGCTCTTGGCATTTTAAATACAAATCCTAACATAAGCTTGGTTCTAACGGACTATCACATGCCCGTCATGAACGGGCTTGAACTCACAACGGAGATAAGAAAAACCTACACTAAAACAGATTTGGCAATTATTGTCATCTCAAGTGACAAAGACGAAGATACAACAGCTCTCTTTTTAAAAAACGGTGCAAACGACTACATAAAAAAACCGTTTTCAAAAGAGGAGTTTTCATGCCGCATAAACAACTCAATCGAAGCGCTTGAAAATATTCAAGAGATAACAAACCACACAAACCGCGACTTTTTAACGGGTCTTTACAACAGAAGATATTTCTTTGCAAATGCTTCAAAGTACTTTGAAGATGCTATGTCTAACTCAGAACCTTTTGCAATTGCCATGATAGATATAGACCACTTCAAAAAAATTAACGATACCTATGGTCATGATACAGGCGATAAGGCGATTGTAGATTTAGCCGACATACTAAGAAGCAGCGTCTCAAGCGATGATATTGTTGCAAGGTTTAATGGAGAGGAGTTTTGTGTTTTACTCAAAAACGTATCTACACAAAAAGCTCTGAAAATTCTTGAGAAAATCAAAGAAAACGTAGGAAGACATGTAACTCTGAGTGAGAAGAATGAAGAGATTAAATTTAGCGTATCTATTGGAGTTGCAACAACCCATGATGAAGATTTAAACGCAAGCGTAAATGAAGCCGACATGATGCTCTACAACGCTAAACAAAACGGAAGAAATCAGATAGTCGTAAACTAGACTATCTCTTTCTTCCTCTGGATTCTAAGTCTAAACTGTTTCTCAAGTTCCAATAGGGCAAAGAGAACAATCCCCGCGACAAATATCATGCCAAAATCAAATGCTCTAAGCGAATCCGTTTCAAAAACTCCATGAAAAAACGGAAGATAAGTTATGGCTATTTGTGCAAAAATTATGATAGAGACCGCACTCCAAACAATTTTATTTGCCGCAACATCAGATATACCGATTGAGAGCGTTTTAAAATTTCTGATGAAAAAGAGATGGAAAATTTCCATAAACACCAAAGTATTTAAAGCCAAAGTTCTCGCATAATCTAAGCTCTGAGCACCTTGCAGGGCATAGTAGTAAGCGCCGAAAACAATTATTAAAAACAGAGTAGTAACATAGACTATGTGCCAGACAAGCTCTCTGTCCAATATAGGTTCACCTATGGCTCTGGGTCTTCTTTTCATTATGTTTTTCTCCTCAGCTTCAAAAGCCAGAGCTATTCCCAAAGTTGTAGCGGTTATCATATTTGCCCACAATATTTGAATGGGTGTAATCGGCAAAACCATACCAAAAAGTATGGCGACGACTATAACTGCCGCCTCGGCAATACTTGTAGGCAGAGTCCAGCTTATGACTTTTTTTATGTTGTCGTATACCCTTCTGCCCTCTTTTACAGCATTTACTATGGAAGCGAAATTATCATCGGTTAAAACAAATTCGCTTGACTCTTTTGCCGCTTCCGTTCCTTTTTTACCCATTGCTATGCCTACATTGGCTCTCTTTAACGCAGGTGCATCGTTTACACCGTCGCCCGTCATTGCTACTATTTTTGAGTGTGCCTGAAGCGCTTTGACAAGCCGCAATTTATGCTCAGGAGTAGTTCTTGCAAAAATATCCGTCTTTAACACTGCTGCACCTAACTCCTCATCGCTTAACTTTTCAATATCTTCTCCGCTTAGAGCATTGTCGCAATTTTTAAGTCCTATGGTTTTTGCGATGGCAGTTGCAGTTAAAAGATGGTCTCCTGTTATCATCTTTACATCTATATGCGCGCTGTAACACTCTTTTACGGCATCTACTGCCTCAGGTCTTGGAGGGTCTATCAGCCCAAAGAGTGATACTAAAATCAAGTCACTCTTTAAATCATCAAAGTCTAAAGTTGCTTTATCGCTAGATGTGTTTTTATAAGCTACGGCCAGCACTCTTTGCCCTTGTGATGCAAGCTCTTCTGACATGTCATGCCAATAAAGAGAGTCTATCTCTCTTGTCTCGTTTTCGCTTACAAACTCCAGCTTACACATATCTATAATAATCTCTGCTGCCCCCTTTACTATAATCATAGAATTGCCTTGATGCGCATGATTAAGAGTAGCCATAAACTTGTGTTTTGAGTCAAAGGGTATCATATCTTCTCGCTTGTAACCCGCTCTGATTTCATCTGCATCAAACCCTATTTTATGCGCAAAAGTAACTAAAGCACCCTCTGTAGGACTTCCGTCTATTTTCCAAAAATCCTCTTCCTTGGCTATCAAAGCATCGCTGCACAAAAGAGATATTTTTGCCAAAAACTTTAGCAGCTCATTTTCATCTGCATCTATGAGCCTCTCTTGCAAATAGACATCTCCTATAGGTTCGTACCCTATTCCGCCGATTTTAAATCTATCTTTACCTGAGACAACGCCACTTACCATCATCTCATTTTGCGTCAATGTTCCCGTTTTGTCCGAGCATATAACAGAAACCGAACCTATCGTCTCGATGGAGGGCAGATTTCTTATAATGGCATGTTTTTTTGCCATTGCCTGAACCCCGACTGCAAGCGTTATGGTTAAAACCGCAGGCAAGCCTTCGGGAATGGCAGATACGAAGAGTCCGACTATTGCCATGAAAAGTTCGTCAAATGCAAAACCTTTTATGAAGTAGCCGATAAGAAAAATTATTATGGAGAAAAATACCAAAAAGAGAGTAAGCCATTTTGCAAACTTATCCATCTGCTCGATAAGCGGGGTTTTCAACACCTCTACACTCTCAAGCATTCCGCTTATACGCCCAAGTTCCGTATTGTTTGCCGTTGCTGCAACAACCCCTTTCGCATTTCCGCTTGAGACGATAGTTCCCGCAAAAACCATGCAGCTTCTATCCGCAATCATTGCCTCTGCTTTGACTTTTTGGGTATTTTTCTCAACAGGGAGATACTCTCCCGTAAGAAGTGACTCTTGAGCGCTAAAGCCGTTTGTATTAAGAAGCCTCATATCTGCCAAAACTCTGTCGCCTGAGTCCATAAAAACGATATCGCCGATAACAAGCTCTTCGCTGTTGACCTTTTTCTTATGTCCGTCTCTAAATACTGTTGCATTAAATGCCAGCATCTTTTTTATAGCCTGCATTGCATCTTCAGCCTTGCTCTCTTGAACAAAACCTATAATGGCATTTATGATTACAACGCCCAAGATTACGGAAGTATCGATAAAATGCCCAAGCATAGCGGTAAAAAATGCAGCCCCGAGAAGTACATATATCAAAAGATTGTGAAACTGCATTAAAAAACGGATAAGAGGACTCTTTTTTTTCTCTTCTTGAAGTTTATTGGGTCCGTATTTTTTGAGCCTTGCCTCAACCTCGGCGCTGCTTAGTCCATCTTGTGAACTATCCAATATCTTGAGGACTTCATCTTTTTCTAAAGAGTGCCAGTTATTAAACTTTTGCATGTTTGACTCCATGTTTGATGAACTATTCTAACATAATAACAGTGCCAAAAGGCACATCTCTCTCTTTTGGAGCTATCCACTTTACCTCGTAATTTGGCTCATCATGAGGGAAGATTCCATCCAAATCACTAAAATACAGAAGCAGTTTTACATCTGAGAGTTCTCTGTCTACAAACTCAAATACGGGTCTAAAATCGGTTCCGCCTCCACCTTTGATATCTGCTTCTAAAGTATCGCCGCCCCAAAATGTTTTATGCGTCCTAATCTTGTCGTCACACACAAACATATCTATCTGAAAATTCGGTATCGTTAACATCAAAAAGTTAAGTTCGCTTAAAAACTCACTTAAGAGCTTCTCATCAACAGAACCTGAGCTGTCAATTGCCACGACAAGCTGAAATCTCTTGCTTATACATGAAGGAAGATAGATTCCCTTATATAGAAATTTTTTACTTGGCGGAAGGAGTGTGAAGTCATCTTTATGATGTCTATCAAGCGCTGCTCTTAACTCATTGCGCCAATCAATCTTGCCCTCGGATGAAATTTTGAAAAATCTTCCTATGCAAAGAGGAGCTTCGCCGCTTTTCATCTCATCTTCAAGCTTTGCTTTGGCAAACTCTTCAAAGAGCTGTTCGTTTAAAATATCCTCGTTTTGAGGAGTGTTTTGCTCTTTTTTACTCTCCTGCATGTCATCAACATCATCCGCTTCATATTCAAGCTCATCACGCAAAATATCTTCTTTCAATTCGGCATAAATCTCCTCGGCGTACATGCCGCTGAATCTCTTTGAGTAGTGCGCTTCATCAGGACGATTTAAACCGTTTTGAACCAACATGTCATTAATAGCATAGTCCGTTGCCAACTGCCATAACCAACCGCTTCTGCCGTTTTTTCTCTCTTCATGAGCAAGCGAAGCGTGCATCGCACCGTTTGCAAATACAAACTCCATCTGCGCAGGTTCTAACTTTTGCAAAAAATCGCTGTTGTATTCAAGTTTTATGCCGTTACTTTTAAAGCTCTGTATGTCGTCATTTTGAACAACTTCAAGTTTGGCGGCAACTGCTCCAAAAAAAGGGTGGGAGAGTAAAAGTTTTGATTTTGCTTGAGAGATTTTGGTTTGAATATTTGACATGTGAGGTTTCTCTTTTGGTGCATAACATCAAAGAGAGCACCTCTTTGATATTTGCTTTACTTTTTAAGACTTTTTTTAAGGTCGCTTACAAACTCCGTAATATCATCATGAAGTGCCTGAAGATCCTCTTCATGCTCAACTTCATCAGCCAGTATTTGAGAGACGATATCGTAAGTGACTATATCTTTATCTCTCGTCAAATCAACTATGCTTGAGTAAACTTTTATAGCGCACTGCTCACCCTTTATAGCATCTTCCAGTATTGCAACGACATCAAAATTTTTAGGCTCATCGTAGCCACAATTTGTCTTCTTCATCCACTCTTTTGGGTTTAAAAGAGGCGTTCCGCCAAGCTGAATTATTCTATCTGCTACCATATTTGCATGTCTTAACTCATCAGCCGCATGCTGATTAAGCTCGGTAATAGCCGCATCTTTCATAATCCCTTTTACAACTTTGCTCTCAATAAAATACTGATAATAAGCCAGCCACTCATCCGCATACGCTCTGTTTAAAAGTTTTATAATCTCTGAAACCTCTAAACCTTTAATAATCGAATTTCCTGCTCTAGCCATAATTAACTCCTAATGAAAAAATTTTAATACGCTCCTATAATACAATCAAGTTGATTAATTCTCTTTTAAGTCCTTACTCCAGTAAATAAGCAAACTTCTCAACCCATTCGCCAAATACATCTAGGTGCTCCATACTAACACCGTTTCTCTGTATATCCTGCACCGTCATAACGGCAAATTCACTCTTTAGCCCAAGCGTATATCTAAGCAGATTTTGTAGTTTTACATCATCTTTTTCTTTGAGATACGCACTTACAAGCCCGGTACTTAGAGCATAAAGAACATCCACCTCATAGCTGTACTCGCCGCTTCCACTCTCTAATATAGTGTTTATATCAGGCAGTCTGTTCATGACCTTGCAAAACGCCAAAAAGGAGACCGCTACATCCTTGCCGACTGCTCCGCCTACAGTCTCTAAAAGCAGATTTTCAGATACGCTGCTCTCCAGTATGCTGTTCACATATTCCCAGCTTCTAGGCGTTGCAAAGCTTTTTATATCACTCTTTGCATCAAATGTGAACAGATGTTCATTTTTATATGAGATGTAAGATATAACTCTCTCATCAAGAGCGTTTTTATACGCCCAAAGCCTCCAATCCTCTACATGTACATCCATCTCAAAATGAACAAATCTGTTTGCCAAAGGGCTTGGCATGCGGTAAGTAACACCTCTATCTCCCTCACGATTTCCTGCGGCGACAATAGCCCAGCCCTCAGGCAGCTCGTATTCGCCGACCCTTCTATCTAGTATAAGCTGATAAGCTGATGCTTGAACACTTGGAGCTGCGGAATTTAGCTCATCCAAAAACAAAATTCCTCTGCCCTCACGAGGTAAAAACGCAGGAGGTGCCCAAAGCGCTGTGTGCGACTCTTTATCGTAAAAAGGGATTCCTTTAAGGTCGGTAGGATCCATAAGTGCGAGTCTTAAATCTATAAAACCGATATCCTTGCTTTTTGCTATCTGCTTTACTATGGAAGATTTCCCGATTCCAGGCGCTCCCCATAAAAAAGTCGGCACTCTCTGCTCTACCAAAGCCTCTATTGCCGCACTCAAATCTGTTGCTCTCATACTTCCCATCCTATATTTTCTTGTTGTACATGTCTTCCAAACGCCGGATTTTCCATCACTGCGCGGGCATACCTTTAGTCAAGTTGCAGTTGGTATAAAATCTCTACAGGAGTGTTCTCATTTTTTGCTATCTCTTGGCAGTATTGACCGTTTTTATATGCCTCTTCAAGTATTGACGTGGGTGTTTTTTTGTTTTCATATATAGCTGATTTAATCTCTTCATTTTTGCTCTTTAAAAGCAGATGCAAAACCTCTTCATCAATCCCGTTATTTAGTGCTAGAGCATAGGAAATCTTTTCATCGCCATAACTTAGCAGCTCTTTTTGCATTTGCAGAGTCAAGCTCTCATTGAGCGCCAATCCTATTTTATTTGTTTTAAAAAGTTCAAAAAGTTCCTCTGTTACTTTTATATTTTTAGCCACATTTTTTCCTAATTTTTCATCTTTTAAAAACTCTTCAATGAGTGCAGGTTTTAAATTTGAGTTTTGTGAGAGCGCTTCTAACACATCGGGATTATCGGTTTTAAAAAGCAGCTCCTGCATCTCATCATCGCACTGAGTATTCATAGCAATTGCATACTGAATTTTAGGATTATATTTTATCGGCTCAAGCAGCAAGACAGCCCGTAAAAGCTGAGGATTCGTTGTCTGCGCGACAAGGTGCATAAAGCCCGTTGTAGCATACTGAACATTATGGTTTCGCTCTATATTTTGATAAAAGCGCAAAATGATTGCCGCACTCACATCACGGTTGTCGTCATTTTCAAAAAAATCCTCACCGCCCCATGAGTACATCTTTAGAAGCTTAAAAAATAGTTCATCGTCTATCATTGAGTTTTGCAAAAAACTCTTAAGTCTCTCTTTGTTACGGCTGAGTTTAAGACTCATCAAAAGAGTATTTGCATCTATATGTCCTGCTAACTCCTTCTCTAAAACATCGATAGAGATAAAATCCACATTTTTATTTTTTGAATGGCTCTCATAAAGCG
The DNA here is from genome assembly GCA_002899765.1 of Sulfurimonas sp. Lineage (GTDB taxonomy): Bacteria > Campylobacterota > Campylobacteria > Campylobacterales > Sulfurimonadaceae > Sulfurimonas. The sequence goes on along the minus strand of PPDH01000043.1, from coordinate 5,269 downwards.
CATCACTGCTGTTTTGCTCATAAGGCGTCATCATCTTTCCATCGACCACCAACGCCACATCTTCATCAAATTCAGAGCTTATCTCTATCTTGTGAAACTTCAACTGCGAAGCAAATTCATCCATACTAAAAGCGCGGCTCTTGCCGAATAGGAGTATCTTTTTGTTTTGTAATTCTTCTAAATTCATAAGCGGATTATAGCATTGGTTACACACATTTGTTATAATGCCCGAACAAAACAAAGGATTTTTTATGAAAATATACGCACCATGGGAGAGAGCATTCAACAGGGTGGCTACCCCTTTTGAAGAGTTTATTCACGCCCAAACAACAACCGGTCTTATCTTAATGCTTATGACTATCGTTGCTCTTATCTTGGCGAATTCTCCGTTTGCGGAAGCGTATCTGCATCTTTTTCATACAAAAATAGATGTTTTTGTAGGCGAGTACGGAGTCTCTAAAACAATTCACCACTGGATAAACGACGGGCTTATGGCTATCTTTTTCTTTATCATCGGACTAGAGATAAAAAGAGAGATTTTAGTGGGCGAACTCTCAAATATAAAAGTCGCAACACTGCCTATACTAGCCGCTATAGGCGGAATGGCTCTGCCTGCACTTATCTACATGGGAATTAACTCCGGCGGCGAAGGAGCAAACGGCTGGGGAATCCCGATGGCAACGGATATAGCCTTTGCCATCAGCGCTTTAGTTCTCCTTGGCAACAGAGTCTCAAATTCGCTTGTTACTTTTTTAGTCGCTCTTGCCATTGTGGATGACCTTGGAGCTGTAGTTGTTATCGCTCTTTTTTACACAGAACAGATAAACTTTCTTCCGCTTATTTTTTCATTTGCCTCTTTTTTCATCCTTGTTGCTTTTAACCGTTTTGGCATACATGTCATTTTGCCCTACTTTATAGTCGGAAGTATCATGTGGCTTTTTATGCTTGAATCAGGCGTACATGCAACGATTGCGGGAGTTATAGCGGCTATGGCAATTCCTTCAAAACCTAAATACTCTCCCGTTGATTTTACGGAGTATGCAAAAGAAAAGCTTAATGACTATGACAAATACCCCGTAGCAACCGACCACATGATGCACGAGAAGCAAAAAGCAATACTCCAAAACGTAAAAGACAAAATAGACGCTCTTAACTCTCCTGCTTCAAGACTTGAACACTCGCTTCACCTTCCCGTGAGTTTAATCGTTATCCCGCTTTTTGCCCTTGCCAATGCCGGAATATCCATAGATTTTTCATCTGCTTACGAAACTGCCATGCAGAGTGTTTCTCTTGGGATTATAGCGGGACTTGTTTTAGGAAAAGTGCTCGGTATCGCAGGTGTCTCTTGGCTTGCCATCAAAATTGGAATCGCAAAACTACCAGAAAATAGTACCATAAACCAAATCTTCGGAGTTGCATTTCTAGGCGGTATCGGATTTACTATGTCCATATTTATCGCCGATTTGGCATTTGCGGGCAATGAGGCTCTTATTTTTCAAGCAAAAATAGGGATTTTAGCCGCTTCGTTATTTGCAGGTCTGTTTGGTTTCATGTGGCTTAGATATGTTGCAAAACCTTCAAACAAATAGTGTTATAATCTGAATCTAGTTTAAAAAGGATACATTATGAAAAAATTATTTCTGTTTTTATCTCTAACTATCATTCTCTTTGCAAACGACGGCGTACATGAGTTTGCTTCAAGTCAAGAGTGCCAAGCGTGCCACCCTAAAATTTATGAAGAGTACTACGGCTCGATGCATGCAAATGCGACACCCGACAAAGACCCAATTCACAAAGCCGTGTGGGATAAACATCCTCACAATAAGAAACTCTCTCAATACTCTTGCGGCAAATGCCACTCTCCTGCTGCAGATAACTTGGACAAGATGCTCACAGAAGGCGCAAAGGCTATGCCCGACCCGGCAAATGCAACTCATCAAGAAGCCATCAGCTGTGCATACTGCCACCGGATACAGAGCATCCAAAAGCATACCCAAAGCAATACAAATATAATAAGCAAAGATAAAAAAAGCTACTACGGTTCAACCAGAAGCTCACTTGATTCTCCTTATCACAAGATTATGACAAAAGAGAATGAGCATTTTGCAAACGGAAATGTCTGCATCGGATGTCACTCACATAATGTAAATAAATCAGGCTTAAATCTATGCTCAACAAATGTAAATGATGAGATGAGCAAATCAAACTGTGTTAGCTGCCACATGCCGAAAGTTGAGGGAAGTTTCTCTTCAATTATGGAGACAAAAGAGCACTCTTTTCACGGTTTTGCAGGAGCACACTACAACTCTGACATGTTAAGCAAATATGTGGATATCTCGATTCTTAGAAATATAGACCATTTTATAGTAAATGTCGACAACAGAAGCTCACATGCGCTGCTGCTTCATCCTATGCGTATGGCTGTTTTAAAAATAAACGTGCTAAGAGAAGGCAAAACTATAGAGCTTGAAAAAGAGGTTTTTGTAAGAGTGATAGGAAAAGACGGCAAACCTGCAATGCCGTGGGCAGCGGATACTACGCTTAAAGACACTATGATACAAGCAAATGAAAAAAGAGAAGTAAAACGCGACTTCAAGCTTCAAAAAGGCGACAAGGTAAACGTGGTTTTAGGCTGGTTTTTGGTAAATCCAAAAGCTCTTAAATCTTTAGGACTTGAGAATGAAAAAGCAGCAAAAGAGTTTCATGTATTTAAGAAACAAACTTTTACTTTTTAAGTGAAATCTCACAACCTTTAAAAAGAAAATCCAACTCACTTGATGGCTCTTTGTAAAGCAGAGGGCTGTCTAAATCTACATATTTTATAATATCACGATAGGCAAATGCCAGATACAGAGCTATGTTTATGGAGTAAGGACCTTCTAGCATAGAGCCGAGCATACATGTAATATTTTTCTCTCTTGCATACTCCAAAATCTCTAGGGCTTTTGTAACTCCGCCGCACTTCATAAGCTTTATGTTTATCATGTCCGCACTCTTTGATTCCATAACCTTTTTGACATCCGCTAGTGTAAAAACCGCTTCGTCTGCCAAAATGGGGATGTGTGAAAACTCGGTGATTTTTTTCAGACTCTCCAAATCAGATGCGACAACGGGCTGTTCTATCAGCTCTATTTTTGCATCAAACATATTGTTTATAAAAAAGTGCGAATCCTCAAAACTCCAAGCCTGATTTGCATCGACCAGTATTTGTACATGTAGAAGCTCTTTAGTTATTTTTCTCACAATATCCACCGCATGCAAAACATCGCTGCCGACTTTTACTTTGAGTATTGACATGTCAGCGGCATAAGCTTTTTTCGCATCCTCAAGCATAACATCCGCAGAGTTGAGGCTGATAGTCACATCCGTTTTTATAGGCGTAAAATTCTCTATGCAAAAATACTCCGCCAAACTACGGTTTTTTTGTTTGACATGTAAAGATATAAACGCCATATCAAGCGCCGCTTTTGCACTTGAGCCTATACTGCATGTAGAGTGCAAAATCTCCAAAGTCTCTTTACATGTAAGCTCTAAAAACTGCTCTCTTACACTCTCAATGGAGTTTAATATTATCTCGATATCCTCGCCCGTTATCGCCTTTGTAGCAGGCGCTTCGCCAATCCCGACATATCCATTTTCATCTTCTACATGTACTCTCACAAACTCTACATGTGAAGTCTCACGAAGTGCTGTTTTGAACGGAGTTTTTAGCTCAATTTGTTTTACTTGGGTTTGTATTTTTGATATTTTCATTTGATTAACTTGCTGTTACTTTTGACTTTAACATATTTTGAACAAAAGCATTAAGAGACATCCCTGCTTTTAGTGCTTCTTGATGGATTTTTTGGTGCAGCTTAGGGTCAATTCTAACATTAAAGACACCTTTGTATGTCTTTTGCGGTTTTCTTCCTAGCTCTTTGCAGGTTTGTAGGTACTCATCAACTGCGTTTGCAAAGTTAGTTTCAAGCTCACTTGCACTATCTGCTTCAAAAGTTACCAAATCATCTATAAGCTCTATCTTCCCAAAAAATAGTTTATCTTCACTAGAGTATTCTATTGAACCGATATATCCTTTGTATTCAATTGTATTTGCCATTACAGTATCTCCTTTAATTTGATTTGTATCTGTTTAACAAGATAGATTTTTAAAATATTGCTTGGATGTGGTTTGTGTAAGTTTATAAGACTATCTTTCTCTTTGTTATAAAACTTCACCGCAGAACCGCTACCCTCTATCTTTTCATAACCAAAACCCAAAAGCAGAATTTGAAGTTCATCAAATGTTAAATCTTTGTATGGTGGTATTTTTAAAAATCGCTCAAGTAGTTTACTGAGCTTTCGCACCTAATTTTATAGTGTTACATTCGGTAGTAGCGGTATTCTCTCAGCATTTGTCATATCTATTGACATGTATTTTTCAGTTTTNTAACTAGTGTCAAGTACCATGGAGTATTTTATTACTATGCCCTACTTACAGTTGTTTTAGAAAGCATATCGATTAAAATTAGGTGCGAAAGCTCAGTAGTTTATTTTTTTTGCTCATAACAAAATGATACCATAAAATAGTTACAAAAACATGATAAAAATTCAGTTCAAAATTTGTACGATTTCAAGAAATTTTTTTAAATCATCTTCTTCTTAAAAAACCGTTTTGCTCTATCCTTTGAGGTTTTGGCATGATTTCACATATTTACTCTACCTGATTGCAATATAGTTTTATGTTTGTATTGAAATTGGCACTACGCAATTACCTTGTTACAATACCAATCTTGCACTGTTGAAAAAAAAGCGGATCAGAGTTTTATTTTTGGAGCAATAGTAATTGGTAAATAATACTATAAATATATTGAGTATTATTTAAATAAACCACTAGTTTATTTAAAATTAAGATTAATTTTTTATACTTAGACTACTGGTTTATAAAAGGAGATTTATGCCAAAAATAATAAATAAGGAAGAAAAAATAAACTTCATTTGCGATGAAGCTTATAAGGTATTTATTGATGCTGGAATAGATGAATTTTCATTGAATAAATTTATTTTAGATATTAATATGTCAAAAGGGCAATTTTATCATTATTTTTCAACTAAAGAACAATTAGTATTTCAAGTGATGTCAAAAAAAACTTTTGAGTTATTTGATTTAACTTTAAAAGAATATAAGAATAAAAAACTGAACTTTCGCACCTAATTCCAAGCAAAAAACCAATAAATAATACTGTTTTGTAGGAACTAGTGAGAGTGTTTCTTATCAAGCTTGACAAATAGT
>PPDH01000023.1:1795-11969 GCA_002899765.1 Sulfurimonas sp. | reverse complement strand
GTCGGTATCTGTGTCCGAATCAGTGTCAGTGTCTGTGTCTGAATCAGTGTCTGTGTCTGTGTCTGAATCAGTGTCTGTGTCTGAATCAGTGTCTGTGTCAGTGTCCGTATCTGTGTCTGTGTCTGAATCAGTGTCTGTGTCACTGTCAGTGTCGGTGTCTGAATCAGTGTCTGTGTCACTGTCTGTGTCAGTGTCGGTATCTGTGTCAGTGTCTGTATCTGTATCAGTATCTGTGTCCGAATCAGTGTCAGTGTCTGTATCGGAATCAGTGTCAGTGTCTGTGTCTGAATCAGTGTCTGTATCTGTGTCGGTATCTGTGTCTGAATCAGTATCGGTGTCACTGTCTGTGTCACTGTCTGTATCGGAATCAGTATCTGTGTCGGTATCTGTATCTGTGTCAGCGTCTGTATCTGTGTCAGTGTCGCTGTCAGTGTCTGTCTCACCCGCAAGAGTTTCTTCAAATAATGTAGGATCGTAATCTTCAGTATCTATATTATAAGTTTCAAAACTGCGATCTCTAAGATCTGAAACAACATCTTGTTCAGCAGCTGTTCTTGCGTCAAAACTATCTTCTCCACTTTCTAATTGCCCAACAGTAACATCTTCGCCCGCAGCTGTTTCTATATCTTCTATATTATTATTAGCTGCCGTTTCAACATTATCGCTATCTTCTAATATAGCCATTATTGAATCTGTATCTGTCACGGTTTCATCTGTCGAAAATACCACATCTAACAAGGATTCGTCAAAAAGTTGCGTTTCATTACCTTTGACAAAGATTTCGGAACCATCACTCATAGTTACATTTACGTTATCTGTTGAGGAATTAGAACTGTCACCTATGATTGCTTCTCCTTCATAAATTTTATTGCCATTAAAAACTTCCCGAACAGTTCCATCAGCTGCTTTAACATAAAACTTGCCTTCAACTCCGGTTATTTCCCCTATAATTTTTGACATGACAAACCCTTTTTTAGATTTTATTGAACCTATTGTATGATATTTTTAAATATTTAGATATTGTACTTTAGTACATTTTATGAGATTTGGATTGTAATTATTAATGAATAAAAAATTAAGGTGGTGGACGAGGAGGGATTTGAACCCTCGGTACAGTTACCCGTACGCATCCTTAGCAGGGATGTGGTTTCAGCCACTCACCCACTCGTCCATTTGAAGAGTGCGATTATAATCACATGTAGATAATATAAAGCTTAATTTAGCTCTATATTATTAAATTTGCTCTAATATTTTTTTAACAACAAAAGCAGGGTCTTGTGCCTTATAAATTGGGCGCCCGACTACTATAAAATCAACATCTGCATTTTTTGCAAAATCTACATCGGCGACTCTTTGCTGATCGCCTGCATCTTCTCCAAAAGGACGAATTCCGGGAGTTAGAGTCATAAAAGTTTTATCTGTAATATTTTTTATGGATGTACTCTCATAAGCTGAACAGACAACGCCGTCAAGTCCGCTCTCATGTGCATCTTTTGCGAACTGGTCTGCTTTTTTGGCTATAGAGTTTCCATATACATTATTAAATTCATCTTCATTAAAAGATGTAAGGGCAGTAACAGCCAAAACAATTGGGCGGTTTTCATAACATGAGAGCCTATCCATAACCTCTTTCATAGCTCGTTTTCCTGCGCTTGCATGAACATTAAACATGTCAACACCTAAACCCATTATAGATTCAGCGGCATCAGCCATAGTATTTGGAATATCATAAAGCTTGAGGTCTAAAAATATCTTAAAATCAGGATTGATTTTTTTAATATCTTTTAAAAACTCTTCGCCATCACGGATATATGAACGAAGACCGACTTTTAGCCATACAGGATAATCTTTTATTTTATGAATTAACTCTAAGTTTTCTTGTTTTGTGGGTAAATCAAGGGCTACACAAAGTTGCATTGCTTCTCTTTTATATTAATATTTTAGATGAAATTGTACCATTTTTATTTGAGTTGATTTATTTGAAAAAGGTTATAGAGTAGAAAAATCTACTCTATAGTTTTATAGTTTACAAGACTGAACCGCGGCAATAATTGTTGCTACAATTGATGGGTCTTCAAGCGTTGAAGTGTCTTGCGTAATCTCTTCGACTTTTGCGATTGAGCGCAGAATTCGTCTCATGATTTTGCCTGAGCGGGTTTTTGGCAGACCCGTTACAAAGACTACATCATCACATAAAGCGATATTTCCTATCTCTTTTTGGATGACTTTGTTGATAGCTTTTACCTCTTCAACTTCATCCGCTATTCCGCTATCTGATTTTAGTACGATGTACGCAAAAATGCCCTCGCCTTTTATCTCATGCGGCTTACCGACAACCGCAACCTCTGCAACATTTGGATGTTTTTTAACAGCAGCTTCGACTTCCGCAGTACCCATTCTGTGACCTGAAACATTGATAACATCATCTGTTCTTCCAGTGATAGTTATGTAGCCCTCTTCATCGTAAATAGCACCGTCACCAGTAAAGTAAACAGGTTTGCCATCTTTTTTCACATCGCCGAAGTAAGATTTTATAAATCTCTCTTCATCTCCCCAAACACCTCTTATCATTGACGGCCAAGGGCGTGTAACACACATAAGACCTTTTTCTCCGACTTCAGATTTTACACCGTTTTCATCTAAGATTTCAGCCATAATTCCCGGAAGAGGGAATGTTGCACATGCAGGTTTGATAGGCGTTGCACCAGGTAGAGGCGATACGATATGCCCGCCTGTTTCTGTTTGCCAGTAAGTATCGACAATTGCGCATTTGCCGCCGCCTATTGCCTCATAGTACCATTTCCATGCCGGCGGATCAATTGGTTCTCCTACCGTTCCTAAAACTTTTAAAGATGAGAGGTCATATTTTGCAGGCTCATGCTCACCTGTTTTATGTAGAACTCTGATAGCTGTCGGAGCAGTGTAAAACTGGTTTACTTTATACTCTTCTACCATTTTCCATGGACGTCCTGCATCAGGATAAGTCGGAACTCCCTCAAACATGATAGTAGTTGCACCCATCGCAAGCGGTCCATAAACTATGTAAGTATGCCCAGTAATCCAGCCGACATCTGCCGTACACCAGTAAGTATCGTTCTCTTTTACATCAAATACCCACTCCATAGTCATTTGCGCCCAAAGAATATATCCTGCAGAGTTATGCTGTACGCCTTTTGGTTTGCCAGTACTTCCTGAAGTGTAAAGCAAGAAAAGAGGGTCTTCCGCATCCATAACTTCAGGCTCACATGTAACGCCTTGATGTTTGATAAGCTCGTTGTAAGAGTAGTCACGACCTGCTACCCAAGTAACATCTTCACCGTTTCTCTCAACAACTAAAACTTTTTTAACAGGGGTTTCGCCTTGAAGTGCCGTATCAACAACAGGCTTTAACATGTAAGGCTTGTCTTTTCTAAATGCACCATCAGCCGTAATAACCACTTTTGCTTCTGCATCTTCAATTCTGTCTTTAAGTGCTTCAGCCGAAAATCCGCCAAATACGATAGAGTGAATTGCACCGATTCTTGCACATGCAAGCATTGCATAAGCAGCTTCTGGAATCATCGGCATGTAGATAATAACCCTATCGCTTTTTTTGACTCCAAACTCATTTTTGAGAAGATTTGCGAATCTGTTTACGTTGTAATAAAGTTCTAAGTATGTAATAATTTGTTTGTCGCCTCTATCACCTTCAAAGATGATTGCAGCTTTATTTTTACGGCTGCTTAAATGACGGTCTATACATTGAGCCGAAACGTTAAGCTTTCCGCCCTCAAACCATTTTACAAACGGAAAATTGCTCTCATCTAGTACATTTGTAAAAGGTTCTATCCACTCTAACTTCTCTTTTGCATAACTTCCCCAAAAACCTTCATAATCCTCAGTAGCTGCATCTTGCAACGCCTGATATTCACACATATTTTTTATTCTTGCATTTTTAGCAAACTCTTTATTTGGTTTAAATACTTCTCTTTTCATCTATTTTTCCTTTGTTAATTTTAAATATATCATAGCCGTCATGATTGCGTCATTGACGGCGTTATGCGCTCCCATATTTGGAATGCCGCATTTTTTGAGTATTGTATCAAAGCGTAAATCAATATTTCCTTGAGGAATCAATGAAATCGTTTTGTCAAAATATATTTCAGATACTTCAATCATTTTATTTGGAAGTGTTATACCGAGCATCTCTTTAGTGTACTTGTTTATCATGCTTACGTCAAACTCCAAATAGTATCCTACAAGTGGTCTTGAACCCACAAAATTTAAAAACTCTACAATGCCCTCCTTCGTTGTTTTTGCATCCTTTAAATCAAACGGGCGAATCCTGTGAATCTTGATACTGTTTGAATTTATCTCTTTGGAGTTTTTCAAAAAAACCTCAAAAGTTTGCGACGTAAGGATTTTGTTGTCTTTAATCTTTACGGCGCCTATTGAAAGTATTTCATCCTCTTTTGGATTAAGCCCTGTTGTTTCCGTATCTATTACAACAAATTCTCCGCTTCTATCCTCTTGGAATAAAAATTCAAAGTTTTTGTCTTTGAGTTTTTTACGATTTTTATCACTTTTAAACTTAGATATAAAATCAAACATCACTAAACAACCATATTTAGATGAAAATGAAAACTCATAAATTTTTTAAATTTATTTATGATTTTAAAGCTGTCTTTTAGCAAATCTCTATCAATTTTCTCCAAGTTCTTAGGATTTATGTAATTGCTCTCTTCAATATTTTTTGCCTCCAGCATCGCTTTTAGACGGATAGAACTAAGCGTATCAAAACTCTCAATCAGCTCAGTTGCAAATGTTTTGTCTATTACTCCCATATTGTTAAGCTCTTTGATTCTCTCAATCGTATTTGTTGCATCAATCGCATGTTTAAGACTTAGCGTTCTTACGCCATGAACCAGAGCAAAAATACCGCCCTTTTTCAAATCAAGTCTATTGTTATGCTCTTTTTCTATAACAAAGCCGGAAAATATGGAGAGCGGAGTGTCAAAGTTCAAAATCGCTTTTGCAATATGTGCTAAAACATCGTCTCTTGCATAAAAGTTATTGTGAAGATGCGCTCGCAGCTCTTTAAGTAAAGAGTCGTCTCCCGCAACGCACTTTGAATCCAAAAATATGCTTAAGTTCTGAACACTTTCATCGCTCATGTCATAAGTCCATTTATCTATAAGTAATTTATATGAAGCCACACTTCTTCGCCAAAACTCATTACTTACCATCACATCTCCGCCGCATTTTGGAAATCCAAGCTCAAGCAGCTGTCTGTTTAGTTCCATCATAGGCTCTCTAAAGAGCTCCTCATCTACTCCGTCTCTGATGATAAGTGCGTTATCCTGATCACTCTTTATAGTCTGCTCTTCTCTGCCTTCGCTTCCCATGAGAATAAGAGCGCAATCTTTTTGCAAGCTCTCGTCTACACACATGTCAAAGAGTTTTTTGTATATTTTTTCATTTAAAGAAGAGAGGAGTTTTGTGATGTATCTTACCTTAACACCTTTGGTTCTAAGTGAAACTATAAGATTTTTAAAATCACCTCCGAGTGCTTTGAGGTCATCGAGTTTTTGCGCTTTGTCTATCTGTACTGCTATAAGATGCGAATGATTTGCAAAATAACTAAGCAGGTCAAGCTGTTCTAAAACACCGACTATCTTTTCATCCTCTTTTACCACTACCCTTTTTATCCCTTTTTGAGTCATAAGCAAAAGTGCGTTAAATAAAAAATCGTTTTTATCTATGGTAATGAGATTATGCGTAGCAATTTTGTGGATTTCATCTTCTATATCAATTCCGCCTAGCAAAACTCTCTCTCTTAAATCAGTGTCCGTGACGATTCCAAAATCATCTCTGTACTTCACTATAATGACGTTTGTTTTTAACTTTTTTTGCTTTTTAAGAGCGCTTTTAATACTCTCTTTTTCATCTACAATACATGCGTTATGCAGAAAAATATCGCAGACTCTTGATATTAAAAACGGGGTAAGTTCACTTTGTGAAGAGTAGTTTTTGAGATGTTGATGACGCTCTACAAAATCTTTTAAAAAAAATCCTTTAACGTTTTTATCTTGCATGAGGTCTATAAAATCCTCTTTTTTTATCTCATAGCAGATTAAATCCTCTTCTACTATGAAATCTCCGTTTGCCCTCTCATAGATGAGTGCATCGGCGTCAAAGCTGTCTCCCGCATTGAAGAGCGTGTAAATCTCCCCGTCTATTATCTCTTTTACCGAGCCTTTTATGATGATATAAAAGGCAACGGATGGAAGATTTTTTGAGACTAGGAGCGTCTCTTTTGGGTAGTAAGCAATATCAATCTTCTTCATAAGATTATCCAAAGTAATCGGGCTTAAAAGCTCAAAAGGGTGGATAGACTCTATAAGTTTTCTCTGATCAAGTATACTCACAAATTAGCTCCATTGTTTTTGTCTCATGTTAGTGCTCAGAAGCACCCTCTGCGCCGATACCTGTCTGTGAACGGATAAACTGCGCTTCAAATTTCTCTTTTTCATCTTTTGCACTCTGTGAGTTGTCTGTTATTGAGAAGAAATATGTCGCAACAAAAGCTACCGTCATTGAAAAAAGTGCCGGATATTTGTATGGGAAAATTGCTTTTGCATTTCCAAGTACGTCAACCCAAACCGCAGGTCCAAGTATAAGCAGAACAACCGCAGTTGCAAGCCCCATACTCCCGCCGATAACTGCACCGCGTGTTGTTAAACCTCTCCAGTACATTGAAAGGAATAGAATCGGGAAGTTGGCAGATGCAGCAATAGCAAACGCAAGACCCACAACAAACGCAATATTTTGACTCTCAAATGCAATTCCTAATAAAATTGCAACAATTCCAAGAGCAACCGTAGCCATTTTTTAGACTTTCATCTCAGTAATCGAATCAACCTGCCCTTTTTTGATAACAGAAGAGTAAAGGTCATGAGAGATTGCCGAAGCACCCGCAAGTGTAAGACCTGAAACAACGGCTAATATTGTAGCAAACGCAACTGCCGAAATAAAGCCTAGGAAGAAATCACCGCCTACTGCGTGGCTTAAGTGGATAGCCGCCATGTTGTTTCCGCCAAGTATCGGCTGCCCGCCGCTAATAGCCTGTTTTGCAAGGTCTAAATATTGAGGATTTCCTAAAACCATAACGATAGCACCAAAACCGATAATAAAAGTCAAGATATAGAAATAACCGATAAATCCTGTTGCGTAAAATACAGATTTTCTAGCCTCTTTTGCATCACTAACCGTAAAAAATCTCATAAGGATATGAGGTAATCCTGCGACACCGAAAATGAGCGCGACGGCGAGCGATATGGCAGAAATAGGGTCACTTACAAGTTTTCCCGGAGCCATGATAGAGACATCTTTAAGCTCAACTGCATGTGCAAAAAGCTCTCCAAAGTTAAAGTTATAGTGTGCCATAACCGCTATGGACATAAATGTTGCACCAGAGAGAAGCAGGAATGCCTTGATGATTTGAACCCAAGTCGTTGCAAGCATACCGCCGAATGTTACATAAAGTATCATCAAAATACCGACGATAAAAACAGCAACTTCATAGTTAAGACCAAAAAGAAGCTGGATAAGTTTTCCTGAACCGACCATTTGAGCGATAAGATAAAGAATAACCGTTGTAATAGAACCAAACGCTGCTAAAATACGAACAGGAGCTTGGCGGAGTCTATACGATGCAACGTCTGCAAATGTATATTTTCCCAAGTTTCTAAGCGGTTCAGCAATCATAAAAAGAATAACAGGCCAGCCGACTAAAAACCCGATTGAATAGATAAGACCGTCATATCCGCTTGCGTAAACAAGCCCTGATATTCCAAGAAAAGAAGCTGCCGACATGTAGTCGCCCGCAATCGCCATACCGTTTTGAAAGCCGGTAATTCCCCCGCCTGCCGTATAAAAATCTTTCGCGCTTTTTGTGCGTTTTGCCGCCCAGTAAGTGATACCTAAAGTAGCACTAACGAAGATAAGAAACATAACAATCGCAGAGACGTTAAGCTCTTTCGGCGCTGCAGCAGTATTTGATGCAAATACCGCGATAGAGCCGAGGATTAAAAATAAAAATACTCTATTTATCATCTACATTCCCTTCACTTTATCTTTAATTTTATTGTTTAAGTCATCAAATTCGCTGTTTGCTCTTTTGGTATAAATCCCGGTAATGATAAAGGCAAAAAAGATAACGCCCATACCTACCGGAATACCTACCGTTGTTACAGAACCCTCAGAGAGCGGAGTTCCTAAAACCTCTGGAAAATAGGCTATCAAGAGGATAAATCCAAAATAGACTATAAGCATGATGATAGAGAGCTTAATAGAAAAAGAGCTTCTCTTTGCCACCAATTCTTTATAATCAGAATCATTTCTGATTAGTTCTACTATATTTTTTTGCATCTAATTCTCCTTAAAAATTATAGTTTGCGATAAATCTATACTCATCCCAACCTGTTGTTGCACCTGCCGCATTTACATTGAAATCATCTGCGTAGTTTGCGCGGACGCGAAGCTGTAGATTTTTTACAATGCTTGGGTTGTAGATAACATCAAACCCGCTCTCGCTTGCATCATCGTATGTGTAACCGTTATTTTGAGCCATATCAAAATTTGTATAGTAGATAGTTGCTGCTACATTTGCACCTAAATCTTTAAAGTTATAACTTAGTGCGATTTTATACGCATCTGTTCCTGCTAAAAACATGTGACGAGTAACCATACCTTGAGTAAAAGCAGGCATACCGCCCCACACAGATGTGATTGCATTTTCTCTTGCAGCTTCGGTTGCGCTGTTTTTACCTGTTTGAGAGTAAGCAAGTGAAGCTGTGAAGTTTTGAATCTTTGCATTAAATTTTGCAGCCCAGTAAGTGCTGTCGATTTTACCCAAAAGTTCATCTCCGATATCATCTTCTTTGATTACTTGAACAGAGAGAGACGGTTTTACGGCATCCGTTAGCAAACAGCTCCATGAAGCATCGACTTGCCCGTAAAGTATATTCATAATGTCATGAGCATAGTAATCCCAAAGCTGAACTTTAAGATTTTTATTTATAGCATGTGTTGCAGAGATTACGCTTACACCGTCAGTTGACTTATTGACCGCGTATGTTCCCATATTTTTAAATTCGCCTACTTGATTTGAAGCATCCCATGAAGAGTAACCCGCAGTAGAACCTAAGATACCGCCTGCTCCGTAAGCACGGCCGAATGTTCCTTGTGCAAACTTTGTTACATGTGCAAGAGTAAGCGTTGTATTTGCTATATCTTTATTTGTAAGTACATACGCCTCAAACAAGTTGTGCAGCATTCTCGCATCATCGCTTCCAAGCATCGGAGTGTCTAGTTTTTGACGACCGATTTTGAGTGTGCTGTTTGCTACTTTATACTGAACAAAAGCTTCTCCGAGCATAGAATAGTTCTCGTTGTTTTCCCCAAGAAGAGTCGGGTCTACCTCTGTATAGTCTGTTTTATCACTATCATTCAAAAAACCGTTTGTCGTATAAAAAGCAGCTCCGAAACTAAGTCCGCTAAAATCAGCCGTCTCATACTTCAAATAACCGCCGATTGCATTTGCATTTCTTGTATAATCAGTTCCTGCCGAACGTTCTACGCTTCTAGAGATAGAAAACTCTCTTATCTGTCCGCTTACCTTTCCTTCGCTAAACATGCCTTCTAAACTATCTGCCGCATGTAAAGAGCCTGCCGAAATAAATCCAATAGCCGCAATACTAAGTACTATATGCTTTTTCATATTTTTTCTCCCTTTTGTATATTAAACATCCTAATCCTAAAATAGAAAAATAGCACGAACGTAGCATTTATTATAAAAAGATATATTGACACATGTTATCTCTGTGAGTGTGTAAAATCGTAACTTATTCTATTGGACTTCTCTTCTTGAAATTGTTTTTTTAAAGTTCTTATACAGTATCAAGCCCTAAAGATGAGAAGAATCTGCCACAAAAAAAGATGATTACCTTATATCCGCTGGAGTTTATAGTTGTTTTTGAAACCAAGTCTATCAAAAACACAAAGAAACAAAAGCAGTTACATACAATAATAAGTTATTAACTGAGCTTTCGCACCTAATTTTATAGTGTTACATTCGGTAGTAGCGGTATTCTCTCAGCATTTGTCATATCTATTGACATGTATTTTTCAGTTT
>PPDH01000023.1:0-1789 GCA_002899765.1 Sulfurimonas sp. | reverse complement strand
CTAGTGTCAAGTACCATGGAGTATTTTATTACTATGCCCTACTTACAGTTGTTTTAGAAAGCATATCGATTAAAATTAGGTGCGAAAGCTCAGTTATTAAGAATTATTATTCTAGAATTCTTAAAATTTAGCAGAGGCTTGCATGAATAAATATTTTTTCATATATCTCTTATTTGCAAACATTCTTCTAGCACAAAATATAGATTCTCTACTCCAAGAGCTTGAATCGAATTCTGAAAAATCTCTCTATACCATAGACGAAAAGCTGGGTCATGTGAGTATTTACTCACAAAAAGAGCTCAAACTGATGCAGTATACGACTCTAAGCTATTTGCTTAAAGAACTCCCTCTAAGCAACCTAAATAAAAACAGTTTCGGTATTTCAAACCTATCGGTTTCAGGTTCTAAAACAGATGTCAGCGGATTTTTTAGAATCTTTATAAACAATCATGAAGTCAGCTCAAACTACACACTCTCGCCATCTTCATCATGGATGGAGTTGCCGATGAATCTCGTGGACTACATAGAAGTTTATAGAGGGGACAGCTCTTTTTCACTCGGCAGCGACAGCGGAATATTTTTTATACGGATTTATACAAAAAATCCATTAAAAGAGAACGGCTCTGAATTTTTTACGGCAGTAACAGATAAGGGTTCTAACTCTCAAAGTCTTTCATACTCAGACACATTAGAAAACGGCTGGTCCTATCTTGCCTACGTAAATCGTACAAAAATGAAAAACTTTGAAACTTACAAAAACAACAAGATTAACAATGATTCCAATCAAAAACATCTTTACCTTAACATAAAGAAAAATGACACCGAGATAAACTTAGGAGTAACACAAGCAAAAAAAGATAACTATTTTGGATACTCCCTAGATACTGATCCCGATGATGGGAAAGTAAGCTCGGAGGATTATTTTCTTGATATAAACACATATTTTTTGAGAGACAAGTCTATCAAAGTAAAACTCTCTTATGATGTCAATAAATTCAAGTATGAAGAACAAAACGCTGCTCCGGGTATTGCAGTCATCCCTGTTTTAGGTTTTGGCAGTGTAAAAGAGTTTTCCCAAAAAAATAAAATTACAAAGATTAACCTGCTTGCTTCTAAAAGTATCTCTTTTGGTAACAACAACATGCTCGCAGGGATAAATTACCAAAAGAAAAAATACTCAAAAGCAGATAACTATACGGTAGATTTTTCTGATGTAAAAACAGATATAGGCAGGTTTTCAGATTTTGACGAAGAAGAGATGTATTCACTCTTTTTTCAAGATGATTATAAAATAGATGAAAAACTTTCACTTGTGTTTAACGCTAAACTTGATAAGTATAAAAGAAATGGAAGCTTAGAGGACTTCAAAGATGAGCAGTTCAGAGTTGGAGCCGTGTACAACATAAATGAAAACTTCGGTTTAAAAACTTTTTATTCAAAAACATACTTAACCCCATCTTTTTACAACATAGACTACGCTATCAACGGCAGCTCCAACATGAAAAATCAAAAGTATAAAGTTTTTACCGCCGAAGTCGTATATGCAAAGGACAATTCACGATTTAGTGTGCTCTACAACAATGTAAAAATTAAAGACTTCATCTATTACACTCCTATTGGTTTCATAAATATTGACCATGTTATCAAAGTAGAGAATTTTATTTTTGATTATACTTATGAGATATTTCAAAACAATAGAGCCACTTGCAGATTCCCGCAAACAACCAATAATTTAAGCTAATTTAAATTTTAAAAAGCCTTTTGAAATCATGTAAATGTTATAATTTTT
>PPDH01000019.1 GCA_002899765.1 Sulfurimonas sp. | reverse complement strand
TGCTACTTTTGCATTCTCTTGTGTCATTTGGTCTAGTTGAGTTACAGCTGTATTGATTTGACCTATACCTTGCATCTGTTCACGGTTTGCATTACTTACATCTTGAACCATTGAAGCTGTTTGAGCTATCTTGTCTGCTATAACTTCAAACCCTCTTGTGAGTTCTGTTGCTATATTCATTCCCTCATTTGATTTGCCTGCTGCTTGGGCTGCCATAGCTTTTATCTCTTTAGCTGCATCGGCACTTCTGTTTGCAAGGTTTCTTACTTCTTGGGCAACGACTGCAAATCCTTTTCCTGCATCTCCTGCTGTTGCAGCTTCTACTGCAGCATTGAGTGAGAGTATGTTTGTTTGGAATGCAATGTTTTCAATAATAGCTACTGCATCGTTTATAGAGTTAGTCGCACCTTGAATCTCTGTCATAGCTGTTGCTGTTCTTTGTGCTAGAACTGCTCCTTCTCTTGCAGCAGAGTCTGTTTGAGTAGCCATAGCTGCCATCTCGTTTGACTTAGAAACATTGTTTTGGACATTAGATGTCATCTCTTCCATTGCGGCTGCTGTCTCTTCTAGGGATGCAGCTTGTTGGTTGGATGCGGTTGAGAGTGACTCTACTGCTTGTTTTAGGGTTGATGCATCGTTTTGTAAGTCTATGCCGTTTTGGAGGGAAGCTCCTAACATCTGTGTAACTGCGTCACGGAGTTTGTTAATGTTATTTACAAGAATCTCAAATACTCCGCCTTTTTCTATGTTATCAAGTTTTAACTCTTTGGTGTAGTCGTATGTTGCATACTCTTCAAGAATTAGATTCATTGCAGCAAAATGAGCTTTAGTTGCTATTATCATGCTATTTACGCCGTTTTTAAACTCTTCAAGTGAAGCATTGGTTGTAGAAGACTCTATATGTTGAGAGTACCAACCGTGTTGCACTCTTGTTATTACATGTTTGGCTTCATCAACGAGTTTGTTATCCATAGCTATCTCTTTTTCGATGGAAGAGATATTTTCGTTGATGACTTTTGCCATCTCTCCGAATTCATCTTTTGAGTTTAGGTTGATTAGTTAGGCTTTGTCTGTTTCTCGGTTTAGGAAACTAAAGAATAAAGAAAGAGAATCATTAATATTTTTCAGCGGAGTAATAACAACTTTTCTAATAGCAACTATAATAGTAACGGCTAAAACAACAATTAAAATAATAATCATAATTAAAGCCGTATTAATTATATTGCTTGCACCGATAACAGCTTTTTCAATAGATGCTCTCTCTTTACCTAAGAGATAAATACCCGCACTGTTATCTTCAAAATCTTTGATGGTAGCATAGGTATAAAAGTAGTTGTCATCTAACACAAAACCTTTTTCTAGCATTTCACTCATATTAATTTTTTGAGCAGCTTTAAAAAATTTCTCATCAAAACCTTTTTGACTTAAGATGTAGTTTGATACCTTTTTAGAAGTATCGGCAAGCTTTGCCAAATGAGCCAGTTTATCGTCCATTAAAATCAATAGGTTTTCTTTCTCAGTACTAAATTGTTTAACGATAGAATCAAATCCGAGCATAAATTCTAAAGAACCTAAATAATTATCGTCTTTAACAATAGGAGTTAAACCTCTGATTGTTAACCCTGCATTCCCCACTTCAATAGCATAAAGAGATTTTTTGGTAGCTTTGACTTTTTTGATAGTGTGTCTAAAACTTGTTAAATCATCACCAAATTTTTCAGGTTTCCAATTTCTCAAAAAAGACTTTACATATTTATCGTGGATATGAACTTTTGCATTTTTATAACCTGTCTCACTTCTGTACTTATCGCTAATAGATTTAACCGTTTTTATGGCTAACTCTCTATCTTTTTTTTCTAAAGATTTTGCGATATTGGCATCATTGGCGATAGCTACGGCATTGCTTATACCTGCATCAAGCTTTGCATTTACTCTGTCTTCAACTTTTAAAGACATAGCTGCCTTTGTCTCTTCATAAACACCCTGTGCTATGCCTGACTTAAAGCTGTTTAGCACAAAGAAACTAACGACCAATAAAACCAATGAAATCCCTACTATAAGTAAGGTAATCTTTTTTCCGATGGACATAAAATCCCCTTTTTAAAATAAGTAATTAATTTCGAAACGGTATTCGTTATATGAGTCTTTGTCTACACCGTCAGCTACTCTCTCGTCTGCATCGACAAATGCCATACGAAGCTTTGCGTCAAAAGTCGGGGTA
>PPDH01000031.1 GCA_002899765.1 Sulfurimonas sp. | reverse complement strand
TTAAGATAAAACATTAAATCCCGAAAAAGTTTTTGAGAAACTCTCTCTCTTTTTGTGTCTCAATAAATATTTTTGCAATGCTTTGGTTGTTATCGCCTATAACCAAAACTTGATTGCCTTCGACACGAATGTGCTTTTTGCCCCAAGTTTGCTCTAGCTCATCCATTCTGTGCAGAGCCTCTGTTGCGCTGGGTTTTTCTTTTTCACCATCACGCTTATCTACGATTGCAAGTCCGCCTATTCTCTTCTCTAAGACGTAAGGGCTGTAAACTTTTATAGCTTCATATATGCGTTCTTCTTTTGGATTGGGCATTGCTCTTTTCATGGAAATCATGCCTAAGATTAGACTTGCTGCTATTAGTCCGAAGATTAAACCTTTTTTTATACTCATTTTAACTCCAATCGTTAATATATTTTTCTGCTTTTTTGCTAAGCATCTTCATTCGCTCTTTGCCTTTTGGCAAACTCTCTCTTAGTTTTTTCATCTCTTGTAAAAAAACACCTGTATCGGGCGGAATAAGCTTTTGAAGATATTTTTTCAAATGCTTTGAAAATGCGGGAGAAGCTCCGGATGTTGATATAGCAATAGTTAAATCATCTTTTTTTATATAGGATGAAAAAATAAAATCGCAATAATCCATAGAATCTACGCAGTTACAAAGAGTACCGCTTCCTCTTGATTCTTTAAAAATCTCTGCTTGAAGAGCAATATTGTCAGCGGCGACTACAACGATAGCAAAATTTTGTATATCACCTTTTATATATTCTCTTTTTTCAAAATGGAGATTTTTTTCTTCTATAATCTTTGACATTTCCGCAGATAACTCAGGTGCAATTACAGATATATCAGATGTGAAATCTAAAAGATGCTCTAATTTTTGAGAAGCAATTTTTCCGCCGCCGACTATTAGAACTTTTTTGTTTTCTAGTTTTAAGAAAGCAGGAAAATAACTCATCTATCTCTTTTCATCTGTTTTTGGATGACATAGTATCATACTTTTTTTAAAACTCTTATTGATGGATATCAACTTGGATTAATTGAAATTAGATTACAATCGATGAAATAAAAAACGAAAAGACGGTACATAATGAAAGATGAGATTTTATC
The DNA here is from genome assembly GCA_002899765.1 of Sulfurimonas sp. GTDB lineage: Bacteria > Campylobacterota > Campylobacteria > Campylobacterales > Sulfurimonadaceae > Sulfurimonas. The sequence goes on along the minus strand of PPDH01000031.1, from coordinate 10,000 downwards.
GCGTATTCAAAAAAATTTTCCTTTGGTTGCAAGACCATTTGAAGCAATTGCTAATGAGTTAAACATAAGTGAGGATGAGGTTCTTGATGTTTTACAAGAGCAGAAGCGAAGCAATATCATCCGTCAAACATCGGCTATATTTGATACAAAAAGATTGTGTTATATATCTTCTTTGGTAGCATTTAAAATTTCAGCCGACAAGATAAGTGATGCGGTAAAGATTATAAATTCTCACCCGGGAATTTCGCATAACTATGAGAGAAATCATGATTTTAATATCTGGTTTACGCTTGCGGTTGCTCCTGACTCAAAGCTTGGACTTGAAAAAACGTTAGAGGTTTTAGCCCAAGCTACGGGAGCAGAAGATTATATCATGCTTCCAACGCTCAAACTTTTTAAGATTAATGTTAAGCTAAACACCACCGGAAAAGATGAGAAAAAAGAGGAAGTCAAAAGAGTAAAGCATACGGATATAGAGCTTACCCCTTTGCATCATGCTGTTATAAGAGCCGCTCAATATGATATCGAGATGACTCAAGAACCGTTTAAAAAAATTGTTGATACTTTAAATATTGATTATGATACATTTTTTAGTATTTTAAACGAGCTTCAAAAAGCGGGTGTTATGAGAAGATTTGCATCAATTCTTAACCATAGAAAAGCCGGATTTAGCGCTAACGCCATGGTAGTGTGGGATGTTGATGAAGAAAAAGGAGAAGAGGTTGGGGAGAGAGCAGCCGCATTTAGTGCTGTTTCTCACTGTTATCTTCGTCCAAAATATGAAAATTGGCCATACAATCTTTTTACAATGGTTCATGGAAAAAATACTGATGAGACAAATGCTATTATTGCCGAAATGGCATCGGAGATAGACTCAAAAAGTCATATGCCGCTTTACAGCTCAAGAGAGTTTAAGAAGGTAAGAATAGAGTATTTCACTCCCGAGTTTGAAACTTGGGAAGAGAAATACATTAAATAGATAAGGAATTGATGTGGAACTTTTTTTAGAATTAGAAGCGGTATATATAGCGATAGCAATTTTTATATTAAGCATAACGGCGGTTGTTACAACAAGAGAATTTATGCCAAAGGGAGCCTTTAAGAAGGGTATGATAGCCGTAGGTTTGGTTATGTCTATAATGGTAGGTTTTCATTATACTATTACTATAAAAAGAATGAACGGAGTCGAAGAGATTTTTAATTCTGGAGAGACGGTTATTTGTGAAAATAAAATGCGAAGAACTATCTCAAGGTCTGTACTCTTATCTAAAAAACTCGGCTGGAGATTAGAAGATCATCTTTTTAAACATGACGATTATGAGAGGGATTTTCATACATCAAGATGTGTTGACTGGATAGGAAGTGATCCACAGATTGAAGAAGAGAGTAAACAAAAAGAGCAAAATAAATGATAGCAGTATTAAAGAGATATGCGTTAGCACTATTTTTTTTACTATTAATCTCTGTCTTGATGCTGCTTGGAACCATGGGTGTAAAAAGTTTTTGAGACAACATGTTTAAAGATACGGGAGTTGAGATGAAACCAAGAGGGGAGCATTTAACAAAATGAGTTTAATAACAATATTAATAGCAGCCATACTTGTGAGTGTGGCATTTCACTTTGTGGGAGTTTATACGGGTGCTAAAAAAACCGTTTGGCTTATGCTTGCAATAATGTGGGCGGCAAGTATAGGAATGGCAATGAGTGAAATTAAGCCAAAAGGGTATGAAGAGGTAGAAAAGATGCAAGGTAAATTTGCCGACACGGATGAGCTGATAGAGGCTGCTAAACCTGAGATTTCTATCTATTAACTTATAACAATCAAAAAAAGCTATACCATTAACAAGAAAAATGAACAAAAGTAGAGGTATCGGAATTGTCGGATGCGGCTGGCTGGCAAAACCACTCTCTCATGAGCTTTTAAAAGATTTACATGTAGAGTGTTTTTCAAGAGAGTCGACTAAAGACGACTCTCTTTTTTGACAAAATGATATAGTAATAATCGCAATAAATACAAAAGACAACTATTTAAATACACTTCAGAAAATAGCAGCTTTGACAAAACCTACATGTGAAATAATCTTAATGAGCTCAACTTCGGTTTATAGAGAGTTTGATTCAGACGTAGATGAGAACGTACTTATTACAAAAACTTCTCTTATAAAAGAGGCAGAAGATTTGCTTTTAAACTCAAAAGAGAGAGTTCTTATACTGAGACTCGGCGGACTCATGGGAGAGGACAGGGTTGCAGGAAGATGGAAGAGTGCGACCGATTTTAGCGACGGTTTTGTCAACTATATCCACAGAGACGATGTGATAAATATCGTAAAGATGATGATAAAGAGCGGAGTAAATCAGGGTATATACAATCTTGTTGCACCTGTACACCCGACAAGAAAAGAGATTCATAAAAAGAACAGTCGAAAATTTGGTTCCGAGATTGGAAATTTTCAAGGGTTTTCAAATCGAAGAGTCTTGGCGGATAAGTTGATTAAAGAGTTTGAGTATACTTTTTTACATCCAAATCAGTTGGAATTTTGGGATTAATGACTTCTTGCTAAAGCGGCAAAATCAATCTCTTGTGTCTCTTTTTTGCCTTCTTGTAATTTTTTATCTTCTTTATAGCTGCCGGTGCTAAACATATAATCGCTGCTTTTTAGTATGCAGCCTTTCATTCCCGGAACACACTCTTTTTTAATAAGCTTGCAGTAACCTTTATAGTCATGCTGACATGTCCAACCCATTACAAACCCTCGTTTTAATGAAATAATAACGAATTATGATACAATTTTTTAAATAAAGAGGAAAAAATGGATTATAAAAAGTTAGATAAAACAAGTGTGATAGAGTATATCTCAAATATAAAAAAAATTATGGCTTATTTTGGTTCTGATGATTTGGTAGCGCAGGAGATTGGCGATGGTAATCTCAACTATGTATATAAAATAAGCTCTGTGCAAAATCCCCAAAAAGCTCTTATAGCAAAACAGGCAGTTCCATATCTTAGATGCGTGGGCGAAGAGTTTCCTCTCTCGCGGGAGAGAATGACATACGAGATAAGGGCTTTGCAGAAATTTTACAATATCCTTCCAAGCTTTATACCAAATATTTATTACACAAGCGAAGATATGAGTCTGGTAGTTATGGAGTATTTAGGCAATCATATTATTATGAGAAAAGGGCTGATGGAGGGGGTGAAATATGAAAAGTTTAGCGAACATATATCTACATATATGTCGGCTATGCTTTTTTACACATCATCTTTGTATCTTAAGAGCAGTGAAAAAAGAGCTATAATTGCCGAGTTTAACTCCAATATAGAGCTTTGTAAACTAACTGAGGATTTAGTTTTTAGTTTCCCTTTTATGGAGCATGAAACAAATGATAATGAAAATGTAAAAAATAATCCACAAGCGCAAAAACTTTTTAAAGATATGGAGTTTAAAGAGAAGGCTTTGGAGCTGAAATACAGATTTATGACGCAGAGCGATGCTCTTTTACATGGAGACCTGCATACGGGTTCTATTATGATAAATGAGAGCCAGACCTATGTGATAGACCCGGAGTTTGCATTTGTAGGACCCTTTGGCTTTGATATAGGCGCTCTTTTGGCAAACCTTGTAAATAACTATATCTACCACGAAGTTGTTACAAAAGATAAAGATTTTCAAGAGTGGCTTTTAATGAGTATAAAAGAGATTTTAGAGAAATTTAGAGATAAGTTTTTGGATTTTTGGACAGAGCACAAAGAGTCGGCTCTTTTAGTCGAGGGATATTTGGATAGTGAAACACTTGTAAGATATAAAGAGAAATTTGTAAAAAATATCATAAAAGAGAGTGTCGGATATGCCGGAGTTAAAATGGCAAGAAGAATTTACGGTGTGGCGGGAGTTGCGGAGATAAGAGGGATTGAAGATAAAGAGCTAAGAGCTGAGGCTGAGAAAATTGCTCTAAAAATTGCAAGAGAGTTTGTAATAAAATATGAAAAAATTGATAGTGTAGATGAGATATTGGAGATAGTGAAAAATGCAGGGTAAATACAGGGCTTTATGGCTAAGCGATGACATGTTTGATGAGTGTCTGGAGGTAATAGACCAAAGACAGCTTCCGTTTGATTATGATACAAAATATCTGACCGACACAAATGAGGTCGTAACTGCCATAAAAAATATGACTGTTCGCGGTGCGGGGGTTATCGGAAGTGTTGCCGCATTTGGGATATACATAGCCGCTATAGAAGTTGAGGGAGATTATGAGGCTTTAAAAGCTAAAGCCGCACTTATCAGAGAGTCTCGCCCTACAGCCGTAAACCTTATGTGGGCGGTTGATAAGATGATGGAGCTTTTAAGTAGCTCTGATAATGTGATAGATGATGCAAGAAGATATGCTATAGAGTTAAATGATGAAGAGGCGTTAGAGAGCCAAAAGATAGCCCAAATCGGCTGTGATATTATTGAAGATATTTTAAAAAAGAGCGGTAAAACAAAGATAAATATTCTAACCCACTGCAACGCAGGCTGGTTAGCGGTAATAGATGAGGGAACGGCATTAGCGCCGATTTATGAAGCAAAAAGAAGAGGCATAGATGTACATGTATGGGTTGATGAGACTCGTCCGAGAAATCAAGGGGCATAATTAACTGCTTGGGAGTTAGCAAAAAGCGGCATAGAACATACTATTATAGCCGACAATACTGGCGGACTTCTTATGCAAAGAGGCGAAGTTGACATGGTAATAGTCGGAGCGGACAGAGTAAGCGCAAACGGCGACGCGGCAAACAAGATAGGAACATATCTAAAAGCACTTGCAGCGCATGATAACGGTGTTCCTTTTTATGTAGCCATTCCCGAATCTACTTTTGATTTTGAGATAAGAGACGGCGTAAAAGATATACCGATTGAGCTTAGAAGCGAAGATGAGGTGAAATTTATGCGTGGTGTGGATAGTGATGGAGCGGTGAGAGAAGTGCGAATTACGCCTGAAAATTCGCCTGCTATCAACTACGGTTTTGATGTTACGCCTGCGAGACTTATAACAGGGCTTATAACAAATAAAGGGGTTTGCGAGGCGGACTTTGATAAAATTCAAGAAAAATTTAAAAAGAGTAATTAATGACAAGTTTATATGATGACAAAGAAGCAGCTAATTATAAAACCGATTTGGATTTAAGAGTTTATACATCAAGACTGCTTGGGCGTGATGCTTCTTTGGTTCTTCACGGCGGCGGAAATACTTCCGTAAAATCGACTGCAACAAATCTTTTTGGCGAGAGCGAAGATATACTCTATGTAAAGGGAAGCGGTTGGGATTTGGCAACTATTGAGGCTGAAGGTTTTGCTCCTGTTAAGATGGACATGTTACTTAAAATGGCGGAGCTAAAAGAGCTGAGCGATACCGATATGGTAAAGTATCAGCGTTTGGCTATGACAAATCCCTCTGCTCCAAACCCTTCCGTTGAAGCGATACTTCACGCTATCATCCCTTTTAAATTTGTTGACCATACTCATACCGACGCAGTTGTAACAATCACAAATACACAGGGCGGTGAAGATAAAATCAAAGAGCTTTACGGCGATAAAGTGCTGGTTATTCCCTATATCATGCCCGGTTTTGTTCTTGCAAAACTTGTTTATGATATGACAAAAGATGTCGACTGGAGTAAGCTAGAGGGGATGGTTTTAATGAACCACGGTCTTTTTACATTCAACGACGATGCAAAAAAATCTTACGAGAAAACTATAGAGCTGGTTGAGAGGGCTGAGAACTATTTAACTGAAAGAGGAGCTGATCTACATGTAGAAAAAGAGACTTCACACCCCAAGAGTACTTCCTCGTTCCTCACAGCGCATGTAGAACTTTTAACCCTTGCAAAAATTCGCAAAGAGGTCTCAAACTTAAAAGGCAGAGCAACCGTTTCAATCTATAACGACAGCGATTTGGCACTCTATTTTTCCAAACAAAACATAGATAAAATAGCTACACAAGGACCGCTTACACCCGACCATGTTATACGAACAAAAAGAGTTCCTGCTATCTTAAGAGATGACTTTAAATCTGATTTAGCAAATTATGTAAAAGAGTACAAAGAGTATTTTGAAGCTTATAAAAAAGATGAGACGCTTTTAAACCCTGCACCCAATTTTGCAATCTTAAAGGGTGCGGGAGCACTCTCTTTTGGAGCGAATGCGAAAGAGGCAAATATCATCAAAGATATAAATGAGCATACTTTTGAGGCTATTTTAAAGGCGGAAAAACTCGGCGGATACAAAGCTCTAAGTGCCGAAAATATCTTTGAAGTAGAGTATTGGTCGCTTGAACAAGCAAAGCTAAAAGGGGGTGGAAGTGCTCCTGAATTTAGCGGAAAAGTAGCACTTGTAACAGGTGCTGCAAGCGGAATAGGGCTTGCAATCGCAAAGATGTTAAACAAAAGAGGTGCTGCGGTAGTTGCTCTTGATATAAATCCGGAAGTAGAGAAAATCTTTGCAAAAGCCGACGTTATAGGAATCAAATGTGATTTGACATGTAGCGATGATATCCAAAACGCGATATCAAAGACAGTTAAAAGTTTCGGCGGAATTGACATCGTCGTCAGCAACGCGGGCATCTTTACGCCGAGTGAAAATCTTGACATGTTAAGCGATGAAAACTGGCAGAGAAGTATGGATATAAATTTGACTTCACATCAAAAACTTCTCAAATATACGGCACCGTTTTTAAAGCTCGGAGTTGACGCTTCTATAGTTATGGTGGCTTCTAAAAACTTTCCAGCTCCGGGCAAAGGCGCTGCGGCTTATTCAGTTGCAAAAGCAGGGCAGACACAACTTGCCCGCATTGCCGCACTGGAGCTTGGAGAGTATGGCGTGAGAGTAAACACGCTTCATCCTCATGCAGTGTTTGATACGGCTATCTGGACTGATGAGGTTTTGGAGAGTCGTGCAAAAGCTTACGGCATGAGCGTAGAAGAGTACAAAACAAACAATGTGCTCAAAACGGAAATATGCTCTGATGATGTGGCAGAACTTGTATGTGCCATGGCAGGAAAATCTTTTTCAAAAACAACAGGTTCTCAGGTTGCTATAGACGGCGGAAGCGATAGAATAATATAGCTCTTCATGTAGAGCATTCTTTTGATGTTGTCGGGCATATTTTCAAGCGCAAACTCTTTTTGGTCTTTTATGTAACTTGGGTATCTGAAATTTTTTGAAGACATAAGAGAGTAGAGTTTTGAAAGACTCTCGTTTTCTATATTTTTATATTTAACATCCATCTCTTTTGCTATGCGCATAAAAAAAGTAAGTAAGACGGCTTGAACTTTTTCACTTACCGAACTGCCGTGTATAACCGACTCAAACTCTTTTTTCATTGTCATTATATTATATTCACACAACTCATCAAGTTTTTGAGGATTCTCTGTTGCTAAGTACTCTAAAATATCTAAAATCAAATCAAGGAAGAGCTTGTTTGTCTTGTCAATCGTCATGTTGTTTTTCTCAAGATGATTTTTGTAGGAGAGTATATCTTTTTGTATATTTTTGAAGTAAGGCTCACACATCTAAATATCCTTTATGACAATAGTTAAAAAACTGTTTTATGTTTTAATTATAGCAGATTCGATAAGAGCGTTTAATCATAAAGAGCCACTTGGGGCTCTTTATTTTACTGAGATGATATTAATGTTGAAGTTTAACTCTTGTCCTGCTAGATGGTGGTTAAAATCTATAAGTACTTCGTCGTCTAAAATATCTTTTACGACAACTTGAATCGGGTTACCGTCTGGGCCTTGACCTTGAAGAGGCAGACCGATAGATAGTTCTATGCCTTCAAATTGCTCTTTTGGAATCTTCTGCATTGCCTCTTCGTTGTACTCTCCGTATGCTTCGCTTGCCGGAACTACGATAGAAGCCGATTCACCTTCGCTTAACTCTGCGATTCTAGACTCTAATCCGGGAATAATTTGTCCCGAACCAAAGGTAAACTCTAAGGGTTGTTCATTAACATTGCTATCAACAACATTCCCATTCACTTTTACTTCATACTCCATAGAAACTACTTGATTGTTACTAATAGCCATATGTTCTCCTTGTTTTTTGTTAAGGGTCACTATAACAAAATAGGCTTATATAAAAGTTAAAGCTATTAAAAGTAGCATCTATTTTAAGTAATTTCTAGTATAAATGTTCTCTTTTAAAATACTCTTGCGGTACTTTACACAGAGGACAGGCTTTTGGAGGTTTTTTGCCTCTGTGAATATGACCGCACACTTCACAAACCCAGATTTCCTCATCTGGACTTTGGAAGAAACCATCATCCAGCAGTGCTTGTTTAAGTGCTGCGTATTCACGCTCATGCTCAACTTCTACATTGGCAATAGCTTTAAAAAGACGAGCAAGATCTTTATGCCCCTCTTCTATAGCTATATCGGCAAAGGCAGGATACATTTGGGTATGTTCGTAGTTTTCTCCCTCCATACCGGTCTCTAGATTGTGTATTGTTGTTTGAAGTTCCTCTCCGTCGACAAGTTTGTGATAGGCTTTATATTCGGCTCTTGCATGCCATTTTTCATTTTCTGCCGCTTCTCTAAAATGAGTTGCTACGGCATGCCATCCTTCTTCTTGGGCGATATCGGCAAAAAGATCATACTTATTTCTTGCCATACTCTCACCCGCAAAAGCTTTCATAAGATTTACAGCCGTTAAGTTTTGTGTAATACATGTCATAGGTTCACCGCAGCAGACAAGCTTCCCGCCCCCTACATGTTGAACTTCAACTTCATTACCGCATTTACTACATTTATATGTTTCATACTGTCTCATCTTTTATCCTTGCAATAAACTATTTAAAGTGCATCCGGTTTTGGAGTAGTGTTTGTACTTGGAGGCAGTATAGGATAAATGATTTGTGGTTTTTCACCTGTTAAGCTTTTTAGAAATGTTTCTATTGAAGCAGCATCTTTGTCATTTATGGTGATTACTAACTGTACGCTTCCCATCTCTTTTATAGCTTCTTGAAGTGACCAGATTTTACCGTTGTGGAAATATGGTGCAGTCTCTTCTATATTTCTAAGTGTAGGTGCTTTAACCATTCCGTTAGCATCACCTTTAAAATCACCTGTTTTTGCAAATTTATATTTGTTCGCAATTTGAAACGGCTGCATAGTTCCACCGATACCTATATCATTATGACATGTTGTACAGCCCTTATCCATAAAGGTTTTTAAACCGGCCTTCTCAGCTTTTGTCAGTGCATCGTCTTTTCCGTTCATAAAATCATCAAATCTTGAAGGAGTAATTAAAGTACGCTCAAAAACAGCTATGGTATCTGCTATCTTCTCAAAAGTTATTTTTACGTTATCACCGTATGCACCTTTAAATTCATCAACATATGCAGGTATAGAAGTAACTCTTTGAACAACCAGTTCTTTTGGTGCTGCCATTTCAGGTCCTGCTTGAATAGGTCCTTGAGCTTGGTCTTCTAAATGCGGACTTCTTCCATCCCAAAACTGGACTGCATTAAGTACGGAATTGTATACCGTCGGAGAGTTTAGGTGATGTGGGTTTGCAGTCCACTTGTGACCTATCGCAGCACTAACACCGTCAGCTCCGCCCGCTCCTAGATTATGACAGGTATTACAGCTTATTAATGAACTTTTTGAGAGTCTTGGGTCAAAATATAGTTTTTTGCCGAGTTCTATTTTAGCGTCTGTTATAGGGTTGTTTGAATCGTCAACTAACTTTAATATTTCAGACTGACTTTGAGGAATAGGTTTTAAACCTGCCTTCTTAGCTTCTGATGCTAGACCTGAAGCAAACGAAAAAGTTGATAAAGCAGCGATTGCCACTAAGCTTAGTAATTTCATGATTAATCTCCTTAAGATTGTCTATTTTTAAACACATAAAAGTATATATAACTGAGCTTTCGCACCTAATTTTAATCGATATGCTTTCTAAAACAACTGTAAGTAGGGCATAGTAATAAAATACTCCATGGTACTTGACACTA
>PPDH01000021.1 GCA_002899765.1 Sulfurimonas sp. | reverse complement strand
CCGAACCCAGAAGCTAAGCCTCTCATCGCTGATAATACTGCATCTTTCAGGTGTGGAAATGTAGGTCGCTGCCTAGTTGATCATTTCTTCTTTTATTAAACAATCATATTTTACAAAAAAACTTTTCCAATTAACTAAACTTACAATCTCTTTGAAATAAAATTTATATATAATCAACTAATTAATTTTTATAGGATTTTAATGATACTTAATAATGACTGGCATATTTTTTTACAAGATGAATTCTCAAAAGGTTACTTTATAAAACTTCAGCAATTTATAGACTTGGAGTATAAAACAAAAACCGTATTTCCTAAATATGAAAATATTTTTAGAGCTTTTAATCTGCTTCATCCGGATGATGTAAAAGTTGTAATTATAGGGCAGGATCCATATCACGGTTATAATCAGGCAAATGGGCTAGCTTTTTCAGTATGTGATGAGTGTAAAATCCCTCCTTCTTTGGTTAATATCTTTAAAGAGCTGCAAGATGATGTAGACTGTAGTATATCAAAAAATGGCAATCTAACTAAGTGGGCAAAGCAGGGCGTTTTGCTTATAAATAGTGTTCTTAGCGTAGTTGAGGCTATGCCAAACTCACATAAAGGTATAGGATGGGAGATATTTACAGACGCTGTTATTAGTCGGTTGTCTCTAAAATATGAAAATCTGGTTTTTGTTTTATGGGGAACTCCGTCTCAAAAAAAAGATAGGCTAATTGATGAAAAAAAGCATCTTGTGCTTAAAGCTCCACATCCATCCCCTCTCTCTTCATATCGCGGTTTTTTCGGCTCAAAACCATTTTCACAAGCTAACTCTTATCTTAAATCTCATAAAAAAGAAAAGATTGACTGGTGTCTTAATTGACTCTGAATTTTGCTATCAAGGGAAGATGGTCGGAGTAACCTTTACCTTTATGTTTTGGTACTCTTGCATGAGAGACTTCCCATCGATAAATGTTTTTTCCTTTAAATAGGTACTCTTTTTTAAAGTTTGTTATACTCCCATGTATATATGAGATGTTTTGCTCATTTAACAAGGATTGAGAGATAAGTATATTATCTAAAACTTCTTTTTTCCCTTTGTAGATATACGTATATCTCTTTTGATCCTCTGTATCATACCAAAGGTTATAGAAACTCTCTTTTACATACTTTACTTTTGAAGCTTTGTCTGTTTGATTGATGGTTTCAAGTATGTGGTTGATTCCCGTTATTCCATTTGTATCGTTATGTTTTCTTTTTCTTTTAAATTTTATATACTCTTCGTAGTCTGAGTTAAAATCTCCGAGTAAGATAATATTTTTATCGAATCCTATCTCTGAAATTCTCTTTTTTAAAGTTTTTGCAGAGACTATTCGTTCGCTCTCTGCACCTGATTTTGCTTTCCAGTTATTTACAAAAATATAGAGTTCATTCTCCTCTATTTTAAATTTTGTCTCCAATATATTTCTATGCTCATATGTTTGAGTTACGCTTATTTCTTTGGAGTAGGCAAAAGGGATTTTGCTAAGAAGTGCTACTTTTACAGTAGTGTTTTTTTTATCGGCGATGCTGTAGTATTGATAATAGAGTCCGTTTTGCTTTAGCGCAAATCTCAAATCAAGAAGTGCCTGCAGTGATTCCACCTCTTGAAGAGCGATAATGTCCGCATCTATCTCTTTGATGACATGTGCAATATTGTTTAGTTTTATTTTGTAGTTTTTTTTGTTCCAAAGCGAAGAGCTGTTTGGAATATATTCGCTGTACTCATGTCCGCTTTTTTGCATGTCAAATAGATTCTCTACATTATAGGTTGCTATCTTCAAAATTTTCTCTCCAAAAAGTGTTGCGCAGAACAAAAGAGCCAAAAGTAGGTGTCTCAAACTATATAATCCCGTTTAAACGAAGTAGATTGTCAGGATTTGGTTCTCTTCCCATCAGCTCTTTAAAGAGTATGTCCATGCTTTTTGCACCGCCGCTTTCAAGAATCACATGTAGATATTTTTTAGCAATCTTGGAGTCAAATATCCCCTCTTCGACTACACCGAAAAATGCGTCCGCACTTAACACCTCCGCCCATTTGTAACTATAATATCCGGCAGCATAACCGCCTGCAAAAATATGCGAAAAGCCATTTTGAAACTTATTGTATGACGGTGGTTTTATAAGTGCCGTTTCTTCTCTGATAGAGTCTAGAAGATTTTGAATTTCATCACCATGATATAGTTTTGTATGGAGTTTAAAATCAAAAAGAGAGAATTCAAGCTGTCTGAGTATCCCAAGAGCCGAGAGGAAATTTTTGCTCTTTACTAGTTTTTCTATCATCTCATCAGGAAGTATCTCTTTTGTTTTGTGGTGACATGCGAAGAGTTTTAATACACTCGGTTCGTAAGCAAAGTTTTCCAAAAATTGTGAGGGAAACTCAACCGCATCCCACTCTACACCGTTTACGCCGCTTACTTCATTTTCGCCTACATTGCTTAGCATATGATGCAGAGCATGCCCCATCTCATGAAAAAGAGTCACAACATCATCATGTCTTAGAAGTGACGGATTTTTACTAGAAGATGGTGGAAAATTACATACGATTACGGCAGAGGCCAGTTGCTCACTTCCCTTTTCATCTTGGCAGTGAGTCTGAAAGTTGTTCATCCAAGCACCGCCTTGCTTGCCCTTTCTAGCTTCTAAATCAAGATAAAGCCTTGCTTTTAATCTGTTATCTACATGTAAATTATAAGAGGTTGCCTTTTTGTGCCACAGCTCCTCTTCTGCCTTTTCAAAGCTTATTCCAAAGAGTCTGTTTAAAAATTCAAACATACCCTCTAAAACACTCTTTTGCTCAAAATATGGACGATACTCCTCTTCATCAATCTCATATTTTTCTTTTTTTAAAATTTCGCTGTAGTAGGCGGTGTCAAAACTTTGCAGCGGTTTTTTTGCTATTCTCTGAAGCTCCTCTAGCTCCTTTTTTGCTTGTGCTTTAGAGTTTGCAATCAGTTTTTCTAAAAAATCAAGAACACTCTTTTCATCTTTTGCCATCTTGCTTGCAAGTGAGTATGCGGCATAGTTTTTAAAGCCTAAAAGTATGCTCATCTCACTTTTTAACGATAGCAACTCATCTATAATTTTGGCATTTTGCGGCGCTCTTGTAACATAGGCACGGTAAAGCTCTTCTCTTATTTTCTCATTTTTGCCGTAGGTCATGTAGGCAATATATGAAGGCATCTGAAGCGTAAATCTATATTTTGTAACACCGTCTTCTTTAAATTTTGCGCTCTGCAAATCGCTTTGCGGTAACCCTTCTACATCTTTTGCGTCATTTATAATATACTCATACTCATTGGTGGCATCAAGAAGATTTTGAGAGAAGTTGTTTGAGAGTTCACTCTTTTTTATGTTTATCTCTTGCAGTCTTTTTTTGCTCTTCTCATCAAGATGTGCACCGCTTAGTTCAAAGTTTAGTATATTTAGCTCTAAGACCCTTTTTTGTTCCTGATTTAGACTCTTTTGCTCTTTTTTTTGTATCTCTTTGTAAGCCTTGTAAATATCCAGATTTTGTGAGAGCTTTGTAGAATATTCGGTTATTATAGGTAATGAAGCTGCATATATTTTTTGCGTCTGTTTCGTGTTTTTAACGGAGTTTAGATGTGAAAGCGGAGTGAAAAACTGCTCTAAGTACTCATCCATCATCTCAAGCGGTTTTACGAAATTTGTAAAACTCTTCTCTTTTATCTTTAAAAGTTTTTCTACTTTTTTGTTATTAGCGACTATTTTTTCATTTAATTCTTTGATAAAGCTCTTTAAATCTACTTTAAACTCTAAAAATTTACTCATCTTTATTCATCCTCTTCATCTCTTTTTTGTTTTGTGGCGCCAAATCTCTCTATTAAAATATCATCATATTCATTTGCTTTTTTAAAAAGCCTCTCCATAGCAGTTTTTCCCTCATTTAAAGTTAGTGACGAGTCTATTATAAGATAGGATAGATAAACAAAATTTTCGTTTATAGAAAAACGAAGATATGAAAGATTGTTATTCTCACTCAGTAAAAAATCATAAATTTCGGATATATTTTTTTGAGGAATAACACAAAGTTTGGAGTCTCCTATGATAATCCCGTTGTCATAGTAGTTTATCTCAATGCGTGCGGTGCCGTAATCAACCCTCCATGAAGCCTGAGACCTTCTAGAGAGCGTTACGTTTACATCAAGGGAGGTCAAAATCTCTTCAAGCAGTTTTGTGCTGCCGGTTGGGTTATACCCCTTTCTTCGCAGTTTAGCAATCTCAAGTTTAGAACCGCACTGAGGGCAGTAATCATTTTTTATATTCTCTTCTTTTATCAGGTTTTTGCAGAAGGGGCATTTTATAATGTTTTGAGAGTTTAAACTTTTGTAGCTTTGTAGCGCTTCATCAACGTAAAAATAGGGAAGGGCAAAACCTATGTTATTTGAGTCTTGTATGATAAAAGTATTTACTCCAATAACTTCTCCATCCGTGTTTAAAAGAGGTCCGCCGCTGTTTCCAGGGTTAATAGCGGCATCAATTTGAACATACTCAAGCTCTCCGTATATCCTTGAAGCTTTTGAGACTATCCCCTCCGTAGCACTGTAATGAAGTCCGTATGGGTGACCTACGGCAACTACCGTATCTCCGTTTTGCACTCTTTTAGTTGAGAGGATAAGAGGATTTTTAGGTTTTATAAAATCAAAACTTATAAAAGCCAAATCAAAATATGCATCATCGTAGACAACTTTGGCAATGCTTCTTTTAATATTTCTAGCACTAATCACTACCTCTTTAAGTCCTGCAACGACATGTGAGTTTGTAACGATAAGGTCATCAACTATAAAACCCGTGCCGCTGCCGTACGGAGTCATGATTTGTATAATATTTTCGGCATAAGTCTCTATTATAGCTTGAGTGTTCATGGTTATATCTCTTCAAAGTCAAGATTTTTAAGTTGCAGATAAAAGCTGTTGCTAAACTCGTTTAAGGATGTAAAATTAAGCTTTTCACCAAAGGGTTTAAGCATCTTGTAGCGGCTCTGATAAGGAGAGATGATATTATCTATCTTTGAGATAATAGTTTTTTTAGAAAATGTAGAGTTTTTCTCATCGAAAAGAGTTGTGTAGCCAAGAGCCTTGAAAAACTCGGGATTTTGAATCTCTACCAATGTGTGAAGAAGTGCTTTTGTAACAGGATGAAGCCCGTAATTGTAGAGCAGATAGAGTGCCACATACTTGTACATCGTAGGAATCACTTGATTGTATCTGTTGTTTTTGTACCATCTTATTTTTGCGAGTGACTCGGTTATAAATATCTCTATCTCTTCATGCGGTGATTTGTCGCTTGGGTTGAAGGTGTATTTGGCATCATAAAAATTGCTTTTAAACGTATCAAAACTAATCTCATGAAGTTCGTTTATATACTCTCTGATTTCTTCATTTTTTGACTCGACGGTAAGGTTCTCATTGCTAAAATATTCTGCAATTTTTTTACTAGATTTTTGAAAAATGCTATATTTTGGCACGATGAGATAGTCTATTTTGAAAATAAGACAAAGAAGTATAAACGACTGCATAGCGGCATTGTCATTAGATGGAAGCGTAGTTATCTTCGCATTTACTTCATCAATCCATCTTTGCATGAAGTCATACTTTAGCCTTAGCTCTTCTTCATCCATGCTCTTTAAATGTTCTATATCTTCAAGAGGTATGTCCGGAAATTCGCTTTTTGTATACTCTTTGTCAAAGTCTGCATTGAGAGCTATTTCGCGAAGCGGAAAAAAGATTTTTTGAGGTGTCATGGTTATGTTGTCAAGAAAAAGTTTTAGTTTTATATACTCTTCATCGCTGAAGTAATAAGCATATGTCAGTTGATAGTTTCTCTCTAAAATCAGACGTTTCAGTGCGACATTTGCCGATGTTTTTTTTGTTAAAATTGCTTCTGCATAGAGATTCTCTTTTGTAATTACTCCTGTTATTCTTGCCGTTCCTTGAAATATTTCAAAACGTAGTTTATCGTTTTCTTTGGAGATTATGATATTTTCGTTTGATTTGGAGTTTGAAAAATTTTCAAGAGATTTGAAAAAATATTCATAAGCTATAAGAATCTCTTTTGCCTCAAATGCTTCGTTAGATTTGTTAAATAAATCTTCCTCATCTTTAGAGAGATTTGCATTGATGCCTCTTCCAAATGAGTGTTTATGTTCTATTTTAGGTTCAAAAAAATTTAGCCAATCCATTAAAGTCTCTCTTGGGTATTTGTGAATGTAATTATAGTAAAAGCTTCTTTATAGCAGATTATAGATTTGTTTGCGCTCTTAATAAAAATTGTCTATAATCTGTTTTTCATTTTTTATAAATAGAATAAAATATAAAAATGCCTAAAATTTGTACAGATATATTGATTTAAAAATATACTTTATTTTTTTATTGCGACAGTGAAAAAAATCTATAACCAAGGAGTGCTACCATGTCTTATATAGTTCCAACTGCGTTTGTTACGAAAATTGTCGACGCAGGCGAATCAAAAGTCTACATGTCAACAAAAGATACGGTTATTAGAGCTTTTATTGCAGGAGCTATTTTAGCTCTTGCGGCCGCTTTTGCTATTACGGTCTCTATGTCTACGGGTTCGCCGCTTGTCGGTGCTATGCTTTTTCCGGTAGGCTTTATCATGCTCTATCTTATGGGTTTTGACCTCCTCACAGGAGTTTTTGTTCTGGTTCCGCTTGCGCTAATTGACAAACGGCCGGGAGTGGCGGTGAATCAGGTTCTTAGAAACTGGGGGCTTGTATTTGTCGGTAACTTTGCGGGCGCGTTGCTGGTCGCGTTTATGATTTCGTTTATACTCACATACGGGTATCAGATAGAAGCAGGTGAAGTCGGCAAAAAAATAGGCTCAATAGGTGAAGCCAGAACGCTTGGATATCAAGAACACGGTATTTGGGGATGGATAACGGTTTTCATCCGTGGGATGCTCTGCAACTGGATGGTCTCCATGGGAGTTGTAGGAGCTATGATTTCGACGAGTGTAAGCGGTAAGGCTATCGCTATGTGGATGCCGATTATGCTTTTCTTTTTTATGGGTTTTGAACACTCTATCGTCAACATGTTTCTTTTTCCGTTCTCTATGATAATGGGCGGTGATTTTACGGTAGCTGATTATCTTTTATGGAATGAGGTTCCCGTAGTTCTTGGAAATCTTGTAGGAGGTCTTGCCTTTACGGGGCTGACTCTTTATGCAACACATGTAAAGACGGGTGCAAAAAGAGAACTAAGTTAACTGTTTATATCAGGCAGCTTAGAGCTATTTGCCTCTCTCTTGTTTTGGCTTTTATATTCGGTTGCTTTGTGTTTGGATTAAGATAAACCGTCATTTAATAAATTGTTTTTTCGCATAAAACATAGCAGTTTTTTCCGCTGGCTTTTGCTTTGTAGAGTGCTCTGTCGGCGTAAGCTAAAAGTTCTGTTTGTGTAACTTGTGCCGCTGCATTTTTATAGGCAATACCGATGCTTATCGTTATGTATGGCAATGTTTTTGATTTTTCATGAGAAATTTTAAGTTTTTCAACGGCATCAATAAGCTGCTTCGCTATATTTAAAACACCATCAAGAGAGGTTCCTTTTAAAACAATAACAAACTCTTCACCTCCGTAGCGCACTATAAAATCGGATGGCCGCTTTAGTGTTTTTTTGAGGGTTTGAGCTATTTTAACTAAAACAGCGTCGCCTTCTACATGACCGTAAAAATCGTTATAAGCTTTAAAATAGTCGATGTCTATCATAAAAACGCCAAGAGATGTTTTATCTCTAAGATGTTCCTCAAAGCGTTTTGTATAGAGTTCATCTAAGAATCTGCGGTTTGGGATTTGTGTAAGAGCGTCAATCATTGCAAGGTTTTCAAACTTTCTGTTTTCGGCAAGAAGAGCTTCATTGTTTTTAGCAAGAGTCTTGTTATGCTCTTTTAAGCTGTTAAATTTAAAAAAGTAGAAGAGTGCAACTGCCGTTATCGCAAAAAAAAAGAAATAAGATAACATGTTTTTCCAATATAGATGTAATTGTATAGATATTTATTACGAATAGCATAAAAAACTTATTTTTTTATGAATAAATATTTATTTTTACCATTATAGGAAAAAAATCTATAAACAAAACTGATTGTATTCTCATATTAGTAAAACTATAATCTTTTCACAAATAAAAATACGGATATCGTAATGCTTACTATAAAAGAAATTTCAGAAAAATTTAATATTTCAAAAAGTACATTGTATGGATGGGAAAAAGACAGAGTTGAAATTTTTGCATATCTTCAAAGAGCAGATGATAAATATGAGGAGTTAAGAAATCTCACTATTATCTTAGAAAAATATGCCAAAACAATTACTCCGGTTTTTGAATTTAAAGAGATTGAGTTTGTTTTAGGGCTGGGGCTTCATATTGCAAATGTAAACAGTATTGAAAATTTTCATCTTCTTTATAGTCAAGCAATTACAAACCATATTGCGCGAAGAGCTGCTTTTGTAATGCCTATTTATACAAAGTTGGAAAAACTCAACCTTGTAGAGAGATATATTTTTGCAAACAACTATAAAGAGATATCGGGAAAACTCACAAAGATGAAAAAAGAGGAGCATAGAGGGTTGATTATGCACTATTTCAGAGCTTTTCTGATTTAAGCTATATAAATCTCCTCAAACGAAAAATCTCCTTTTTCAAGACCATCTTCTATCATCTTTTTGGTTTTTACATGTGTTGCGGTAAAAATTCTATGCTTTATATCATGATTGCTTTTTATCTTTATATATCCAAAGTAGGTAAGAAGTAAAATAACGCCAAAAAATAGATAAACGATGTTCTCATGGGTTGTATAAAGCTCGCTAAAGAGAGCAATAATATTGTGAGCCATAAAGATTATCATCACTCCTATGCTCCCTATCCAGATGGGGTATGCGCTGTTTTTGGAGTCACCCTCGAAGTTTTCAAGATTTTTGAGTACTTGAATATTTTCATTTATCTCTCTTTTTCTTTGTGCAATCTCCGATGTATCGCTTTTCTTTACTAACAGCTCTTTGACTTGAATGCTTGAGAGTTCGCTTTGGCGGTTTATCTCTTTGTACTCACATAAAAGTGAAGGATCTTTTTTTAAGAGCTCTTCTATCATAAGAGGTGTAATATTTTGAGAAAACAGCTTCTCTTTAATCTCAAAGAGAAGCGTATTGTAGAGTCCGTCGTTTAGGATTTGGTTTGATACTTTTTGTATATTTATCATTTGAAACTCCTTTTATGCCTCAGGTATTAAGGCTGTAGTTTTAAGTTTTGATTTGTTAAATATGCCAAGAAGCCCTTTAAGACCGACACTCATTATAAGATTAAACAGAAATGCTACCCATGCCGCTAAGAGCAAAAGTCCGCAAATACCTGCGAGTATCATGTATGTTTGGTATTCACCATCAAGATATAAAGTTCGTCTGAGTGCGCCGTCCATTGCCGCCATTCCCATAAATGCACCCATTCCGATACCGCCGACCAATTGCCCCCAGAAGTGAAAGGAAGCTAATTTTTGGCTATAGAGTTTTACACCGTTTGTAAGGGTTGGCCAAAGTATATAAACCGCACTGTAAAGAGTCATAGTAAGACCTACCAAAATAGCCACATGAAAGTGCGGGCCTGCTACCCACTGAGTGTTGTGAAGGATTCGGTTAAGCCCCATGTCTGCTTGAATGATGCCTGCGGGAACTGCTAGCATAAACCCTAAAATACCGCCGAGCAGAAATTTCAACTCATTGCTCATCTTAAGAGGTCTTGCACTCCAAAGCGTTACAAGCGTGATAAAGATAGCGATGCCTTGTGTAACAAGTTCAAAAGCTGTTACCATCTCGCCGCTTACGAGCTTCATCATGTTGTTTTGCCCTTGATCTGCCAAAAGGTGGTGTGACCAAACAAACCATGAAACTATAAGTTCGAGCAACAGTGCTGCTCTTGCTATATTTTGCATAAAAAGCTTTTTGCCCGTAATTAGCATCGCTAAAAGATACCAAGAACCTGCTACATAAATAAGCACTAAACCGTCTGCAATAAGGTCAAGTCCCCACCAGAAAAAGTTTTTGTATAAAAGTGCATTTACGGAGGTGTAATCCATTGTTGCACCCGATAAATCTCCTATAATATAGACTAAGATTAAAACTCCACATGTAAGAATTACAAGCGCATCTAAAAATGTATCTATTGTTCCGCGAAAAATCGCAACAACAGGTAGAGAAACTGCAGGTTCTTTAGCGTAAGGCTCACGACCCGTCATTTTATACCAGATATTTAACATACCGTCAATTCCGAGTGCCGAAATAAGAAGCGGCTTCATAGGTCGTTTTTCATGCCCCTCTTCGGTATAAAAAACTGTTGCAAATATATTGTAGATAAACCCTAAAGTTCCTATCATAATAAGCGCAATTCCAAGTATAAAGACTAAACCGCCCACTGCATCATATTGAGAAAAGTCGACAGGCAGAGGCCAGTAGAGCGTATAGAGCGGAGCATAATGAAATATAAATCCGCCAAGCCAAGACATAAGCGCCCCAAATGCTATGAGTATCCATGTTGCGTTCGCGAGCTTGATACTGTAGAGCGGTTTTTTCATCAGATAAGGCACTAAAAATGTAAATGCGCCAAAGACCACAAGGTAAGTGGAGCCGAAAATCCCCACAATCGGGTGAACCGTCATAACCGAGAAGTAGTGCGAATCATCAAGCATCGACAATGGAGTGATAGCATGTGCGCGCATCATCATCCCCTCAAACGCCGATAAACCGTAGTAAAGTATTCCCATAATTACGGCTCTAAGCGTCACTTTTTGCGTCGGTGTCAAACCATCTGCTTTTAAACCTCCTTCGTTACCGTTAACTAAAGTGTGTAAAAAACTCATAGATTCCCCCTTTTTTGCGAATATTTGTCATCTTCATCGCATCCTTTGACTTCAAACACGTCTTTTATATACATTTTTGCCCCTTTTGGACCAGAGTATTCGGTAGAGCGCAAGTGATAGACTCCGTTTTTGCCAAACTTCCACATAAGGTCGTTTCTGCTTCCGGGAAGCACCTGCATCTGCGTAACCATCGAGTTGTTTTGTCTAAAGATACCAAAACCGTAAGTTAAATCTTTACTTACAACATCAAAGAGAATATACTCATTGCATTTAAGCTCTATTTTTGGGCTAGGAAGCTTGAATTTATGCTTCTCTATAGTTATATTTACCACTTGAGCAGGTTTAAGCGAGTCCCTTTTGAAGTCAATCTCAACCCATGGTATTTTGTTAAAAGTGACGATATGAATCGCCACACCGACGGTAATAAGTACACCTACATAAGTATAGAATGTAGAGGCCTTTACTATGCGTGGTTTACCTTTAGGATTAACTACCCCAAATGCGAACCATCCTATGAGCGAAATCACTGATAGGGTATAGAGTGTATACACAAGCTTTAGCATTTGCAACACATCAACAGAATCTGTCATATTTTTTCCTTACAATTAAATTTTTCTTAATTAAAAAATTAATACTAAAACTTTAGCAATAAAAATAATCATTTCATACCAATGTATTGTATAAAATTTAATCAATACATTGTCTGCCTAAATTTCTTTAACTGATAAAATTGTGACACTATTTATAGAAATCGGAGTGACAATGGAAGAGCTACAAAAAGCGTATAGTGCAAGAGCAAAAAAACTTAACAAAGTTGAAACAACAAAAGCGCTTAAAACTCCTAAAGAGGCGTTTGAGATGCTGGATTACTATGCAAAAAACGGTTATGCGTCGATTCCTGATGAAGATAAAAGCTACTTCTTGAAATGTTTTGGCATTTATGATAAAGATGCGCAAACTCCGCAAAAGTTTATGATACGCGTTCGCATTAGCGGCGGCTACTTGAATGCTGAACAAGCGAGAGTTTTAGGGTTAATTGCAAAAGAGTTTGGTGAAGATTATATAGATATCACAACTCGTGCGCAGATAGAGCTTCGCTATATCGACATCAAACATATACCGACTATCTTTGAGCGTATGGGTGCGGTGGGGATTAGCTCGTACCAAACGGGCGTAGATAACTTTAGAAACATTGTTACCGACCCGCTCGATGCAAAAGGATTTGACAATATTTTGCCTTCCTATGAGCTTTTAAAAACCCTAGAGAGAAGTTTTCTGCATAATTATGAGTGGATAAGTGCACTTCCTAGAAAGTTTAATACTGCAATCACAGGCTCGATTTCCAACAGAT
>PPDH01000005.1:15644-28258 GCA_002899765.1 Sulfurimonas sp. | reverse complement strand
AAACCTCTTAAGTGATTTTTCAAAAAAATCACTAAACGACAATATTGAATCTTTTGGAGAAAAGCTTTCAAATTATGAGTATCAGATAATATTTACTGCAGGTATAGCTTTTATATCATTAATATCGATTAGTATGTTTTTAATAATAAATATTCATAGCTCTATTAAAAAACTACAACAAAGTCTAGAAAAAATCGATAAAAATAGAGATTTTACTTTCAAAGAACTATTTTTAGGCAAAGATGAAATCTCAAATATTTTTTTAAGTTTAAATAATCTTATATCTTCTACAAGAGAAGCTATTGCCGACTCAAAAAACAGCGCTTTAGATAACAAAAATGTAGTAGAAAAAGTTGATACATACTTTGAAGATATGATGAAAAATTTAGATGAAACATCAAAAATTGTTTTAGATACGACCGATTTTGGTGAAAAGACAATGCTGATGATTAGAGAAACTATGAGTGGAGCAGATACTCTTAAAAATTCAATGTCAAAAGTAGAGAATGTTCTAGAAGTTGCCACAAAAGATATTATAAGCATGATTGACGATGTACAAAAAAGTGCTGAAATTGAGATGGAAATTGTAGATGATTTATCAAATCTAAGAAATGAAGCCGTTGAAATAAAAGAAGTTTTAAATGTTATAAGCGATATAGCAGACCAAACAAATCTTTTAGCACTAAACGCCGCAATAGAAGCGGCACGTGCAGGTGAACATGGACGCGGATTTGCAGTCGTTGCCGATGAAGTAAGAAAACTTGCAGAGATAACACAACATAGTCTAAGCGATATTAACGCTACCGTTAGCGTAATTGTTCAATCCATTAGCGATGTTAGTCAAAAAATGAACAATAATGCTGAAAATATTCAAAATATAACCAATGTTTCATCAAGTGCTAAAGAGCAGATAGAACTAACTGTTGAGACAATGAGCGAAACAACTAGTGCCATGAATGAGTCACTTGAAGCGCTTTATAAAACAGGTGAAGATACCAATTATATTATAAGCAAAATTAACCAGATTAACGAAGAAGTCAAAAAAAATATACACAATAGCAACGCAATCTCCACAGAGATAAAAGTACTTGAAAATAATGCATCCGGCTTAAGTGAAAAATTATCACAATTCAAAACTTAAGCACTTAATAGATTGCTTCGTCGTAAACTCCTCGCAATGACAGAGATACTCCTCGCAATGACAGAGATACTTCACTCACAATAACGCCCACTTGTCATTGCGAGGCTTCAGCCGTGGCAATCTTAATAATAGAAATGCTTCGCTCACAGTAACGGTCATAATGCATAAAGCATACCTTCGGCATTTTCCAGTAAATCTTTTACTGAAGCTCTTTTATCTAAATCATCTTTTTCAATACTTAGATGAAGTGGAAGTGAACTGCCATAGTCAAAAATATGTTCTTTGCCGAAATTTTCAAGTTTGGCATCTATGGTTTGTTCAAAATCTTTTTCAACTATCATGATATATCTGTTTGTTTCAAAGAGATACACAAACAGATGCCCGTTTTGCAACTCTTGCGCAAACTCTTTTTTTATATGTTTTGCCAAATTGCCATAAACCGTATGCATCTTTTTGCCGCCGAACTTATCGATAAAACCTTTAATATTTTTAAGTCCTATACAAAATATTTTATACTCTTTTAAATTTTTAGATTTTATCTCCAGAAGCTGCTGCATAAAGGTTTCTCTTTTTGGAAAATAATCTGTTTGTTTGCTAAATCTATTTAGTTGAACATTGAGAGTATCAAGGTTGATAAAATTCATCAAATATCCGTCGGAATTTTTAAGATATAAGATATTTATATTGTATTTTTTAAGTACTTTTGTATCAAACTGAAAAATAAAATATGTTTTTTCATCAGACTCTTCAATCTCTTTTATTATTTCAGAGTTGCTCATGGGGATAAATTTTTTCTCATCAAAAAGATATCCAAATCTAAATTTACTCAAATCCTTTAAATCTTGCGCCGATAAAAAATGTTTCCTAAACGCATCGTTTGCATAAACGATTTTATACGATTCAAAATAAGCTATCGGAAAAACAATACTGTTAAAGATTTCGACTTGAAGCTCTTTCTCTTTTTTGATTTTACTCTCCAAAAGAGCCTCTCTTCTTTCTCTATAAATATTAATCGCCATTTTGGAGATATTTGTTAAAAAACTATTCATATCAATAGGCTTGAGTATGAACTTATCGACACCTATATCTATGAGTTTTAGTAAATATTCCAAATCATTATGTGCAGAGGTTACTAAAATATTTTGTTCGCTGTTGAGAAGTCTGATTCTTTTTGACATCTCTATGCCATCCATAATCGGCATCGAAATATCGGTAATAACTATGTCTTGTCGGTTTTCATTAAAATTTTTTAATCCTTGAAGCCCATTTTTTTCAACATGTACCTTTACAAATATTTTTCTTAACAAATTTTCTACCTGAAAAGAGATGTCACCATCATCTTCAACATATAAAACAGAGATATTTCTACATATCTGACGCAGTTTTTTTATTTTTTCTTTATCCATTTAAACAACCTTTTGTCTATTTTGGTAATTTTATACTAAATATGGCACCGTCGTCTTTATTTACGACACTAAGTTCTCCGTCTAAATTTTCTTCAACAATTGTTTTCGTCATATAAAGCCCAAGACCTGTACCATTTTTTTTCGATTTAGTTGAAAAGTACGGAGTAAAAATTTTTGGCAGAATATCATCTTTTATGCCTCCTGCATTATCTGATATATGGATGTATACAGCCTCGGCGTCCTCATTACAGTGAATTTTTATCTTTGCTTCATCTACTCTGTTTTCAATCAATGCTTCTTTGGAATTTGTTACAACATTTACTATTGCCTGCAGCAGTTCGTCTTTAAAAATATTTAACTCAAAATCTTCACACTCGTTTACAATCTCAAAAGCTATATCTTTTTGTGAATGCTCCGTATTTACCAGCATAAGCAAATCTTCTATTGTACTTTTCATTGAGATTTTCTCCTTTTTTTTGTTCTCTTTTAGAAAATTTCTAAAAACATCAATGGTGCTTGAGAGATACTTCACATGTTTATCAATTGTTTTAAGATTTTTTTGTAATGAATCTTTATCCAACTCATCCATCAACATGTCAAACTGCAGGTTATTTGCTATCATTCCTATGGATGTTATGGGTTGTCTCCATTGATGCGCTATCATAGCTATCATCTCTCCCATAGCAGCCTGTTTTGACTTTAACTGAAGTTTTTGCGACGTAGCTCTAAGCTGAGTTACGTCTATGCTTGTAGAGCTATAGCCTATGAGTCTGTCCCTAAAGTACATTGGAGAAATTATTATACTGATTGTATATGCCGAACCGTCTTTTCTTCGATTTGTCAATTCGCCATGCCACTGCTTTAGAGCTTTTAAGTTGCTCCACATATCTTCATAGAGAGTTTTTGGAGTGAGCGCATCTTTTAAAATCGCATGCGTTCTTCCTACTAACTCATCTTTTTTATATCCGCTTATCTTCTCAAACGGTTTAGAGACATAAGTTATAACACCCGTCTCATTTGTCTCGGTATAGATTATGTCATTATCTATCATCATTTTTTTTGCCATAAGCTCCCTCTCTATAAAGAGAGACTCGACCGTTTTGTTGATAATTTTTAAAAGTTTATATATATTTATAGGTTTTGAGAGATACGCTTCTATCGATAACTCTGCAATTTTTTCTCTTTGTAAAAAATCATCAAAACCGGTTGTAACAATTATGGGAACACTGCTTCCGCTATCTCGGATTTTTTTTATCATAGAAGTGCCGTCTAAAAAAGGCATGATAAGGTCGGTTATAATTATATCTATCTCATTTTCATGTTTACTAAAGAGTTCTAATCCCTCTTGCCCGTCATGTGCGACATATATCTTGTTGAAAATTTTCTCTATTGCACCGATTGTTGTTTTTGCCAAAAATTTACTATCTTCAACATATAGAAGCGATACCGATTTTAGTCTGTCAAATTTTCCCAAAACGTGTATCTCCCGATTATTTTTAATTATTAAGAGGAATGATGATGCTAAAGACGGCACCGCCCTCTTCATTTCTTGCAGAAATCTTTCCTTCTAAGTGTGTTTCTACGATTGTTTTAGACATGTAAAGTCCAATCCCCGTTCCGTTTTTCTCTTTTTTTGTCGAAAAATATGGTTCAAATATTTTTTTGAGTATTGTCTCATCTATGCCTCCAGCATTATCTTTTAGCTCTATAACAATCCCTTTTTCATTTAAAAAACTATCTATTGAAATTTTTTTATTTTCTATATCATGCATGTCAAAAGCATCTTTTGAGTTATGAAGAAGATTAAGAAGTACTTGGGTGAGTTCATTTTTGTAAGTATAGAGCTTCATGCCTTGACATGTATTGTTTACTTTTATCTCTATAGAGTTATATTCAAGCTGCTTTTTTATCAAAGATAAACTTTTGTTCAAAATAACATCTAAAACTATCTCCTCTTTAAACTTACTCTCTTTAAAAAAACTTCTAAAATCATCTATCGTATGCGAGAGGTACTTTATCTGCTTATTGATATCATCTAACTCATTTTTAAATGACTCTTTATCTAGTTCTTGATTTTCACTCAACATAATATTAAATAGCATATTGTTTGAAATCATACCTATAGATGTAATCGGCTGTCTCCACTGATGCGCTATCATCTCAAGCATCTCTCCCATGATTGCACTTTTGGACTGCACTAAAAGCATCTCTTCATGTTTTCTAATCTTTCTAACGGCACTCTCAATCTTCTCTTCGAGCTTATCGTTTAACTCTTCTAGTTCTTTTACCCCGCTGCACGCACTCAGAGCAAAATTTATCTTTCTTTGAAAATTACATATTAATTTACAGATGTATTTTATATCGCTGTGTTTATCGTATATAAATTTCATATAGCCGTTTTTTAGAGGTAAAATAACAACATGTGAATCCTCATGTTCAAAAGTAAAACAGCTGCTGTTTTGAATCTCTATTTTTATATCTGCGCCCTTCCCTGCGGCAATCATGGGCGTATCACTATTTACATCTGCATAATAACCAACAAAAAGAGCTCTCGTTGCTTGGTAAAAAGTGATGACGACCTCGCTCATCATACTCTCTAGTTCAAATGAGTTGCCGATAGAGCTTAAACACTCGTATGAAATTGCCAGATATTTTTCTTTCATATAGCTCTCTGAATTGTTTCGCTGGGATATCCTATATAGTAACCCTGCATAGCATCCACTTTGAGTTCTACAAGAGCATCATGCAGCTCCTTTGAACTTACATGCTCTGCGACAACACTAACCCCGAGTTTATGCGCAAACCCTATAATAGTCTCAACAAGTACAAACATCTTTTCGTTTGATAAAATCTCGCTTATGAGAGAGCCGTCTATTTTTATAAAATCAGGCTCTAAGGTAAATATATAAGCAAAGTTTGAGTAACCGCTTCCAAAATCATCTATGGCAATCTTTACGCCAAGTGCTTTAAAACGATCTATAAATGCTTTTACCACATTAAGATTGTCCAGCTGTTCCGTCTCTACTATCTCAAAAACAAGCCTGTTTGTAAGTGCTCTTGTCGTTATAGTTTCTTCTATCTCATCTATAAGATGTTTGTTATTCATGTCCGCGTATGAAAAATTAAGTGAAAAAACCTCACTGTTGTTCTGCATCTCATCAAGAGCCTTAAAGATGACCATCTTAGAGATTTCATTATAGTAACTATGCTTTTTTGCGATATCTAAAAAGACTCCAGGCAACACAAGGCTGTTCATATCTTTTTTGTTTTTAATTCGCATCAAAACTTCATACTTTATATTTTTATCCCTCATCAAAATCGGTTGATATACCGGCATTACAGAGCTCTCTTCTATGCTGTTTTGCAGCATATTTTTAATCTCCATAATGTTTTTCATATCTTGAGTGCTATCGGGAATATCTTTAAACATTGCATACTTTAAACCATAGTTTTTTGCATAACGCAAAGTATGATGCAGATACTCAAGCAATCTCTCTTTACTTTTGGCAACCGCAAGCGTAACACTGATGGTAATATCGCTTACGCCTATAAGCGTATATCTCTTTTTTTCCAATATTTTATAGATATTTTGCGCTTCATTTTTTATCTCCTCGCAATCAAGCGGCGCGTTTTCTCTTAGAAGAATAAACTCGTCATTTGAGAGTTTAAATAACTCATACCCAAAATTTTGGGCTTCTATCTTAAGAACACTTGCTATTTGGTACAAAAGGTGGTTTCCATGCGAATAAGAGTAGTAGTCGTTTATAAGTTTAAAATCATTGACATTTATGAGAATTGCCCACTTAGTGCTACTATCACTGCTTATAGTTTTTAAAAAATATTTGTGATTATAAATAGCGGTAAGTGCATCTCTGTCATGAATCTCATCCACGGATGTATCAGACCCCTCTTGAAGCTGTTTTTTCATCTCTTGATAATGATACTTCATCATCTTATTTGAGTAAACATTTTTTACTATGGCATAGATTTTATCAAGCATAACATCCATGTCTATGGGTTTTAGTAAAAAACCAGATACTCCGATGTTTATAAGTTCTAACAGTTCATCCGTCTCTTTATAAGCATATATAAGGATAATAGCTTGCTCTTTGTTGATTTTGATGATGTTTTGACACAGTGCAACTCCATCCATGTTCGGCATTTTCAAATCCGTAATAACCAAATCATGTAAAGAAGCTTTATAAAGAGCAAGCGCTTCAACTCCGTCAGATGCCACTTCAACATTATCAAAAAGTTTTTGAAGCATTTTCAACATCTGATCTTGGATATTTTTTTCATCTTCTACATATAAAACACTGATAGAGCTTCCAAATACACGTATCTGTTTAATAAAACTTAAATCCACCTTTTACCTTCTTATCTAATAAAATTTTATTTAATCTCGCGCATCATGGCATTAAGAATAGCAAAAAGTTCCTTTGAAGCCTCTTCCGTATCGCTAAAAGCGGAGATAATCTTGTCGGCATTTTTAACTGCACCGTCTTCGATATAGCTAGGAATAATTCTCACTTTATCATGTACCGTTTTATGTTCGCGATCTATTTTTCCATAAGAAGAGGTTCGTGAAAACATCTCCTTTCCTTCTCCTGCGTACCATTTACCAAATCTACAACTTGTATGTTCGGAGAAGGTAAAACTGTGGTCATCTTTAAAAACAGCGTCATATCCGTTAAGTTTAAAGACGATATGGTCAAGTTTGGCAAGATTTATAAACATCTCGCTAGAGACCTCTTTGTTACTTCTTTGAATCTCTTGTGCGCCTAAAACACGAGAAGTTAAGTTCTGCGTAAATGTTTCAAGATTTTGCATTGACATAGTAACTTCACTTCCCATCTGATTTGAAAATTCCTGCATAGAAGCGCTGTTTTGTTTTAGAAGATTTATATTTACCTCTACTTCACTTGTTGCCTTTTGCGTTCTCTCTGCAAGCTTACGAACTTCATCGGCAACCACGGCAAATCCGCGTCCATGCTCTCCCGCACGTGCTGCTTCTATGGCAGCATTTAGTGCAAGAAGATTTGTCTGCTCGCTTATGTCTTTAATGAGCGCTATAACATTTGTTATCTCATTTACGCTCTCATTAAGAGAGTTACTGTTTTCAACGCTGCCTTGCATCTTCTGCTCCATAGAAGCAAGAGAGAGACCCATCTGCCGTGTTGAATGTTCTACATCCGCAACAACCTCTTCAGTTTTGGCATTTTTCTCATTTATATTTTTTAAAGCACTCATGGTATCGACAATCCCGCTCTGTACTTCACCTACACCGCTGATTGTTCCTTTGCTCAAGAGCTCTGTAAGTCCGAGAGTCAGCTTGTTTGCTTCGAGCTGTTTTTCACTCTCTATAGAGTGTTTGTCAGAAATTGAAAGGCTCTCTTTGGCATCTTTCATAGACTTATCTGCAATCGACGCAAGATGGTTGACCGACTCTTGTATAAAGGCTATCTCATCACTTCCGCCGTATGAAATGTTTTTTGAAAAATCTTTTGAGGTAATAATCCCGTCAATCTCATCTTTAAAACGATGAATTCTATTTACCAAGTTTTTTGAAACGTAAAAGCTAAAACCGATGATAAAGATTACTATAGCAAGATTGATGATTAAACCAATCAACATGTTGTTAAATGATTTATCTTCAAGTTCAACAATCTTCTCGTCTAAACTTAACGAAACTTTGTCTTCTACCTTTTTAAGCAAATCTATCTTTGAAGTGATAGTAGCAAACCAGTAGGCAGCATCTATGCCGAAACCTCCCTCTGGGTTTACAAGAGCTGTTTTCCTCATCTCTTGAACTTTATCTACAATATCTGCGCTCATGGTCTGTGTATAAAATGCTTTAAGTTCATCGGGTGCCAAAAAAAGGAACTTATCCATAAAAGTCTTTTGTTCACTTAAGAGTGAAATAAACTTCTCATAAAATCCCGCTGCAAACTTATCTCCTGAAAATGTTGAAGATAAAACTGCTCTCTCAAGCCCTGCTCTCTCTTTTGAAGCTAAAAAGTTCACAAATGCGTTTATAAGATTATTCATTTGAGCATTGGAACTCATTTTTGCTATCTCTTCGATTGAAGCTATAAAATCATTATTTGTCTTTGTATAGTAGCCAACCGTAATACCTACTGCAACACTTAGCGAACTAACTTGCTCTCTTATCTCTTTTATCTTCTGTATATTTGACATAGAGTTTTGGATTTTGGATTTTAGGTCTTTAGAGTAAGTATCAAGCTTCATGGAGGAGTGGTATGTTTGAAGCTGTGCTAAAGTCTGATCCGTATCTTTACGGATAGAGCTTAGTTCTGAAGAAAATTTAGTTCCCTTAGAGCTGATAAATCCCGCAGATGCGCCTCTCTCTTTTTGAAGATTATGCACAAGCGAGCTGCTCTTTTGACTAAAGGCAACCATCTCTTCTATCCTCTTTAGAGTTTTTACCTCTTCATAACTTTTGTAGCTGTCGATACCCAAAGAGATAAGTATAGCTACAATAGGCACAACAACCATAAGTGCCATTTTTGATTTGATAGAAATATTACTTAACATGTAGAAGTCACCTTTTTTTAATTTCATTTTAATACTCTGACTAACCATAGATTGCTTCGTCACAAGTTCCTCGCAATGACGGTCATTGCGAGTGAAGAATCTTTGTCATTGAGATTGCCACGGCTGAAGCCTCGCAATGACAAGCGCGGCAATCTCTTGTTTTTCAGACTGCCGCGTCGTAAACTCCTCGCAGTGACAAGCGCGGCAATCTATGTTTAAATCCTCAGAATTTGTAATCATAACGTAACTGTGTCGCGTATATGTCGCGGTTAAAAATTTAGTTTTTTATTTTTTGCCAAATTGTGCAAGAAGGTCGTCTATATCACAAAGTGAGGCTACTTCGTTATGCGTGTCACCTATAATATGCTGTGCGGAAGAGACCCTTTTAGTATCTTCGACTTTACCCTCAAGAAGAGTGTTCATGTAGCCTGAGAGCGAGCGCATAACATTTATGACTCTCTCTATTTTTTGACGATGAATATCTTGATACTGCATCGTATCCATAACACTCATCAGCTCATCGTTTAGCTCTTGAAATGATTCAATTATCTCATTTGCGCTTTGTATAGCAGTGTTGTTCAGACAAAATTGTCTATCAAACGCTTTTACATCAGGAAATCTTTTACGCAGCAAGCTAAAAAATTTTGCATTTCCTTCAAAGATAGGAATAATTTAGCGCATCAACTCCTCACCTTCAACTATATTTTGAGAAACTTCCTCAACAATGTCAAAAATTTCGCTTGCCTTCTCCTCACTCTCTCTAGTAACATCATCAAGCTGACAAACCATTTTGTTTTCATCCGTAGCAGGATAAGGCCAGTAATGCGCCGTATTTTGTGAATAACCAAGAGGTTCAGATTTAAATTTTGGTTTTACTTCAACAACATTATCTTTTTTTTCATCTTCTAAACAGACATCATCAAGCCCACCGCTTATCATAAAATCCAATTCTTCTTGAGTCACAACAAACTCCTTGCATAAAAAATTTTACATTCAATCAACTCTTAACAAAGGAGAAAAACAAATCTAAGGGTAGACTTTTCTCCTTTGTTAAAATGACTGTTGAATGGGCGTACGATAAATCAACAAATAGAAAAAGAAAATTTCTATCGGCTAATTAATTAATTTACAAAAAGCAGTATAATTAAAATATGTCGCGTATTTGTCGCACTTGATAAAATAACCGCCATTGAGACTGCCGCGTCGTAAACTCCTTGGCACGTGACGGTGTATGTCATTGCAAGCGAAGCACTTTTGTCATTGAGATTGCCACGGCTGAAGCCTCGCAATGACAAGCGCGACACCTTTGTCATTGCGAGCGAAGCGCGGCAATCTATAGCATTCAGTTAAGTATTACACCTTGAAAATCACATAAAAAATCATCGGCACCTGAAAAAATGGTGTTCTTAAAGCGGGCATGTCTAAAACTACACTCTCTTATTACGGCATTTGAGAAGTTACAATCTCTTAAATCTGCAAATGAGAAGTCACATTTACTAAGAGTTGCCTCGCTAAAATCACAACCTCTCAAATCACAAAAAGCAAATACTGTTTTAACAGCTTTTACTTTGCAAAAAGAAAGATTATAATACTCATCTTCTCTAAATATATTGTTGCTAATCATCTTGCTTAATTCATTTTTATTTTTTTTATCTTTAAATAAACTTGGGGTAATTATTGTTCGTTTAGCTCGTTTATAATCTTCGTTAAAAGAAACTTTTTTATGCAATTCTAAAAACGGATCTTTTTTGCGATTAGGAAGATTTTTTTTATTTTTTTTAAACATTGTTTTTACGATGTATCTATACTTGATAAAAGTTTATATCATCAAAAAAATTATCTTCGCTGCCAAGCAATTTTGGTAGTGTTACTTCAAATATCGAGTAATCCAAAAGTTTACTCTCAAACTCTATTTTGCCGCCTAAAAGCTCTACCAACTCATCGACTACCGAGAGTCCGAGTCCTTGACCTTCTGTATGAGCGCGGTTCATGCCGCTGTGTGCTTGATAAAATTGTTTAAAAATATTTTCTTGCTCAACTATATCAATCCCCTCGCCAAAATCTTTAACGACAAGCTTGATGCCATCTTCAGTTTCACTCACATTGACGATTACATTAGAATCAAGAGGCGAAAACTCAACTGCATTTGAGATAAGATTTAAAAGTATAAGATATAATTTTTCCCTGTCTTGATAGATAAAATCTCCGCATTCTATTTTAATCTGCAGGTTGGTTTTTTTATTCATCAACGGATAGTAAAGCTCCTCTTTTATCTGAAGCAAAATATCTAAAAAATTGATTTTTGAAGAGACTATATCAAGCATGCCCGATTCTATCTCTGCTATGGTTATAATATTTTTATCAAAAAGAGTCATCGCATCCCTGTTTATATAACATCTCAATAATCATTATCCTCTTATATCGAGTGAAACAAGACCGATTTTCTTTATCTTTAGCGCATCGGTATCAAAAAAAGATATTTTTATATTGGGTGCGCTTATTCTTATGGATGCCAACATATCAAAAAGTGTACTTGATTCAAAACCTAAGCTATCATCGACATGTATCTCTTTTATATCTTGCAAATGAGTTAAAATCTCTTTTGAGAAAGTATGCAATGTTTTATTGTCTACTTTAGCATCAATGGTAAGAGTACCTTGAATAATATTCATAATTAAAGCTCTTCTTCTATCAAAAAATCGTCAAAAACACCATATTTTAGTTGCACGAGCGATGAACGCAAAGAATCTTCAAGATAAGAAGTCTCTCTTACTTCGGGCGTAATGAAAGTAAAATAAATAAGTTTTGATATATCATCATAGATAGATTCCAATATCAAAAATTTTTCCTTTTGTCGTGAGTTTAATGAAGCAAAATGTATATTTTCTAAAAAATTGGCAAATTCAAATATGACAATAGATATATTTGCCGTAGATTTTATCTGTGAGAGTGTCGTATATATTTTTGAGAGCGTAGAACTTATAGCTTGAACAGACTCATGTAAAACTCCATCAAGAGAAAACATCTCAAGATAGTATTTGAAATCATTTCTTAGCTCAAGCAAATACTCTATGTTATAGAGCATTTCAGGGGTTAATGTGGGCAAAAAAGTTGCATTTGTATTTTTTTTAAAAATTTCTTTGGCTTCTTGGATTTTATTTGTCTCTCTTAAAGTAGCTCTATCCTCACAGATTTTTAAGAGCCTGTATATAAGTTCTTGGTGATCAAGGGGTTTATATATGATATGTTTAATTCCCATATCTATAAGTTTAGCAAGATATAAAACATCTATTTGTGCAGAAATAACAACTATATCTTGGTTTGGATTTATCTGTTTCAACTCTCTGCTTAGGGTAATACCGTCCATTTTAGGCATTTTTATATCTGTTATAACTATATCAGCAGGGTTGTTCTTACTGAGCTTTCGCACCTAATTTTATAGTGTTACATTCGGTAGTAGCGGTATTCTCTCAGCATTTGTCATATCTATTGACATGTATTTTTCAGTTTTT
>PPDH01000005.1:0-15629 GCA_002899765.1 Sulfurimonas sp. | reverse complement strand
TAACTAGTGTCAAGTACCATGGAGTATTTTATTACTATGCCCTACTTACAGTTGTTTTAGAAAGCATATCGATTAAAATTAGGTGCGAAAGCTCAGGTTCTTATATATATCAAGCGCACTCTCTGCGTTATATGCAAAAAAGACATCTTTAAAAAAAAGTTCTGCAAGAGCTACCTACTCTTCATTTAATGATATATCATCTTCAACTATCAGTACACTTAGATTTTGTGCAAAATCTTTTAGCTTTTTTATAATATTCATTTTTAGTTCCAGATCTCATTTTATTTCTATAATGTCATTGTATAAAGTAAATGTCGCAGAAGTGTCGCACTTGAAAAATTTCCTTTTATGAGATAAGTTTAAACACGTACATCAAAAAATATAGTGTGTTATGCTTAATATAATCGATTTTTTACCGATGGTATAAAAATTATTTTAAAAGATGGTCGCATAATATGAATACTGAGCTTTCGCACCTAATTTTAATCGATATGCTTTCTAAAACAACTGTAAGTAGGGCATAGTAATAAAATACTCCATGGTACTTGACACTAGTTNAAAAACTGAAAAATACATGTCAATAGATATGACAAATGCTGAGAGAATACCGCTACTACCGAATGTAACACTATAAAATTAGGTGCGAAAGCTCAGATGAATATTAATTATCTAGCCGTGTTGCCTAAAGTTACTCAAGAACATGTAAAGGAATATACATTAGTGGATATTTCTAAAGAGAGTATAAAAAGTGTCATAGAAGATAAAATCAATTTTAGCAGTGCAGATGAAAATTATGATGATTTTCTAACATATGAAGAACTTGCAAATATAAAACTCTCGGTAAATTTCAATACAAAAAAAGATAACTTTGAATTAACCCGCGGAGTAGGACTGCTCGATAATGAATCGATAGAAAATATTTTTTCTCAAAAAGGCATATCTTTTTATACGCTTGAAGAAGAGTTAAAGAAACTAGACGGAAACAAAGACGGCAAAATAGACTCAAGCGAAGTCGAACAAGATCTCTCGCAACTTGCTAAAAGACAAGAGAGAGCAGACCGTGCATATAAACTAAACGACATCAAAGAAAGAAGCGGCGAACAAACCCAAAATGAAAGTGATAAAAAGCAGATAGCCGCATTAGAAAAGCAGATACAGAGTTTAAAAAGAGTGTTGAGCCAACTTGAAACACAAAAAGCTTCAAAACCGCAAAGCGGCAATACTTCAAGTCAAGATATGAGCAAGCATGCAAGCCAAAGTATCGAAAATAAAGCAACCATAAAAGAGCTAGAAGCAAAATATGGAAACGAAGAAGTAGACAATGTAGTAAATGCCCTTGAGAGGGCTACCGTAAATTCAGGCAATATGGATGTTGTGGCCCAAAGCATTATCGCGCAAACAAATACCGATATAAGCAAAGAAGAGATAGTAACTATATCGCAAGGCATGGAAGCCGCTGCAATAAGTGAGATATCGGTTAAAGAAGCTCAAGATTTAAGCGCAGTAGAGCAGTTTTCACCTGCTAGCACCCCCGTAAGTATAGATAGTAAAAATATTGAATTTACCATGGATAGTATTGCACAAAAAATAAATGATCTTGAAGGTATGAAAGATAAAATTGTCCAAAAAATGATGGATAATCAGTTGAAAAAACTTAATTTAACCGTATAAGAGAACCTCTAAAAAGTAAAATCCACCTCTGCCTATTCAAACACTTCATCTACTAAAAATCAAAAATATCATCCATATCGACAGCTTCGTTTACGGATTCGTTTATCGTTAACATACTTCCTAACATTTGAGAGTTGCTGATAATTGTGTCATCCATTACATCGACACTTATTGCACCATCATGAAAAATTATTTGTACCCAATTCACCAAATCAACGCCAAAGCTTTTACATAATGAGCCTAAAGATGATGATTTTTCAATAAACGTATGATTATTTGCTTCAATAACAGAAGCTAATGCTCCTAAGGCTCTGGAAATTGAATAGCTTTCATTATAAGCAGAAGCTGATCTTCCTATGCTCTGAAGGTAGTAAGAAATTTCTGCCACTTCATCGTGCGTGATATCCCCACTACCTACAATGAGCAAAAGAGAGTTCAGACGAGTAAGATTTTCTTTGATATCATCTAAATCTTCTGGATCCATATAATCATAAATATAAGTTTGCTGTGCCTGATTATTGATTTTTTTTACAGGAACTTTTTCCGGTGCAATCTCTAAAAGCTTTTAATTATTATCGACAACAGGTTCTGCTATTTGTGAAATCTGAACTTTATTAACTGCAGTTTGAAGAGGTTGTGATTGTGTTGCTTGATATGCTGAGTACATTATACTATTTTTACTTCTTAATATTGTCAACTCTTGATTTAAAAAATAATTTTCTTCTTCAATTTGTTCAATATGTTCTTGTAATATTTTTGCATCAGTGATACGAATAGTAAGACGATAGAATGAATCTACTGATGTTTTTATGGTAAATGGTTTAGGTAGAAAGCTATCTGCTCCCGTATTGATAGCATTAAGTATATTACCGAAGTCTGTATATGCCGAAAGTATAACAATAGGGATGAGTGCATCATCTCTGCGAATAGCTTCAATCATTTGAATGCCATCCATATTTGGCATATGGATATCTGTAATGATTAAATCATAAAACTTAGGTTTAGACTTGAATTTTTCAAGCCCCTCGCTCCCATCTGCAGCTTCATCTACGACAGCAAATACTCTTTTAAACAGCTGAACCGTAGCTGCACGCACTAGATCTTCATCCTCAACGATTAATAATTTTAAATTTTTTGTATAGGGGGCTAACTCTGTAAATATCATACGGCTTCCTTTTTGATTGGTAAATTTATAGAAAAAACAGCTCCGAGTGAGTCATTAACCACGCTAAGTGTTCCCTGATGGTGTTCTTCGACGATAATCCGCGACATATAGAGTCCAACTCCCGTACCTTGTTTCTTATGCTTAGTTGTAAAATAGGGATCAAAAACTTTTGGAAGAACTTTCTCCGGGATTCCTCCACCGTTATCACTTACATTTATACAAGCTAAATCTCCATTGGGAACGCAAGATATAACAATACATGGTTTTTTGATTTTATTTTCAAGAAGGGTATCTTTGGCATTTGAAAAAAGATTCAACAAAACTTGACTCAATTCACTTTTATATCCAAGAAACTCCTTCTCCCATAAACAGTCATGATTAGGAGAACACCCTTTTTTATGAATATGCTTAATGGTTATCGAGATACCTAGTTTTTTCATACTAGGTTCAACTAGTCTCACAGAGTAAAGAATAACTTCATTAAGGCAGAAAGCTTTTTTTGCTTTATTTGGGTTAAGAAAATTCATAAAATCATCGATAGTTCGTGACAAATATTCTACTTGAGAGTCAATAGCTTCTAAAATCATGGTCCCTTTTTGCATATCAATACTCTTAGACTCTTCTAAATCAAATCGTGCGTCAATAATAGTCATCGCAATAATTTGTAAAGGTTGCCGCCATTGATGAGCAATATTTTCAATCATCTCTCCCATCGCGGCTGCACGATTTTGAAAGATAATCTCATGTTTTTGACGAGTGATAATTTTTAGTTGATTTTCAATCGCTTTCTTATGCTGAATCTGCTCCGTAATATCGTGTCGGATAGAAATATATTCAATAATTTCTTGATTTTGATTGAGAATTGGAATCACTGTTGAATCTACAAAATAACTCTCTGCGTTTTTTGCTCTATTTTGGACAATACCTCTCCAAATATCACCTTTTTTAATTGTTGACCAAAGATCTTTAAATACAGCTTGAGGCATATCAGAATGACGCACCATATTATGAGGTTTCCCCAAGAGTTCGGCTCTTTCATAGCCTGATATACGACAAAACTTATCATTAACATAAGTAATAATGCCTTTAGTGTCTGTTTTGGAAACAATGCTGCTTGTATTAATGACCTTTTTATACTGGGATAACAATGATGATAAGGCACCATAATACGCTTTTACATTATCTGCAAAATTAATATCAAAAATATTATGCAACTCATCTAAAATATCTTTAGTAGCCTTTACGCTATCACTTTTCTTCGTTAAAAAATTGCAAATAGCAGTGTTGTTTAATATTTCTTTGCTTATTGCTTTTTTAATACTCGAATAAAGAGATATAAAATCTTCTATTGAGAAATCTTTTTTTTTAAGATTTTTTGCAAAATCTACAGAAGTGAAGCGTGCCGCAGCATTATCATTTGCTTCAACGATTTCTATAAAATAATTGTAAAGATTTGATACTATTAAAATCATCTTATGATTTTCAACAGCATATTTCTTGATGATTTTTTGTACTTCTGGATCATAAACCACACACATGAGAATAGAACTTTTAAGTTCTTTAATCTCTTTAGCAAACCGACTCAACCTCATGCTAACGCTCTGCAAATTTTTTAATCTTAGCAGGAATATCCTCTAAGTCAACAATCTTTGTAACTGCGTTTGCTTCTATGGCTTTGCCCGGCATTCCAAATACCACACATCTTTTAGAGCTTTGAGCTATTGTTAAAGCTCCGGCATCGTGCATCTCTTTTAAACCTATGGATCCATCATCACCCATTCCTGTTAAGATAATCCCCATGGCTTTTGATCCTACAGTATTGCAAACACTTCTAAAGAGTATGTCTACACTAGGCTTATGCCTGCTAATCCTAGGTCCGTCTAGTAACTTTATATACTGCTTCGCTTGTCTGTTTTGTAATGTTAAGTGACGATTGCCCGGAGCTATATATACCGATGAATTTTCAACGGCTTGACCGTCTATAGCTTCATATACATTTAATGCGCAAAGTCTGTCTAGTCTTTGAGCAAAACTTCCCGAAAATCCAAAAGGTATATGAAGTGTTATAAGGATAGGAGGAAGCGGCGGAACAAGTTTTGAGAATATTTCCATTAATGTTTCTACACCGCCTGTTGATGCACCGATAGCTATTACTTTTGAGGTTGGTATGAACGCAGGTTTCAACGCTAAAATAGTGTCAGGATGATTTTTGCTAACCTCTATTTCTATAGGTGCTCTTTTTGTAACAATTGTTTTTGATTTATATCCTGAGCTTTCGCACCTAATTTTGTAGTGTTACATTCGGTAGTAGCGGTATTCTCTCAGCATTTGTCATATCTATTGACATGTATTTTTCAGTTTTTTTANCTAGTGTCAAGTACCATGGAGTATTTTATTACTATGCCCTACTTACAGTTGTTTTAGAAAGCATATCGATTAAAATTAGGTGCGAAAGCTCAGTTATATCTATCAATCAAAAAAACCAATCTTAAAAGGGTGTCTTCTAAACGAGAAAAGAAAGCTCTATCATCTTCGCCTATCTTTTTCTTTTGGATAAAACCAACTGCCCCGTCATCAAATACTTCATGATGTTTTGAAGCATCTGTTGAGATAACAACTGCAGGCATAGGATGAAGGCGCATAAGATTTTTTAAAAAAGTAACACCATCCATCTTAGGCATGTTTAAATCAATAGTAACTAAATCGGGCTCATGTTTTTTTATCAATTCTCGTGCTTCAAACGCATCGGATGCAGTCGCAATAACACTAAAATCATCTAGTTGCGAAATCATATCCGATAAGATACTCTGCATTAGCGGTGAATCATCTATTATTATTACTTTATACATAAGACTCCTAAAATAAAATTACATCTTGCGATATATCAGCATTTGTCTTATTAACAATTCTAGCAAGTGATTTCTCTGCTTTTAAAATTCTTTCGTCCATACTTCTGTTCGCTAAGTATCTTGATAATGTATTGAATCCATTATCTAGCATAACAACGCGACCATTTTTTCCAAGAACACTCTCTGCAGTGATTTTAATGCCCTCCGAGTGGCAAAAATTTCGTGCAAATATAACGTTTCTTTCACCGATATTATCTGAAAAATTTTGTAATATTGTTGCCCCGCCTGCTATTTTTGCACTAATATTTTCTTTTTTACATCCTAGTTTATACATTTCATTAAGCATGGTTTCCATTGCATATAAGCCAAATCTGCAAGATTCTCCTTTTGCACATGATGAGGGTAAAAGAAAATGATTCATGCCTTTGATTTGTTTAGAAGCGTCATAAAGCATAACTGCTACACAAGATCCAAGCAATGTACTGATTGGCAAATTATCTTCATCAAATGTTATGGCGAACTCTCCTCCTATAATCCCCAATGTCTCTCTGTTTTGTATATACTTAATAGAATCCGGTCTCGATAGCTTTAGGATTTTAGAATCAACAGTTCCTTTAATTATTTTCATTAAAATTCTTTCGTTTTTATAAATATATTTTGTCCAAATCTCTCGACATACGGAGTGAGTCCAAGCGGGCTCTCCGAGTGACCGAGGTAAAGTGTTCCACCTACTTTTAAGGTACTAAAAAGTTTTTTTAAAATATTGTTTTGATCATCTTGATTAAAATATATCAAGACATTTCTGCAAAATATCACATCGAATTCATTTGGTTTAAATGGATAAGATGGTGACATTAAATTCATCTGTTCAAATCTCACTTTACTTCTTAACGCATCCTTTACTTTTATAAGATACTCTGCATCTTTATTTGGATGGTTTCTTCTTTTAAAATATTTAGATGGCTTTATCCATGACGGAAAATCATCTGTATTTCTTCCGAGTTCATAAACTCCGTTTGAAGCATGGTCTAACACCTGTTTATCTATATCAGTTGCTATAAGGGAGTGATTCAGAAATGAATTATCATACAGTTCTTTAGCCTCTTGTATGGTCATTAAGATAGAGTATGGCTCTTCTCCCGTTGAAGCGGCTGAGCAATAGATTTTTAACTCACCGGACGTCTCTATAGCTTGTTTTACAATCCTATCTTTTAAATCTTCAAAGTGAAATGACTCACGAAAAAAGTTTGTCTTATTGGTCGTAAAAGCACTTACAAATGTATCGATGTGCTCACCCCGCTCTATCAGGGCTAAAACTTCATCAATATTTTCATTTTCTAAAAACCGCTTCAGCTTATCCAAGCGGTTAGATATCATAACATCCTTGTTTGCGCTTAGCGTAATCCCACTATGGGTATACGCTAGTTTTCTTACTCTCTCAAGCTGACGCGGCGAGTACATGTGAAGATGTCTCTAAAGATACTTGAGATAGTTTTTGCATCTCTTCTTTATCCAGGACTTTATCTATATCAAGTATAACAACCATCTTATCTTCTTTTTTAAAGAGACCCTTTAGATACTTAGGAGCGATAGAAGTTCCCATGTCGGGAGCAGGATAAAGTTTGTCGATATCTACGTTTTCCATATCTGATACTTCATCTACAACTAAACCTATCATTCTGGCATCTTCTGTTTTAACTGCAATAACGATAGTTCTTTCATTGTATATCGGTTCACTATTGATACTAAACCTTACTCTTAAGTCAATTATAGGGGCGACTTCTCCTCTTAAGTTTATAACTCCTTTGACCCAACGGCTTGCATCGGGAATAGGCGTCACGATAGGGTATGTGAGAATCTCTCTGACCTTGTTTATCTGAATGCCGTATGTTTCACTTCCA
Organism: Sulfurimonas sp.; assembly: GCA_002899765.1. Classification (GTDB taxonomy): domain Bacteria; phylum Campylobacterota; class Campylobacteria; order Campylobacterales; family Sulfurimonadaceae; genus Sulfurimonas. The sequence continues at coordinate 8,043 of PPDH01000005.1, read as the reverse complement.
AGCTTGAAAGTGAGTAACTGATTACTTTCTATAATAGCCATAACTTACTCCTGTTAATTTTTTTCCATAATATTCATAGTATCTATAATGAGACCGATAGTTCCATCACCGCGAACGGTAGCGCCGCCTATTCCATGTGCATTTCTAAAGTTTTTATCAAGCGGTTTTATAACAAACTGCTGCTGATTCATAAACTCATCTACAAACAAGGCTACCTTTTTAGTGCCTGAATGTACCACGACTAAAATACCGTCTGAGAGTTTTTGATACTCAGGTTCTATATGAAAGACGGTATGAAGTCTTACTACAGGGATAAACTCTTCTCTAAGCATAAGTATTTCAGACTCTTTATCTCCAACCTGTTTAATCATGCCCTCTTCGGGATTAAGCGACTCTACAATAGCAGAGAGAGGTAAAATATAGTGCTCTTTGCCTACACGGATATTAAGCCCGTCTAAAATAGCTAAAGTCAGTGGTAGCACAATAGTAAAAGTTGAACCGAATCCCTCTTCGGTTTCTACTTTAACGGCACCTCCGAGTTTTTTGATGTTTGACATAACAACATCCATTCCGACACCACGACCTGAGATGTCAGTTACTGCTTCTGCCGTAGATAGCCCCGGTGCAAAGATAAGCATAGCTTTGTCTTCATTGCTCATCTGTGCAGCTGTAGACTCTTCGATAATACCGTTTTGGATAGCTTTTGCCGTGACTTTTGCAAGATTGATACCGCTTCCATCATCTTGAATCTTAATTATCATCTGCCCGTTTGCCTGCTCGGCACTCATGAGAAGAGTTCCCGTCTCATTCTTTCCTGCGGCTCTTCTTCTTTCAGTCGACTCTATACCGTGATCCATAGCATTTCTTACGATATGTGTAAGCGGATCTGTAAGTCCCTCAATCATAGCTTTATCTATCTCTACGCTATCGCCGTAATGACGGAAATCTATCTTTTTGTTTAACTTTTTGGCAGTGTCTCGTATAACTTTAGGAAACTTTGAAAATACTGTCTCCATAGGAATCATACGAACACTCATAACACCCTCTTGAAGCTCTCTTATGTAGCGGTCAATCAAGTCTAGTCTTTCACTCAAATCAGACTTTATCTTTTGGTCTTGCATCATATAAGTATACTGAGTAAGCATAGAGTGGGCAATAACAAGCTCTCCTATGTTGTTCATAAGAGCATCGATTTTAGACAAATCTACTCTGATAGAACTAGAAGCCATGTCTGTTTTAACCTTAGTACGTTCTTTAGGTTTAGTATCTTTGTCTTTAGGTATGCTCTCTTTTTCTGCAACAGAAGATTTTAAAACCTCTTTTTTTTCTTCAATTTCTTCATTAAAGAAGCCAAAGTGTTCATCGTCATCATCTTTTTTCTGGACTAAATCCTCTTCATCAAAAAAACCGAAACACTCATCATCCGATATTTCTTCAATAAGCTCTAGCTCATCAAAGAAACCGAAACCATCTTCATCGGATAAGTTTTCAACAAATTCAGACTCATCAAAAAAACCGAAGTCATCATCATCATTTTTAAAACTGCCATGCTCAAGAGGTCCGTAATCCCCATCTTCATCTCTAGGAAGTAACATTTAGTAGTCATGGTTTTGCTCACTGTTTAAACCATTTTCTTCCTCTTTCGCGTTACACTCTTGTAAAAGAGTAATCTCTTTTATATCCGAAGAGAAATTGTCTATCTTAAAAAGAAGTTCTTCTTTTATACTGCTAAAGTACTCATGTTCAAGATCATCATCAAGTTCAAGCTCTAAGATATGTTTTAATGCGTCAACTCCCTCTATAAGAAGATCTGCCATTTGAGTTTGAAACTCAAGCTCACCGTTTCTGAGTCTATCCATAAAAAACTCAAGCTCATGGGCAAGAGCGGCAAACATTGAGAGTTCAACCGATGCTGAATTGCCCTTTAGCGTATGGACTGAACGAAACAGAGAGTTTATAGTTTCACTATCCATATCACCTTCATCTTCTGCTTCAAGTAAAATATTGTCTATAACTTCAAATAGGTCTTCTGCTTCTTCAAGAAACATTTGACGATATTTGTTAATGTCAAATAGTGCCATCAACTATCCTTATCTGCTCAGGACGATTCCAACCGCCTTGAGGAGCTGTTCGGGAACAAATGGTTTTACTATCCAGCCTGTTGCCCCTACTTCTTTTCCTTTTGCTTTCATGTCATCAGTCTTTTCTGTAGTAAGCGTCAAAATAGGAGTTTTTGCATAGGCAGGAATCTTTCTTAGTTCTGAAATCAGTTCAAACCCGTTCATATTGGGCATATTGATATCTGAGACTATTAAGTCAAACTGCGTTGCTTTTGCTTTTGCAAGACCGTCTACACCGTCTACTCCCTCTACTATATCAGGGTAACCACCCTCGTTTAACGCATATTTCACCATATCGCGCAACATGTTTGAATCATCTACTATTAGTATTTTTGGCATCTCTGTTTTTCTCCGTTTTAATTTGATTGAGCATTATATTTATAGTCCTTACGACTAGAACAACCAAAAGAGGCTATCTTTTGGCAACTTTTTATCAAAACAACATAAACTCTTCCATATCTGGTTGTTCAATATTGCACCCTTGCATAGCATCTTCTTTGCCATCTGCATAATCTCTTTGATCTTGAATGGTATAAAAAGGGATAAGTCTTTTTTTAAGAGTACTTGCAAGTTCCATAGAGACAGGATATCCGTTTTGCAATGCAAATTCGACATCATCTTCCATGATATTGCCTATGCCGTCTATCATTTGAGTTATACTGTCTTCACACTGAAGTACCATTATAAACCCAAACATAGCTTTTATCACTTCATCGGTACGTCCTAAAATAGACTGCGTCATATTCCATGACTCTTCAAGTTCTATAAATGCGGCAGGAGCAGTCTGTTCTTTTAGAAGAGTCAGCTTTTCATGTGCATCTTTTGCATCATGATGAATTGCTTTCATCTCCTTAACTCTCTCTTCAAAGATTGTCTCTATCTCTTTGGTGCTCTCTTGCATATTTAGTTTTATTCCATCTAAGTTGGCATTATGCACAGATGTATCTACGCTAAATCTCTCTATAATCTCTCTTTGTTCTCTTACTTTGATTTTTTGTTTGATATGTGAGTCATATGCTTCAAGCATAGCCGGAAGCTTCTCAAGCTTAGAGCGATCTATCCAAGCGTCAAATATGTCGGGAACAAAACTCTGCTCATTTTTCGGGTCATGCAGCGCAATGATAAGCAGGCATTCATGCGGGTCTACCGATGCAGTTACAAATGATAAATGCTCAAGACCGCAAATCATTACATCGCTCCCGGTATCATCTTCCTCTATCTTTCGGTAAAGTTTTTCATCCAGAAGAGGAAATTCAGTATCGTCTTCTAGTAAATTCCAAATTGTTTTCATAAAAATTCCTAAATTTGTTATCGTATCTCTACTTTTTTAACAGTGTAGAATCATACAGGTTAAGTGTCGCGATTATGTCGCGGTATAAAAAACAAGGAGAGAAACTCCTTGCCCTCTTGTTTTAAAAATTCTCCCAAACATCACCATCATGTGCAGAACCTTTTTTCGGTAAAGCTTTAGAAGTATGGGTGTTTTTACTTACAACTACAGGTTTTGCAGCTTGAGCGGGTTTGTTTGTTCTTTGTGTAGTCTGAGTTGCTCTTATGTTGTTTTTACCCACAAACTCTTTTGATTGTGCATCTTGTACCATAGCTTCTGCTTTTTCTATAGTTGCATTTGCAATAGAGTCTGCTTGAGCTGCTACTTTTGCATTTTCCTGAGTCATTTGGTCTAGTTGAGTTACAGCTGTATTGATTTGACCTATACCTTGCATCTGTTCACGGTTTGCATTACTTACGTCTTGAACCATTGAAGCTGTTTGAGCTATCTTGTCTGCTATAACTTCAAATCCTCTTGTGAGTTCTGTTGCTATATTAATTCCCTCATTTGATTTACCTGCTGCTTGGGCTGCCATAGCTTTTATCTCTTTGGCTGCATCTGCACTTCTGTTTGCAAGGTTTCTTACTTCTTGGGCAACGACTGCGAACCCTTTTCCTGCATCTCCTGCCGTTGCAGCTTCAACTGCAGCATTGAGTGAGAGTATGTTTGTTTGGAATGCAATGTTCTCTATAATAGCTACTGCATCGTTTATAGAGTTAGTCGCACCTTGAATCTCTGTCNCTCTGTCATAGCTGTTGCTGTTCTTTGTGCTAGAACTGCTCCTTCTCTTGCAGCAGAGTCTGTTTGAGTAGCCATAGCTGCCATCTCGTTTGACTTAGATACATTGTTTTGAACATTGGATGTCATCTCTTCCATTGCTGCTGCTGTCTCTTCTAGGGATGCGGCTTGTTGGTTGCTTGCAGTTGAGAGTGACTCTACTGCTTGTTTTAAGCTTCCTGCATCGGTTTGTAAGTCTATACCGTTTTGGAGGGATGAGCTTAGCATATTTGAAATCTCATCACCGAGATTATTTGTAATAATATCTACTTGTCCTTTTGGATTTTTAACTCTTGCAGTAAAATCAGACGCTATAAATGCTTTAAAAACATGGTCTAGTTCATTTAAATCATGACTTACTTTACTTGATAAAGTTTGCAGCATTTCGTTAAGTACATTGCGAAGCTCTATAAGTTGAGGATTATTCGGGTTAGCAGTTATTTGCTCATTTAAGTAACCTGCTTTTATCTTGTTTGCAACTTCAACTGAATTTGCAACTGCGTTTGCATCTGAAATTAGACCTTTTTCGATTGCTGATATATTATTATTGATAGCTGTTGCCATCTGTCCGAACTCGTCTTTTGAGTTTAGGTTGATTAGTTCGGCTTTGTCTGTTTCTCTGTTGAGGAAAGAGAAGAAAGAGGTTAGGCCGGATTGGATTTGAGTTAAAGAAGATGTGATGTTATTTGCAAGCCAAAAACCACCGATTAAACCGACTATTACGGCAACTATAATAGCAATAATGCCTTCCATGAAAGCCATTTCCGCTTGTTCAACAATTTCAGTTGCGTTTCCATCTACATTTTTTTCTATTATGGAAACTTCATGTTCTAATTCATCTTCAATCTTTTTGACATTTTTTGCAAATTCTTCCATTTGATGAATTAGATTTGCATCTTTATTCTTTGCGTTAATATGACTTAATGCAATTTCAACACCATGATTATAAAATTCTTTGATTTCTTTATGTATGCTGTCGATTTGTTTGAGTTTAGCAGGATTGTTTTTATTTAATTCTCTTAAAATTGCCACTTCTTCGCCTATTTTTTCGGCTTCATGTTTTGCTTCTTCAAGTTTGTGAGATTCATTTTCAAGCATAGCTTCAGATAACATATTTTGTACTTCTAATACAAGTTTTTCTATACCCGTAAAATGAATAAGCTCAGGCAAGCTTTCCTTATCCATAAAATTTGCATCTCTTTCTATGAGATGCAAAGCTCTGCTGTTTAGAACTCCATAAATAATAAATAGCGTTATAAATAACACTATCAACGACCATAATTTTTGTTTTACGCTTAAGTTTTTCATTTATTCTCCTTACTACTTAATAATATATTTTGAGGCTTCATTAGAGCCGTGAGAGCCGTTTGTTTCAAGCAATGCTTTTAAGTTTGGATGTTCGCCTAAAAACTTAACTTCCCCATTGTCTACATTGTACATTGCTCCGACAATTTTTACTTTTCCGTCTTTAACAAGATGTTTTACTATTTCACTTTTTTTCAATAAATCTTCATACGATTGCCATACATTTTCGGTAATTGCTTCTGTTAGCCATTTCTCATGTGAATGACCTGTATTTTTGTCTTTTATCTTATTGACGGCAGGTACTATATTGTCGACAAGTTTTGGAATATTTCCTTCCACATGGTCGCCTTTTGCTACTGCCGTTACAGCACCACAACTTGTGTGTCCGAGGATTACTACAAGTCTTGTGCCTAAATGCTCAGTTCCGTACTCTATTGTTCCTGCTTCATCCGTATCGGAGACATTGCCAGCATTTCTAATTACAAAAATATCACCGAAACCTCTGTCAAATAGTAGTTCAACCGGAACTCTGCTATCTGAGCATGCATTGATAGTTACAAAAGGATGTTGCCCTTTAGACGTTTCTTTGACTCTGTTTAATCCTGCGTTTACATGAGTAGGTTTTCCATCTACAAATCTTTTATTGCCATCTTGTAGAAGTTTTAATGCTTCATTTGGATTTATATCGCTCATCGAGCTTGCGAAAACAGATGAGCATGTGACTGCCGCTATTAAACTTAATTTTTTTAAATTCATTTTTAAATTCCTTTTTTTGTGTTATAATTTTTACCGTGATTGTAACTTTCTATTGAAACGATGGAGCGGCAAGTAAAGGTTAGAGGAGTAATTAACCTCTAACCTTTTTTTTTGCCCTCCTTAGTTTCAATGGAAGGGGGTCTTTATGGAAAAGCTTACAATCACAATATTGCTTTTGTGCATCTTTGCACCGTTACTTAGGTAACGCCAAGGGGTTTTTCCCCTTGCCCCCTCTAAAGCCGTGCAGGTTTTAAAAACTAGCACTTACCATAGCTACTACATTTTCTTCATCGATACCGTCTGCATCTTTATTGATTCCCGTATAAGAGACGGCTACCTTAAATTTATCATTTATAGGTTTTGTAAATCCCACAGAGTAGTAGTTTCCAACATCGGCATAGTCTCCGTAAAGAGCATCAAAAGAGATACTCATAGGTAATGGAATGCTTAAACTTGTCTCCCATGCGTTTGAAACTTCCAAATCATTGGTTTTAACACCTCTGTAAAATTTTGCACCGACTTTGAGTACTTCAAAATCTTTACTCAAACCAAGATAAACATCCGCAAAATTAGCCTCTTTGGATGATTTTGGATATGCATAGTAGATCGCGCCTATATCGTAGCCTACGCCGTAAACTTCATCCGCATAACCGCTAAAAAAATCAAATTCAGATCTCGCTTCAAGACCGTCTGATTTTGTGTTTGAACCTGTTATGCCAAAGTAAAGATTTTGATATTCCAGATTTATTTCGCCTTGAACAACCGGAGAATTCTTAGATTGAGTCATACCTCTCCAAATACTATTATTTGAAAATATAAGATTGCCGCCTACATCTAATTCTGTCTTTTCTTCGGCACTATAGGCTAAAGTATATGTAACTAATGCAGCTAAACTTAGTTTTACTAATTTCATGTATATATTTTCCTTTTTAAATATTTGAATTATTTTATGACTATGAAGTAGAAGAGCGATGAATAAACATAGAGTTAGAGAAGATTTTATAATATAAAAAGAGTCTAAGCATTTTTTGAGAGTGGTTGTTTTTAGTATTTTTAGTTAAAGAAAAAAGAAAAGATTTAAAAATAGAGATAAATTTTTTAGTAAAAAGAAGCAGACAAATAGAGTATTTAGAGTAAACTAGAGTGTGATAACCGTTATCATTATTTTGTCGTCTCTCTCTCTATCATACATACCATTAAACCAAGCTTAAACTGGATAAAAAGTTTCTTTTTTTAGCAAAAAGATTAGTAAAATCAAAAGATAATTTTATAAGTGGTCGTAACATGTAATTATTCTTTGATTTTATTTTTGTTTGTGAAAGCTTAAAAAGATATCCTAATCACAGGCGGAATCATACAGACTAAGTGTCGCGTATTTGTCGCGGTATAAAAAAACAAGGAGAGAAACTCCTTGTCCTCTTGTTTTAAAAATTCTCCCAAACATCATTATCATGTGCAGAACCTTTTTTCGGTAAAGCTTTAGAAGTATGGGTGTTTTTACTTACAACTACAGGTTTTGCAGCTTGAGCAGGTTTGTTTGTTCTTTGTGTACTCTGAGTTGCTCTTATGTTGTTTTTGCCAACGAACTCTTTTGATTGTGCATCTTGTACCATAGCTTCTGCTTTTTCTATAGTTGCATTTGCTATAGAGTCTGCTTGAGCTGCTACTTTTGCATTCTCTTGTGTCATTTGGTCTAGTTGAGTTACAGCTGTATTGATTTGACCTATACCTTGCATCTGTTCACGGTTTGCATTA
>PPDH01000035.1 GCA_002899765.1 Sulfurimonas sp. | reverse complement strand
AACTAATTGCTGTGCTGTTATGCTGTCTTTTATCCTCTCTTCACCCATTGATTCCAAAAATTTTATAAACTCTTTATTTGGAGTAAAAACAGTCTCGTTTAAAAGCTTTAAGCCCTCTTGTATCTGCTCATCTTTGGCTTTTACTTTTGTGTAAACCTCATCGTCAATCAGTCCAAGAGCATATCCATAGCGGCTTAGTCTTGTATCCGCCGACTCTTCACGCAGAAGCAATCTGTACTCAGCACGTGATGTAAACATACGGTATGGCTCTTTTGTTCCTTTTGTAACCAAATCATCTATGAGAACACCTATATATGCCTCATCGCGGCGCAAAACCAAAGGCTCTTTGCCCTGCAGGCTTAAAGTTGCGTTAATCCCCGCCATAAGACCTTGAGCAGCTGCCTCTTCATACCCCGTTGTTCCATTTATCTGCCCTGCAAGGTAGAGACCTTTTATCTTTTTCGTCTCAAGCGAATGCTTTAGTTCTCTAGGGTCTACAAAATCATACTCTATGGCATAACCGTAGCGCACGATTTTTGCATTTTCCATCCCCTCAACCGAGTGAATCATCTGCTGTTGCACATCTGGCGGAAGCGATGTGCTCATGCCGTTTATGTAACATTCAGTATTTTCCATGGTTTGAGGCTCTATAAAAAGATGGTGTCTCTCTTTGTCTCTAAAGCGGTTGATTTTATCTTCTATACTTGGACAATATCTCGGTCCAGTTCCCTCAATCTGACCCGTAAAAAGCGGTGCACGGTAAAAGTTGCTCTCTATTATGTTATGCGTAGTCTCATTTGTGTAGGCGATGAAACATGGAATCTGCTTTTTTGTTTTTCTGAACTCTTCACGGTTGGTTCTGAAACTAAACGGGCTTGGAATCTCATCACCGTCTTGTTTCTCCATAACAGAGAAGTCGATAGATGAAGCATCCACTCTCGCACATGTTCCGGTTTTTAGCCTTCCCATCTCAAAACCGCAAGCTTTGAGTGAGTGACTCAGTCCTATGCTGGTTTGTTCCCCAAAGCGCCCGCCTTCTTGCTTTATCTCGCCTACATGTATAATACCGCGCAAAAAAGTTCCGCTTGTTATAACTACTTTTTTAGCCATATACTCATTTAAAAGATTTGTTTTAACGCCCTTTACCTCGCCATCTTCGACAATGAGCGATTCTACCATCTCTTGAACTAACTCAAGGTTTGGCGTAGTTAGTATTTTGTTTCTCGCAATCACGCGGTATCTGTCCATATCTATCTGCGCACGGCTTCCGCGAACTGCTGGACCTTTTGTCTGGTTAAGTATGCGAAACTGTATCCCTGCCTCATCGGTTATAAGCCCCATCTCTCCGCCAAGAGCATCTATCTCACGGACTAAATGTCCTTTTGCCAAACCGCCTATTGCGGGATTACAACTCGTCGCTCCCACATTTTCGGCAAGCATTGAGACAAGCAGGGTTTTTGCTCCCATCCTTGCACATGAGAGGGATGCTTCAACCCCCGCATGTCCGCCGCCTACTACTATTACATCATATTTCATATAGTTTCCACATTATTATCTTTAGCCGAATTTTATCATTTTTGAGTATCATTTGCGTAATATTCTAAATAATGGTTTAAACTGATGATACAAAAAGCACATGACGCATATAACTCTCAAGATTTCAAAACTGCCCTTGAACTCTACACGCAACTCTCAAATGAAGGTGATGCAAATGCTATGACCTCTTTAGGCTACATGTACCAAAATGCTCAGGGCTGCCAAAGAGATGATGAAAAAGCGCTGGAGCTTTACGAGAAGGCGGCGGAGCTGAAACAGCCGTATGCTCTTTTTAATCTCGCCCTTCTATACATGAACGGTCTTGGCGGCGTTGCACATGACCAGTTTAAGGCACATGAACTCTACATGGAGGCGGCCATCAGAGAAGTTCCACAGGCAATGTATGAGGTAGGGCTTATGTTAGAGCGCGGTCTTGGATGTTTACAAAACTACTCAGAGGCTGCTTTTTGGTACGAAGAGGGAGCAAAACGCGGACATCTTGAATCTTTTAACAACCTCGGCGTTTTATATAAAGACGGGCATGGCGTTGAGTTGAATGAGACAAGAAGCTTTATCTGCTTTAAAAAAGCGGCTGAGGGCGGTTTGGCAGAAGGCTTATACAATCTCGGTATGCTGTATGACCAAGGAATCGGATGTGAGCAAAATCATGACACGGCACTTGATTACTGCCGCAGGGCTGCATACAACGGGCATGAAAAAGCAAAAGAGATTATAAAAGGGCTTCAAGAAGAAGGCAAGATTGTTTTTTGATTATGATATAATTTTACAAAAAAGGAGTTTCTATTATGCATATCGCAATAGATGTTAATGATACTTCAATCGCAAATAAAATTTTAGATTTTTTAAAAAACTTCAATCAAGAGATAGATATAAGAACCTCTAAAGATGATGCAGATTTCATAAAAAACAGAGACTCCTTGCACAAAATCTATAAAGAAGTAACTGCACCTAATCATAACCTTCAAAAACTTGATGATACTTTTTGGGATGATATGGACAACGTAATCAAAAATGCTTGATAAAATAGTAAGAAGCAGTGAATTTAAAGATAATTTATCAAAAATACTTTTATATATCGCAAAAGATAGTAAAAACAGAGCAAATAGTTTTAAAAATTCTCTCAAAAAAGAGCTAGACGAACTAACTTTTATGCCTCTGAAATATAGACAATCTATATATTTTAACCAAGAAAACATTAGAGATTTTATCTTCAAAGGGTACTGTATTCCTTACGTTATCGATGAAATAAATGAAAGAGTAATTTTACTTGACATTATAAAATGGGAAAAGAGATAAGAGATGTTCACAGGATTAATACGCGAAATAGCACATGTTAAGAGTTTACGAGGAAGCACGCTTAGTATCCGCGCCAAACATAAAGCAAAGATTGGTGATTCAATCGCCATAAACGGAGCTTGTCTCACGGTCATAAAAGTAGAGCATGACGGCTTTAGCGTCGAACTATCTCCAGAGAGCCAAAAACTCTTAGCCATGGAGAACTACAAAAACGAGGTTCACATAGAACCTGCCATGATGATGGGCGATAGATTTGAGGGCCACATTGTTCAGGGGCATGTAGATGCAATAGGCGAGATAAAAGAGATAAAAAACAGCGGCAACTCTTTTGATGTTTTTATAAAAATCGAGAAAAAGTTTATCCCCTACATCATCCCCAAAGGTTCCATAACGGTTGACGGCATAAGCCTGACCGTCAACGAAGTATTTGCCGATAGTTTTAGGCTTACCATAATACCGCATACAATGAAAGAGACGCTTTTTAAAAACTACTCCATTGGCTCACATGTAAACATCGAGACAGATATGTTTGCTAGATATGTTGAACATATTATCACTCACAAAAAAAACACTCTTTCATGGGATGATATCGACTCCATATCAGCTAGATACTAACTGATGCTACATACTAAAACGAACGCGTCCGTTTTAGCAGGAGGGACAAATGTCCCTTCCAACCCCCTAAAGCTATGAAAAACATTGTTTTTCAAGAATTACAAGGTCAAATATCAATGAAATATAAAGCACTTAAAGATTACTTTGGGCATAACAGCTTTCGGGAGTTTCAAGAAGAAGGTGTAGATGCCGTCTTAAATGCTCAAGATCTGCTTATGATTCTTCCCACGGGTGGGGGAAAATCCCTGGTTTATCAACTTCCAACCATGCTAAAAGAGGGCATAAGTATCGTTATCTCGCCGCTTATAGCCCTTATGCAAGACCAAATAGCCTCCCTTAAGGCGCAAAATATGAGTGCCGAGATGATAAGCTCCGCACAGAGCCGTGATGAAGTAGATGAGATTATCCAAAGAGCGTATGAGGGCAAATTAAAATTTTTGTATCTCTCGCCCGAGAGGCTCAACAACCAAACAACTATCAGCATGCTGCGGGGCTTAAATATAAACTTTTTTGTCATAGACGAAGCACACTGTATCTCGCAGTGGGGGCATGAGTTCCGCGATGATTACAGAGCACTCGGAAATTTAAAAGCAAACTTTCCAAATACCGCAATCTGCGCTTTTACAGCAACCTCGACAGAACATGTCACTCATGATATATTAAGAGAGTTACGGCTTGAAAATCCGCTTCTTTTAAAAGGCAAAGTGTTCCGCAAAAATATCTTTATCTCTGCGCAGAGAAGGGTCTCAAACGGGCATGAGCAGTTAAAAGCTTTTTTGCATCGTCATAAAAATAAGAGCGGGATTATCTATGTAAGCTCACGAAAAAAAACTGAAGAACTAAGCATCTTTCTCAACAAAAACGGCTACAAATCTCTACCCTACCATGCAGGATTACCGCAACATGTAAGAGAGCAGAACTTCAAAATATTTGTCAACGATAAAGTAGACATCATGGTCGCAACCATCGCCTTTGGCATGGGTATAGATAAGAGCGACATCCGTTTTGTAGCCCACATGTCACTTCCAAAGTCACTGGAAAACTACTATCAGGAGATAGGACGTGCAGGACGCGACGGCGAAGATGCAGAGGTTTTGCTCCTCTTTAATGCAGCAGACATTGCTCAGCATAAAAGATTTTTAGAAGATATTCAAAACAGCGAATACAAAGAGCACCTAAACCAAAAGATAGATACCATCTATAAATACGCTACAGGCGAAATCTGCTTTCACAAGCAGCTTGCCGAGTATTTTGAAGATACGCTTGATGCATGTACATCTAGATGCGACAACTGCTTAAGCAGTGATGAAAAGAGACAAAATATAACAAAAGAGGCGCAGATGCTTCTAAGTACCGTTTATAAAACAGAACAAAATTTCGGAAAAAACTACATCATAGACATACTAAGAGGCTCAAAAGAGCAGAAACTTTTAGCAAACGATGCAGATAAACTCTATGTTTACGGTATCGGCATACATCTGAGTAAAAAAGAGTGGTTTGTTATTTTGGAGAGACTCTTGGAGTTAAAGATTGTAGTTTTAGGCGAATTTAGCACTCTGAAACTCACACATGAAGCGGCAGATATTTTACGGGGCAAAAAAGAGCTCTTCATAAAATCTTCACGTCTAGAGATAAACATAAAAGAGAAGAAAATCAAGAGAGAAGAAGCACTTGATTTTGACGAGGAACTTTTTGAGAAATTACGTGAAAAAAGAGCTGCGCTGGCAAGTGAACTTCAAGTGCCGGCGTACATTATCTTCTCGGATAAAGTACTTAAAAATATCGCCGCAGCAAAACCGCATGACAAAGAGAGTATGCTCGAGGTAAACGGCATAGCACAGAAAAAATTTGAGCAGTTTGGAGAGGCGTTTTTAGAAGTTTTAAACGTTTAGGACACCTCTTAATCTCTAAACGCTTTTACATGCGGATTGCACTTTATCTTATGCGCCATATCCACATTTTTAAATCCCTCTATCTCTTGCAAAGATGCCACCGTTGCATCTCTAAACCCATCTCCGCTGTTTAAATAAAGTAAAAATCCATTCTCATGAAGTGCGAGTCTTACGGGAAGAGCCATCGAATATGTTGTTAAAAGACCGTCCTCTTTTATAATATTTTTGATATCGCTAAAGTACTCTTTTGTCCACAAGGCAGGATTTGCGGATGGAGAAAAAGCATCTTGATAGACAATATCAAACGTCTGCGGCGCAAAACTTTTTATATACTCTCTTGCATCACCTAAAAAAAGCTCTACATGTAGAGTGTCATCACTATAAAATCCATTTTCAACCAACGCAAAGAGAATATCTTTAAACTCGTCAAACTCTTCTGGATAAACAAAACTCCCCAGCGATTTTATCAAAGAGGCATCAAGTTCGGGAGAGAAGATATTTAACTTTGAGTGAAGTGCATTTTTTTTATGATAATAGATAGTCGCCAAAGTGTTAAACCCCAGCCCAAAACAGATATCTAAAATAGTTATCTCTTTGTATTGCGCTTTTACTTTAAAGGCAGGCTCTACATGTTTGACTAGTGATTCAAAAAGTGCGCCGTCCTTTGTGGAGTGGTAGTGTTCATCGTACTCTTTGGAGTAAGCGGTATAGCTTCCATCGGCACTTTTTACCATTGTATGAAGTTCATTATCAAAACTAATCATAATTACCTTTTATAAATATTATTATATTGATTTATTTTTGTACAAGCTTGTTTTTGTTATTATAGCTAAACTAAAAATGAAAAAAGGAATCCATCATGAAATATATTTTAATTCTATTTATGCTATTTTCAACCTTACTGACAGCTGCGGAAAAACAAGTTGCAAAAGAGGAAAACAAAGTACAAAAAGCACTTCAAGAAGCGATAGAACAAGAGAAAAAATTTGCTAAAGAACAGAAGTTTTACCAAAGTCATGAGTATGACTTAAAGAGCCATGAGGTTGACTCATCTTCGCTTGGAAATATAACCGTTCCAGAACCTATAGATTTTGATATGGATAAAGCATATCAGTAAAACTTTACAACCCGTTGCCCCACATGTGCATCTTTTTTGCCATCACTAAGTCATAGCCCTCGAGAACGTCTATCTCGTTTGCGGCACGGAACTCAAAATCTTCGAGTGTCTGCATCAACTCTTTTGTATCGAGAACACCCTTTTTTTCCAAAATAATAATGTGTGCCGCATTTGCAAGCGTGCGGTAAGCAAGTTTTAAAAGAGCGTTCTTATCTTCATGAAGCCGGTAAATATCTTTTAATATTACCATGTCATGTTCTCTAGGCATTACGCGAGGTAAACTTTTTATATCTGCGACATGAGTAACTTTTGCTTCAATATCTTGAGATAAGATATCTGACTCATAAAGAGCTATGTTAAGTCTGCCTTGAACCTCCTCCATCATCGAAGCCAAAAGGTAAGAGACGGCATCGATATGCGTGGTTACTTCAAGATATCTATTCCCAGGCAAAGGATTAAAAAGTTCTCTAATACGCAAGTTCGTTAAGCTCCCTAAAAAGAAACGCCTCTATGATATCGCCGATACTTCTTTGCGTATGAGCAACCAAAATCATCATGCCCAGCTCTATAAAAGGCCAGACATATTCGTTGTCATCATTTACCACAAGTACTTCGCTAAAGTTTTCAAAGCCGTCTTTATCGGTGCTAAAGTTTGTCTCTACGATTTTACCCTCTTCTAAAAGAACCTGCGCCCAGACTTTTACATCATTTAGCTTAGTTATAGATGCCTCTTGCGCGTCATCGCTGTTCATGGCAATCAATATATACATCTACTTCTCCACTTTTGCCAAATCAAGCGAGAGCGCATCGTTATCCATAACGCCGATTCCGCGCTCTAGCACTTTTCTTGCTATTTCTTGCGCATCGCTCAGAGAGTGCATCTTGTATGTTCCGCATTGGTAAACATTGAGTTCGGGAATATCTTTTTGCTCTTTAACTTTAAGTATATCCTCCATCGACGCTCTCCACTCATCTGCTACGACTCTCTCATCAGGCGTGCCGATAACGCTCATGTAGAAGCCCGTACGGCAGCCCATCGGAGAGATATCTATAATTTCCACATCTTTTGAATTGAGATGATCTCTCATAAACCCTGCAAAAAGATGCTCCAAAGTATGGATACCCTCAGAAGACAAAATCTCTTTATTTGGTTTAACAAATCGCAAATCAAAAACCGTTATATCATCGCCGCTTGGCGTTTTCATCCCTTTGGCACGGCGCACAGCAGGTGCGGGCATAATCGTGTGGTCAACTGTAAAACTGTCTAGTAGTGGCATAAATATCCCCTTTTTTAAATTGACTTATTGTATCTTTTTTTTATCCCATTAAAAATAAAAAAATTATTTAAAAAAGCAAAAAATATACTTAACATTACCAACTTTTAAAATAAAATGTTGTTTAGTGCTATAAATACTATGGCTTTATGATAAAATTCTACAAACTTAAAGTTGTAAAAAGGAAGAAGATGAAGAAAATGTCCATTAAGGTTCATGTTATACTGCTAATGGTCGTATCGTTAGTTTTATTAGCGTTAATATCTACTTATATATCAAGCTCAAAAAGCAAAGAAGCACTTATTAAAGCCAATGATTCGCGACTCTCACTTGCAAGAGATATAAAAAAATCTCAAATAGAGAGCTTTTTTAAAGAGAGAGTCGGAGACATAGAAGTTTTGGCTAGTTCACAGGATTTACAAGAGCTTGTGCATGATATGCTTGATGTGCATTATGTGCTGGGAGTAGGCGAAAAGGATCCATTTCCGGTAAAAGACCATATGGCAATCGATAAGATGCAAAGACATGAAGCATTTTTTCAAGGCTATATGAAAAATTACGGCTACTATGATGTTTTTGTTATCTGCGCAAAACATGGCCATGTTCTCTACAGCGGTGCAAAAGAGTCTGATTTCGGTGCAAACCTTACTTATGGTTCTCTAAAAGAGAGCGGTTTGGCAGAAGCTTATAAACAAGCACTTAAAAACGACCGCCCTACCTACATCGACATGAAACCGTATGTTCCAAGCAATAATGAACCTGCTATGTTTTTGGCAAATCCCGTAAAAATAGACGGAGAGGTTAAAGCAGTTTTAGTTTTTCAACTTCCAGACTCTTCTATCTCTAAAGTTATGAACTACCGTGAGGGGTACGGCAAGACACAAGAAGATTTTCTTGTCGGGCAGGATAAGCTTATGCGAAGCGATAGTTTTTTAAGAAAAGAGACGCATTCACTTAGAGCATCGTTTGCAAACCCGTCAAAAGGCTCTGTGGATACCGAAGCTACAAAAGCAGCACTTAACGCTCAAACAGGAAATATAATTGCTACCGGCTTTACGGGAGAGAGTGTTATATTTTCCTACTCTTTTATAGATATCGGCAAAGATTTTAAATGGGCTATCATCTCAAGGATAACGGAAGATGAAGTTTTAGAAACGGTAAACGAAATTCGTAATACTTTAGTATTGGATGCAGTTATTCTTTTGGCTATTATCATAGTAATTTCAATTATTTTTATAAATATAAGTTTAGTAAAACCTATAGAGAGTTTTAAAGCAACTCTTTTAAGCATTGCGGACAATAAAAACCTAACCCTTAAAGTCGATGAAAATGCCCCGCAAGAGCTATCGGAAATGGCGCAAAGTTTCAACTCTCTTATCGGCACTCTTAAAGACCTCATAGAGACTTCAAAACAATCTTCAAGCGAAAACGCTTCCATCTCACATGAGCTCTCAACTACGGCGATGGGTGTCGGAGAAAATGTTGAGAAAAGTGTTTTAGTTATTGACGAAGCTACTAAAAAAGCAAACGATATCAAAGATGAGATAGCTAATGCAATAATTGATGCACAAGAGAGTAAAAAAGATATCATCAAAGCAAATGACAACCTTAACCTTGCAAGAGATGAAATAGTTGCTCTTACCTCAAAAGTTCAAGACTCCGCTCATCTTGAGGTTGAACTCTCACATAGGATGCAGACACTCTCAAGCGAGGCAAATGAAGTAAAAAATGTTCTTGAGATTATCTCAGACATTGCAGACCAGACAAATCTTCTCGCACTAAATGCTGCCATAGAAGCAGCGCGTGCAGGAGAACATGGACGCGGCTTTGCCGTGGTCGCCGACGAGGTAAGAAAACTTGCAGAGAGAACGCAAAGAAGTCTTACGGAGATAAATGCAACCATCAATGTTATCGTTCAATCTATTATGGACGTAAGTACTCAAATGAACTCCAACTCTGAAGATATTCAAAAACTCTCAGAGAATGCAAGTGAAGTTGAAATAAAAATCAACCAAAGCGTTGTAATAGTCGAAGATGCCGTAAGAGCAAGCGATAAAACCGTAAATGACTTTGAGAAGACGGGAAGAGATGTAGATTTTATCGTCTCTCAAGTATCGCAGATAAATGAAATCTCTTCTAAAAATGCAAGAAACGTAGAAGAAATTGCAGCAGCGGCAGATCATCTCAACTCTATGACTGATGAGCTGCATGCGAAGCTGGAGACTTTTAAGACTTGATGCCTAAAAGTTAGTTTTTTGGTTATTTAAAACTCCTCATGTTAAGGAGTTTTGATATAATAAGAGTATTAATAATTTAAAAAATAAAAGATTGTATAAAATGCGCTCATATAAGAAATATCAATAATGAAACTAGATTTAAAATCAAAATTACTATTATTATCAGTAGCTACGATATCTTTTATATTAGTGCTCTCATTTATGCTTTTGTCTAAAGCACATGACGATAAAGAAAATCTCAAAGAGACAAAAAATCGTATTATAGAAGCAGATGCGCTCTCTAAGGTTATCCATTTTTTACAGATAGAGAGAGGTCTTACCGTCGGACTTATCGCAAGTGAAAACAAAAATGAAAAAGATGACATGCTTTTGCTCGCCATGAACAACTCGGATGAAGCAATAGACGATGCTACGCGTGCATTTTCACATATAAAAAATTCCGACAACACAATAGTAAATCTTTTAAATGATGTAAAATCAAACAGAAAAGGTATTCACCTGCTTAAACTCTCTGCAACGGAAGCAAAAAAATACTATACAAAAAAAATCTCTACCCTTTTAAATCTTACAAGAATGATTCCCTCAATGATGAATGACAAAGAAAATAGAAATCTCATTCAAGCATATACGAATCTCTCTAGCGCAAAAGAGTCTTTAGGGCAAATCAGAGCAAATCTATATGAGGTCTTTAGCAGTTCCACGTTTTTGGACGACACATTTGTCTCTTTTATCGGTCAACTGGAGATATACAATACAAATAGTATAATTTTTCGCACAATTGTCCCAAATGATATCGCTGTGTTTTTTAATACTAAAATCAACCAAGAGGTCTCACAAGAAACTTTTAAAATCATAGAAGAGGTAAAGCAAAGCAAAACTACCGACATAAAACCATCCGAGTGGTTCGATAAGTCTACCCAAACCATCAATCTTCTCAAAGAGGTAGAAGATAAGCTTTTTATACGCGTAACAAGTATGATTGACAACAAAGCAAAAGTACTTTTTTATAAAATCATCATACTTTCTTTGTTTTTGGCTATCTCTATCGGCATATTAATTATTTTGATGCTTTTAGGGATGAGGGAAGTTCTCTTCTCAAATAAAAAACTTATAGAGAAAAACAGTGACTCACTTTTACTTTTAGAACAGTATAAATCAGCCGTTGATGAGAGCTTTATCGTTACAAAAACAGATAAAAGCGGTGTGATTACTTACGCGAATGACGCTTTTTGTAAAATCAGCGGTTATACCGAAAATGAGTTAATCGGAAAATCTCACAATATCATAAGGCATCCTGATACTCCAAAAGAGACCTTTAAAGAGTTGTGGCATACCATAAAAAATCTAAAGAAAGCATGGTCGGGCGAAGTTCAAAATATAAGTAAAAACAGAGGTTCTTACTGGGTTAAAGCCTTTATAAAACCTATCTTGGATAGAAATGGCAATGTTATAGAATATATCGGGATAAGAACGGATATAACAGAGATTAAAGAGGCTTTAACCAGAGATTTTTTAACAGGTTACGGAAACAGAACTAAACTCCAAGATGATATAAAACAACTTAACAATTTATCACTTGCAATTTTTAATCTTGACAACTTTAGGCAAATAAACGATTTTTACGGTCATGAATTCGGAAATAATGTTATCAAAGCCGTTGCAGATAAGATATATTTATCGATTGTACACGAGAGAGCGGTAAAATTTTACAGACTTCAAGGAGATGAGTTTGTTATTTTAGCCAGTGGATATTCAAAGTATATCTTTGAAGAGCTGGTTCAAAAAATCCTCAAAACGGTACAAGAGAGTATTGAGATAGATGAAGAGGAAATAGTACCTTCATGTAGTTGCGGAATCTCTTTTGAAGATGAGAGCGGCAAACTTTTGTCTACCGCAAACATGGCACTTAAACTCGCTAAGAGAAGCAACAACAACTATCTTGTTTATGATGATGAAATATCTTTGAGCAAAGAGTATGAAAGCAACATTACATGGAGTAAAAAACTCTCTTTGGCGTTTGAGCAAAATAAAATCGTAACTTACTATCAGCCTATCGTAAACAATGTAGATTTGAAGTATGAAAAATATGAGTGTCTGGTTAGGATGATTGATGGAAACAAGATAATATCTCCGTTTTTCTTTTTAGATGTTGCGAAACAGACAAGGCAATATTTTGACATTACAAAAACAGTCCTTTTTCAAGCTTTTGAAATGTTTAAAGAGCACGATGCTGAGTTTTCTGTTAATCTCTCCATAATAGATATGGTTGAGGAGCAGATGCTTGAGTATATTTTAGCAATGCTGCAAAAGTACAATATAGGTTCGAGGGTTGTTTTTGAAATTGTTGAATCTGAATACATATAAAATTTCGTAGGCGTTATAAACTTTATAAACGAAGTAAGAAAATATGGCTGCAAAATAGCAATAGATGATTTTGGTACAGGATACAGTAACTTTGAGTATCTTATACGCTTAAAGGCGGACTATCTAAAAATAGACGGCTCTTTGATAAGAAATATAGACAAAGACAAAAATGCTTATCTTGTCGTATCTACTATAGTCGATTTTGCTAAGAAACTTAAGATGAAAACTATTGCAGAGTTTGTTGAAAATGAAGAGATTTTCAAGATTGTAAAAGAATTAGATATTGACTACTCACAGGGCTACTACTTCAATGCCCCTAAAAAAAATCTTTTCTAGCTGTTTACTTGAGCACATTCATTCCCTACAAAATTGTTCTCATAGGTGCCTCTACGGGAGGCCCGGGACAGATAGAAAAAATAATCCGCTCGCTTGAGATACTTCAAGATACGACAATAATCATTGCTCAACACATGTCCTTAGAGTTTATACCAAGCTTTACAAAAAGATTGCAAAACCTCAGTACTAACGCTATTTGCATGGCAGAAAATGATATGTTTATAGAGAGTGCAAAAATATATCTTTGTCATGGAAGCACATCTGTTTCGATGAGTGAAAATAGACTTCTTTTTAAAGTAGAACCTTCACAAGACCACAAATACAATCCCGATATAAATACAGTTTTCAACTCATTTGTTAATCATACACAAAAGATTGAGATACTGGGTGTTATACTAACAGGCATCGGAGACGATGGCGTAGAAGGGTGCAAACAACTCTCTCTAAGAGGAGCTAAAATAATCACACAAGATGCTCAAAGCGCTATTGTCGACGGCATGCCAAGCAGAGCAAGAAAAGAGATAGAAGGCATCGAAATAGGTGATACAGACTATATAAAAAATAAAATTGTGGAGTTTTGTAGATAATGTTTAGTTTTTTCAAAAAAAGAGATAACACACAGAGTAACTATGTTCAAAATATAGCTGAAGACTATACCGACGTTATGCCCATAGCAGAGTATTTTAAAAGCGAAACAGGTGTGACTTTTGATAAGCAAATCTCCATTTTACAAAATAAAGTAACTACGTTTTGCAAACAAAGAAATATCAACTCTTTTGGGCAACTTCTAAAATTTATAAAACATGACATAGAGTTAAAACAAGCTCTCATCGATGCTCTCACTACAAATGAGACATTTTTTTATAGAGAGTTTAAACAGATACAAGAACTTGTAAGACTTGTAAGAGATGCAGGCAAACACATAACTATTTTATGCGCCCCATCTGCTACAGGAGAAGAACCTTACGGCATTGCAATAGCTCTTCTTGAAGCAGGCGTACCGTCAAAAAACTTTCATATAACCGGAATAGACATCAACTATGATGCTACAAATAAAGCCAAAAATGCCATGTATAAAGCAAGAAATGTACGAAATCTAACACCTGAGATAATTAGTAGATACTTTACGCAAAACGACTCTTTATACACACTCAAAGATAGTGTAAAAGCACAAGTCACCTTTAAAGTCATCAACCTTTTTGACGCTTCTTTCGCAACAATCGGAAAATTTGATTTTATATTTTCAAGAAATATGCTTATCTATTTTGACAAAGAGACTAAATTAAAAGCAAAAGAGATTTTAGAAGGATTAAGAAAAAATCCAAATCAAGAGATATTTTTCGGACACGCAGATTTGTTTTAAAATTTAAAAGTAGTTGCCAAAAGTAAGATTAAAAAGTTTTAGATTTGGTGTAGATTGTGTTTAACTTCGACGAAGGCGTACTAAAGTACGTCGAAGTCGAAGTTGGACGCAAGATGCGCCAAAGATAAAAGCTTTTAGACGCGAGCTTCTTCACGGCGCTGGAGGTATGCCCATTTTTCATCCACTCTCTCTTGCCACTCTTTGATTAGGTACTTGTACTCATCTTTAAAAAGATGCTTAAAACGTCCCTGAGCCGCTAAATACTCCTCTACAGGTACAATATTTTTAGGTCTGTATGTAATATTTAACTCATGCCCATCAATTATCTCATAAAGAGGGAACACCAAAGAGTCTGTAGCCAAATCAGCTAGATGCATAGTGTCCTTAGGGTCAAATTTCCACTCAGTAGTACATGGAGAAACTGCATTTATAAAAACAGGACCCTCAACCGCAAAACCATGTTGAATCTTTTTAACCATGTCTTTCCATTTGTTTGGAGCAACCTGCGCTGCATACGGAATGCCATGTGCAGCCATAATTGAGAGCATATCTTTTTTGTTTCTTTTTTCTCCATAACTAATTTTTCCGGCAGGTGATGTAGTAGCCGAAGAACCTATAGTAGTTGATGAGGATCTCTGTCCGCCCGTATTTGCATAGACTTCATTATCAAGCACGACATGCATTATGTTATGACCGCGCTCCATACATCCTGAAATCCATTGGAAGCCGATATCATACGATGCGCCGTCTCCTGCAAAAGAGACAAATTTAGGGTTTCTATCAGGCTGCTTTAGACGACCTTTTTTCTTGAGCGCTTTATACATAGTCTCAGCACCCGCAACTGCGGTTGAGCTGTTTTC
Source organism: Sulfurimonas sp. (assembly GCA_002899765.1). GTDB lineage: Bacteria > Campylobacterota > Campylobacteria > Campylobacterales > Sulfurimonadaceae > Sulfurimonas. The sequence continues at coordinate 65,270 of PPDH01000035.1, read as the reverse complement.
AAATCCGATATGAATCCATGAAGCATCCCATGAAGTGTATGGGTAAACAGCAGTACAAACCTCAAGACATCCTGTCGAAGCAGAGAGAACCATATCATCATTTGTTGCATTTAAAACTTCACGAACGATTATCGAGTGTGCACAACCGGGACATAAAAGGTTCGCTCCTTCAAAACGGTCAGCTGATGTTGAAAACTCTTTTAAGTTTTTTATTTTTTTCATTTCACTCACAGTTTTCTCCTTATAAGTATGCTAATTTCGGTCCGCGAACACCGATAAACTGTTGTAATTGCGTAGTAACTTTTCCTGCGTCTGCATTTCTTTGAAGTTCGTTAAAAAGTTCTACTAAATGTGCTTTAGTCAAATCACGACCGCCTAACCCATAAATGTATCCGCTAAGCAATACTTTTGCGTCTGTGCTATACAATACAGCCGAAACTTCATTGAACATAGCCCCAGCTGCACCGTTAGGAGATGATCTGTCTAAAATAGCAGCAGCTTTTACGCCTTTTAATGCTTCTGCAACTTAAAAGAATGGAAAAGGTCTAATGACGCGAAGACCGACAACGCCTGCTTTAATACCTTTAGTACGCATCTCACGTGCTACTTCACGAGCCGTTTCAACCGAAGTTCCTAGACAAAATACCGCTACGTCTGCATCATCCATATCATAACATTCAACTTGATTATATTTACGGCCGCTAAGTTTTTCAAACTCTGCAAAAACTTCTTCAATCTTCGGAGAAACTTTTGTCATTAAGTCATTATGTTGACGAGCTTTGTGCTCGAAATGCCAATCCTCTTCAGTTTGAACACCATGTGTTACAGGATGCTCAAAGTCAAGCATGTCATTCATCGGTTTAAATTCACCTACAAATCCATAAGCTGCATCGTCGCTCAATGGACTAACGCCTTGCGCCGTGTGAGATGTCATAAAACCGTCTTGATTAACTATTGCAGGAAGCCTTACATCATGGTCTTCTGCGACTCTAAATGCTATTAAGTTTAAATCGTATGCCTCTTGAGGAGAGAATGCATCAAACTGTATCCAACCGCTGTCGCGAACCATATACATATCTGAGTGATCACCGTTAACGTTAAGCGGCGATGCAAGTGCACGGTTTACAAGATTTAAAACTATAGGAAGTCTCATCCCTGATGCTTGATAAAGCGTCTCAGACATAAGAGCAAGACCTTGCGAAGATGTTGCAGTTGCAACACGACCACCGGCCGCAGCAGCACCGATACATCCGCTCATCGCTGCATGTTCGGACTCAACCATAACAAACTCGCCTTCTATATAGCCGTCTGCTAAAAACTTTGCGTAACCTTCAACTATAGGAGTTGAGGGCGTAATAGGGTATGCTGCAACAACATCAATTTTACACTGTCTCAATGCTTGTGCAGCAGCGAAGTTTCCGTCCCATACTTCAATATCTCTTAGTTCCATTTTGTCAAACGCCATTATGCTTCCTCCTCATCTTTTTTAGGCCACGAAGCTATTTCTGTCTCTTCATCGGCTTGTTCCGGGAACATTAGAAGTGATTTAGGGTTTGTAGGACAAACCTCAACACATATTCCGCACCCCTTACAGTGATCCATATCAATACCAATCAATTTTTTATCTCTTGAAATTATTGAAACATCCGGACAATATACCCAACAAAATTGACAATCAATACAATAATCTTTGTTAAATACCGGTTTGATTAATCTCCAGTCGGATACACTTGCGGTATAAGAGCTGTTTTGTGTATAGTCGCGATCTTCTTGTCGCGTTCCTGCAATATCGTCTATTTTCCCCTCAAAAGTGCGAAGCATAGCTCCGATTTCGAACTCATCCCAACCTTTTTTTGCCATCATAAGCCCCTTACTTTACTTCATCAAATGCACGCTGAATCGCAAGCATATTTGCATCAATAATTTTTTGTGGTAATTTTCCAAGAACCCTTTTCATACTCTCTTTGAAAAATTCAATATCATACATTCCGGAAATTTTCATAAATGCACCAAGCATAGGGGTGTTTGGAATTGGACGACCGATAGTCTCGTTTGCAATCGTAATACAATCAACCGTATACACTTCTTTATCTTGAAGTTTAGGTTGAGCTTGTTTTAGTTCATCTGTACTCATATGTGTTGTAATGATGTACTTTGTCCCCTCTTTGTGGTTAATAGTAACATCTGTTGTTATTGCCAATGCAGGGTCAATAACAAACACATAGTCAGGTCTCATATATTTTTCATGATTCATAATCACTTCATCATCAACACGGTTATAAGCCGTCATCGCGGCTCCACGTTTCGCAGATCCATAAAATGCAAATGCTTGTACATGCTTACCTGTTGTAGAAATAACATCAGCTAAACCTTTAGCACCGGTTACAGCACCTTGTCCAGCACGACTATGCCATCTAATCTCTAGCATAAACTCTCCTTCTATATTTTATATAAGAACCTTAATTCCAATTTACCCGTTTATTTTAGACAAGTTGCTCTTAAAAATAGCTTGAGACTTTATTTTTTTTTAAGAAACAAATGATGTGTGTTATTTTTTCCTACTTTGAAGGTAAATAGCGGCTTCTAGGGCATCATTCAATATAACATTTGTAAACATTTTCAATGTTTCTATCTTATCATATCCGCTCAAAACTCCAATCGAATTTACGTTTGCCGCCTGAGCGGCTATTAGGTCCAATTTCGTATCTCCAATCATCCAAATCTCTTTATTCTTAGTATCGAGTTTTTCCAAAGCTTTCATTATCGGCTCTGCATGCGGCTTTGGATTTTGTACATCTTCTCTTCCGATAAGGACATCAAAGTGATGCATGATGTTAAAATGCTCCATAAGCACTTTGGAGTAGTGTCCTGTTTTTGTCGTTACTATCCCAAGCGTGGCAAACTCTTTTGCCAACTCTACCGCCTCTTTTGCATTTTTTAAAAGCTCGGTTTTTTGGGTTGAAATGTCTCTGTATTGCTCTTTATATGTCGTAATAATCTCGGAGATTACACCCTTCTCGACTCCCAAATTTTCATACATGATATCCAGCGGATATCCTATAAGAGCTTTTATCTCTTCATCATCTTTTCTTGAGAGTTTATGAAAATCAAAGGAGTGGTGAAACGACTCTAAAATCGCCTCCGTGGAGTCGATTAAAGTACCGTCTAAATCAAATAAAATTATCAAACTATTTCTCCCATTTTATGTAGTTGTGCCAGATTCCGCTTGGAGCAGGTTCTATATTTTTTATCTCTTTGCTAACCGTCGTAATTGAGTTTGGAATGTATAAAAAAAGGTATGGATTTTCATCCGTTATTATCTTAAACATCTCTCTCCATGACGCGGAGAGATTATCACTCTCAATCATACTTTGAGACTCTTCTATCATCTTGTCTATTTTAGGATTATGGTAACCCACCAAATTAAAACCACCCTGCTTATCGTTATCGCTGTGCCAGAACATGTATGGGTCAGGCGTGGGAGAGAGCCCCCAGCCAAGCAGTACGCTGTAAAACTTATGAGGAAAAACCACCATGTTTAAGAAAGCCTGCCACTCCATGACTCGAAGCGTTACAATCACTCCGGCTTTTTTAAGCTGATGCTGCAGTATCTGTGCGGCGTAAGGTCTAATTTCACTAGAGTTTGAAGTTACTATCTCAAATGTAAAGGGATTTTTCTCATTATATCCTGCTTCACGTAAGAGCTCTTTTGCCCTGTTTATATCCTGCAAAGGTGCTTTAACGCTCTCATTAAACGCTTTAGTGCCTGGTAAAAACGGTCCCGTACAAACCTTTGCGTGGCCAAAGAAGAGAATATCTACAAGCTCTTCTCTGTCGATTGCTAAAGATAGCGCCTCTCTGACTTTTGGGTCTTTAAACTTCTCTAAACGAAGATTAAAACCAAGGTAAGTGTAGGATTGAGAGATGTTTTCATAAATATTGAATTTTTTAAAAAAATCACTCTTTAGCTGTTTTTCATACTGCATAGGCTCAATACCGCCGACATCAAGCGCGGACGATTTGAGCATCAAAAAACGTGTCATAGGGTCGGCTATGACATGAAAAGAGATAGTATCTATCTTTGCCCTGCCCTCAAAGTAGTCATCAAATGCGCTAAGAATAATATTTTTAGAGTGCTCTAGCTGATAAAGTTTGTATGCACCCGTGCCTATAGGATTTATATTAAAAGAGGAGTTCATCAGATTTTGCTCATCTTTTAAAATATGCTGGGGTAAAACACCCATCATCCATGTCTCTAGCGCCTTAAAATATGGCTGCTTATATTTTACTCTCACACTTAGTTCATCAACAGCTTCAACACTCTCAACAAATCTAAAATTTGAGCTGTATGGCGAGCTTATTTTGGATGATACAAGCACCTCGTAGGTAAAAAGAACATCCTTTGCGCTAAAACTCTCTCCGTCATGCCACTTCACCCCTTTACGGAGTTTAAAAAAGAGCGTCTTCTCATCTTCAAAATAGAACTCCTCAGCCAAATCTCCTATGATTGTTGATAAATCTTTATCATACTTTACTAGTCCGTTAAACAAAAAGCCTGTTATCTCCGATGAGCTTGAATCTGTTGCGAGTATGGGATTGAGCCGTGAGGGATTGGCGGAGGTTGCTAAATGAAGCGTTGATGCTTCACACTCTTTGAGAAAAATATTTAGTAATAAAAACAGAAACAGTAAATAGCGCAAAATGACTCTTTTTTTGAGCGATTATATCAAAGTAAAATAGAAGAAAATGTTAATGAAAAATTTGAAGGAGATTTTTCCAGTGCGAAAAGAACTGAAAAAAAAAGTTTTTGTAGCGATTAACGCTTAGAAAACTGACGAGAACGACGTGCTTTACGTTTACCCGGCTTCTTACGTTCAACAATACGTGAATCACGAGTCATCATGCCCTCAGGTTTTAGTATAGCTTTTAACTCTGGGTTAAATTTTACTAATGCGCGAGAGATACCATGACGAAGTGCGTCAGCTTGACCACCGAAACCACCGCCTAAAGTAGTAGCTACGATATCAACTGATGTATCTTGTTTTGTTAGTGCAAGAGGTTGTTTAACACGAAGTTTTTTTGCCTCTAGTCCGCCTAACCATGCGTCTAATGAAAGACCGTTGATGCTTATATTTCCGCTACCCGGAGTTAACCATACTTTTGCTATTGACGCCTTACGACGTCCTGTTGCATATATTTTTGCCATCTGGTTTCCTTACTTAGCTAGTTGTGCAGTGTGAGGATGCTCAGCACCTGCATAAATTTTTAATTTTTTAATCATTTTAGCACCAAGCTTAGTTTTAGGAAGCATACCGCGAGTAGCTAATTTGTAAAGCTTCTCAGGATTTTTCTCTAAAAGTTCAGTCATTTTAGTGCTCTTAACACTACCGAAGTAGCCAGAGTATGAAAAATACTCTTTGTTAGCAATTTTGCCAAGACCGTTGAATTTTGCTTTTGAAGCATTAACAATTACAACATAGTCTCCACAGTCAATGTTTGGAGTAAAACATGGTTTGTTTTTACCGCGAAGTATTGTTGCAACTTCAGTGATAATACGACCAAAAGTTTTACCTTCAGCATCAATCAAAACCCATTTTTGATCGATTTGTTCAGGAGTTGCAATTTTCGTAAATTTCATTCTTGAACCTTTCAAGTAATTTTCTTAACATCAACATAGTAAAATGTCTGTTTAATTGGCGAAAGTATATCTTCTTAACCTTACAAGTAGCTGAATTTATGGTTTTTTTAAGGTTTATACTTTTACTATTTTTATACTCTCTTCAAGCAGATAAACGATATATCCTTTTGCACTTTCACTCGTAATCTCTTCTACGGCTTTAACGTAGTTACGCACCTGTTTTAGATGTTCCCCGGTATGAGAAATTGCACTTTTGTAATCAATTACATTCCAAGAGTCAAAAAGTGTCTCTTTTTGAGAATCATCCCTTACCAAAAGGTCGATATACTTAAGATTTTTTTTGTGTCTTATCGCTTTTTCTCTGTAACACTCTGTACCAAGCAAAGAGATAAACTCCTCATTTTGCAGAAGCATTTTTACTCTGCGAAGAATATCTTCTATCTCTTCATCTTCTAAAATATGCCCGTACTTATTTAGCATCATATCTTTTGCATACATGATACTTTGTACATCAAACTCTGCGAGCATCTCTAACATGTAGTGCATTGCAAGCCCGAAGTTTATCGACTTTACATCCTCATCTTGCATTTTTTCAGGCTCTAATATATCACTCTGCGTTCCGTAGTAAAGCTCTTTGTACTCCAGCACGTGAGACTCTTGTTTGTCTACTCTGTTGTGATTTTTACCACACTTTAAATCTCCATGTCTGCATTGCATCAAATCCAACATATCAAACATAGAATCTTTTGACTTTAAAACAACAAACAGGTTTTCTCTGGCTCTCGTAAAAGCGACATACATAGCATTTAGACTGTCTTCATAAACAAGAGCTTTCTCTTTTAAGAGCGCATTTGCATAGTGCTTGTCTATAGCATCCCTGCCCTTTATGCGAAGGTAGATATTTGTCAACTCTATTTCATCATACTCATAGATAATTGCATCGCGAGACGGCGGAGCTTTTTTGAGTATATCCATCACAATGACATGTTCATACTCCAAGCCTTTTGATTTATGCACCGTAAGCACTCTCACACCATTAAGCTCGGAAGCCGCGGCACTCATATCCAGCCTCTCGTATTCAAACAGAAGTGCTTCGATATCGCTCTGTTTTGAAAGTGCATTTAAAAAACGGATAAGATTAAAATCATCGTCAAAAAGCCCGAACTCTTTGATGGCATCTTTAACAATATCCAAGACTTTCACTCTGTTAAAATCAACTCTCTTAATAGCTCTAGCTTCTTGCGAAATCAGGGCAAAAAAGTTGTACATGTAGATATCTTCGCCGAAGTACTGATACTTCAGATACTCCAAAAGAGCTTTTACGCTTTTTTGGTTGATAAGCTTTGTAGTCGTCTCGGTTACGACATCAATGCCCTCGGAGTGAAGTGTCTGTTTTATCTCCTCGCCGTCTGTGTTTGTTGCGCATAAAACGGCTATCTCGTTGATATCTGCGCCTAAGCCTATAAGCCGCTTTACCTGAGTCGTGACTTCTTGAAGCAGCTCATCGTTTTGTATAACCTCGACATAACCGCCGTTCGCATCTGCTTTGACCAACTGCGGAGTATAGTTTTTTATCTTGCCTTCAAATACACCGTTTACAAACTCGACAACCTCTTTTTGCGAGCGGTAATTTGTGAGAAGTTTTTCTACATGTGTATTGTTCTGCTCTTTTACGCTTCCAAAAAGAGCGCTCACGCCGCCGCGAAATCTGTATATGGACTGCTTTACATCACCTACAAAAAAGAAACTTCCGTTGTCAAAAATACCTTTGCCCGAAGTAATCTCATCTATCAGCGGTTTTAAAATCTCATACTGCAAAATGCTCGTATCTTGAAACTCGTCAAGCAGCATGTGTTCTATCTGCGAATCAAGTCTAAAGTACAAAAATTCGCTGTCGTTTATAAGGTTTAAAATCTCGTAAACAAGGTATGTCACATCGGAAAAACTCAGCTCACTGTCATCCATGTAGAGTGCTTTTTTGCTATTTTTATATATGTCACTCAGCTCTTTTAGGGCAAAAAAGAAGTTCTGCTCTTTGGCACGGTTTTGATTTTTTACCGCCTCTTGTATTTTAGAGAGCAGCTCATCCATAACAGGCGTAAAACACTTTTTAAAAGTGCTGTAATTCAGACTCTCCCTCTCCATCCAAGCCTTTGAGGCAATCTCTTCAAAACTCTCTGCTTGAACGGCTTTTAAAACGGTTGAAGAAGCATCGCTGCACGACTCTACAATCTCTCTCAGTTTTGACATGTAAAGCATCGCTTCATTTTCAAACTGCAGATAATCCTGCTTTTTAAACTCTATATGCTTTAACTCCTGAGCTTTGATGTAAAACTCGTCTAAAAGTCCAAATATATCCGTAAGCCGCTTGTTTGACTGCAAAGAGAGCGCTATAAGAGTCTCTTTTTTGCCTGCAACGCTTACCTCTTTTAAAAACCGTGAGAGAAGTTTCAGCTCATGTTGAGATGAAAAAGTGGAAAAATCAGGCATCAAAGAGGCGTACAGAGAGAACTTTCTAAGTATGGAAGTAAAAAAACTGTCTATCGTCATGATTTTTGTATGCGAATTTAGAAACTCGCCTAAAATTCTTTGGCGGTTTTCAAGCAGAAATTCACGAGAGAGTTCCGTAACCTTTGCTATCTCATCAAGCTCTCCTCTGTGTTCAAGCTCCTCTAAAGTCGATACGATTCGCTCCTGCATCTCGTTTGCGGCTTTGTTTGTAAAAGTAAGTGCCAGAATCTTAGAGGGCGATGCACCTTTAAAAAGCAGACTAAGATAACGCACGACAAGCATAAAAGTCTTGCCGCTTCCCGCACTCGCCTCGTAGGCTAGGTTATTTATGAACATGAAAAAGTTTTTACACGACAGCCATAGTAAAGTTAAGACTAGGGTCACTATCTGCTATTATGCTATAGCTCGAACCTAAAGTGAGGCTTGATGGTGTCTGTTCATTTGTAATATCAACTATACCTGCTTGAGTATTATTATATAAATCCAAAGTTAAGTCTGTGGCGCTTCCAAGCCAACTGTTGACAACTCTTGCATCAATCTCAACACTGTTTGTTCTTGTTGGAGATTGGTCAAGCTCCAATCGTTCTATATTTGCAAACATGTCAGCATCGTCAAAAGTTAATGAGCTGCTGTCTAATGCAGTTCTTATATCAACTAAATCACTTCCGCCCGCTCCATCAACACTCAGCTTTCCATCCCTTAGAGCTGTGTAATCCACATAAAAAATATCATTTCCGCTGCCGCCTACAAAATTGATATGCCCATCATCGGCATCAACATCATCAAAGTTTTTATTATGTGCGTAAAATGATCTTCCGTTATTATTAAGAGCGGTCACATTTAGCGTTGAGTCGGCACCTATGTCAAAATCCTCAAAAGTATTATAGTAGTTATCCGTCATGTTAAAAGTCTGATTTGCCCCGAGTTTTAAAGTGTCTGTATCTCCTCCTGCATCAAGGTAAAAAGTAGCATCACTACCTAAGGCTGCATTACTAAAGTCAAATATATCATCTCCGTTGTAGCCATAGATATACACCTTACCGCTAAATTCGCTAAAGTCTATAGTGCCGAAGTCGAATGTTTCATCATTGTTTGTTCCATATAGATAAAAATTACCACTCCCTTTTATCGTTTGAAAACTATTTGACCCTAGTTGAGACAAATTAAGATAACCGTTGTAAGACTGAAGGTCAAGTGTTTCAAAATTACTTACGTCGATATTTCTAAGATTGACATTTTTAGCTAACTGAAGAGTATCAGCTCCGTCTCCGCCGTCATAAATCTCGCCTGAAGTGTTTCTAGCAATTATCGTATCATCTCCTGCGCCGCCAGAGATATTATCCGTACCGCTCCAGCCGTCTAGATACATACCATCATTATCTAATGTTGCATCAATAGTATCATTTCCTCTGCTTGCAATAAATCTTTCAATACCGCTAAAGGTATCTCCATAGTTTGCAGCATTGCTTGCTAACCCAGAAAAAGTAATTGCACCGTCTCCGCTTCCCGTCATGGTCACAGTCATAGCATAGTTATGATTTGAACTTGAGTAATTAAGAGTATCGACTCCTTCTCCTCCGTGATACTCATCTTTGTCTGAGCCGGTGTTATATCTTATACTAGCGCTAAAAACATCATCGCCTTTGCCGCCATACATGATATCATCTCCATTTCCACCTGTTATGATGTCATCTCCACTCAATGTATCAGCTAAATCATCTCCATAAATCGTATCATTATCATTTCCGCCGTTTATAGTGTCATCGCCACCCATACCGTAAACAGTGTCATCTCCATTATGAGCATTTAAGACATTTGCCAGACTGTTTCCGTACATTATGTTTATGCCGTTTGAAGCACCAAATCCTTCAATCTCATAGGCAAAATTGACACCGCCGTTTGCGTCGTAACCATCTGCCCATGTTCCATCGTTACCATCTGCTGAATATTGAAGCGTACCGTCCTCACTCAGCTTAAGATGCAAACCTGCTACTAAGCTATCATTGTAAAGTTCTAAGTAGTCCGTATCTGCACCGCCCCAACTTACATCCAGTCCGGCTCCCGGTCGAAGATAGTCATTTCCGTCTCCGCCATAAAGTGTGTCATCACCGTTTCTGCTCTCCAGTCTGTCGTCCCCGTCAAGCCCCCAAAAAGTTTCCGCACTGTTACCGCCATAAATAACGTCATTGCCGTTTGTAGCCCTTATCTGCTCTACACTCTTAACAAGGTCGATAAGTCTGCTTGTAGTAGTTTCTTTAATCATGACAAAATCAGTGCTGTTTAAGTCAACCGTTATACCTTGTATCTGTTCCATAAAGCTTGAGTTTGTTGCAAGGTTTGGATAATCTGCAGGATTGTAGCTAATCCAGTCACTCCCGTCTCCACCGTCTATGAAATCATAACCGCCGCCTGCAAATATACTGTCATCTCCATCACCTGCTTCTATGAAATTTGTGCTTCCGTTTCCATAGATAGTATCTGCAAACTCTGAACCTCGGATATCTTCCATGTTAATGATTTTATCTTTTATAACAAAATCGTTAGCATAATCAGCAACATAATATCCGGCATAGTCAAACTCTTCTGAAAAAGGTCTGTCAAAACGGATAATCATTCCCTGCGTGGCATTTATGTAACTAACGGTGTCTGTATCGCCCCCGCCGTCTATAAAGTCATTTCCGCTTCCTGCAAAAAGCGTATCGTAACCGTCTCCGCCAAGCAAAGTATTATCGCCACCTCGCCCGTCTAAATTATCGCTGCCTCCAAGACCTGAGAGAACATTGTCTATTAGGGCATTTCCATAAAGAGTATCGTTATAGCTGCTGCCTGTTACATTTTCTACATCTTCAAGAATATCATAACCTATAGCCTGAAGATTTTCTAATCCGCTTTGCTCTTGTACACCCGAAGTCCAATCACTCGACAATTCGCCGCTCCACACTCCGCCACTTACCATATTGCCCTCAGTCGCACCTGCTCCAAGGCCTGCGAATGCAGCAGCTATATTTGCCGCCGTAAGAGGAGCACTTGCCGTAAGTGTTAAACCGCCGACACTCACCGACTGACCCGCAATCAAATCTTTAAAAACTACAGTATGTTTTTCAGTAGTCATATCACTGCCTTGAACCGCACTGCTTACTGCGTCCTCAGGAGCAGCGACAGCACTTACCCCGCTAGAAGATATAACAATATCTGCTACTGCGGCAGTTGGGGTTTGGCTTGTAAAAGTTACGGTTGCGTCCGTTACAGCACCTGAAGTCCAATCAGCAGATAAATTACCGCTCCATGTTCCGTTAACTACAGCATTTCCATTTGCGGCACTTGCAGCAAGAGTTGCAAAACCTGCAGCCACCTCTGCAGCCGTGAGAGCAGCTGTTGCTCTAAGTGTCAATCCGTCAACCGTTACAGACTGCCCTGCAATTAGGTCTTGAAAAGTTAAATCATGCGTCTCCGTGGTAGCTCCATCACCTTGCACAGCAACACTAACAACATCTTGAGGAGCCCCAACTTCAGAAACTCCCGCCGAAGTGACAACTATATCCTCTACAGCTGTATTTGGAGTGATACTTGTAAAAGTGATATTTTCACCGATTATGGTGTCTATCGCACTACCGTTTTCATCGTATGTAAACTTGTCTACACTGTTTGCAAATTTTGAAATAGCGTTGATTTTATCATTTTCGTCTATAACCTCATCACCGTTCACATCAATATTTAGCCCGTCTACATGTACACCGTCTAAATCAACATACACCCCTTTGTAAGAGGCAAGCATATCTATATCCAGAGAGTTTGCGATAGGGTCGCCGTTTTCATAGCTAAGCTCGTATGTTCCGCTTAGTTTTTGATTTTCTTCAGCAGATATAAACCCTTCTTGCGCAAGCAGTTTTACTTCGCTTGACTCAAAACTTTGCACAATCTCATAGCTGACACTGTCGACTCCCGTATGTTTTTCGCCGTCTACACCATCTTTATCGGTATCGCCATAGATGTAGTTTGTACCGCTTCCGCCATAGAGTGTATCATCTCCCATACTAAGATAGATTGTGTCGTCTCCAGCACCGTCGTAAACAATATCTTTTACTATTCCGCCGTATATGGTATTGTCTCCGCTCCCGTCTTTTATGATATTGTAATTTGTCTCTTTAGATAAGATAAAACCCTCTTCTTTGCCATTTGCAAAATCGGCTTTATTGTATGTATAATCATCGGCAATTGTTATATCTTTAAGAGCAAAAGTATACTCGTTCGTATAGGACTGTTCAGGCTCTATATCTGTAGTTTCTAAGTAAGCTTCATCAATTTTATAGTTAGAAGTTATAGCTACATTAAAAGGGTCTTCAAGAGTTTGGGAATATTTTATAACAAACTCTGCACTTTTAAAGTTTGTTATAAAATCAGCACTGCCATAATCAATCGTATTACCCAGAGCATCTTTAAAAAGCATTTGATCTTTTGTGATGGTGGAACCGCCGATTTCATTCCCATCTTTATCAAAAAGTACGACTCCCGAAGGAAGACCGTCTAAAACAAAGCTCTCAACATAAAATCCTTCAGGCATCTGCGGCTCAAATCTTAAAACTTTTGAGAGATAGGGTGTTACAATATCTTCAGTGCTAACAATCCCCACAGCGTTAGGTGCGTCTATAGTTGAACCTGCAGAACTTACAACTATATCATCTACGTCCGTATCGGCAGTTGTGCTTGTAAAAGTTACTGTTGCAGCAGTTGCGGCACCTGAAGTCCAATCAGCAGATAAATTACCGCTCCATGTACCGTTAGCCACAACATTTCCGTTTGCGGCACTTGCAGCCAGACTTGCAAAGCCTGCAGCTATATCAGCAGCAGCGATTGCATCTGTTGCAGTTAAAGTTAAGCCATCAATCGTTACCGATTGCCCGGTGATTAGGTCTTGGAATGTTAAGGCATGTTCTTCTGTTTGAGCAACACCGCCTTGAGTAGAAACACCTGAAACATCGGTCGGTGCATCTATGCTCGAGCCGGTGGAGCTTACCGTCAAATTTCCTATATCTTCATTGTCCGATGTACTTGTAAAAGTTACGGTTGCACCCGTTGCAGCACCTGAAGTCCAGCCTGAGAGAGGCGTACCGCTCCATGTTCCATCTGCTACAACGCTTCCCGCAGTTGCACCATCAGAAAGAGTTGCAAATGCCGTAGCCACATCTGCGGCAGTAATTGCACCTGATGCAGTGAGCGTTAAGCCATCCACCGTAACAGACTGTCCTGAGATTAAATCTTGAAATGTAAGAGCATGTGTTCCCGTTTGGCTAGCAGGTGTAGTGCTGAAATATTTAGAGTTTTCAGCTCTAATTATCATATCTTCACTTCTGTCGCTCATGTCAATTGTTTCGGGCTCAAACTGATTGGTGATAGAATCAAATTTATATCCATTGATACTTCCGCCGCCGCCTAAAATTTCAATCTGCCCCTCATCGTTTGTTACCTCGCTATATTTAACTTGATGTGCAGTAGCCTTAAAATAAAAAGCCGGTTTTGCAGCATCATCCACTGCTCCATCGCCTTCTCCATCTGCATAAGAATCTCCCCAGCCATCTCCAAATCCTTCTTCTTCATCTGTAAAATCATTCACAGGCATCATCTCCTCATCGGGAGCATAGTCATCGAAATCATTTACCGGCATCATCTCCTCGTCGGGAGCATAATCATCGAAATCATTTACCGGCATCATCTCCTCGTCGGGAGCATACGCATCAAAGTCATTAACAGGTCTTGGCGGCTGTGTGTACCGACCCAAAAATTGATTACTAAATTCATTTGGTGTGGTATTTTCTACAATAGTCGGATTTGGTTCTTGAGGCGTAAAATCATCTAGTTTAGTTGAAGTATCCTCAAATGTAAACTTTTGATTTTGTACTTGAGTATCCGTGTTCGGCAGAAAATTACTAAAATTTTCTTGTTGTACTATAGTTTGAGTTAACTCTTGTACTCTCTCTTCATACTCTTCTACAATTTTTTTGACTCTGTCCTCTTGTTGTATATCCGCTTCAACCGCTATAGAGTCAAAGGGCAGGTCGTTTACCTCTTCAATCTGAGAAAGAACATCGCCTAAAGTAAATTTTTGAGCGCTCGTACCCAAAAAAGAGGGTGGATTTTCACCGTATCCCATAAGTGCCATGGAAACAAAAGTAAAAATTCCTCCGTTTGGCATAGTTACAACGATATCGCCTCCCACAAGACGGTAGTCTAAAGATGCAACATCGACATCTTCCATATCATACGCAACATCATCACCTGGACGGACATATACCGCTACATTCTGACCTTTTAGGGGTGCTTTTTTTACAACAACTTTCTTATCTTCATACTGCAAAACATCTTTTGTATCAAGTGGAACTTCTGTTGTTTGAGCATCTTGGTTTTTGCTTTGATCTGCCATTGTTGCACCCCTTTTTTGCTTTATTGCTTTATGACTCTAAACTAAAATATAACATCTTATTTTCATCCATTCTTCATTTTAGCATAAATTTTAAAATATATTGCTTTATCTTTTACTTACTCTTTTTAAAAAAGTATCTGCAAAAGAGTAGCCGTTTTTTTTAGATTTATTCATCCAAAAAAGTCCCTCTTCTTTATCTTGTGCAACTCCATATCCCTCATAATAAAAAAGTCCTACATAGTACTGTGCTTTAGCATATCCTGCGGCTGCAGCTTCAAAATACCAAAAAAATGCCTCTTCATAACTCTGCTCTTTAAGCTCTCCGCTTCTATAAAAATCTCCAAGCTGTGTTTGCGCAAATATATTTTCTTTTTTTGCGGAAAACTCAAGCCAAAAAAGTGCTTTATCATACTCTTTTGAAGTACCTTCTGCACTGTAATACATCAAAGCCAGATTGAATGCTGCTACATCATCACCTAGATTTGCCGCCTTTTCATACCACTCGTAAGCTTTTTTCAAATCTTTTTGAGTTCCTATACCAAAATAATATAATCGTGCTAAGTTGTTTTGAGCAGGAAGAAGCCCGCTCTGTGCAGCTTTTTTATACATGTCAAAAGCCCTTTTTAAAGCTTTATCGTCAAACTTAAAAGTTTCATAAATCATAGCAAGGTTAAACTGGGCGAGAGTATATTCTTGCGCAGCCGAGCGCTCATATAGCTCTATAGCCTCTTTTATGTTTTTTTCGACCCCGATACCGTTTTCATAAAAGTATGCCAATGTATTTTGAGCGATTGCATTATCAAGGGCTGCCGATTTTTTTAGCCAATAGACACTTTGGTCTAAGTTTTTCTCAACTCCTTCACCATTTTTATACATCAATGAAAGATTGTACTGTGCATTTGAATTGTTTTCATCTGCCGCAGCTATAAACAACTCATGAGCTTTGCCAAACTCTTTATTTTTGTAAAATTCCATTCCCTTGTCAAAATCATTACAAAAAGCAAAAGATAAAAACAATACATGTAGCAGGATTAATTTAACGATTTTCATCATAAACTCCAAATGTATTTTTTAC
Source organism: Sulfurimonas sp. (assembly GCA_002899765.1). Taxonomy (GTDB): domain Bacteria; phylum Campylobacterota; class Campylobacteria; order Campylobacterales; family Sulfurimonadaceae; genus Sulfurimonas. The sequence continues at coordinate 49,628 of PPDH01000035.1, read as the reverse complement.
ATTATCTCTCATAAGACCATTTTCAAACTCATTTTTTATTATACATGTGCTCATATCTTTTGTCGGTTCAATGAAAACATTTTTATAAGCATCCGCCTTGCCCATATCAAAAAAAATAAATTTACGGTTTTCTTTATTTATAAGAAACTCTATATTTTCCCAATACTTCATACGGCGGTTTTGCAGATTTTTATGCTCTAAAAAATTATACTTGCTCATCTTGTCCACACCAAAAGAGCCCTCAAGAATCAAAGTTGCTAAAGTCCCGCAATCATCCTCTTCAACTTTTAGTACATAATCTTCATGGAACAAAACATCAAAAATCAAACCTATTTTTGTAGCTTCAAGTCGGTCTCTGTAAGAATCTACAACATACTCACTATTTTTGTCAATCAAAAAAGCGTATTTACCTGCAAGTAAAATATCATCTTTTGTATAGTTTGGATAGTATTTAGAAGCAAGAACTTCTTTATGACTGCAACCGCTGAAGAACAAAAAAACGATACTTAAACCAACGCCGAAAAAAGTGTTTTTCATCTACTTACCTCAATAATTACTAATAGCATCCAAGCCTATACTCGCACATGCCGCAATATCTCTTTCATCTCTTATGGTATCTCCGATTATAACTATCTCATGAGACTGCCCAAGATTTACGACAGTTCTTAGGAAATGTTTTTTATCTCTGTCATTGAAAATATTAGTAGTATAATCTTTATTTATTCTTAAATAGTCTAAATGTAACTCTCCTAGCTGCTCTATCGCAAAATCGTTTATACTAAATCTTTTTAAAATAATTTTTGCTCCAAATCGATGAACCTCATGTGCAAAATTTTTAAACACCTCGACATCTGTAGAAGCATTATAAGAAGTCATACTAAAAATGATTTTTTTAGAAATATTTTCATTAAATAAAAACAAAGAGTGCAGCCAAGTTAAAAACTCATTATCTTTAAGTGAGAGCATAGATAGATTTATAACTATACTGTATTTAAAATTATTTGCTTTGATATAATCTACGACTGATTCTATAATTTTTTTATCAAAAGAAACTGCAAGTTTAATTTTTTCTGCAGCAGAGATAAATACGCCTATCGCAAATTTTTCTTTGTTTTTATCATAAAGTACAGGAATTGCTTCTAACATAATTATTTCGTCATTTTCAATACTTCTTGTCTCAAAACCATACTCTATTTCAAAAGAGTTATTTTCTATTATTTCTCTTACATTTTGCTCTATAATACTAAACTTGTCTAAAACTTCGGACGGGCTTACCACATAGTAATAATTTTCACTGTTTTTTGCAATATTATATGCATCACTTAACGAATGTAAAATTGACTCTATTGTTCCGTATTTATCAAAAGGAATAAAGCCGAAATAAGCGGATTTATTTTCTACTTCATAGCGCATGCCCATCTCTTGGAGCTCTTGCGCAAGATTTCTAGAGAACTCTAAAATTTTTTCTTCACTTTCATTTTTAAGAATCATTGCAAATTCTGAACCAAAAAATCTATAGAGCGTTGCTTCTTGCAAGTCGAGTTCATAAAATTTATTTTGTACGACATTAGCAAACTCTTCTATAAAGTGATTTGCCAAAGCTGAACCGAATTTTTTTGTAAAATCCCCTAAAGACTCAAGCTTAATAGTTCCTACAAATCCATCAGAGCCTACAATAAACATGTTTTTTAAATCAAGTTCAAAAACTTTTTGATTGGGAAGTCCGGTTAAATCGTCGGTAAAGATTTTTCTCTCTAAAATATTTTTATTAATATTAAGCTCATTTAGAACTATTATATATTTTTTTGTTATATTACCAAGCAAACGGAAAGCTTCATCTATATCTTCATTTATTACCTCTTTTTTATCATTAAATACAAAGTTGTTGTTGAGCGTCTCAGCCATAGTATCTTTAAAATATTTTATAGAATTTAAAAGCATTTTTTTTATAAATATAATATAAATTCCTATAAAAATCACTCCTAAGAGCAATACGGCAAGAAAATAATATATCAAATATGTTCTAAGCAGAAATGCTGTTTTTTCTTTTACCGTACTTTGGTCTATGATATATTGAAGCTCAACAAAGGGTTTGTTAAGCAAAGAGATATTTTTTTTCTCCCTTAAAAAAAGAGTTGTTTCTGTTTTACTTTTATCAAAAGAGTCAGGGTTAAAATCTTTTTTTGAGACCTCATACCCAAAGTAGATTTTAGAGACTGCATTAATAAGTATCTCGTTTTTATACAAAAAAAACTTAAACACAACCGGCTCTTGAGGGTTAAAACTTTTTGCGCTTAAAAATTCGTACATGTTATTATCAAGAGCTGTAACATTTCCATTTTTTGCGTCAGTTACTACATCATTTATCCCCCAGTCACTATTTTGTTGATAGTTGGAATTACGAAGAAGTGTCTCTTTTGAAAATAAAAATCTTTTATACGAGAGCTTAATAGAACTAATCTCAGTCGTTTTTACAACAGATGAGAGCATAGAGAGGACACTCTCATGAGAGGAGTTCAATAAACTCTGCGTTAATTCTTCAAAAACAATCTCTGTGCTGTATTTAACTCTTTCATCAAATTCACTTTTAATTGCTGCTTTATAACTAAAGTAGTTATACACAAAAACAGTAGTTACCAGTAGTAAAAAAAACAGAGCGCTTAGTGCAAATTTTATACCTAGGGTAAATTTTATTTTGTACTTCAATTTTCATTCACTTGCGTGCTTTTTTTGTCTGAAAGTTTCAATACATAAGCACTTTTGAATTTTTCTCTTGTTTTTTCAAGTACAATTTTGCGATCAGGATTTTGTTCAAAAACTCCAATTGTTAACACAAAATAGTTTCCGTCTTCTTTGATTTGTGTTTTTAAAGAGTATTTTTGTACGATTTGTTTGAGCTGCTCATGTTCGCTAATATATGCGTCATACCTCTTTTTACTAATCATTGCGCTCTCATAGCTTGAATGTGCAGCTACAACAATTTGTGTCAGCGATGTAGAAGTGCTTTTTTCATCCTCTTTTTGAGTCTCTATATCTTGCACTTGAATTTCGCCGTCTTCCGACATCTCAATGTACTCTGTCTCACCAAAAGAGCCAAGCGGCGTGCCTAGTTCTAAATGGCTGTATTTTTTATATAGCTCTTGTTTATCCTTAATATTTTCTATAACAGGAAAATAGCTCTCTCTTGTTTTTGCAGATAAGTTAGCAAGCCTTGTCTGTGCCTCTTCATACGTTGCAAAAACACCATAAAGGACTTTAATCCACTCAGCATTCGTACCATATTTAAACACAAACGCTTTATCGCTGATTTGTTCTTTATCCAAAAAAGCTATAGCATCATCAAGTTTAGTGAATGTTGCAAGATTGATAGTAAAATTATCTTCACCTGCACTTATAAACTCCTGTTTGAACTCTTCATTTGTAAAATAAGGCTGCGGCTTTTTAGGAACAAGTTTTACTATTTTAGTTTTTATAATCTCTTTTTGCTGCACAGCTTCTTTAGGCTGCAACTCACTTAAAGTATCTAAAAACTTTTTATAGAGTTCTTTGATTTTAGCTATTGACACTACTTCGTATTTTTTGTTTTGGTCTTTTTTTATAATACCCAATACATCATCTGCCTGTTCAAAATTTTCATAAATCCCATGTGCTATTGCATTTTTGAGCTTGTTCTCTTCAATCATATCAACTATAAAAGCATGTTTTGTCGCATTGTACTCTTTCATAAAACTAAAAGTTTCATACACAGAATCAAAACTGCTAATAAAAATGGTGAAATCGCTGTCATTGGCATCTAAAAACATATCTTTAAACATCAGGATATCTTCGAGCGTATCAACCGTTTGTACCTCTTTTTCTACTACAGGCGGTTCTTCTGCTTCTATATTTATTGTCGTAAATGCTGCATAATCTTTTGCAAGCTGCGTATCTTTAGAGTAACTGTTGTCGTATTTACTTTTTGTAAAATCAATAAAATTTTCTTTTGTCGGATCTAACTCAAAAAATGAAACAAGCTCGCCGGTCTCAAACAAAAGTTTGAAATAATTGTTTAGTCTATTTTCATAAGATTCTATAAGTGAAACTTGTGCCGTATTAAGCTGTCTTTGTGCGATTAAAAGAGTTTGCAAATCCTGCTCTCCATTTTTAAAGGCTTCCCAGTATGAGTCAACCGTAACCTCAGAAGACTCAACTTCTTGTTTTATACTGCCTATTGTTCCATCAATTGCATTTAATGACTGAAATACATCAGAAATAATCCACTTTACCTTCCTTCTCTCCTCTTCAATTTTGTATCGCAATTCTCTGATTGTGCTATAAGTTGAAATGATTGCATGTGAATCTTTGTCACCATTGTATAGATTGTATTTTACGCTTAGAAAAATCTGGCTCGTATCTTGTTCATATAACTCTTCAGCGGCAACATCTTTATCAAAAGTTCTCATGTATGTAAAATAAAGGTCTACCTTTGGTTTAAATCCTGATTGATTACCTTTTAATTTAAACTCTTCAGACTTAACGGTTGTCAAATAACTTACAATATTTAAATTACCCTCATCAGCTTTTTTAAGCAGCTCTTCTAAAGAGTCGATTTTTATCTCATATTCGTATTCATAAGGCAAGGTATATTTAAAGTTTTCTCCGACGATATATTCATAATATTTTAATGCTTCAACAAATTTTGAATTGGTTTGACTTAGTTTTGATTCTGCATTGGCAACGCTTGCTTTTATAGAGCTTATGTCTCCGATAGAAGCTGCACCGAGTTCGTATTTTATGGTTACTATCTCAAGTATTTTACGCAGCATTTCCATGTTTATTTTAGTTACAGTTGCAGACTGAGAGGAAAAGACAACACCGAAATATGCCTTGATTGCATTTTGTATCTCTTGACTAATAGCAAGTTCATAACGGCTTTTTGACACTTGCAGGCTTTCTTCAAGAGCTTTAATCTTATACTCAGTTGCGCCTCCCGCATAAACGTTTTGCTTAAGAAGTAGTTTAAGATTCTCATCTGCATATTTATGCGTGCCCGTATCTTTACCCTCATCTCCCGGGGTTACTTGGTTTTTGCCGTAAGTATATTCAAGATCAAGAGTAGGCTTATAGCCGGAATACGCATCATCCAAACTTATTTTTGCTTGTCTTACTTTTTCTCTTGCAGCTTTAATATTGTAGCTGTTTGAAACAGTTTCTAAAACTACGTCTATTAAAGAGACTCTCTTATAGTTTTGAATTTTTCTCTCTTCTTCTTCATCTATGCCAAAAGTTTTTTTAGAGTTCTCTTTTGTGGAATTAGCTTAAATATTTGTCACGATAAAAGTACAACTTAGTATAAAAGCAATAATTAAAATTTCTATTTTTTTATGAAATATCATTATTTTTTCTCAATTCTGATTATAAGGTATCCATTTTCATTTTGATTTAAAATATTTGTTGCATTAGGATTAAGTAAATCGATGCGGACATCTTTTATGTCATACCCCATTTGTCTTATTAAGTTTCTTGCGTTAAGTGTTCTTGCCAGTGAAATCTGCTTCATGACCGTTGCACTGATTTGATTTGTCGGATCCACCGCACTTATTTTTACTACATGTTTTAAATTTTTTTGCTTGATTTTATTTATAAATTCTCTTACCTGCAGAATCGTCGGATTATCCAGTTTGATTGCATTGCTTCCAAAATTTAAGAGCAGATAATCCTCTGTTATAACTGTTTTTTGTTTTGTAGCCTCATCCTCATATATTCTGCTTAAATCCTTCCCTGCTCTTTCTATTTCAGCGGATTTTTCTTCTATTTGAGTTTTTTTAATCTCTTGCTGTTTTACGATTTGAGAAATTTCTTCTTCTTTTATAGCTTCTTGTATATTCTCTTTTTTCTCAAAAACTTCAAATTTTTTTGTCTCTGCACTTGAGATAACTTCATTTTTTGTTATCGCTCCCGTATAAGAAACTTTAAATTTAAACTGTGCGTAATAGACAATATTTACAATAGTGATTAACAAAAACAGCAACATGACCAAAATGACTGATGAAAAAACATCAACAAATGCAGGCCATGGGTTAAACTCCTGTTCACATCTTTTTGCCATCGTGTTAACTTTTCACAATTGTCTTAGATGATGAAGCAAAAGTTTGAGCGAGATTTTCCATCGACTCTTGATTTTGTTTTTGAATATCTACCAACTGTTTCATCGTTTTATGCTGGCTTGTTGCTATATTTGCAAGAGACTGTATAGATTCATCAAGTGTGCTTGAATTTGAAAATTGATTGATATTTAACTCCTTTATGGAATTTACAATACTCTCTAAAAGTGCTATCTGATTTGAGGTTGATTTAGCAGTAGATTCTAAATTTTCCGAGAGCATTTTATATATGATTTCATTACCCTCGGAGCTTCTTTTCATCTCTTCTTTGAGTCCGCTCATAGCTTCTCCAAAAACATCTAAAAATTTACTCGAAGCCATAGGGTCTGATGGGGAAGCAACCGCTTGATGAACTCCTGCTTGCTGAGTAAAACCTATGTGCCCCAGACCCTCTGTTTCTCGAAACTGTTGAATTGCCTCGGCGGATTGCGAGTCAATGATTCTTCCCTTCATCCAATCTTCTATATCTTCTATAAAAGATTCTTGATTTCTGCTGAGAATATAACTCTTAAGACTTAAAATGATAGCCGTTGCAACACCAAACAAAGAAGAACCAAAACCTATTGCCATACCGCTCAATGGTCCTGAAAATCCGGAGATTATCTCTGCAATATTAATATCTCCGCCTAAAGATAAAACAATAGCACCCATATCATCGATTGCTTTAAGCAAGCCTGTAAATGTTCCAAAAAGTCCTATCATTAAAGCAGTTGCCGTAAAAAAGTTTATATATACTTTTTGGGAGGCAAATTTTTCTTCAAGCCAAGTGGTTACATCCCTTGCTTCTGTTTGAGTAAAATAAAGAGACCCGCCCTTTGCTCTTTTATAGAACATGTGAGCAATACTCGCAGGCATAATTCTATCAATACCGTGAAGATACTGGGTGAGTTCTTCACCCTTTTTATATGCCAAAATACCGAATGTTCCTGCCAGCATGGTTAATCTAAATGCTGAATGATAGACAATTATCATACCGATTGCGAGAATAGTCAAAACAGCAATATTAAAAGTCAAAGTAGCCATAAAAAAGCTAATAAAAGAATCAAGATTTGAAAATACTAAAAAAAAGATAAAAAGCCAAAAGATAAAATAAATTTTTAATATTCTAATACGTCTCATAAGTTACCTAAAATAGAAATAAGATAATGGAAATTACTAACCCTAAAGCAACGGTAGTAACTGTGTTTGTCATATCGCCTGCGATATTTACAAAACCACCGCTTGCATCTATGTTCTCTCCTGTAACCATCAAACCGATATCTACTCCATTTATATCGGTGATTTTTTTAACTACTCTAAAATAATTACTATAAAGAGCATATTTAAGCTGTTTAATTTTTTCAAAATCTACTTCATTTATAGTCGATGCAAATTTCGTGTTATACTCGACTTGTTTTAGAACATAGTTTTCATTGACCTCTTTGTACTTATCTGCTTTTTCTTCAAGAGATAAAGAAGAAAGCATCTTTTTATCAAGTAAAAACAGGTATTGGCTTCCTTCTCTTGCTAGTTGTGTTTTAAAAGTGTGCACTGATTCCTTTATCTCTAAAACACCGTAAACACTCTCATTTTTCTGCAGAGGAACCAAATAAACAAAGAAAACACCATTGTCTAAAACTTCTACTCCAAAGAGTGTTCTTTTACTACTTAGGACTGTATTTAAAGTATTTCTTAATGGTTTATCTTTATTTGCTGCACTGACAAAATCTACACTTAATCCCGCAAACCCGTTTTTGAGGAACTCTTCGTTTAGAGATTTTTTAAGTTTATCCGTAACTATAGTATTGTTTACTTCTAAAGCACTTAAGAGCAGTTCATCTTGCTGAATCACTGTTGCTATTTTTTTAAACTCTTCTTGCTTGTTCTCCACTTTTGCATTTAATTTCAACTCGTAACTATCAAACATACTTTGATAAACTTTTTCTGAAACTCTATCTGTCATAGTCATAATAATATACATAGAAACAAAAATCCCGATAATAGATACAACAAATAAAGTCGTAAACCAAAGACCCTTGTTCTTTTTAAGCTGCGCTAATAATTCTTGTAATCTTTTAATAAAAGTAAACATTCTTTTTTAAATTCCTTGATTGTATTATTTTTTTAACTTTATAATGCGCATATCTTTGAAAAACAGTAAAAGAGTATAACACAATATTGTATAAATATTAAAACTAAAAATGTTGTTTTAAAACATTAATAATTTTTAATTTTTTAACATTACAAATTTTAAAATACATTTTTATTCTACCTTATTCTTCAGAAATTCTTGTTTGCATCTTCACAACAGCCGCATCAAAAGGTTTCAAGTCAAAACCGAAATCCTCAACTCTTTGTCTGGCTTTTTCTATACATCTTTCATCAAGAGGTTTTGAAATATTACAAACAAGCTTTACGATATTTAAAATCTTTGCTTGTTTTTCAAACTGAGGAAGCACCTTTGAGACATCATCGCTATACTTAATACCGCCAATAATACTTTGAGCAATATTCCAATGCTTTAAAATAGCAGAAGTCACATCCGCACTGCTCATCCCGACAAACTCTTTTTCTACCGTGCTTATATCATCAAATCTTTCATTGACTTGTTTAAGAAAATCATCTTTTTTTCCTTCATCCATAACGGCATTGTTTATAAGAAATTTGCCGCTCTCTTGTAAAAAAGATGGCAGAATCAACTCTTTTTTCAGTTCCATATCAACTTGATTCATCCATAAGCTTACAAAATTAGACTGCATGTTGGCAATTCTCAAGAACATGTCACTATCGCCTCCGTATACAACCAGTTGGCTATTTATGGCATTTTTAATACCGCTTGCCAAAGCAATGGAAATTGTAAAATTTATCCCCAAAAGAGAAACAGCTTTACTGAGCGAATCGATTTTACTTACAAAACCAAACATCGCCGAATTTGCCGTTTTTAAAATTGTTGACACCATCAAGGGATCTTGTTCGATTATTTTTACTAAATCATTAGTATCATAATTATCTGTTTTTTTAAATTCTTCGATATCTAGAACAGTTTTTGGCAGAGGAGCTAGGGCATCTATTCTTTTTAAAAGTTCTATGTAAGTCATATATCAAATCCTATTTTTTATTTATCACATTATAACACTTTGGTATTATGTAAAATGTTAAATTTCCTTAAAAGAGTTCTGTGCGATATCTTTTAGAGGCTTTATCAGATATCTCAAAACACTCTTTTTACCTGTTATGATATTAATATTTGCAACCATGCCCGGAAGAATTTGAGAATCTTCATCAAAACCTAGCGTATCGGCTTTTACTCTCAACATGTAGTATCTGTTACCAAGCTTATCCTCTGTGCTATCAGGAGATATTTAGACAACTCTTCCTTCTAAAAGACCGTACTTTGAAAAATCATACGCTGTTATCTCAATAGAGACTTTTTGATTGTTCCAAATTTGCGCTCTATCACTTGATTTTATTTTCGCTTCTATTACAAGTTTATCCTCTACAGGCGTTATTTCAGCTATATTGTCTCCGGGTTTTATAATTCCCTCTACCGTATTAAAATAGAGTTTATTTATCACACCGTTTACAGGACTTACGATATCTTTTCTCAAATCCCTGTCTAGGGAGGCTTTGTATTTTTCTTGAATCTGTCTAATGCTAAGTTTTACCTCGGAGAGTTGCTTGAGATTTTTTGAAAGCATCTCTGAATTTACGCTCTGTACCTTCTTTTGCGACTCTTTAATCTCTTCTTTTACAATAGGGATTAAACTTCTCACATTTTGTATTTCTGTAACAAGAGTCTGTTTTTTCGACAACTCTACTAAGTAATTTTTTCTAGATACTACATTTTTTTTCAACAGAGCATCTTGTATCTGCATATTTTCATTTGCAAGCTGCATCTCCATTTCAAGGTTTTGCAGCTTCATTGTCAACTCATCCAATCTAAGAACTTTTTGTTTTAATTGATCTTGCGCTATTCCGAGTTGTCTTTTGTGATTTGCATTTTCTTCCTCAAAAGTTTGTCTCTCACTTTCAACAATTCCGCTTATGTTTTGTGTAAATTCTTTTGCAAACACAAGGTTTTTGCTGTCAATAAGTGCTTCAAGCCTCATAGCTTTTGCCTGAAGAGCCATTATTTCAAGTTCTTGTGATTTTAAGTCAGCCATAAAATAGTCATTTTTCAAAGTGTATAAAACATCGCCTTTTTTTACACTGTCACCTTCACTTATTAGAATATCGGTAATTATACCGCCCTCAAAGTGTTGTAGAATTTTTGTTTGCCCCGAGGGGATAACTCTTCCCTCTCCTTTTACTACTTCGTCAATTTCGGCAAAAGCAGCCCATACAAAAAATATAACCACAAATGCCATCATAGGGTAAATAACGAGTCTATAGTTCCAATTTTCTTCTTGATAGTGAAGTTTCATTTTGCACCACCTGGAGTTCTAAGCGCGCTCAATATAACATCCCGCGTACCGTCTGCAACTATTTTGCCGTTGTTTATAACAATGACGCGATTTACAAGCTCAAGCGCGGCAAATCTGTGTGTTATCAAAATAAGTGTTTTCTCCTCAATAATTTTTTTCAAATTATTCATAAGCTTTTTCTCTAATCCTACATCAAGTCCTGTTGTCGGTTCATCCAAGATAAGGATTGAAGGGTCGTTAACAATTGCTCTTGCAAGACCTACGAGATGTTTTTGCCCGACACTTAAGTTTACTCCTCTCTCTCCCACGACGACGCCATCTCCTTGAGCACTTTTTTTCACAAGCTCTTCAAGTCCGCTCAAAACGATAAGCTCCATCATCCTCTCTTTGCTGATTGGTTTTGAGAGCTCTATGTTCTCTTTTAAAGTACCGTTAAAAAGATAAGGTTCTTGTGTCATAACACCTATATTTTGTCTGATTTCTACGGGGTGGATTGTAGAGATATCATGATTATCTATAAACACACTTCCCTTTGTCGGGTGTAAAAGTCCTGTTAAAAGTTTTAAAACCGTTGATTTTCCGGCTCCAGTCTGCCCGATAATACCGACTTTTTCGCCTTTTTTTATTTTAAAATTAAGATTACTTACAGAGGGGTATTTTGAATTTTTAAAATAATATGTCACATCTTTAAATTCAATATCTCCGCTTAAGGCGCCAACTCCTATCTCGATATTTTTTTCATTCTCCTGCGGCAGGTTCCAAAATTCTTTAAGATTATTAAGAGAGTCTTTAATCTCTTTAAATTTTATAAGCATCGTAGATAGACTGATTACGGGAATCATGGCTCTGCTTGCTAAAATAGTTACTGCGATGAGTCCGCCGACACTTAGATTTTTATCTGCAATTTGAAAAACACCTACCGAAATAACTAAAATCGTCGTTAACTGAATCAGCGCTTGTGAAATATTGAGCGCAAATGCGTTTACAGACTGAATCTTAACCTGAATATTTTCTCCAAAAGCTATGATATTTCTCCAATTGAAAAGTTTTGAAGCAGTTGCATTGGAGAGTTTTACCGCATCGCTGCCTTGTATTGTTTCAACTAAATAGTTATGTTTTGACTGAATGTTTTCAAGATGTTTTTTACTCAAATGCCCAATCGGAATTTGTAACCCTATGTTCATAAGCATAATAATAAGAGCCAGCACAAAAGGAACTAAAGCAACGGCAGGAGAGATAAAATATATGACTATAAGAGCAAATATAAAAAATGGAAAATCAATTATATGTATAACGGATTTGGTAGCAAAAAAATCCCTTACAGTTGCCAACTCTCTAAATAAATTTGCCTTAGAGCCTGTCATCATGATGTCATATTGAGATTGGATACTAAGGAGTCTTTTCATCAAATCTTCTTCAAGATATAAAGAGAGTTTTTTGCCGGTTTTATCAATAATATGAGTTCTAACGCTCTTAAAAACAAGCTCAAAAACAAGCGCAATTATAAGTCCGAAACTTAGCACAAAAAGAGTATCATAAGCTTCATTGGGCACTACTCTATCGTAAACAATCATAATATACAAAGGCACAAAAAGGGCAAACAAATTTATAAAAAATGTCAAAATCCCAACCTCTACATACGACCTCCAAAATGATTTCACGGGCTGCCAAAACCACTTGTTTGTAGGAGTTTTATCTATTAAATCGGCTTTGGATTCTTCTCTAAATATAAGAAGAGCCTTTTTATAGCCGCTTAATTTTTTATACTCTATTTCAAAACTTTTTTCTAGAGCGGCATCATAAAGTTCTATTTTTTTATTGGCAATATTTTTTCGATAAATAAAAGGTTCATTGCGATTGTTAAACACAATGCAGGGGAGAAAGTGACTTGGAATATCGGATGCGGCTATCGTCTTTTCTAAAGCTACAAGACCTATCTGCTCGGAGACAAAAAAGACAGATTCCATATTAAAATCTTCATTTTTTGTATGATTTAAACTAAAAATAGTATCATAACTAACATCGCCAAAATAAAAATCGAGTATATATTTATAAGTTTTTAGCAAAGGATTTTGTTCTGCCGATTGCGATACCATAAAATTTCACCTTTATACGTATAAGACAAACATTATAATTCAACTCTACTTAATTATTAGACTTTTTATAATTGAGTTTTCTGAACAATAGACAACTTGTCATTGCGAGGAGTCTGCGACGAAGCAATCTATCATTTAATCAAAGCATTCAATTTTTCAGATACAGCTCTTCCACCTTTGCCCTCGCCCACGGCGTTTTTCTAAGAAACTTCAAGCATGAGCTTATGGTCGGGTTTATCAAAAAACACCTGATGTCAATCCTGTTGCCCAACTCTTTAAACCCGTAACGCTCAACTAAAGTCTCCAAAATATGCTGCAGCGTAACACCATGCAAAGGATTGTTCTTGTTTTTTTCTTCTTCACTCATTTTCTTCCTTTTGTATTATTCTCTCCCACACATTACTCTATAGTCACAAAAAAGACAGTTTTTGACATCTTCGCACTTATTAAAATTTACATCCTCGATATTTAGCAAATCATTTACATGTGAGCGTAAAAGGGAGAGTTTCTCTTTTAAAAAAGGTTCACTGACAATCTTAGACTCTTTTAGGTCATAGTATCCACACTCCGTAACATTGCCTAAGCCGCCAGCTAAGAGATAATAAAACTCCAGTTGGAAGTCTGTAGCCTCCGTGAAATTTTTCTCAGTGTAGAGAGGATATGAGCCGGTTTTATAGTCAAGCACGGCTATCTCGTTTGCACATTTATCTATGCGGTCTATTACGCCCTCCAGAGTCACTCCTGCAAACTGTGTCTGCATACTCTCTTCACATCTGTAAACTTGCCACCCTTTGGCAAATCTTTTTACCTCATTTTCGCAAAAAACATCCATTCTTCTTTTTTGCATAGCTATAAGATACTTCTCTAACTCACTGCTTCCGCACGCTTCATCGAGTTCTACATGTAAATCTTTTTTCAGTTTCTCTACACTCTCATAAGAGCTTTTTTTGCTGTAAAGTTCTTTAAGTGCATTATGCACATCTAAGCCAATCTCATACTCGCGAGGCATATCTTTTGGTATCTCATGTCCATTTACATGTTCTACATATCTGTAATAAAATTTTCTTTTACATGTAAGAAAGGTTTTTAATTTTGTGGCTGAGAGTTTTTTGTCTTTGAAGCTGTACTCCAAAACTATATCTTCATCGGCTTTTACATGTGGAGTTTTTCTCTCAAAAAGTATATTTGCGTAATCAAGCTCTTCGTAGCTGTTTTTCTCTTTTATACCCAGCTGTTTTAAAAATCTCGAACCGCTGCTCTCGCTTGATTTTACAAAGCAGATTGCCGCCTCTTTACTTCGGTTTATAAGCATTTCATAGTAGTGTTTTTGAAGATTTTCCCTATCACTCATTGTAGGCAGATTTGCTATCTCCCTTATGCTTGTGTTTAAGAACATATCCTTATCGCTTCTCTTTGGAACATTGCTATCGCTAAAATCAACTATCACGACTGCATCAAACTCGACCGAGCGGGTCTCCAAAACTCCCATAACAGTTATTTTTCCGCCTCTTACATCATCCAGCGTTCGGCTAGAGAGCCTCTGCAAAAAAACGCTTAGGATGGATTTTATGCTCATGTCTCTCATAAAAGGCAAGATGTTTTTAAAACCGTAAAGCTCCTCTTCGTAGATTTTCAGCTCTTTTTTACTGCTGAAAATCTCTTTATATTTTCTCAAAAACTCTAAGATATCTGCCTCGCTGCTCTTTTTATGATAAATACTTCGCAGCTCCATATAAAGCTCGTCACCGACTCTCTCAAGCTTCGCTTCGTTCTCTTTGGAATCCTGTTCTATAAACTGACATGTAGAGTTCAGTTTCTCGTAAATCATCGTGGAGCTAAAAGGCTCTCCCATCGCAAAGTTCAGGTTTGACTTCTCATCAAAACTCTTTAGTACTTTGGCAAACTTTTCATCAGGCAGAATAACCGCAATATTTTCAGCTTTGTACCCTTTTTTTACAAAGTCGTATATCCTCTTCTTTACAAATGCTGCCTGCAAAATAGGCTCGCTGAGGGATTCACATCTGATATTTCTGTTTTTTGCTATCTCTTTTTTTTCTAAAATTTCATTTGTGTTTAGCGAGATTTTATACTCATATCCCTCTTCAAGCTCTATGCCTAAAGCAGAGAGTTTTTTTTGCATTTTTGTATTGAACCTAGTCGCAAAAAAAAGTATATCTATACTGCTAAACTCACAACATTTTTTTAAAAGTTCCAGCTCAAAATTTGTAAGATGTCCGTCAACATGTAACTCTATATTTTTATACTTTTTTACATACGCATCATTAAAAACATAGAGTTTTGGCAAAAATATCTTATCAAGAACTCTTCGTTCATTGCAGAGCAGCTCATACCTAATGTAGAGTTCTTGAAGTATCGCAATATGCTCCTCATACTCGCCGTAGATATCGGATGTTGCTAAATCTTTTATGTCGTACATCTCTGCACTTAACTCTTCAAAAAATTTGAATATATAGGATGAGTTTTTTGTAAACGTAAAAAAGTTTCGCTGGATTTGAAGATTTTTAAAATTTTTAAAATCACTTGCTTCAAGCAGAAGCAGAACTCTGCCGTCTTCATCTAATGTTTTAAAATCTTTGACCATGCAGAGCTTTGAGACAAAGTCGCTCATAGTAATGTAGTTTGGCAAAAAGAGAGTAAAACCCTCTACATGTAAGAGTTTTTGCCTGATTGCACGAGCTGAGGGGAGGACGCTTAAGAGTTCATTCATAGCCTAATTATAACGCACTTTTTGAAGAAACTTTTGATTTGATTATCGATAGCGCCTCAAAAAAGAGGCGCAAAAAGAGATGAGTTACAAAAAGAACTCTATTTGAATTTTACAGGCCCTAGGATACCGATTGTTGATTGTCCTGCTTCAACAGTATCTTCGTCAGGATGCTGTGTTACCGCAGTCATATAGCCCCATCCGTTTACATTTGTGTACCAAAAAGGTGATGTCGTCTCTGCACCTCTTGAAGTTGCAAAAATTCTATCAAGTTGCTTTGTTTGTGTATTAAATGCCCAGATAATATTGTTCTCATGACTGCTTGTATCTTCACCGATTGTCAAGATATTAGTTCCCGGAATCATAGTAACGTTATCCGGATTTGAAATTTTATCAAGATGACATTTGTTTCCGTTTGCATCTTCTGTTATTGGCTCACCCATAAGGACGGAAGTCATATCTGTTGCAACCATGTTGTCATTGATGCTAAGTTCATAAATAGCTCCACAGTTATTTTTTGCCAACTGAATATGATTTTCTCCGCCTATGTCATAACTTGAAGCCGGATCGCTCTCCATCCCTTTGCTAACTTCACTCATAGCAACATAGAGTTTTTTACGAACCGGATCGTAAGAGATACCCTCTTCTTTTCTAAGTTCTGTTGTAGCACCTTTCATAGCCGCATATCTTCTTGTCTCTAATGCAGCTACTATGCTCTCATCTACACCGCTTTTAATTTTTAAACACTCATGTCCCCAAGATGTGTTTATAGAGCTATATCCGGCTTCACAGCTTCCATCTACAGGAGTCACGGCATCAAAAAGAGATGAGAATTTTGGCATTTTTGAAACTTCTGCTTTTACCGCTGCATCATTTAAGTGCGCAAGCTCAATCCAATCCAAGTTAAACGCGCCGCCGTTATCTGCACTTGTTTGTGTTAGTTTTGCAGCATAAAGCTTTCCTGCACTAAGGTCTTTTGCAGTGTCTGCAACAAACATAAAAAGACCTACGTTTGTTCCGTCATCTGACATGTAAACAGTTTTTTCATCAGGCATTACGAATGAAAGTTCATGAGAGAATCTTCCCATTGCATAGTGTTTTGTATAGTTAGCAGAACCATCAAGATTTATTTTTACTTCAGGAGACCAGCCATAAAAATATGGATTAAGTTTTGTAGCGTCTCCACCGAAGAACTTAGCTGTTTCATCATAGTATATATCTCCAGTTTTACCGTCAGCTCCTGCATTTTCTTCTACCCATTTTGCATTTGTTTCATACTCTTCAGAGCCTAAATGGGAGTTCCATGGAGTAGCCTGTCCTGCACAGTGAACAAATCCGCCGAAATCATCTTTTTGGCTGATATACTCAAGCGTTCCGGATTTTGCACTTAGCGCACCGGTTGAGCTATCTTGATTTAGTTCAAATTTATACATTGAACCTATTTGACACTCAAACTGGCTTACCATGTAAAGTTTGCCGTTAGCTTGAAGAATAGAAGAGAAATCAAGTCCTGAACCGACACCGTCGTTCGTCCCGTTACAGATATAAGGGCTTCCGTCTGCAAACGTAATAGGCTGATCATTTTGATCTTTTGACTGACAGAAAATCTCATCGTTATCGACATGACCGGTCGCCATAATCATAGAGTAATCTATAGATTTTGCAGTACCATTAATGGCAACACTTTTTGTGTTTTGATGTACAAGTTTTTCAGCCTCCGTTGAAGGAGTTGCAATTGGAGCAAACGCTACCGACTCAACACCGCTGAGTGTCTCCTGAGGGTTTGTTGCTACAACACTGTCGCTATCACTTCCACATCCCGTAAATACCGCTGCTAAAACCGTAGCTGCTGCTATCGATAACCATGTTCTTTTCATCTAGTATCCTTATTTTGATAAATTTCAGCAGTATTTTATATCTCAATTATTTCAGTAGTGTCTCTTTTTGATTACCAAAAAATAACATTTAACATCTTGTGTGTTTCTGTTTTGTAATACCGAAGTTGTATAAATATATAAAATTAAAGTTAGGACAGACACATGAAGATTTCAAAAAAGAGCGCAACACTGCTCTCATTGGCACTCATCTCCATTATTGCAGGCTGTGGGGGCGGTGAAGATGATGATAACGCTGCAACACCACAGAACAACAATACTACCTCATACGCTTTTGCAAAAGCGGGAGTTTACCAAACAGGAGAGCAAAACTTTGTTGCAACAACTTCAAAAACTATCATAAACAATGAAGCAGCATATATCCCTTCGCAGTGTTACACAAAAAAAGAGGATGAAAACGGCGCTATCTTAAACCCATGCTACAGCTGCCACACAGACGCAGAAGAGCCAAACTACATAGATGATGTAGAGCTTCAGACAAGTTATGAGTTTGCAGAGTACGCACTTACAAACAGATGGAAAAATCTTTTTTAAGACAAAAGTGCAAAGATAGCGCAAATCAGCGATGATGCTATTCTCTCTTACATAAAAACAAATAACTATCTTGATGCTAACGGTTCTATCATTCTTGCAAAAACACTCCAAAATGTCCCGCAAGAGTGGGATTTTGACAATGACTCAAAATGGAGCGGATATACACCTGATTGTTACTTTAACTTTGATGATGAAGGGTTTGATAGAGAGTACAATGGAACTTATACAGGTTGGAGAGCATTTGCTTACTACCCGTTTTTAGGAACTTTTTGGCCTACAAACGGTTCAACGGATGATGTGCTCATAAGACTTAGCGACTCTTTTAGAAAAAATGCAAGCGGAGAAGAAGATATCACCGCTTATAAAATAAATCTTGCTATAGCAGAGACACTTATCAAGAGAAAAAATATCGCTATTGATGCAGTTGATGAGAATATTTACGGTGTGGATCTTAACCAAAACGGAGTTCTTGACACTGCAAGCGAGGTAGTCTACAACTGGGTTGTTCCAAAATATGACGGAGTGAAGTTTTATGACTTCTCCATGTTGTATGTTGGAGCGGCGAAAGAGGAGCTTGTCAAAAACAACATTCACATAGCACCGGGGCTCTACCCTGAGGGAACTGAATTTTTACATACCGTTCGTTATGTCGACTTTGACGATCAAAATAACACAAAGCTCTCTAATCGCCTAAAAGAGCTGCGCTACTCAAAGAAAAATTACTGGAGCACCTATCCGCAACTCTCAAATGCTGCCATGGCAGAGACGAAAGAGAAAGATGATTTTCCTGATAGACTAAGAGCGGTGGAGGGAAATGCAGAGAGCGGTCTGATTGGCGGTCTTGGGTGGAGTTATCAAGGTTTCATAGAAGATAAAGATGGATTTTTACGTCCTCAAACATATGAAGAGACGCTCAACTGCATTGGATGCCACAGCGGAATTAGTGCGACATATGATGGAACATTTGCGTTTGAGAGGAAATTTGATACGCAAAGTTTTCAAAAAGGGTGGAGTCACTGGAGCCAAAAAGGATATAAAGGGATAAAAGAGCAGATTTTAGCTGATGGTTCATATGAGTTTAGCAGCTATCTTGATACTGCGGGTGCAGCAGATGAGTTTAGAGAAAACAACGAGGCAATAGAGAAGTTTTTTGATGCAGAGGGAATTTTAAAATCTGATGCAATTAAGACGCTGCATGATGATATTTCTACTCTGCTCTCCCCTTCGCCCGCAAGAGCACTTGAACTTAACAAAGCCTATAAAGTTATAGTTGAAGAGCAGAGTTATATCTATGGAAGAGATACGATTTTAAAACCCGTAAATAATGTATATGAAAAGATAGACGAGGAAATTCTTGCAAAAGATTTTAGCTCCTATGGTTCAAAGACGGATGCATGGTATGAAAGAGTTTCTCATGATTTATACAAATGGGATGATAACGATATAAACGCCTCAAGAGTAACACTCGTAGAAGAGAGTTTGCTGCCAAGTTCACCCACGCATGAGCATAGAGTTGAAGACCTGCTTCTTGTAACAGAGAGTAATTACTCAAGAATTGCCATCATTGACGGAGATACGCTCTCATTGGTCGGAAGATTTGACTCGGGCTATAGAGCGCATGGATATACATTTAGCAACGACGGAAGATTTGCCTACAATCTAGGAAGAGACGGTTGGCTCTACCGATATGATTTATATTCACTTAAACCCGTAGCTAAAGTCAGAGTCGGAATCGATGCAAGAGGAATTGCAATCTCAAATGACAACAAATATATCATTGCCGGACTTTATGTTCCAAAAGCGGCAGTTATTTTAGATGCAAAGACGCTTGAGCTTGTAAAATATATTAATATTAGCGATATCAACTCAAGAGTCTGTTCCGTCAATGACATGGAGGGTGCATTTTTGATAGCGCTTAAAGAAGGCGGTGAAGTTTGGAAAATAAACTACAACGACCCATCTTTTGCTATAACTAAAACAACAAATGTCGGAGAGATGCTTCATGACGGCTTTTTTTCCAATAACAATGCTACATTTTTTATCGCCTCTCATGACCATCTTGCGGCAATCGATACACAAACGATGCAGATAAAAGCAAAAATAAACACCGGTATCCTGCCGCATCCGGGTTCTGCTGCTTCATGGAGTGCTTCTGGGAGAGAGCTTGCAAGTATTGTTCACATGGGAGAGGGGAAAAATACAATTTTTGACTCAAATACACTTGAGATTGTTGGAAGTGTAAGTGCAACTGCTGGGGGTATGAATCCAAGAACAACGCCAAATATGAAGTATGTATGGTTTGATACAATGTTTGAACCTGCACAAAATGAGATAACAGTACATGAAAAAGAGGCACCGTTTTCAGTAGTTAAAAGAATTACAGACGGAACATATACACTCCATCCTGAACCTGATGCGGATGGGGATTATGTTTTTGTTAGTGATTGGGAAGAGAATAAAATCAGAGTTTATGATGATAAAACATTGGAGTTAGTTAAAACGATAGAAAATATAATGACGCCTACAGGAATCTTCTCAACATATAGAATCCATGAGACGCTAGGTCACTAAAAAAAAGGCAGCATCTATTTTGCTGCCGCTTAGTACTCAAAAACCTCTTTGCTTCTTGTGTCTGCTTTTACATTGTAAAATCTATGAAGTTCATCTACGGTTACTTTTGCCATGATATCCCATCTTCCCTCTTGTGGAAGTTTGAGAGAGTCAAAAGTGTAAATCCCGTTTTCTACTTTTGGGTTACTTAACTCCTGGTCATGTTTGTGATTATTTGGTCTTGTTACGACTACTTTTATTTCTGCGTTGTTTATAGGATTTGCATTTAAATCGCTTACTCTATACTTTATAACACTATTTTGTAAATCAAGTTTGTCGGAAATATACTCTATTTTATACTTATTGTTGAATTCAATTGCGGCTTTTAAAATATCGTTTGCTTTTGCGTCGGCATCATGATAATTCATCATGTAAGTGTCGCTTTTCTCAACCGGAAGCGTATTTGCAACTATTACCGTAGCTACACACGCGCCGAATATTAAAATAATTGAAGCACCGATTGCGTAAGGCCAAATTCTACCGTTACTTAGATTCATTTTTTTGCTTCCTTAGATAAAGTTTTCGTTTGATATAAAGAAATATACCATAAACAACGATACCGTAGAACAACACTTTTACTATTAGTATGCTGATTTGATTTGCACTGCCTACCGCATTTTCTAAGACAACGCCTTTACTTGCGGCAATCTGCTCTGCAATATCTGCATAGCCGTTAAACATAGACCCAGAATATTTGCCTAAAAGCTCACCATCTTTTGCTTTTTGAGCCAACAACGGTAAAATCGTGCCGCCGCTGCTCATGTCACTAAAGTCCATGTTAAGAAGTGCAACGATAAATGCTTGTACAGGTGATGAGACAGGGCTTAAAACTTGTTTTTTGTCAAAATACTCATATAATGATGTCTGATTTGCGTAAATATCAACTTTTGTATCCATTTCAGAAAATGTAAGCAAAATTGTAGGGGAGCTAAAATCTTTCATCAATTCTTTTTCATACTCTACTATACTCATCTTCTGCGGCAGCTCTTTAAGCATTACAAGTCTTAAGGATATTCCGGTTCTTTGATAGAGTTCTTAACCTAGCTTTTGAACCTCTGCGGCAAATGCAGGATTGAAAATGAGTTCATCTTTATATAAATATTGTGCTGATACCGAAGTGTTAAAAAAAAGTGTGAATATGAGGGCCAAAAGCCCTCTTGAAAACTTCAATGAAATTTCCCTAACCAATAAAAAGATGATTTGGAGTTAAAACTGCATAAAGTGTATAAAGAGCCATTACTACTAGACCCCATGAAATAATTTTTTCCATTTTTATACCCCTTTACTTCACATCAACAATATGATCAGCTTCTTTTGAGCCAATCATCTTGATAGATGTTTCATCTTTAATGTCGTAAAAGTTTGCTGCACTTGTGTTTTGAACATTTATGCCCCAAATTGTCAATCCGACTAAAATCACTAACAGTAATACCGTTGCAATCAACATACCAGTTATGCCATCAAGAGAAAATGTGCTTCTGTTTTCGTTCATAACCAACTCCTTATTTACTTAAGCTAGTGATATATGCACCAACCGCTTCTTTTTGTTTATCGTTAAGTCTATCAAACTTAGGCATAGTTCCGATAGCACCTTTTTTACCGTCTTTTAAAACAGTAACTACGGTAGCGGTATCAAAACAGTCAAGCTTAGGACCTACAAATGGCATACCCTCGCCTTTTTCTCCATGACAACCTGTACAGCCGCCCATAGCGAAAGCCTCTGCACCTTTGTGACCATCAACAAAACCTGACATAATATAGTCTGTAACAGCATCAATCTGTGCAGGATCACTAAGCATCATAGGAGGCATTCCTCCGGCAAAATCAGTTTTAAAATTGTTGGCTCCGTTAGCTATTGCATGTTTAATAGCAACAGCATCAAGTCTATGATTTAGATTTGCCGCTTTTCCTTCAATACCGTCAGCACTCAGTCCATGACAAACTTTACACTCGGCAAGATAAACAGATTCACCCATCTCTACAAGCTTATCGCCTGTAATATCTTTATATTTTGTTTCAAATTTTGCATTGTGTACGGCAACATCTTCGTTGTATTCACCGATTTGTGAATAGGCATTTAGAGGATAACCCATTGTAAAATACCACATACCCCACACCATAAGCAATAAAAACATAACTGCCCAACCCGTAGGCAGCTCATTCTTATACTCTCCTATTCCCTCCCAACTCTCATCTACTAGTTCCCCGCTTGCACTATCAACCTGCATTTGGCGAACATATTTAATTACGACAAAAACCGTAATTATTACAAGAGCAACAGCCCCTGCAATTGCAAGCATATTGACGATATCATCATTTAAACCACCTTTTGAACCACCGACGGATAAATATGTCAGTACCAACATTAAAGCAGTAAATATGATTCCCCCAAGATAAAGCTTATTCATATCTCTCTCCTAATTTCTCTTTACACCCTCATGGGGTTAGCTTATCATCAGATTTAGGCGATACCGGAGCATCGTCTAAATCATCTTTAAGTGCCATATCACTATAACTCTCATAGTCAATTCCATCAACATCTTTTTTCTTGGTATAGAGATGGTATATATAACCATACAACGCTAAAACTAGAAATACCGTTAACGCAAAGTATCCATAAGCTTGTATTTGTGCTATATCCACTACAAACCTTTACTTAAGACTATTCATATACGCGATAAGCGCAACAATTTCAGGAATTTCACCTCGTGCTACAGCATCTTTAACGTCTTGATCTCTCATGTCTGCTGCTATAAGCTTTGCCTCTTCTAGAGCTATAGCTTTTGCCTCAGCAACACTTCCACCCATCTTTACAATGATGCTAGAACCGTCTTTCATAGGTACAGGTTCATTGTATGTAACAGAAAAGTATTGTGCCACTGTCAACTGCTCTGCAAATGCAGTCTCAATATCAGCTTTGTTTGTAAACATCCACTTATATGCCGGCATTATCGAACCAGGAACTACAGAAGCCGGATCTTTCATGTGATTTTCATGCCAGTCTGTAGTTCTATAGTTACCAACGCGCCATAAATCAGGTCCGGTTCTTTTTGAACCCCACAAAAATGGTCTATCATACGCATATTCACCGCTTAAAGAGTAGTGACCATAGCGATCCGTCTCAGATTTAAACGGACGAACAAGCTGTGAATGACAAGCATTGCAGCTGTTTTTAATGTAAACATGACGACCTGCAAGCTCTAGCGTAGAGTATGGAGCCGTTCCGATTACGGGACGAGACGCTTGAGCAAAGTTTGGAAGAATCTCAACTAAACCTGCAAACGCAATTGTTACGAACACACCTACCGCAAAAAAGAACGGATGTTTTTCTAACCAATGAAACATATTTTATCCTTTCTATTAAGCGCCCATAGGCGATGCATTTTGTAGCTCACGCTCTTCAACAGGGCGAGCAGACATAGTTTTATAAATGTTATACGCAAACATTAAGAAACCTACTAAATAGAGTAAACCACCTACACCGCGAATAGTGTAGTAAGGATGTAAAACCGTAACCGTATCGATAAACGAGTAAGCTAAGTTACCAAACTCATCATGCGCACGCCACATCATACCCTGCGTAATACCTGCAATCCACATAGAAGTGAAGTATAAAACAACACCTAAAGTTTGGATCCAGAACTGCGCTGCCATTAAGCTCTTTGAGTAGATCTCACGTTTAAATACGCGCGGAGCCATATGGTAAAGTGCTGCCATAATCATAAAGCCAACCCATCCAAGAACACCGTCATGTACGTGACCGACAATCCAGTCGGTAAAGTGTGCTATCGCGTTAACAGATTTAATTGCTTGAATAGGACCCTCTAATGTTGAGAACATATAAAAAGTCGAGCCTAAAATCATAAACTTAATAAGCGGAGAAGCCGCAACTTGTTGCCACTCACCCTTCATTGTAAGAAGCATGTTTATAGCAGAACCCCAAGAGGGAAGAATCAATATTACGGAAAATATCGAGCCCATTGTCTGCATCCAATCAGGAACAGTCGAATACAGAAGGTGATGTCCGCCAGCCCACAAATAAACAAACATCAATCCCCAGAAAGAGAGTAAAGAGAGTTTATATGAGTAGATAGCCTGACCCGACTCTTTTGGTAAAAAGTAGTAAATCATAGCAACAATAGGAACCGTAAAACCAAATGCAACCGCATTGTGCCCATACCACCATTGAACAAGCGCATCATTAGTACCCGAATACATAGAAACAGAGTGATACCATGCACATATGCCAGACTCGCCTGCAGCCGATGTTCCCAATATTGTAGGTATTTCCATATTATTGAAAAGGTAAAGCATTGCTATACCCAAGAATGTAGCAATATAGTACCAAATTGAGATATAAAGTGATTTTTCACGGCGTATACCGATAAGACCAAAAACACCCATACCCCAAATAACCCAAACAACTACGACTCCAATATCAATTGGCCACTCAAACTCAGCATACTCTTTTGAAGTTGTTACACCTGCAAAAAGTGAAACCACAACTGCAGCAACAACAACTAAATAGAGCCAGAAGTGTACTTTACCTAAAGTCATCAAAAGCTTTGATTCCGCCATAGATACTTTTAACACACGTTGACCAACATAATACCAAGTAGCAAAAACACCGCTCAGCGTAAAACCAAATATTACCGCATCTGTATGCAGCGGACGAAGACGACTAAAGTTAGTATACTCAGCCAGACCTTCTCCAAGAAATAAGTTAACTCCTGGAAAAGCAAGCTGAAATGCTAAAATTACACCGATGAGCATGCCAACAATACCTAGAACGATTGTTGTAAACATAAACATCTTCGCAATTGTATAGTCGTACTCTAATGGACGATTCTCCATATATAGCCTCCTTAAAGATTCAAAGCAATTATGTCTAATTAAATTAAGCTAAATTTATTAAACTAATTAACAGTTAGCATAATAACAGTATAAATGTTTAAAATTTCTTAAATAATGACAATTTTTTGACAATTTTTACAAATTTGTTAATTTTTTGTTTACAATTAACGTTAAATTAACAATTTGCTGTTAAGGAGAGAGGTTTGGAAGGATAAGTTCTTATCTTTTTATCAAAGATAAGAACTCATTGAAGATATATCTGCTCTCTTTTGGTCCAGGACTTGCTTCGGGGTGATGCTGTACCGAAAAAACAGGCGCATCTTTATATCTTAAGCCCTCTATTGTATTGTCAAACAGGTTTATATGTGTAACATCGGCAACCTCGACAATATTTTGTGGAACATTATAGTTATGGTTTTGAGCCGTAATTTCAACCAAACCTGTTTTTATGTTTTTAACAGGCTGATTTCCGCCATGATGACCAAACTTGAGTTTATATGTATCATATCCATGAGCGATTGAAAGAAGCTGATGTCCTAAACATATACCAAACATCGGCACTTTTGCATCTATGAGTTTTTTTATTTGCTCTTGCTCATGCTTAAGAACCAGTGGATCGCCAGGACCGTTTGAGAGAAAAACACCGTCAATCTCTTTTTTATTGTATCTATCTATAAGAGTTTGGGCCCTAAAATTGTTTGGAATGACCTCGACACCCATCTTTGCACCCACAAGTTCGTTTAAAATATTTGTCTTTACACCAAAATCTAAAACCACTATATTAGCTTCAGGTTTAGGCGCAACATTGTACTCAAATATTCTGTCGTTATACACGGACTGCGTATGCATGTATGGGGTTTTTGTGCTAACTTGCTCTATATAGTTGACATCTTCTATTCTAGGGCTGTTTTCTAAAATCTTTTTAAGCTCTTCTTTGTCGCTGATTTGTGTAGATGCTATCATCATCATAGCGCCTTCATGTCTTAACATCTTTGTTATATATCTTGTGTCAATGTCACAAATACCCATAACATTCTGCTCTTTTAAAAAATCCGCAAGTGAACCCTCTGCCCTAAAGTTAGAGTATCTCTCTTGATATTTTCTAACAATCATTCCTTTTGCATGGGCAGCACTACTCTCCATATCTTGAGAATTAACGCCGACATTTCCTATCTCAGGCATTGTAAATGTTACAAACTGCCCTGCATATGAAGGGTCTGACATTATCTCTTGATATCCGCTCATAGAGACATTAAAAACAATCTCTCCGACTACCGTACCTTGCGCACCAAAACTTTTTGCTTCCAAAAACGTTCCGTTTTCAAAATACATCCAAATCTTTTTTTTCAAATCACTCATATTCACTACTCCATGCCTCTTTTTGAAAGTTCTTCTCTGTAAAGCTTTTCATATAAAATGTCAAATTCATCAGTTCCGGGAATATATCTTTTTTTGTATGTTCTTATTTTATCCATGATGATAGTATCAAGTTCGGAAGCTTCGGTAATAAATGATGTTATTGCATTATAAATAATATTTTTTATACGATTTTCCGTCACGTCAAAGTGGATTAAATCCTCTTCATAAAGTTCATCCAAAATTTTGTGTGAGATATCGGAATATCTCTCTTCATAATTTAAAAGCACACCAAATTCAGGAGCTAATTTTTTCTTAATCATAAAGAAGAGCTGTCTCTCATCGACTAAATTAAACTCTATCTCCTCTTCATTTGCTTCACATATCTCATGTACCTTTTCTTCAAGAGCCATCTCCTGCTTGACATCATGTATCAAGATTTTCTCGGCCTCTTTTGCAACGTTCTCAAGACCCTTTGTCATCGTAACAACACCACTTTTATTTAAATCAATTGCGATCTTATTGGCTATATGAGGTATAGTTTTAAGTGATATTTTCATCGACAAACCTTATTTGTATTAAAATTAAATTTTTGTATTTTACACTAAGTAAGCTTAGTTTACGATTAGAAAAAAGTTATTTTTATAAAAGCAAAGAGTAGAGTTTACTTTGCCAATATTAAAGTTAGTTCTGAGGCTTTTTTTGCATCCATCTTGCTTAAAATTGTTCCTACCGTTTTAGGTTTTAAAGAAGAAAGAATAGCTGCAGCATCTTTGGAATCCATCTCTGAGAGCACACCTGCTGCACTTGCTGCTTTCATTTTTGCAAAAGTCTCAGACATTTTGTTCATCTTAATATCTTTTATCTCTTTTAAAATCTCTTCATTTTTTTTGAGCATTTTTTTTACAGTATTCTCTTTAGATGAGATTTCTGCCAATTTTGCATCCACTTCCTCTTCATCTCTAGAAATTTTAGCTTCTCTCTTTTTTAGAAGCTCTTCCGTTGCCGTCTTTAGCGCGCTAAGAGCCTGTTTTTGCTCATCTATCCTCTCTAGCTCTACAAGAAGTTCACTCTTTCTTGCTTTAAATATCTCTGTACACTCAAAAAGTTTATCGCTGGTCTCCAGCGCACTCAAAGATGCTAAAGTAAAAAAAAGAGCTGTAAATAGTTTTATCATTTTTTATTCCCGTTATAAGCCATTAAAGCGATTTCATCTAGATTTTTTGTCTCTTGAGCTTTTCTCTTTTTAAACTCTTGTTTTATCTCTTGAAGTTCTAAATATTGAAATTTTTCATGTTCCATCATATCAACTTTTAGTTGTTTTTTTGCTTGATTGACCTGATTTGAAGCAAATTCAACCCACTCTTTATTATGATTTATCAACTCTCTTTGAGATCCAAGCAAAACTCTTGAAGCCAGCATATCGCTCATCCTACCGTTCTTTGGCGGCTCAACATCTTCAAGCGAACTATAGGACAACTCCAGTGCAATAGCAGCACTGTTTAGATTGGCATTTGCTTTTTGTAAAAACTGTTCACTCTTTTGCATTGTATTTTTTTTAAACTTAACCAATGGAGTAAAGCGAGTCTTCACAATTTAATCCTTAATTTTATTTCATAAATTTCACTAGTGCAATTTCAGATTTTATTTATAAGATTATTGTATCTTCTCTCTCAGGAGATGTAGAAATTATACCTACTTTTGTTTTTGTAATCTCTTCAATTAGTTTAACGTACTCTTGCGCTTCTTGCGGCAAATCTTCAAATCTTCTAGCCCCAACAGAACCGCTCCAGCCTTTAAATGATTTGTAAATCGGTTTTACATCTTCCAAATTTTGAGGAAGATAATCTATTTCTACACCGTCTAGTTCATACGCAACACAGATTTTAACTTCTTCAAATCCATCAAGAACATCCAGTTTCATAAGTGCTAACTCGTCACAACCGTTTAGACGGCTTGCATATCTACATGCAACAGCATCAAACCAACCGCATCTTCTAGCACGCCCCGTAGTTGTTCCAAATTCGTGTCCCTGCTTGCCGAGCTTTTTGCCGTCTTCACCTAAATCTTCACTTGGAAAAGGTCCGTTACCCACACGTGTACAGTAAGCTTTTACGATTCCGGTTACTTTGCCTATATCTTTAGGGTTTATTCCAAGACCCGTACATGCTCCGGCACTTACGGTTGAGCTTGACGTGACATACGGATATGTACCGTGATCGATATCAAGCATCGTTCCTTGCGCACCTTCTAGAAGAACTCTTTTGTTCTCTTCATCAAGCGCTCTCCAAAGCATCTGAGTAGTATCCGTGATAAAAGGAGCAAGCTTGGCTTTATAACCCTCAAGCTCATTTAAAAGCTCCTCTTTATTTGGAGTTTGAATTTTTAAAACATCAAATATTTCTCTATTTTGTTCAAAATAACTCATAATTGAGCTGCAAAGTTTTTCAAGATTTAAAAGTTCACCTACTCTTACGCCTATGCGGTTAATCTTATCAGAGTAGGCTGGACCGATTCCTTTTCCTGTTGTACCGATAGCTTTATCGCCTTTTAATTTTTCGCGAGCCTGATCTATTAACGAGTGATAAGGAAGATTTAAATGAGCTTTGTCTGAGATAAAAAGACGCCCTTCTAATCCTTCAAATTGCGTCATCTCTTTAATAATAGACTCCGGAGAGAGAACAACACCGTTTCCTACAACATTTATTGCCTTAGGGTTTAGTACGCCCGAGGGAATAAGGTGAAGCGCATATTTTGTGCCATCAACCCAAATAGTATGCCCTGCATTGTGTCCGCCTTGGCTTCTGCAAACCATGTCATACTCACAAGCCAGTCTATCAACTATTTTACCTTTTCCCTCATCTCCCCACTGTATACCTACTATTAAATCTGCTTTCATTCTCTTCCTCTTTTACTTCGCTTTTGTTTCTATAAGTACATCTGTATAAATTGCAAAACCAACAGAGCTTAGCTCTGAATTTTTATATCTTCCGCCTCTGGCATATACTTCGTTTTTATCTATTACTCTAAAAAAGAGTTCATCATAGTAAAGCATTTTTGCATAGTACATCGGTGCAAGCACGCTCTTCTTACATGTCAATGCCGCACTTAAATTTTTCATCTTTATAAGTTCTGCTTTAATCTCATCTGGAACTATCTCAAGAAGTTCATCAACCTGCTCTACATGTTGAAGATAGACAAGTTTTTCCAACCACTCTACTTTAATATTTAAAAACTTTTCTATATTTACATGTCTAAAATCATCAAGAGTAAGTTCATCAAACATCTCAACCAATAATTTTGGAATCATCATATTTGATATCTGAACAAGAGGTTCTACTTCTAGTTTGTCAAAAATATCAATCGCGATATTTAAAACCGAGGAGAGTTTATTTTCACCCATAAACTCGACGCCGATTTGGTACTGCTCATCCGTCGGATAGCGAAAAACAGGCTGAATGTAGAACCATTTTTTATGCTCCGTATTGCGCCCGAGTCTCTTCTCAATTATTCTAACGACATCTATAGTCGAATCTGCTCTAAGCGAAATAGAATTGTTCTTTTCATCATTAGCTTTTATAAGCTCTTTTTCGTTTGCAATACTTTTATGCTGATGATATGAAAATATCGGAGTAACTATCTCTTCAAATCCTTTAGAGTATAAAATATCGCTAGCAACTTTTTCTATCTCTCTTTTTATCTTAGCACTGTTACCAAAATAGAGTTTTGAACCGCTAGGAATCTCATGCTCTAAAATCATCTACATACCTACTTTAAAATATTTTTCATTAAATACTCTGTTTGCAGTTCCATCATAAGGTCTGCGACCGAGTTTTGCAAGAGAGAGTTCAATAGAATTCACAACCCATGCAATTTCATAAGGGGCAATCAACCCCATCTGATTTATGCGAAAAATCTTACCTTCCAAGTGGTCTTGCCCGCCAGCAACATTTACGCCAAAATCATTTTTGAGCATTTTTCTGATTTGTGATGCGTTTTCATCGTCTATCGTAGTCATAGAAAGTGCCGGCATTTTTGGATAGATATGCAGACCCAGAGCTTCAAGCGCGGATATAACTGCATCGGCTCTTGTCGCCGTCTCTTCGTAGAGCTTCTCTAGACCGCCGTTTTTCTCAATCGTCTCTAGTATCTCTAAAAGACCGATAGTAAGAGTTGTAGCCGCCGTCCATGCAGTGGTGTTTTTTCTTTGAGATTTTATCTCTGTTGCAAGGTTGAAGTAGTACCCTCTCCCTTTGCCTATCTTATCTATCGCAGCATTACTAAGACCCAAAATAGCAAGCCCGGGAGGGAGCATAAGCGCTTTTTGGCTTCCAGCAATTAGGCAGTCGATATTTGTTACATCAATCTTCTCAACACCCACGGCAGTAATACCGTCAGCTATAATCATTATATTTGGATTAATATCTTTAACAGCCTTTGCAATCGCCTCTACAGGATGACGCAAACCGCCTGCCGATTCACTAATCTGAACTGCAATAGCATCAATATTTGAATTGTTTTTAACGGCTTCTACAACAGCTTCAACACTTACGGGAGTATCCCATTCGTTTTTTATCTCGATATTTCCAAGTCCATGAGCCGTAGCAATTTTGCCGAATCTCTCTCCAAACTTTCCTGAGTTGATATTTAAAAGTGTATTGTGAGAGAGGTTTATAACAGCAGCTTCCATGGCACCTGTTCCACTTGAAGCAAGCATGACGACCTCATCACTTTTAAAGAGCTCAAAAAGATATTTTCTTGTTTTTTCAAAAATAGCTTCAAATTCCGGAGTACGATGGTGCATCGTCTCATCACTCATGGCATTACGAACATTTTGAGGTACCGGAGTAGGTCCGGGCGTGAAAAGTAACATATAAAAGTTCCTAATAAATTATAATTTAAAACCTCGCATTATATCCAAATAACTTAAATTGACTCTTTAGTAATGCACTTTATTTTATGCTAGAATTTCAATGAAATGTTTAAGATGCAATCCACCAAGGACTTTTATGACTATACTTGACTCCACAATATTAGGCATAATCGAGGGCTTTACCGAATTCTTGCCAATCTCCTCTACAGGGCATCTTATAGTAGCTAGCAAATTTTTGGATATTGAACAAAATGCTATTAATAAGGCGTATGAAGTCATTATACAATTCTCGGCAATTTTAGCTGTAATATTTAACTACAAAGATAAATTTACTATCAAAAAAACAGATCTTTGGATGAAGGTTTTTGTAGCTTTTCTTCCTTTGGCTGTTATAGGTTTCATCTTCTCCTCCCAGATAAAAGAGCTCTTTAGCGTCAATATAGTAGCTGTTATGTTTATAGTAGGCGGAATAATATTTTTACTTGTGGAGAAATTTTTTATACATGAAGATGCAGATACTCTCTATGACATGGAGAAAATTACACTCAAACAATCCATGATAATAGGTTTTGCTCAGATATTTGCGCTTATTCCCGGAACCAGCAGAGCAGGTTCAACTATCATCGGTGCGCTTCTTGTAGGTCTTAGCAGAAAAGCAAGTGCGGAATTTAGCTTTTTACTTGCTTTCCCTGTTATGGGTGCTGTTGCCGCTTACGACTTGTTAAAACACTATGAAGATTTTACTCAAACAAATATCATTGTTCTGGCAGTCGGGTTTGTAACCTCTTTTGTTGTAGCATATCTGACAATTAAGCTCTTCTTAAAATTTTTAGAGAAATTTACTTTTGTCTCTTTTGGAATATATAGAATAATCTTCGGTATTGTTTTGTTGCTAATGTTCAACTAAATTTCATTATAAAGATATATATGGAATAATATTTGCTTATGACCTTAAAATTTTATAAGGGAGTAGGATGCAGACTTTACAAAGATATAGCTCTAAATTAGAGACTTTTATAACTAAAATGGAAGATGTTATCTACATGCTCAGCAAAAAAGTTCTATAGCGTCTGCAGAATTATTTTTGCTAAGTTAAGTGCTTTTGAACGGTGAGAGAGTCTCTTTTTTGTCTCATCATCTAGCTGACCTAATGTCTTGTCGTATCCAAGCGGGATAAACATTGGGTCATACCCAAACCCCTTATCCCCTAGAGCTTTTGTTATCACTTCTACATGCATCCATCCATGAACAGAGTATTGAGACTCTTTAGTAACAATAGCTATTGCTGCCGTGTAGTGTGCAGATGAACTCTTTACATTTTTTTCTTTTATAGCATCTATGAGCTTATGTAAATTATCTTTATCTGTTGCACCCGCTCCTGCATATCTTGCGCTATAAATGCCGGGTTTTCCATCAAGAATATCAACGCTTATCCCGCTGTCGTCTGCCAAGACTATAACATTTTCATCATTCAAGGCTTTAAAAACCGCTCTTGCTTTTATAAGAGCATTCTCTTTGAAATCATCTCCATCTTCGACTATCTCAAACTCATCTATTAGCTCGCTGTAAGGGATAATCTCAAAATCTTCGCAAAGTGCTTTTATCTCTCTAACTTTGCCTTTGTTGGAGGTAGCCAATACTAACTTCACATAAAATCCTTCAAAGTTTCTTTAAACATAAGTTCTTGTGGGTTTAAAAAGTTTGCGTAAACAATCTTTTCAATATAATTACGCCATTATATAATATTTAAGGCAGATAATGTTTAAAAAAGTATTCCCTCTCTCAGCAATCCTCTCTCTAAGATTTTTAGGTCTTTTTTTAGTTTTACCCGTCATATCGATTTATGCACTTGAGCTTGAAGGTTCAACACCTCTTCTTGTAGGTATTATTGTCGGCGGTTATGCACTGACTCAATCAATTTTTCAAGTTCCGTTTGGAACTATGAGTGATAAAATAGGCAGAAAACCTACTCTTCTTTTTGGTCTTGTCGTTTTTTTGATAGGTTCAATAGTTTGTGCATACTCCGACAATATATACACTCTCATGATTGGGCGTTTTATTCAAGGTGCAGGAGCAATTGGTTCGGTTATTACGGCTATGATTTCTGATTTGGTTGCAGAAGAGATTCGCGGAAAAGCTATGGCGATTATGGGAGCGTCCATTGCTCTTAGTTTTGCTCTTGCTATGGGGCTTGGACCTGTTCTAGGAGCCGCTTATGGAGTTGATTTTCTTTTTATACTTACAGCAATTTTTGCTGCTTTGGGAATAATTCTTCTATTTACAAAAGTTCCTACCCCTCCAAAAATCAAACATACATATCATGCAACATCAAAAACTTCAGATATATTAAAAGACCCTAACCTTTTAAATATGATTATTATCAATGCTATGCAAAAAGGTCTTATGACTATTGCTTTTGTTCTTATTCCTATTATTTTGACAAGCGACACTTTTGCTTGGGAGAGACGAGATCTTTACATGGCATATCTTCCTGCAATGCTTTTTGGTCTCGCTGCCATGGGCCCAGCTGCGATTTTTGGGGAAAAACACAATAAGCCAAAAGAGATATTTTTACTCTCTATAGTCCTGTTTATAGGCTCGTTCTTAGTTATGGGACTTACCGCTTCAAGCACATTCTTTGTAATGGGCGTTGTCATGTTTTTTATTGCATTTAACATGATGGAACCTCTTGTTCAATCAATGATTACCAAATTTGCTAAAGTACACCAAAAAGGTGCCGCTCTTGGTATTTCCAACTCTATTGCTTATTTTGCAACATTCATCGGCGGTACAACTGCAGGACTTCTTTTAGAATTTAGCGATAGAGAAACTATAGGTGTTTCCGTGGCGGCTGCAGCTGCCTTGTGGCTTCTGTGGACGCTAAAGCTTCAAAATCCGACTAGATATTCTCATCTCTATATTCCACAAGACGATGCTGATATCTCAAAGCTTCAAGCTCTTGAGCAAGAACATATAGCAGAGTGGTATATAAACGATACTGAAAAACTTATTGTCATAAAATATGTAAAAGATGCGATAAAAATGGAAGATTTAAAAGCCAAAATAGCTAAGTAACAGAGCAAGATTTAAAAATCTTACCTCTGCTTTTCTAAAGAAAGTATACTACTTTTCTAAAGAAAATTTGCTTCGCAACCGCTAGAAGCTATTTTTGAGGGATAACATACATGTTATAGTAACGACCTTCAAACTTAGGTTCTTTATCCATAACACCGACATCTTCGACCATTGGCCAAATTCTTAAAAGAACATCTTTTGCAGCTTCAGGATTAGCCATTTCACGACCTCTTAAAAATACGCGAAACTTTACATGTTTGCCTTGTTCAAGAAATTCTCTTGCATGTTTAACTTTATATTTAATATCATTTTCTGCGATTTTAACAGAGAGTTTAATCTCTTTAACATCAATCTTAACTTGATTTTTTCTTTGTTCTTTTTGTTTCTTCTCTTCTTGGTATCTAAACTTACCGTAATCCATAATCTTCGCCACTGGAGGCTTTGCGTCTGGAGCGATTAAAACCAAATCTAAACCCAACTCATTTGCTTTTTGCATAGCTTCATCAATTGAAATTATTCCTAAAGATTCTGCTCCATCTACATTACAACGCACTTCCGGTACACGAATATCGTCATTCATTATGACACGGTCTTTTTTGTTCAAAAATTTACCTCATTTATTTTAGTTTGTATAAGAGAAAGAAATTCACTCTCACTTAAATTGTATTGTTCTCTCGTTCTTCTGTCACGAATTGCAACAGTTCGAGATTCAACCTCTTCATCGCCTATAATTACCAACATAGGCACTCTTGTTTTCTCCGCTGTCCTTACTCTTTTATTTAAAGAGTCATTTTTAGAGTAGATTTCACTATCTGCCCCTATATCCATCAACTTATCCGACAACTCTTTAGCATAATCATTGTGCGTAGAAGCGATTGGAACGATTGCTACTTGTGTCGGAGCGATAAACATCGGAAACTCTCCAGCGTAATGCTCCGTTAATATACCAATAAAACGCTCAAACGAACCTAAAATTGCTCTATGAATCATGACCGGCTGAATTTTGTCATTATTCTCACCGTTGTACTCAAGCTCAAACCTCTCAGGCAGATTAAAATCTAGCTGGATTGTTCCGCACTGCCATTCTCTGCCGATTGCGTCAGTTATTTTGATATCAATTTTAGGACCGTAAAATGCTCCGCCGCCCTCATCTATCTCATAAATAAGCCCGTTTTTATCCATTGCATTTTTTAAAGCCTGTGTAGAAACTTCCCATACTTCATCACTTCCTACAGCCTTATCCGGTCTTGTAGAAATCATCATTTTGTAATCAAACTCAAAAGTCGACATGATTTTATCTACAAAGTCTACAACTTCAATAATCTGCTCTTCAATCTGATCCGCTCTACAAAAGATATGTGCATCATCTTGAGTAAATTCACGAACTCTAAAAAGACCGTGAAGTGCCCCCGTCATCTCATGACGATGAACAACACCATACTCAAAATATTTTAGAGGCAAATCTCTGTAAGAGTGCAGATCTTCTTCATATACTTTAATATGACCGACACAGTTCATAGGTTTTACCCCAAACTCTATCTCGTAAATATTAGTAAAGTACATGTTCTCACCGTAGTTCTGATAGTGTCCTGATGTTTTCCAAAGGTCTGAACGAAGCATCTCCGGACCGCGGACAGGTTCATACCCGCGTTTTCTATGTGCTTTAAAAAGAAGTGACTCAAGTCTTGAACGAA
This sequence comes from Sulfurimonas sp., assembly GCA_002899765.1. GTDB lineage: Bacteria > Campylobacterota > Campylobacteria > Campylobacterales > Sulfurimonadaceae > Sulfurimonas. The sequence goes on along the minus strand of PPDH01000035.1, from coordinate 13,370 downwards.
GCCTTCCCCCCGCAGGAAGCCAGATAGGAAAACCTGCTCCTACCTCTTCACGAAATGTAAACATCTTCATCTCTACGCCAATTTTACGATGATCGCGCTTTTCAGCTTCTGCCATCATGTCAAGATAAGCTTTTAGAGCCTCTTTATCAGCAAACGCTATACCGTAAATACGAGTCAACATCTCATTTTTGGAGTCACCGCCCAAATATGCGCCTGCTATTTTAGTAAGCTTAAAATATCTTATAAGCCCTATATTTGGAAGATGCGGACCACGGCACAAATCTTCAAAATCACCTTGCTTATAGATAGAAACCCTATCACTAGGAATACGTTCCATTACTGCAAGTTTTAAATGGTCATCTTTAAACTTCTCTTTTGCCTCAGCCATAGAGATTTCATACTTTTGTATCTCATACTTCTTTTTAGCAAGCGAGAGCATCTCTTTTTCTATCGTTTTAAGATCACCTTCGCCTATCTCTTCTTTGGTTTTAAAGTCATAATAAAAACCCTCTTTTACAGTCGGTCCAACAAAGAATTCTGCATCAGGGTAAAGTGATTTAATCGCTTGCGCCATTAAATGTGCAGTCGAATGGCGAAGAACTTCCAAGGAGTCTGCAGAGTTATCCAGATGAATTTGTTCACCCTCAAAACCAAGCTCTTTGGCAGTCTGTAAATCGATAATCTCTCCGTTATGTTTTATTGCTATTGCATTCAAAATTTCTATTCCTATCTTTTATATTTATTAAAGTTCTGTCTTTAAAACTGCCCCGTTTGAAGCATTTGAGACTAAAAGCTGATAGCGTTTGAGCCACTTAGATTTAACTTCATTTTTATGAGGTTTGTAGTTTGCTTTTCTTTTTGCTATCTCAGTATCGCTAACATTTAGCTGCAAGATATGCTTATCAACATCAAGCTCTATTTCATCTCCGTCTTCTATAAGTGCTATTAAACCACCCTCTGCAGCTTCAGGAGAAACATGCCCTATACTGGCACCTTTAGTTGCCCCTGAAAATCTTCCATCAGTAATAAGTGCAACACTATCGCCAAGCCCCATTCCTTGAATAAGCGCAGTAGGAGCCAACATCTCTTGCATGCCTGGACCGCCTTTTGGACCTTCATAACGGATAACTACAACACTGCCCGGCTTTACTTTATGGCTCATAATCCCGGTTATTGCCTCAGGCTGAGAGTTAAAACAGATTGCCTTGCCTTTAAACTGGCGCATATTAGGCTCAATTCCTGCAGTTTTTACAACCGCACCCTCTAATGCCAAGTTTCCAAAAAGAATCGATAATCCACCTACGGGAGAATATGCATTTTCATTTGTGTGGATTATATTTTCATCCAAGATTTTAGCATCTTTTATACGCTCTCCAAGTGTTTCACCTGTTACCGTAGGATTGTCAAGATGAAGCAGCCCGCCTCTGCGGCTAACTTCTTTCATAACCGCATTAACTCCGCCTGCACGATTAATGTCGTCCATGTGAACAGTTGTTAATGATGGAGATATTTTAGCGATATGCGCTACATTGTCGGCGATTATATTTATCTTCTCTATCGGAAAATCAACTCCTGCTTCTCTTGCAATTGCCAACATATGAAGAACAGTATTTGAACTCCCACCCATTGCCATATCAACAACAAATGCGTTATGAACAGCTTTTTCGTTTAAAACATTTCGTAAATTATACTTGCTATCATCTGCCTTTGCCATCTCTACTATTCTCTTAGCCGCTTTTTTAACAAGCTATATTCTTGCAGGTGTCATGGCTAAAATAGTACCATTTCCAGGGAGTGCAATCCCCATGGCTTCACAAAGTGTATTCATGGAATTTGCCGTAAACATTCCAGAACAGCTTCCGCCGCTTGGACATGCGTTACACTCTATATCGTAAAGCTCTTCATCGCTTATTTTTCCCTCAGCATGTTCGCCTACAGCCTCAAAAGCAGTAGCTAAATCTATCGGAGTTCCGTCTTTTTTATGACCTGCGGGCATTGGACCGCCTGAGACGAAAACAGTAGGAACATTAACGCGAAGCGCCCCCATAATCATACCAGGAACAATTTTATCGCAGTTTGGTATACATATCATGGCATCAAGTTTATGCGCATTCATAACGGTTTCGATAGAGTCTGCGATAATCTCGCGGGAAGGAAGAGAGTAAAGCATACCGTCATGCCCCATAGCGATACCGTCATCAACACCTATAGTATTAAATACAAACGGTACTCCGCCTGCTTCACGAATTGCTGCTTTTACGATTTCCCCGTACTCATGTAAGAAAAAATGACCCGGAATGATGTCTATATAACTGTTCGCTATCCCGATAAACGGTTTGTCAAAATCTTCATCTTTTAATCCCGTTGCTCGAAGTAGTGAACGGTGCGGAGCTTTGTCAAAACCTTTTTTTATAGTATCACTTCTCATTAAAATCCTTCAGTCTGTCTCTGGTTATCTTATATTATAACTGCGATTATAGCATCTTTTTGAAATTTTTTAAAATATTTTCATAAAAACTCTTTACAAACAAAAATAAAATGGCTATAATTCCGCTCACTTAAAAAGTTAAGTGTACAAATTGCGGGAATAGCTCAGTGGTAGAGCACAACCTTGCCAAGGTTGGGGTCGCGAGTTCGAACCTCGTTTCCCGCTCCATTATTTTTTAAATTATAAATTGTTAAAAAGACACCCAATATGCCCGGGTGGCGAAATCGGTAGACGCAGGGGACTTAAAATCCCCCGGTAGTAATACTGTGCCGGTTCAAGTCCGGCCTCGGGCACCATTGATTTTTAAATGTTTTGACTGGTGCCATCGCCAAGTGGTAAGGCCGCAGCCTGCAAAGCTGCTATCCCCAGTTCAAATCTGGGTGGCACCTCCAGTTGTTAACTTAAAAAATCTCTTCAACTATAAAATGTGGATCTTTGGCAGAGTTGGTCGATTGCACCGGTCTTGAAAACCGGCGAGGGTTATACCTCCCAGAGTTCGAATCTCTGAGGGTCCACCACATACCTTTAAAACCCCCTATTTTAGCCACTTTCAGCAAAATCAAAAAAATAACTGCGCAACAACTGTGCAACAATTTTATTTCACAAATACAACAAAATATCTCTCAAAAAGAGGCAATATTTATTACTTTACCAAAAGATTTGGCAATAAAGTTTATAAAATAAGTCTTAAAAGTTCTGATTTAGAATTTTCCAAACTTCAAAGAGATAAAATAATGCAACAAATAATGGAGCATAATATGAATCATATAGACTGGGAAGATCCAACAAGAAAAAAATATGATTTTTCCTTCTCGATAACACCTGACATTTCCAAAGGCGAAACTGAAGAAGGAGCTAAAAAAATAGCAAAAGAATTTGGAAAAAAACTTCTAGAAGATATAAATCCTTCAAACTTGCATAATCTTTTAAATGTAAATAAAAATTCCAACACCGCAACAAGCAATAATCAAAAATCGGAACTATGGGATGAAGTTTGGGAGAATTTTGATAAATACTTGAGCGATTTTATAAAAGATAAAATCAAGCAAGATAGAATCAGCGCAAATACTCAAAAAAATATGGAAGCAAGTTTTAAATATTTGAAACTATTTTGTGTCAAAGGCGCAATTCCTGATCTGCAATTTTATAAAGAAGTTCAAAATCAAATGGAGATGATGCCTATTGATTACCTAAGAGGCACCAGATGGCAAAATGTGTCTATGGAGGATCTTGCTAAAAAGTTTGAACAGAGCAATTATGAAACGCTTAACAGCAAAACTATCAATAAACACTTAAACATTCACAAGCAATTTTTTGACTGGCTAACCTACAATGACGGCAAATATGAAACCAACATGGGCAAATTAAAAACCCTGCATGAAGATGATGAAATCGTAAAAGAAGAGTATTCCCAAAGTGACTTATATGAAATATTCAACTCTGATATGCTTGACATTGACAAAAAAGAGATCTGTTTTGTTGCCCTATACAGCGGGATGAGGATTGGTGAGATTAGCAATCTAAAAAAAGAAAATTTTAACAAGGAAAAAATGTTTATTGAAATCTTCAATGGCAAGACCAAAAATGCCGCAAGGGTAATTCCAATTCACAAGGACATTGAACATATAATTTTAAGAAGGGTTAAAAGCAATTCTGAATATCTCTTTTTTGATGGAAACACATCGGCAAATTCTAAAAAATTAAATAGAGTTCTGAATAAAATAATTCCAAGTGAATCTAAAACTTTTCACTGTTTCAGGAAAAATTTTAGTCAAGCGCTAGAAGAGGTTGATATTGGCGAGGAAAAATATATCAAATATTTAATGGGTCACTCAAGCAAGGGCGATATTACAATAAATGACTACAATCTTGGAAAAATGAACTCTACAAAATTAAGAAATATTATAGATAGTCTTGTCATAACCTTTTAGATTATGCAGCTTTTTTAGGCGCATAATCTGGCTGATTAGTGGAGGCATATTTGAAATTGTTGCCATAAACAATAAGTTCTTGGATTGCTTTTGCGTTCTCTTTTATGCTACTGCTTATAGCTTCATGCCTTGTGAATTTTTTATGCTTTAACTTCAATTTTTCTATGTAATGATATATGAGTGGATGAGTGTTGTTATTATAGATAAAGTTGATATTTTTAAGAGTTTCAAGCACTCCGATATGATCAAAATCATCTTGCCCGTAATTGCACGAACATCCTACAATTGAGCTATTTTTGATATTTTCCATATCTGATTTTATATATTCTGAATAATCTTCTTTCAGATAAACAGTGTCAATGTTCCAGATCGTATTTGTTTTATATTGATAGTTTTGAAATAAAGCGAAATAATCGTTGCTGTAAAACTTCATATCAAATTTATTATAAAGTTCATTGAATGTCCTTATTCTGCTCATTGTGTTAAATAAAAAGTTCTTAAGATCACCCACGCAGTACAATCTTTGCGTGAATTTTATATCTCCTTTTTTATTCATTTGAACAACGCCCGAGAAGTTAAAAGCGCAAAGCATAATAAAAAGCGTACTTGTTTCGATACCGAATTTTTTATCTTTTTGGAACGCTTCAAATTCAGCAATCCACTTTTTCTTCACTATTATAAGGTCCTCAGCTACAATAAAAAGTTTTTGATAAGACATGACAATATCGCATCTTATTCTCTCAAGATAATATTCAATCATCTCATCTGCATAATCTCTTATACATTTATGCATGATGACAATGCACTTGTTGATGTCGTTTACGATTATTTCCTTAACTTGATGTTCAAGCAAAGCATCGGAGAGCGCCTTAAATGAACCGCCCATCCCAAAAAAACCATCTATATATGTGGTAAATTTATTTGTTTCTGCCATTTCTGTAAATATCTCGTTTAGCTCTTTTTTCATTTTTAATTTTCCGCCTGGGTAGGAAACGATGGTTTCTTGCTTCTTACCAAATTTTGCTTCAATTGCTGCAAGGTATGTTTTTTTAAACTCTTCTTTTGAAAAACTGGCATTTAAAAATATTTGATTTGTGCTTAAACTCTGCATTTTTCATCCTTTTTTTAGTGTAAAAGAGATTTGATTAATTCAATCTCTTTGCTGAAGTTGATATTGTAGGTTGATTTTAACGCCTCGGCTTCGAGTATCTCTTTTTCATCCATTGATTGATTAAAAAGGTTTTTTATCTCATACTGAAGCACTATTTTTGAAGCTTGAAAATAATCAGGTGTTTCTATTTTTTTAACTGGCGGCAAATCTGTTATTTCAAAAAGAGCGTTATCTGTCTTTTGCTCAATCTCAGCCATCTGCTTATCTATGGTTTTGTTTCTATCTGCTTCATTTTTTTGTTGCTTGAGTTTGTTTAGAATAGATTTCAATTTGCTATTTGTAATATCTTCCATATTAAAAGGTAAAATTTCTTTTTCAAAAAGATTGAAATTTAAATTCAAGTAAGATATGTTTGCAAAAACTATCCTTTCAATCGCTTCACGGGAATCTGCTTCACATAAAATCGATTGCACTTCCGGCGATAGTTTGTGAAATGATTTCACATGAGCTATTTTTGAATGTATGCTTCTGATGTCACATTTTAAATATTCTGCCAGTTCAAGTACTGTTTTTCTTTTTGCTACACTTTCTTTATGAAGTTCAAAAATAAGCAGGCTTATTTCAAGATATGTCATTCTTCTTGAAGATAGGTGCAAATCAATTTCGAGCTTTGCCTTTTGAGCTTCATTTAGATCTTTATTTACAATAACTGCCGGTATCTTTTGAATGTTTAAAGATTTGGCGATTGTGACCCTTCGGCTTCCCGATAGAACATTATAACTCTCATCAATCACAATAGGCACCAACATGCCATGCTCTTGAATATTCATCTTCAATATGTGGAAAGATTGAATATCTCCGTCCGTTGCTAATACTCTTTTTTCATATTTGAGTTCATTAACATTAACAAAAATATTATTGTTTGTTGAACATACTGGTTCACCTTGAGTTGTTTTTCCGTTTAGGGTAATATTTGAAACCATCATTTGGTTTTCCTTGTAGTAAATTCTTCATCTTGTTGATGAATTGATGAAATGGTATAAAAATGGAAAGGTATATTTACCTATAGAATTAATGGGAAGCAAAGGAATTTAGGGATGGATGAGACTCAAAAAAGTTTTAATATTAATTATAAAAAGCTAGAAGAATTGTTCTTAGAAGGAATAGAATTTATCGAAAAAACAATAAACAAATCTGATTTTGACAAAAAACTAGAATCGTTAAAAGAAAAAATTATAAAGGAATATGAGAAAAAAAATTTGCCAAGGCAGGTAAAAAGCAGTAATGATGATGAAAACGCCATAATAAATGCCAACGGTCTTGATGACTTAGTGAAAGCAATTCAAAATACAGATGAACAACCTAAGCTCTCAGATGAAGATAGAGAAAACATATCCACTTATCTTGCCGAAAGAATTGATGCTTACCTTTTATTCGGAAGCCTCAAAAAAATGAATCTCTGCCAAAGGTTCTTCTCCAAAACACACAATAAAAGTTTTGATAATGCCCTCAGTATTTTAAAAATTCTTATTGAAAAGCAATTACTTCCAGAAGATTTATACAAAAAAGAAGAGCTAGACTTATTAACAAAACCTATAATTAATGATGCACTTAAAATACTAAGATGCAACAATCTGATTGAAAAAAACAAAGGTTATAGGTATCATATACTGGAAGAGCAATGGTTTGAAGGGACTAGATACAAAATAAAAGATACAGAAATACTCCAAAATTTAGCGAGACCTTTGCTCTCTTTTGTAAGAGTAAATATGCATGACAAACCATCGGATTTTTTTACCATTATTGATGAGCTTATAAAATATATTCTTCAAACATCAAGCAATCATAACGCAAATTTTGAACTTGAAAAAGCAATATATGAAACTATTGCATATTTAACAAGTATGACAATTATCTTAAAAGACACAGGTAAAAGTATCGAAATATTTCCCAATGATATCAATATTGTATTTGATGGTAATAAAGTTAAAAAAAATTTAAATTACTCACCAATTGATAAAGAAGAAGAAAAAGATATTGATTTATCTAAAATAGCATTGTACTCTTCCCATACTGTCAATAACGCTTCCATCCCTGCAAGATCAAATCCTTCAGCCTCTTCAAACTTTTCAACTTTTAAAATGGAAACCAAACCTAAAAAAATTGAAAAAACAAATGTCATTCTTGCAGTCAATTCTCTTCTTTATGAATATTTTACAAATATAGATGTTTTTGAAGATATGGAGATAATTACTGATTTGGCTTATATTGAAACCTTACAAATGGAATATATAAGGAAAAATCGCGCAGAGTTTAATAAATTGATATTAACCCACGATTCAGTGACGCCTTCCGCTGATTTTTTTCTTCTGAAAATAAGAGATGAACATGATTTTATAGCGCAGGAAATTCAAAAGAATATGCAATATATAAAAATCATTCATCCGCTCTCAATGTATGATGCTATAAAAGAAAACATGACCGTTTTTCTAAAAAACGAACTTCTTTAATAGGGTTTTGAAAGGGATTTTAATCCCTTCACAAGTAGGATAACCTTTTAGGTTTCATATCTTGAATACAACTATCACATAAGCAAATGTTTCCTTAATTAAAAAAAAGGAAATTTAATTTTGTAGAATGGTCTATAAACGGCAGGAGTTTATAGATTATGAAAAAATTAAAAAATTGGTTTATCAGGTTTGAAACGATAAAGAGCGGTGCAGCGGGGCTTATAAATATAGCGGACTATATTTACAATGACAAGCATAAAAACCACATCAAACAAGGGCATGAGATAGTTGCATTTGAAGCTGATAATAGCGAAAAGATATTGCAGAATATTTTACATATTCAGCAATCCAAAGAGAATGAAACGCTTATACAAAGGAAAGGCGGTCGACCAGCATCTTTTGGAAAAAGTTTGTTGGTTTCATTTCCTCCCGAAATCAAATTATCTAATGAGGCATACAAGGCAATTAAAGATAAGTTGGTGGATCGGTTGATTGAATTTATCAGTGATAATAACAATTTGAACTATACACCTGAACAGGTGGCATATTTCAAGAGGTCGTTTGTGCTATCTTCTGTGCATAAACAGAAAAACGGCAATGATCACTTAAATATCATTATTCCAAACGTATTTTTAGATCTCAATAAAAATAAAGTTTTAAAACGAGTTGATCTTGGCAAAAAAATGTATAGCCATTTTTTAAAAACCATGACAAACTCCCTTCTTCTGAACATGGGGCATAACTATCTCGATTATCAAATTAAGTGCCAAAGAAACAACAAAAACCATAAAAACAAGTTAAGTTATACCATTGAACAACTGCAAGGTGTTTTTAGGGAGATGGACTTTTTAAAAGACATCTCTGCAAAACTTGAAAAAAGAATCAATGTCTATATGCAGCGGATGCAGAGCGCCATTGAAGAAAAGAATGAAGAAAAGTTTGAAACAAACTTCTCTCTTGCCGATAAATCCTATAATAAGTTAAAAGAGCTGGTAAATGAGGAACACATGGAAAAATTGGCAAAATTTGAAGCACTCAAAAAAAATATCGGGGAGAACAAACAATCCTCATTCTCTGAAAATTACCCGGCTCCAAAAAGGTATTAAAAATGCAATATAGCCATATAAGAACTCAAAGCAGTAAAAGTGCAAAAAAAGATACGGTTGAAAACTTCAATGACAAAATTGATAGCGCTCTATCGCTTCTTGTAGATTTAAAAATCTCACAAGAGGAAAAAGAACTCCTTAAAATGAGCCTTGAATCAATGAATGAATTTATTATCAATCATTATGGGGAGAAAAAATGACTCTCTTTTTAATGCTCCTTGATAGTATTTTTGATGATTTTTTAGAAATAATAGCAACTGAACCCATATTGCCATCTCCAACCAGAACTCCGCCAAAAAAGAATTTACCATTTGGAAAATCTCCACTTAGGTAGATTTTTCTAAAATGTTTCGGATGTAATACTCTATCTGATAGCCATGCTTTTGCATAAGGTTTTCATAGCCCCGTGCTTCAAAAAGTTTAAGTGTCAAGGTTTCTTCATCCTCTATCATTTTGGAGTATCTGAGCCATTTTACAAATGCCAGATCTGTTGTTGATTTGTCATTTTTATATTTGACTAAAAGTTCGTTGTATTTTTTATTGACCTTTTTTGTAATGCCCTTATATTCCTCGAATTTAGCTCCATCTGAATAATGAGCCGCATTTTTTATACTTTTGCTTTTTAGGAGCGTTTGTGCACTTTTTTTAATGGGTTTATTCTCTACAAGCATAAAAGGTTTTGCGATATGTTCAAATTGCTCGAAAGTGTAGTAGCTCTCTTGTTTTTCAACTGACACCAAAAAATCATTGTTATTTGGTTTTTTGTTCCTAAATCCAGTAAGCCTGAAAATTCTTGCTATGTCAAAAAGTTTATCGAGTGGGTGGAGATGATACACCACGCCTTTTAATAGTTGTTTAAAATATGTAAAATCTCCCTTGAATGGTTTATCAAATTTATAGATGAGTTGATATTTCCCCTCCGAGGTGGTTATTTTATAAGTTGGTTTTCCAAATAATTTTATAATTTTTGGATAGATAAGCTCTACCTCTTTGTCAATGTCAAAGTAGAATGATTTGACGCCATTGACCAAGCTTTCCACCCTTTGGATTTTAGTTGTTTGTTCTTGATATGAATTTAGAGTGAAATATATGTCAGTTGCTTCATCCCTGTTTTTGTAATAGCAATGCCCTAAAAACTTTGAAAGGTTTGGATCTTTGATAGTTAGGAGCTTATGGGTTGTATATGCTTTTTTGTCCTTGGTTGCCGGCAGTGTTTTTAAAGCGATAATAAAATGCTCATCTTCTGTAAAATAGTCTCTTAAAAATTGTTCTATTCTCATATATGTTGTCCTTTAAAAAAGTTCTTTTTTTTCTATTTTTTTTATTCTTGAGTATTTGTTTTCTAAATAAGTGAATGTTAATTCATTAGTTTATAAATAATGCTTATTAAATATAGAGCTGTTTTAGGTCTATGCTGGTTCTGTATTTGGACTATGGCGGGTCTGAAATAAAACCATACTGGCATCATTTTGCACCTTTGAAAAATTCTTCAAAAAAAGGGCTCATCTCTATGATATTAGTTTGGTTTTGGTTGTCATAGATGTTTTGCTTTTGTCCAAAAATAAATTCTTTGATAAGGGTGTTTTCAATCCTGTTTTTTCCTGATAATAGTTTGATAAATCCTTTTTTTTGGAGCTCCTTAATGCTTCTCATAGCAGTTGATTTTATAATTGCTGTTTCTTTGGTGATGATTGCATAGGAAGCATGGATATATAAATGCCTATGACAAAAATCTATTTTTGATAAAAAATAGATAAGTAACAATTTGGAAGTTGCTGTTATCTCTGCTTCAAATATGAATTTTTGCTTGGATTGTTCCAAAATGAGGAAGTTGCCTTTGTCCTCACTCTTGTTGTAAGTTTTGATTTTTTCAATAACTGACTTTTGTATTTTTGATAGTTGATGTTGTTTTTCCTGCACCTGCTTCTGCCTTTTTAGTTAAATTTGTTATCTTGAAGATTACTTAAAAAACAATGTCTTCCACATTTTAATTATCATAATACCCATCATCAATATCATAAAACCCTAAACCATCATTTTCCATATTCATACAAAAAATATATAATCTTCCATCCCCATCATTCATTATTTCACATTCTTCAAAAGAAAAAACTTTTTTTGGAATTGATCTGTTTAAATCTGGAAAATATACAAAATCGAAATTTTGATCATTAAAGTTTAATAAATCTTCTGTATCATAGATCCCATCATCATGCTCCACATCAATAAAAGTTTTATCTTTTAAACTTACTCCATAAAAACCTCTATATAAACTTGTTTGCCTTTCTTGATCAAAGTTTACTTTTGCCATTTTTAAAACCTTTTTTTAGTTAAATTCATAATCTTAAAGATTACTTAAAAACAATATTGCCGTGTTTAAATATGGAAGTCAAATAAAAGTGAGCAAGGTTAAAAAGTAGTGAAATGATTTCACTAACTTTTTTAATTTTTTAAGCAGCAACTAGTTCTTGCGTATCGGTTTGAGCCATGTCGGCTTTGAAATATTGCTGAGGCAACAGCATTTTAGATATTTCATTTAAAACGCCGACATAGATTGAGTTTCCTATCTGTTTGCGCACTTGTCTATTTGATACGGGAAATATGAAATTTAAGCCGAACCCTTGAATATGCTGCATCTCTGTTTCTGTCATATACCTAAAAATTTTATTTTTTTCATCATAAAATTTTGGTCTAACATTGCCAGATAGCAGACAAGGGGAAATTCCTTTTGTGGAATAAATCTTCTTATCTGATCCATATTTTATGTGTGGAAGGATAAAAACTTTTTTTATGTCAGTTTTTTTCTTTTCAATTGCCACCTCTATTGTTGTGGTATCAAAAGTATAATCTTTATATTTACAATTAACTATAAAGTCATTTACACAGAAGTTGACTTTGCTTGGTTTTGGAAATGTGAAATCCTGATCTATATCTTTTCTGATGCCAACGATAAATAGTCGCTCTCTGTTTTGAGCGGCCCCATAATGTTTGGCATTCAAAACTTCATATTTAATATCGTAGTTCAGTTCATCAAACGCTTCTTTGATGATGGCAAAAGTTCTTCCACCATCATGGTTTAACATTCCTTTTACATTCTCATAAATGAAATATTTAGGCTGTTTTTCTTTTATGATATTTAATCCGTAAAATACCAAGGTCCCTCTTGTATCTTCCAATCCTCGTCTATTTCCTTGCATAGAAAAACTTTGACAAGGGGATCCAAATACAAATATGTCAATGTCGTCAAGCTCCGCCGGATCCAATTTGGTTATATCGTCATAAACATTATCTACATCATGATTTGCCAGATATGTTTGTCTAGCAAATTTATCTATCTCTATCATAAATTTATTTTCATGCTTTATGCCTAATTGTTTCAAAGACTCTTCAAAAGCGCCTATTCCTGAAAATGCTGTTCATACTTTGAGCGTTGCTGATTTAAAATCAGTGGTGTTAACTGGTGTCATCTTTTCTACCTTTTTATTTTTTTTATTCATCGTTCTGATGAATTTGTAGAATTATGAGACACCAAAAAGGTATATTTACCTATGAAAATAAAAGGAAACAGAGGAATTCAGGGGTGTTTGGCATCAAAAAAAGTTTTTTTTAAAGTTTGAGAAGGTCAAATAAAAATAGGGTGAGTGGGTGGAAATTATAAAAACAGGGGTAAAAGTAGTGAAATCATTTCACTATTTTCAATATATGGGTATCCAAAATGCAAGTAAAAAGTAGACAATGCAAAGTTCCATAACCCCTCAAGGTTTATGGAACTTTGCAGTTTTTACTTTTTGAACACTTTGTGGAACACGGAAAACTCACTTGAGTACTTTGTGTTCCAAAAGTAAGAGTTTTTTAAACTTTTTAGCAAATGAAAATTTTAACATTTAGGAACGCCAATTCAAGTTTAAAGTGCAACACTCTTAAAATTCAATAGGCGGGTAAACAGAGAAGGTTAACTGCAAAAAGTATAAGATTAATTATCTGACAAAAGATAAAATTAGTAAGTTTATTTTTCAATGATTATTAATTTGTTTTTGGTTTTGGTGTGTAGCAAAAATTAGGAAGTTTAGAAGGCAACAGTAATCTATTACTTAAAATAACAGCTAGGTAATAATAATTAATTATTAGAGCCACTTGCAGATTCCCGCAAACAACCAATAATTTAAGCTAATTTAAATTTTAAAAAGCCTTTTGAAATCATGTAAATGTTATAATTTTTTACCA
>PPDH01000008.1:534-14603 GCA_002899765.1 Sulfurimonas sp. | reverse complement strand
GCAACTTCCAAGCTTGCGTTTGATATAAAGCTCATCCTTTTTCTCCAATCTTTTATTTTTAAAAGAATAACCGAATCAAAAAGATTTAACAATCCAAAAATTGCTATCTTGAGAATGGAGATGTTGATTATGAGTATTGAAAAACTGTTATTGCGCTCTTAGTAGAGAGTCTTATCTTCCTTTGCACTCCACGCTTTAAACGGTTTCAAGCACTCTTCTCTATCGATATTTTTTAACTCTAAAAACTCTTTTTCATAAAACTCTTGGTCTCTAAAACCTATTTTATCTGCATCTTTACTTGTCGCACCGTAGTAGAGAGTTTTTATATTTGCCCACTTAATAGCACCCAGACACATCGGGCATGGCATACATGTTGTATAAATTTCACATCCGCTCAAATCAAAAGTACCCAGTTTTTTAGAAGCTTTTTTTATCGCATTTATCTCTGCATGTGCTGTTGGGTCACTGTTTTTTATAACTTCGTTATGCGCTTTTGCAATTATTTTTCCCTCTTTTACTATTACGGCTCCAAAGGGTCCGCCATGAGATTGCTCAACTCCCATAAATGCCTCTTTTACAGCCTGAAGCATGAAATTATTCATCTGAGGACTTTTCAAATTTGCTGTTTTTTTGATTTTTTGTTGTTATACATTTTTTCATCAACATCTTTAAAAAACTCCTCTATTGATTTGGCGTTATACTGCATAACTCCTATACTTATTCCTACTTTATACATCTTGGCAATATCTGTTTGTTCAAAAAGATTTTGGAGTTTTTTAGCCAGCTCAATTGCATTTGACTCCTCTGTTCTATACAGTAAAACAATAAATTCATCTCCGCCGTATCTAAAAATATCATCGCTATTTCTTATGTTGTGTTGTAAAAACTCTGCACACTCTTTAAGCACATCATCGCCTTTATCATGGCCTAAAACATCATTAACACTCTTAAAATTATCCAAATCCATAAACATCATGCAAAATATTTCGCCATACTCTTGATATTTTTCAACTGCAAGACTTATGTTTGCATCAAAAGCCCTACGATTTAGGAGCTTTGTTAAGGAGTCATACAAAACATCTTGTTGAAGCTTTCGCTTGCTTTTTTCATCTGAATCATAATTCTTACCAATAACAACAAACCCGATAAGATTTTCATCCTCGACTATTGGTGTAATGGTCTGTTTTTCATAATACAAAATTCCGTATGCATTTTTATTGCAAAACACCGTCTCTATGGGAATCTTATATGAGAGACTTTTCCAAATATTTTTATAAAAAAATTCATCATGATAACCCGATTTCAGAACTCTTGGCGTTTTTCCCATAAGCTGTGAAATATCATATCCAGTTCTTTTCGCGTACGATTTATTTATATAAACATACTCTCCCGATGCGTTAAAAAGAGCTATAGAGTCATGGTTTTGATCTACCGCTTTTTCAAAAAGTTTTATCTGCTTAAGCAGCTCTTGTGCGACTGAGATATCTTTTTGCAAAGAGAGAAAAGCTATGAGTTTTTTATCTTTGTCGTAAACAGGCGAAATATTCCACTCAACCCAGTACTCTTTGCCATCTTTTGTATAGTTTATTGCTTTGCCTTCAAAATATTCCTCTTTTTTTAAGCACTCTTTGAGCCTTCTTAAAACCTCTCTATCGGTTTTTTCTCCCTGCAAAATTCTTGGTGTTTTACCTATGATCTCCTCTTTTGTATAGCCCGTCATTTTTGTAAATGCTTCATTTACATAGATAATCTTCGGATGCTCACCATCCAAAAATGGTGTTGTGATTACAACGGAGTTGTATGAGTGATCAAAAATTATAAGCTCAAATGGGTTTAAAAATAGTTCTTCTTCTTCAAGTTTCATTGACATAACCTCATATGTTATTTAATTTCATAATATCCAATATTACGTTAAAAAATCTTTTATTTGTTTGTGCTGATAGTGTTTCTACCATCAGATTTTGATTTGTACAAAAGTTCGTCTGCTTCTTTGTAAATGCTCTCACAATCAGCTATATCACACGCAAATTTTGTAACCAAACCTATGGAGACACTAAGATGTTTAGTCGCACTATTTTTTTCATGCACTATTTTTAAATCACCGATAGATTTTTTAATCTTATTTGCCACTTTTAGCGCACTTTGTTTATCTTCAGGTTTTAAGATAACTCCGAACTCTTCACCGCCTAACCTAAAACAATAATCACTTGCTCTTTTTAGTGACTCTTTCATACTTTTTGCAACATTCTCAAGAGCTTTATCTCCCGCTTGATGACCGTAACAATCATTGTACTCCTTAAAATAATCTATGTCCATTATAAGAAAAGATACAAGTTCGTTTTTTCTCTTTGCTTCTAAGACAACCTTTGGGCAAACCTCATTAAAATGGCGCCTGTTATATATTCCCGTTAGCGCATCAGTAATAGAAATCTCCTCCACTCTCTTTCTGTCCGTTATGTCTCTTTTAACAGATGTATAACCTATCCTGTTTTGATTTTCATCATAGAGTGTATAAATGGAACACTCAACCCAAAAATAACCGCCGTCTTTTTTACGGTTTTTTATATCTCCTTTAAAAAACCCTTCACTCTTAAGGACCCTCCAGAGGTTTTCATAAATGCCGTTATCCATATCCTCATGTTTGAAAATATTGTAATTCTTACCTATAAGTTCCTCTTTCGTATATCCCGATATACTGCACAGAGCCTCTGATGCATAAGTTATATTTCCATCTAAATCGGTATTGGAAGTAATAATATTTTTATCTATAAGTTCAAGGTAGTTATGTACTTTTTGCTGATTTTGCTTTAGCTTTTCATTTGTGGTATCGAGTATGGTAATAATTTTTTTAAACCCAAAATTGACAACAAACAGCAGAGCTAGAAGCAGAAGAAAAAGAAAGATAAAAAGTTTTTCTATAGTTTGATAAAACTCTTTTTGCATCCCTGTAATATCATTTAAAAAAACAACCTTCCCCGTAGAGTCATTTTTAAAATCAAGCAAATCGATTGAGTACAGGACATACACTCTGCCGTCTACTTCTATATTTTTATTGTCCTCAAAATTGTACTTTTTTGTGATGTAGCGTAAAACTTTTTCGTTATTTAAGTTTTCATATACAAGAGAGTACCCGTCTAAGTCTAAAATAGCTCTGTTGTTTTTGATAGTAATTGGATTTTTCTTTACAAAAACAGCACCTTTTAAATCGTAAAAAAACTTCATCTCAGCCAAAATATGTTCTGGTCTTGAACCAAATTCCAGTGCGCCTAAATAGTTCCCTTCCTCAAAAATAGGATGCAGCACCCTGTAAGAAAAACTATATATACCCGCTTCATATCCAAAAACAGGCTCTTTTTTCGCATGAACCTGAGCAACCATCGGTCTTCGCTTTGCTATAAAATCGCCATATCTCTGCGGCTCATGCATCCGCAAAAAAGAGCTGCCGTCATAGAGATGAAAATGCATCACTTCTAAAAATCTGTTTTCATTCGAGAGTGTCTCCCATCTCCCTTTTGAAAGTTCATAAAGTTTTTCTCTGTCTTTATTTAGAAGCGCTTTTTTTACGCCTATAGAGCCGATGTTAGCCTTTATTCTATTTTCATAAAACTCTTTATGTTTTGAGATGATTTTGTCGTATGACTGGCGGAAATGCGTGTAGTAAGAAGTTTGTAAATCATCAACTCTTTTTTTTTGCTCCATGTAAATAAACATAAACATAAGCAGCGAAAATAGCACCAAAACAGATGAAACAAAAAACATTGTTTTGTTTTTAGCGGATAATTGATGAAACATATAATCCCCTTATTACGTGACTATAATATAGGTTAGATTAATTTATACTTTGATGTTACGCACTAAAACGAACTCGTCCGTTCTAGTGGCAGGGACAAATCTCCCTACAACCCCCTAAAGCTACCCATATCTTAAAGATATGGGAGAAAAACTGGCACTTTGCGCTCTTTTTGACAAAAGTGCGTAAGGTCAATTATTTATTTAAAAACCCCATTAACTTCTCACTGTCAAAACTCGCATCTTTCTCTTTTTTAATCTCTTGCTCAAAATCTTCTAACGTAAAAAGAGGTTTTTCTCTTACGGCTACTTTATATGCAGTGTTTTTTATCACTAAACTTATCTGTCCGCCCGTTAGAGAGTAACTTGCAAGCTCATTTACATCAAATCCCTCTTCATAAGGTGCATTTTGCGGGAGCATTTTTCTCCAAAGGGAGAGTCTCTGCTCTTTGTTTGGTTTTTTAAACTCTATCTTGTAGTTAAAACGTCTCGAAAATGCTTTGTCAATGTTCTCAAGAAGATTTGTAGTAGCGATAAGAACGCCCTTAAACTTCTCAATCTGTTCTAAAAATATATTTTGCATCTGGTTGTGCATCTGATCAGCACCGCTGTTTGTTCCGCTTGAGCGCGCACCCAAAAACTGGTCTGCCTCGTTTAGCAGAAGGATAGGCTCCGTCTTTGTCTTTTCGCACAAATCGTAAAAAGTATCAAAAATTTTGCGAACGTTTTTTTCGCTCTCTCCAACATACATGGAGAGGATTTTTGAACAGTCAAATGCCAAAACCTGACGCTTTAGTGACTTTGCAAGCGAATATGCCGTCATGGTCTTACCCGTTCCCGCTGCACCGTAAAAGATGATTCTTGCGTCAATGCCGCTTTTTTTATCTTTGATGCCCCATTCTATAAGCCTCCCGACAACCTCTTTATCAAGCTGTCTCATAAGGTTTTTAAGCGTCTCTTGCGTATCGTTTGCGAGCACGACATCCTCAAGTGAAGTCTCAGGTTCTACAAGCTCGAAAATATCCTGCTCATCAATAAGCGTGTTAAGTTTTATACGGCGTACTTTTTTGTTTTTCTGCGGGTGGATTATGCTTTGGAGAACATCATCGACAATATAAAATGCACGCGAAATTCCCCCAAAAGGATTTAACATCTCCTCATAATCAATGATTCCGTCATTTATAAGACTAGAACCTTCCTCTAAAAGCGAGCGGTTTTTTATACGCTCATACTCATCAAGCGATATTAACTCAATGAGGGTGTTCATCTCGCGCAAAGAGGCATCCGTTGCGCTGTACTCTTCACGAAGGAGGGCAAGAAAAATTACCTGCTCTTTTGAATCCATCTTTTTTTGTTTGAAGAACTTATCAAGCACAAGTTTTTCGGGAGTCTGTGCAACTCTGTCCTCTATACGTTTTTCCAAGAGCCTAAGCTTTGCCTGAGTTCTGTCAATCCCCAAAGAGTGCTCATGTACGTTTTGGCGAATCGCGCTCATCTTTTGGTAGAGGTCTATGCGCAAAAACTGGTCTTGAAGATATTCCAGATGGTCAGAGTATGGCTTAATATCCGGTAGTTCGCTCTCAAGCGCCCCCTCTTGAAGAAGCTTTAAAAACGACGGAGAGAGTCCGACCGCACTGTTTAAGAGCTCCAAAGGTGTAACTTCGGAGATTTTTATGGGCGTAAAGCTCTGCTGATGCAGCCAACCGAGTTCCAAAAGAAGTTTTACCTCTGCTATGTGCTTAATAGCTTCATATTTTTCACTGCCGTAAATCTCTTGCAAAAGGTCAAGTATCAAAGCATCATCTTCTCCGCGCATATACCTTTTTGCAAGCGTTTGCAACAATTGTGCTTCTGTTTTACTGCATTTTAACTGCGCGTAAATAACTGTTTTTTCTATATCTTTTGCTTCTAAAAAATCGATTAATGTTTCCAAATATATCCTTAAAATCTATACTCTAAAGCCGATGAGACCATCAGCACGTTTGCGTTTGAAAATTCGCCATCAAGTGAGCTGTTTGAGACCCTTTTATCCTCTCTTAGCGAATAAAGAGCGCCAAAGCCTACATTTATCTTCTCACTCACTTGGTATCTTACACCGAGTGATACAGAGAACGAGTCCGAATCGGGCAGCTCAAAACCAAGCGTCTCGTTTGGCACGGGTGATTCATCGATGAGAAAACCGCCCATAAGGGTTAGTTTTTCCATTTTTTGCGTTATACCGAAGCGAAAAGTATCAGTGTCTCTCCAATTTTTTGCAATTGGTACGCCAAAGACAATATTTGTAACGGCGTTCACGCCTGAGCCGTAGTCAAAATCGAGCTCTTTATACTCCGACAAGAAGTTCCTCTCATAAACGAACTCCAATGTTGTCTCACTCGGCAGAGTATAGGCAACTGCTACATTTAAAAGAGCAGGAACCGGTACTGTTACCGATGCAGAACTGCTGGAGCTGTATGTTGCTCCCGCTCCGCCGCCAAAGGCATTTGTCGCATCAAGATAAAAAAGCTCAGCACTTCCCTCTACGCTTAGATCCACATTCGATCGGTATGTCAAAGCCATCTCTAACTCGGATATCGGCTTATATGCAAGAGCAATATTGTAGCCGAAATCTACAGAATCGCCCTTCATATCACGCGAAGCTATCGGCGAAGTGCTCTTTACCACCCCGTCTGAGTATATCGCTCTGATACCCAAAGCGATTGCCGCATTATCGCCGATAGGAAGTGCAACACTCGGGTTTATCTCTAGCGTTTGAAGAGTAAACTCCTCGGCGGTATAAATCGCAGGGGCACTCTCCCATCTCTTTGAAAGCCCTGCGGGAGAGACTATGCTAAGCCCATAACGCGCGCCGTTTATCTCCTGCGAGACATAGTGAAGAGAGGGGACGATAAAGTTCTCTCTTTTGGAATCTATCTCTATGCCTGCCGCTTTATAATTTATATCGCTAAGCCCGATATACATCAGGTTCGCCTCCATGACCGCTTCATTTTTCATAAAAACCATATTTGCGGGATTGTAATATGCTGCATCTGCGCCCGAATTATGTGCTACATTTGCGGCACTCAAAGCAACCGAATTTAAAGAGGTCTCCGGAATCTTATATCCTCCCGCAAACAAAACACAGAGACTCACGGATAATAAAACAATAGTTTTCACTTTAATAATCCCCTTTTATGAAACAGTCGCTTATTTTATATGAATTTTGCTTAATTCTCAAAAGAGTAAAGAAGCGCTATCTCATCCTTCCAGATGGTCTCATCGATCGTCTCAAGGATAAGCGGTATATCGTTCATTCTCTCATCGTTCATGATAAATCTAAACGCATCAAGCCCTATCTCGCCTTTGCCCAAAGAGTGATGTCTGTCTACATGTGAAGCAAACTTTGCTTTTGAGTCGTTTATGTGCATACCCATCAGGTATTTAAACCCGATGATCTTCTCAAACTCACTCCACGTTTTATCATAAGCTTCTCTTGTTCTTATATCGTAACCTGCTGTGAACATGTGGCAGGTATCTATGCAGACTCCGACACGGCTTTTGTCCTCTACTTTGTCTATTATCTGAGCCAGATGTTCAAACTTCCATCCTAGGTTGCTTCCCTGTCCTGCGGTATTTTCAAGAACCAAGCTTACACCTTGTGTTTTCTCCAGAGTTCTGTTCATGGCATCTGCAATATTGCTTAAACACTCATCTTCGCTTATCTGTTTAAGATGGCTTCCCGGGTGAAAATTGAGTCTGTCAAGCCCCAGCTGTTCGCATCTTTGCACCTCATCCAAAAAAGCGTCCATCGATTTTTCTCTTTTGTCCGCTTCGGGATGACCGAGATTTATAAGATAAGAGTCATGAGGGAGTACATGTTTGGGCAAGATACCGCTCTGCTCAAGCGCTTTTTTAAACTTCTCTATCGTCTCGCCATCAAGCTCTTTTGCACTCCACTGTCTCTGGTTTTTGGTAAAAAGAGCGAACGCTTTTGCTCCTATTGCCACTGCATTTTCAACCGCATTGAAAACGCCGCCGCTTGCACTTACATGTGCGCCTACAAATTTACTCATCTATATCCTTTATATTAAATATTATGCCGTTTTTTCTATCTTTAAAATAGAGCGCATGTGAATTTACTCTATAGACTATATCTACATCTTCATCTCTTATATGCTGCTCAAATCCGTCTGCCGTTTTTGTTATATTTTTCCCATCATAAATGACATGTGATAGAAGCATGTTTTGCATAATATCATCGGGATATGCGGTATTTAAATAATCTTTGTTAAAACCGCTTTTGCTCATACACCCTTCACTTGTGCAAATCAGATGATTTACGGTGATTTTCTCTATGCTTTTTCCTGCCATAAACAGTTCTAACTCTATGGACTTGTCACTGTTTCTAAGATACCCGACGTCCGAGAACTTAATCTTTGGCGATTTTATAGTGATGATTTTTGTCTGCGTATGTTCATAGTTTTTGATGCTGCATGCACTAAAAAAAAGAGCAAAAATGAGTAGTATATATTTCATAATCGAATTGTACCTACATAAAATTAACTGCCATATGTTATTCAAAGGTTGATAAAATTCCAAAAAATTTTCAGAGGAACCCTATGCACAGCAAGATTCAAACTATTGTACAAAGCAAAGGCTTTGTCAACTTCATAACCTATCTTATAATCCTAAACGGTATAACTATGGGGCTTGAGACTTCAAAAGAGTTCATGACAGATTTCGGCGGAGCGACTTCGCTTTTTAATACTCTTGTCATCTCCATCTTTACTCTAGAGATTGCAATGCGCATCTATGTTCACAGACTCTCTTTTTTTAAAGACCCGTGGAGCATTTTTGACTTTAGCATTGTGGCAATATCGCTTGTACCGATAAGTGCAGGCTTTGAGATACTCAGGGTTTTAAGAGTGCTAAGACTCTTTAGGCTGGTCACCGTAGTACCGCAGATGAGAAAAATAGTCTCCGCACTTATCAGCGTTATCCCCGGCATGCTCTCCATCGCCGCACTTATGAGTCTCTTCTTTTATATCTTTGCCATCATGGCTACACAACTCTACTCCGAGAAATTTCCACAGTGGTTTGGAACACTCGGCGAATCTTTCTACACTCTTTTTCAAATCATGACGCTAGAGTCTTGGTCTATGGGGATAGTTCGCCCTATTATGGAAGTTTATCCGCTGGCATGGACATTTTTTGTTCCGTTTATATTTGTCGTTACCTTTGTTATGATAAACCTTATAGTAGCTATAGTAGTTGACGCAATGTCGATTATAAACAAAGAAGAGGAAGGACACATCATAGAAGAAGTACATGTTGCAGAAAATCACACGAACACGGAACTCTCACTACTTAGAGAAGAGATAGCAGAGCTAAAAAGTCTGCTAAGAGCGAGTGTGAAGAGCTAGAGAAGTGTTTTAAAAAGTTCATTCTCAGAGGCGTTGTTTTTACACTTGGGTTATTATTTGCTATATCAATGGAATACAACTTGCTTTATTTTGTTTTATAAAGTTAAGGAATATAGTATGAATGTAACATCAGCAACTCAAACTGGGTACACACAAGCGACAAACAAAACAACGACGACTAAAGCCACTTCGGCTTATGAGAGTGCAACAACTCCCACGCAAACACAAATAGCTGAAATAAAAACAAATGAAGAACCTACAAAAGCAACCACAGAGGTTCAAAATGAAACTCAAGAACCCATTATTACGACACAGCAAGAGTTGGAAATAAAGCAACAAACGGCACAGACTATAAGCGAGACAGAAGAGAGTCCGCTTGCTACAGCTATACAAGAGAGTTCGCAAACGCAAAGCGTAGAGCAGACAAAAGCAACGGGAAAAATGGCTGAGATGCAAGAGAAGTACAAAGATGTATATACTCCGATTCCTGAAACTTACTCCAAAGCAGACGAAGAACTTCAAACAAGAAAAGTTCATGAGGCTTATCCAAACTATATTTCAGGTCCGGAGTTTTTAAAAATTGTAAGCTCTTTTCTTGAGGGTACGCGTATTGAATTAGGTCAAAAACTTACTCCTGCACAAGAAGAAGCACAAAAACTCGATTATGCACAAGCATTCCAAAAAGCTTATGACATATTTGGTGGAGAAGAAGCTTTTATAGAGATGCAAAAAGGTGCTCATGAAATTATGAAAAAATACCCCGTAAATACTTGGGGTAAAGATGAAAGAGTTCACAACGAAACAGAATTGGCACGATTTACTAACGCCGCAACATATGAAGCTCTTGAACAAGGTAAAACAATTGAAGAAGCTAGAATATATGCAGGTAATTTAAGGTCTTCTTTTATGGATACAAGCTATTCAACAATAAACTTTTTAGAAACATTAATCAAAGCAGGACGAACTGATCAAAGCACACTTGACATGTTTTTAAGTCAAGATAGTCAAAAATCTAGAGAAGAAGCATATAAAGTAGACTTCAATAGCCCAAATAATAGTACTATGGATTTAAGAGAGTATGGAATAGAAGGTAATTGGGAGTTTTATAAGATACATGAAAATCAACAAGATATGATTGCTGAAATAGAAAAAAAGATAAGTCAGTTTAATTTTATGCTACATAACGAAAGTCGTATAAAAGAGGCGTATATGAAATTAGATGCTTCATATCAAGACCTTGGCAATAATGCCGGATACAAAAGAATGATAAACGAAAATTATATGCCGAAGATGGAAGCAGGACTTGATATATTTAGTAAGTATAAAATCTATGATTAAATAGGTGACACTCTTGTAGATGAATCTAAATAAATCTCCACTTTTAGAGAATGTTTCTTTGCAATTTGCCATATTTTAAACCTACATGTAGAAATTTATCTATAATCGCATTTATGAAAATACACATAGATATAGATTGTTTTTTTAAATAATTTGTTCTTTTTAATATAGCTTATATCCCCTATTTATTGGGATTTACATGGGATTAAAAATATATATGATTAGCTCTTTTAAACCATTTTAAACCACTTTATCACAATATGAAGTGTATAAAAAAGTGTATAAATTTAGATTTTTTTGTTATTATTAGAGTAGAAAAAATAAAGGCAAGAAATGGCAAAATATAATGGAATTTCAAAAAAAGTAATGAAAGATGGATCTACTGCAATTTTTGTAAGATTCAAATATTTGAATACTACATATCCGGTAAAAAATTTTACAAAATTATTTGGATGTAATACAGAAAAGCAAGCTTATGACAAATTAAATGAAGTGAAGTTATTAATATCGCAAGGTAAAAATCCATTTGTAAATACCGCCGTTACATTTGATCAGCTCTTTGTAAAAAGAACAGAAGAGCAAGTAAGAGATGGAGCATGGAAAGAAATAACAAAAGACAGTTATATGCTTTACTATAATAAGCATATTAAAAAAATTATTGGTAACAAAAAGATTGAAAAAATCACGATTGACGACTTAAACAAAATAACAACAAATATGGTTGAATACGAAGCATCGACAAAAAATATTTTAAAAAAGTTATTATATGAAATTTTTGAAAAAGCAACAACAGCAAAAGTTATTTCAAAAAATATAACTAATGACTTAAAAAGATATAAATCAAATAGTAATAAAAATATTGATCAACGAACGAGTGAAGATCCTTTAAGAATTATTGCAAAAATATATAATGCTATTCCTGAATATCAAGTTCATTGTAAATCTCAAGAGCAAGAGATTAAAATGTATTTGTATTTTGTTTTACTTACTTCAAGACGTGTAAGTGAAGTTTTAAAACTAAAAAAAGAAGATGTAGTTTTAGAAGAAATGAGAATAATATCAAGTCCATCAATAACTAAAACAAATATAGAAGACCATTTTCCTCTTCCAAGAGAATGTTTAAACTATATTGAAAATATAGAAGATGGATTATTATTTCCAACTCTCAAACGATCATCTCTCCATGCAATTTTTAAAAGATTACTAAATCTAACAGATATAAAATTTCTTAAAGTTAAAAGAAGTTTATCTCTACACGATACTCGTAGATTACTAATGTCTGTCATGGTCACAAATTTAAAAATAGACAGCACACTTGCTGATACGTGCATTTCACATGCACTAGAAGGAACAAAAAGGTATTACTTGTCTTTTTCTTATAAAGATCGTGAAGAAGCTTTTAAAAAATATTGGGATTTAATACGTGAAGAAGCTAAACTAATTAATTTATAGTGACGATTTTTAGATGCTTAAAAAACATCTAAAAAATCAAAAACGCTTCCATCTTCAGCTTCAGCTTCTGCTTCCGCATCAGCTTCTTCTGATGAAAAGTCACCGCCCAAGAAAAACGGTAAAAATATTGTCATACCAAACAACGCTGCTATTATCACGATTAAGATTATCATAGCTTCCATCTTAATTCCTTCAGTGATTAAAAATTAGTGCAAACATTAATAGTCTTCTTGCTAAAAATAAGACTATTAATATTGATGAAATGAGCAGCATTAAACCGCTCAAAAACTCAAGAATATCTCTCATGCCGCTTCCTCCTTTGCTTTTGTATTTTCAAGAATGAAGTTGTAAGCTTTACTTGCTTCGCTAAAAATGCTCCATAAGATTTTTGGATTTTCTTTTAATGGTTTTAGCCAGCTCTTCAAATAGAGTGCGTTTTGTTCTTCCATTTTTGTTCTGCTAAGTCCAAGTTTAACTTGTAAAAAAGAGCGTGTAGTTTCTGCTATAAGCTCTTCTTTTGCATAGCTTATAAGCTCTGCTTCTGTTCCGTATGCTCTTCCGCTCAAATCTCTGTTTAGTCGTGTTTCGTGTGCTGTACTGTGTGCTAACTCATGTAGTAAAACAGCATAATAAAAGTCTGAACTGATAAAATAATTAATATGTGGCATATTGATATAGTCATCTTTTGGACTATAAAAAGCACCCTTATTGCTGTGTTTTAGCTTTACAAATAGATTGCTCTTAAGCTCTTCAAACTCTAAAATCTCGTTGCTTGTTGCAGTGTCTTTTAAGCTCGTTTGATCTTTGTTAAAAACTAAATAAGTCTTTAGCATTGGAATAGTTTTTTCTGTCTCTTCGCTTGTTTCTTCGTCTATCTCTTTAATTTTGGTTGGTTTAAAAAAGAAGATTGTTGTTCCTTTTTCTCCATTGTTTACTGTTCCGTTCATTGCTTTAATTTGCTTAAATGTCGCCCACTCGTTCGTTTTATAGCCTCTATCCTCTGCTTCAATCCATAAGTTGATAATGTTAATTCCTGAATACTCAGTGTTGTTTGTGATGTTTGTTGGCATTGAGTTATTAAACGGTTGTATCCAGTCGCCTTCACTGCTCTCTATTTTCTTGATTAGTCTGTTCATTACGTGTTCTAAGTTCATTTTGTCTTCCTTAATTTAATTTTCTTTTGTTAGATTTTGAGGGGTGTTTTTATTCTTTCTTTTTTCAAATTTTTAAGAAAAAACAATTTACCTTCTCTTGTCTAACTTTTCTTCCGTTGAGTTTGTCGGGTATGTTTTATGTTGTGTTTGAGTATCAAAACAGCTTAGAAGCAAATTAGCTACTGGTGATTTGCTTATCAGTTGATTTGAATACATACTTAAACACTTAAAACATTTTGATGAACGCAAAAACGGATAGTTAGATATTGAAGAAGTGGTTTTTTCTGATTTAAAAAATTTGAAAAAGAAAGTCGTTGCAGCTGTTTTGCAGTTGCAAATTTTGGATTGGGATTAAGGGTGTGGCTTAAAAATGAAGCTGATAGATTTCTCTATCAGTTATGCTGCTTCTGATGTTCTTAAACTCTCATAAACGCTTCTGCACGTTTCTTCAAATACAAGCCAAGCAATCAAATTCAAATTATGATTATTTATACATAACGGATCATTTACATCAAAGTTATCTGCAAGTAATTCTCTAATATCTTTTAGATCATATAAGCTTAATAAATCAGATATTACTTCGTTGATGTCAGATGAGTATCTCTTACAAAAATCAACAGTATCTACATAATAAAAAAGCTCGCTTATCATTCCGCTTTTGCATCCATAATTTAAGAGATCTTCAAAAAAAACGGTTGGCTCATCATAGTTTTTGGCATTGTTTAAGATAATCTCTTTTATCTCTTGCTCTAACTCTGTTATGTATTCAAGTTCTTTCAAGTCTTGCAGTGTCATTTTGTCTTCTCCAGATTTATTTTTAGATCGTAGATTTATGAATCTGAGCTTTCGCACCTAATTTTATAGTGTTACATTCGGTAGTAGCGGTATTCTCTCAGCATTTGTCATATCTATTGACATGTATTTTTCAGTTTTT
>PPDH01000008.1:0-525 GCA_002899765.1 Sulfurimonas sp. | reverse complement strand
AACTAGTGTCAAGTACCATGGAGTATTTTATTACTATGCCCTACTTACAGTTGTTTTAGAAAGCATATCGATTAAAATTAGGTGCGAAAGCTCAGTTATGAATGTTTAACGCAAAAGTATTGCGCTAAAAAATAATCACAATCCCTTAGAGAGGGATTGTTTCAAGTGCATCTTTATTGAACACTTTATAAAAGCGAAGTGCCTTTTCTTTACGATTTGTTCCCTCGATGTCTTTTAGATATGTAAAAAACAAGATTACTCCGTAATTATCTTCATCTATTTGAACAAGATTTTGCTCTTGCATTTGTTTTTCTGTAAACCAGATGTTACTTTTGTATCCAAGCTCTTTTTGAGCATTTGCAAGAATATTATTGTTTAAGCCAGTAAAATTATTACCGCTCGCACTTACTTGTTGAGCAGATAGTTTGCTGCTTGTTACTTTGTCAACTGCTTCTGTGTATAGTTCAATTACAGTTTTTCTGTAGTGTCTTTGTTCTGTTGTGTTGTTGTTTTGAGTTTGCATTT
>PPDH01000011.1 GCA_002899765.1 Sulfurimonas sp. | reverse complement strand
GATACGATAGTCAATAGAAATGAAGATTTCATGAGTATCATCGCTACACTACGAAGTGCAACTCAAGAATTGTTAGGATTTAGGTGCGAAAGCTGAGTTCTATATCTTCAAGAGTAATATTGTCTATTCTCTTTTTTCCTAAATTATTTTTAAAGTGAATGTTATATCTACTTTCTAATCTATCTATATCTTTTGCTTTTGATGAGTTAAAATATTTTTTTGCAATATCATTTAAAGTTAACTGGCTTTTAATTTTAGTTAAATGAGGGGCATCATTTCCTAATGATAAAGCTTAAATAGTATTATTTCTAAGTGCTATACATGTTGAAATTCTAACACCTTGAGAATGCTTCCCGACTGTCTTTAGTTTTGCTCTTCCATCATTGTCTATCCATCTAATTAAATAAACTTTATCAACTTCCTTATTTTGTTCATTTACAATAGGTTTATAGAACACACCTTGAGACTTTGTAGCTATTCTTTTGTTTAATGTTTTTAAATGTATCATTGCTTTTCCTAAATATAAAATTTATTTTTAGTTCAAATTTAATCCCTTGAGAGTCCCTCAAATATGAATAAATTTGACAAAGTCCCGCTATAATCGGGACTAAAACTATATAACAAAAAAGCCCGTAAGCACCCTTGTTTACGAGATTAGACAAGGTTTGAGGAGATTTAAATGAGTATCTACAGAGAGTATGACATCAGGGGAATTTACGAAAAAGAGTTAAACGAGCAGAGTGTTGTACGCATAGGTTTTGCACTCGCTTCAAAAATCAAAGGCGAATATGTAGCTGTCGGTTATGACGCTAGAAGCCACTCTCCTATCCTCTTTGAATACCTTGTTCATGGACTAAATGCCGGCGGTAAAAAAGTTTTGGACATGGGTCTTGTTCCGACTCCTGTAAACTACTTCACAAACTACCAAGAGTGGAGCGGCATCACTCCTTCCGCTTCGGTCATGATTACCGGTTCGCATAACCCTGGCGAATACAACGGCTTTAAGATAACCGTAAATAAAGCGCCTTTTTTTGGAGAAGATATTTATGCTCTGGGTCGTGAGTGTGAGGCGATGGAATTTCCACATGTACCGCAAAGAGATGTAACGGAGATAGATGCCGTTACAAGATATGTAGACTTTCTTATCAGCGAATTCTCCCACCTCAAAGATATGTCATCACGTATAGTTTATGACTGCGGAAACGGTGTTGCCGGAGTCGTTACCGAAAGAATTTTTGACACTTTAAGACTTAATACGAAGGGTCTCTACATCGAGCCTGACGGAACTTTTCCAAACCACCATCCAGACCCTTCCGATGAACATAATCTAGAGGATGTAAAAAAACTTTTAGAAACTGAGGGCGACATAGCTTTTGCATACGACGGTGATGCAGACAGAATTGCCGTGCTTACACATAAAAACAACATCAAGGGCGACATGATGGCACTTTTATTTGCCATGAAGATGGATAAACCGACCGTCGTAGGCGAGGTAAAGTGTTCGCAAGTGATGTATGACGAACTTGAGAAGCGCGGTGCAAAAGCTATCATGTACAAAACAGGTCACTCAAACATAAAAGTAAAGATGCAGGAGATTGGCGCAGACCTTGCATGTGAAGTAAGCGGGCATATATTTTTCAAAGACCGCTATTTCGGTTACGATGATGCCATCTATGCAACACTTAGAATGCTGGAGCTTATCCATGACGGAGTTGATTTGGACGCAGAACTTGCAAAACTTCCGAAGGTTTTCTCAACTGAGGAGATAAAAGTTCATACGAGTGAGAGTGAGAAATTTAAAATCATCGACAAAGTTAAAGAGCTTCTCAAAAATCCTCCAACTTCATTTCCTGCCGTCAAAAATATCATTGATGTAGACGGGGTACGTATAAATTTTGAACATGGATGGGGGCTTGTACGTGCAAGCAACACTACTCCCGTTCTTGTTACCCGTTTTGAATCAACCTCGCAAGAAGAGGCAAAGCTCTACGAAAAAGCAATCAACAATCTTATACAAAATGCAAAGGATGCCCTATGAAAACCCACACACTTTTAATGCCCCTTGACATGCACCTGCATCTTCGCGACGGAGTCATGCTTGAAAATGTCGCACCTTTGAGTGCCTATAGTTTCAGCGGCGCTTTGGTCATGCCAAATCTTGTTCCGCCCGTTACGACACTCGAAGATGTAAAAGCTTATAAAGAGCGTATCATCGCAGCAGTTCCAAACGACTATTTTGAACCTTACATGACACTTTTTTATAAAAACTACGGCAAAAAATTTCTAGCCGATGCAAAAGAGCATATTACGGCGATTAAACTCTATCCTGCAGGCATTACGACAAACTCCGAGGGCGGTGTTTCATCATTTGACATAGAAGAGATGCGCGAAACACTTGAGGCTATGAGTATTCTTGGCATCCCTCTTTGTGTACATGGCGAGACTGACGGTTTTGTGATGGACAGAGAAGCGGAGTTTATGAGTATCTATGAACTTCTTGCCGTGAATTTTCCAAATTTAAAAATCATTATGGAGCATATTACGACAAAAGAAGCGGTTACAATGCTTGATAAACATAAAAATCTATATGCAACCATAACCGTGCACCACCTTCTTTTAACGCTTGATGACGTAGTCGGCGGGATGATGATGCCGCACAATTTCTGCAAGCCTATTGCAAAAAGACCCGAAGATTTAGACGCACTGCTAAGCGTTGCTCTTGAAGCGCACCCAAAGGTTATGTTCGGCTCAGACTCGGCACCTCACTCAAAAGATAAAAAAGAGTGTTCTGGCTGCGCGGCAGGAGTTTTCAGTGCGCCTATTGCGCTTCAGCTTCTATGTGAAATCTTTGAACAGTACGATAAACTTGATAATCTTCAAGCTTTTGTAAGCGACAATGCACAAAATATCTATGGAATTTGCCCTGAGTTTAAAGAGGTTGTTTTAGAAAAACGTCCTTTTGTCATACCCGAAAATTACAACGGTGTTGTTCCGATGTATGCGGGCAAAGTTATAAACTGGGCGATTGAGAGCATTGAGTAAAATACTATTGCTTGAGGATGACACCCTTTTTGCGGAAACTCTCGTAGATCTTCTGCAAGAAGCAGAGCATCAAGTCACACATGTTACAAACGGTCAAAGCGCACTGGACATCACTTTTGGGCAAAAATTTGATCTCTATCTCTTAGACATTAACGTACCTCTTGTAAACGGTATTACATTTTTACAAGAGCTAAGAGATTCACTTGATAAAACTCCTGCTATTTTTTTAACATCACACAAAGATAAAGAGGT
Organism: Sulfurimonas sp.; assembly: GCA_002899765.1. Taxonomy (GTDB): domain Bacteria; phylum Campylobacterota; class Campylobacteria; order Campylobacterales; family Sulfurimonadaceae; genus Sulfurimonas. The sequence goes on along the minus strand of PPDH01000011.1, from coordinate 36,839 downwards.
GCTAAAGAGAGGTTTTTCCTGCGGTGCGGATGATTATCTAAGAAAACCTTTTGATGCCGATGAGCTGCTTTTGCGCATAAATGCAGTTTTAAAAAGAACAAATTGCACCGCAAGTCAATCCTCCGCCCTGCTCTATCATGACACGCTTCACAAGAGAATTCTTTACAAAAACACAGAATTAGATCTCTCCAAAAAAGAGTATGAACTTCTAGCACTTCTCTTAAAACACATAAATAACACCGTGCCAAAAGAGATGATTTTAGATGAATTGTGGAGCAGCAATGAAGGCGGAAGCGACGGAGCAATCAGAGTATACATAACACGCATAAAACAGCTTGTTCCCGAAATCAGTATCGAAAATATCAGAGGTATAGGGTACAAACTTGTTTCGTAATCTTCGCATAACTGTTTTTATCTACTACATGCTTACCGTTGCCGCATTAATGGCTATTTTGTACTACTCTGTCTCTATAGCAAAAGTTGAAAATATCTCTTTGTTATTTTTTACGCTATTTGGGCTTAGCGTGTTTGCGGGTATAATTATTTCTAAACTCTCCATCGACCCGCTCTTTGAACATGTAACAAACCTTCAAAATCTCTCAACCGAGACTCTTCATGAATTAAATCTTCCCATAAGCACGATTAAAACAAATATGCACATGCTAAAAAAAAGTCTTACATGTGAAAAGGATTTAAAAAGAACCTACAGAATCGATAGCGCATGCGAAATGCTGCAGCAGCGTTACAACGAACTCGACTACATGATAAAACTTCAAAGTGCGGATATTGCATACGAAAAATTTGAACTAAGCGAACTTGTCCAAGAGAGGGTTGCTTTTTTAAACCGTATCTATCCGCACATGGAGTTTGAGCTTGATTTATCCGGCTCGCAGATAAATAATGATAAAATAGGCTTATCAAAAGTAATTGATAATCTTATAGATAATGCTGTGAAATATTCACAAAACGTTCACAAAATAAGTATAAGATTGCAAAATCATATCTTGTATATACAAGATTTTGGTTGCGGCATTGATGATGAAGAGCTTTTGAGAGTTTTTGACAACTACTACCAAAGCAACAAAAATATGAGAGGTTTTGGTATCGGACTTAGCATGGTAAAAAGATTTTGCGATGCTAACGCCGTTTTGCTCAGTTTAAAATCAAAACCGAATGTCGGAACAACTGTTATATTAAAATTTAAGGAAAATTAGTGGAAGCAAATATTTTAGCCTATGCAGAAGTAGCACTTGATTATGGTGTTATGGGACTTCTTATCGTTATGAGCATTGTTACTCTTTGGCTCTTTATTGAGAGAATGATGTTTTATGCCACAGTGGATATACAAAAGTATGAGAATAGAGACATTTTAGAGATGGAGTTGACAAACAACATAAGTACCATAAGCGCTATAGGTTCAAATGCCCCTTATGTCGGTCTTTTGGGAACCGTTATAGGAATCATGCTTACGTTTTACACGATGGGCGATGCGAGCGCTATCGATGCCAAAAAGATTATGGTAGGACTTGCTCTTGCTCTAAAAGCTACCGCAATGGGATTAATTGTGGCTATGCCGGCTATCGTTGCTTATACTATTTTGCTTCGTAAAGTAGAGAAAATATTAACCCATTTTGATGTAATGCAAGACAAAAAAACAAGTAACTGACTATTGCAAAGTGTAAAAAAACAAGAAAAAGATTTGATGATATAAACGTCATTCCCTTTATCGACATCATGCTCGTACTTTTGGTTATGGTTTTAACGACCGCAACATTTGTAAATCAAGGCATTATCCCCATTGAGCTTCCAAGCGCAAAAACAGCGTCAAAAGAGGATCTAAAAAAAGAGGTTACCGTTTACGTAAACGCCAAAGGCGAACTTTTTATAGAGAAAGAAAAAGTTGATTTAAAGACACTTGAAATCAGACTCTCCGCCCTCTCAAAAGAGCAGACAGTGGTCTTAAGAAGCGACAAAGAGTCAAAATTTCAAGATTTTGTAAGCGTCATGGATATACTAAAACGCCTCAACCATGAACAACTCTATATAGTCACAAAAGAGAATTAATAAGCTTTATCCAAAAGCTTAAACTTCTCTGCCCTGCTTCGCTCTTCCTCGGCATTTTTCTCTATTTTATCGGCTTGCTTTGTGCTGTTTTGCTCTGCATTAAACATCTTCTGCTCAACACTTTTTGCCTCATGAAAAAGAGAAGTGGCTATGAAAAAAAGCACCATTATCACGACTGTACTTGCGTAAAGAAGCAGATAGTTTTTAATGTGTCCGGATTCAAAAGGATTTTGCATTTATACTCTTATATATTTTTGTATCATCAGCAGCGATTATACAAAAAAAGATACTCATAAAAGATAAATTACATAATTTTTATGATAATATAATTAAAAAAAATTTAAGGAATATTTATGCAAACGACAATGTTTAAAGGAACAGTGGTAAATTTAGAAGGCGATGCGCTGGGTGTCGGAGATAAGGCGCCGATTGTAAATGCAATCGGAACTGACTTAAACAACGTAGAAATCGGAGGAGCAAAAGATAAGATACAGCTGCTTATAACTGTTCCTTCTTTAGATACCGATACATGTGCGGCTGAGACGAGAAGATTTAATGAAGACGTAAACAACTTGGATATCTGTGAAACTACGGTAGTGTCTATGGATTTACCGTTTGCTTCTGAGCGTTTTTGTACAACAAGCGGCATTGAAAATCTCTCTGTTGCAAGTGACTATCTTGACAAAAATGTAAGCAAGGCTTACGGTGTTTTAATGGCTGATAACAAGCTAAAAGGTCTAAGTGCCAGAGCCGTTTTTGTGATTGATAGAAGCGGAACTATAGTCTATAAAGAGATAGTTCCTGAAGTTACTGCCGAACCTGATTATGAAGCAGCTCTTGAAGCTATCAAACAAGCTAGATAGCAAATACTATTTTAGCGTTTGCGATGCGCCCATAAAGAGAGATTTTCTTTTTATAGGGCATCCACTTAATTAAAAATATAGCCAAAGCCTCCCATAGTGAAACCCAAGCCGCAACTCTAAGACCCTCCGAGAGAACTGAAAAAACAATACTTTTTTCCATAAACTCACTCTCAGCCATGCCTATAGAGAGTGCGGCAAGAAGAGCTCCTACAAACAAAAGAACACCCGATTGTCTTAACATCTCTTTCATCTTTGCATGTTCATGCTCTTGCAGATAAGCAAAAAATCTCTTTACACTGTTTTTAAGTCTTGAAGCGGATTCATCTTCTGTTTTTGATTAAAAATTAAATTGGATGAGAAATTTCGTATCGCCTATCTCGGTGACGCAATCAATAATATAATCAACCAAATCCTGATTTAAATCTTTTTTCAAGAAGTGAGATTTTTTATCAAAAGTACTATATAAATCCTCAATTTTTTGCGTTGAGACATCAATGACAACTTCTCCGTTCTCTGCTCTTTCATAGCGTTCTAAAATCTCTGTGTTTTGCATATATCCTCATATTTTTTACTCAAATAAGGGGCATATTGTATCACATCGGCGTGCTTTTACATCTCTAAAAATTTTTGATATTTTTTTATTTTAACAACTCCTCAGCACACTTTTTGTATAATCCCACTAAATTTTTTAAAAGGTATCCTAATGCGCGGTTATAAAATTTTTGCAGGTTATGCTAGTGTTGAATTTGCAAAAGAGGTTTGTCAGATTTTAGATGTTCCATTGGCTAAAGCTGATGTTAAAAAGTTTAGTGATGGTGAGATTTCAATCCAGATTGCCGAGAGTGTTCGCGGTCGTGACGTATTTATTATTCAATCAACGGGTGCACCCTCAAACGACAATCTTATGGAACTTCTTATCATGACAGACGCACTTCGCCGCTCATCTGCTTCAAGTATTACGGCTGTTGTTCCATACTACGGCTATGCAAGACAAGACCGCAAAGCGGCACCTCGCGTTCCGATAACTGCAAGATTAGTAGCAGACATGTATGAAGCATCTGGCATAGACAGAGTTGTTACAATTGATCTGCATGCAGGGCAGATTCAAGGTTTTTTCAACATCCCGGTTGATAATCTTTACGGCTCTGTAACTTTTGAAAACTACATAAAAAGCAAAAATCTCAAAAACCCTATCATCGCTTCTCCCGATATCGGCGGTGTAGCACGTGCCCGCTATTTTGCCTCAAGAATGGGGCTTGAAATGGTCATAGTCGACAAGCGCCGTGAAAAAGCAAACGAGAGTGAAGTAATGAATATCATAGGAGATGTAAGCGGCAAAGACGTTATCATGATTGATGACATGGTTGATACTGCAGGAACTATGATAAAAGCCGCAACAGCACTTAAAAACAAAGGTGCCACTTCCGTTATGGCATGTGCTACACATGCCGTCCTTAGCGGAAAAGCATACGAAAACATACAAAACGGCGAGCTTGACGAACTTATAGTTACAAACACGCTAGAGTCAAAACCGCATGACAAGATTGTTGTTTTAACCGTTGCACCTCTTTTTGCAGAGGTTATCCGCAGAGTCTATCACAACGAGAGCGTAAATAGTCTTTTTGCATAATTAATGCAATCTGCTTAGTTCTAAAGAGAGAGATTGCCGCGCTTCGCTCGCAATGACGTCACTGCGAAGGACAAAGAGACGCGGCAGTCTTTATATTGACAAAAAAGTTATTACTTTAAATTATAAATTTTAAGAGGAATTAATTGAAAAATATCAGAAACTTTTCTATCATCGCACATATCGACCACGGTAAAAGTACTTTAGCCGACAGAATCATTCAAGAGTGCGGCTCAGTAAGTGATAGAGAGCTTGGCAAACAGATGATGGACACTATGGACATCGAAAAAGAGCGCGGCATTACCATAAAGGCTCAAAGTGTCAGACTTGACTATGTAAAAGACGGCGAGCACTACATCTTAAATCTTATCGACACTCCCGGACATGTCGACTTCTCTTATGAAGTCAGCAAATCACTTGCTTCAAGCGACGGCGCTCTGCTTATAGTTGACGCTGCTCAGGGCGTAGAAGCACAGACTATTGCAAATGTTTATCTGGCAATGGAGAACAATTTAGAGCTTATTCCCGTTATAAACAAAATAGACTTGCCTGCGGCAGACCCTGTAAAAGTTGCCGAAGAGATTGAGACAAGCATCGGCATAGACGCAACAGATGCCGTTTTAGTATCTGCAAAAACAGGTGTCGGTATCCGCTCTCTTATCGATGCTATCGTAGATAGAGTTCCGGCTCCCGTTGGGGATCCAGAAGCTCCTACAAAAGCCATAATTTATGACTCTTGGTTTGACCCGTACTTGGGCGCACTAGGTCTTGTCCGCGTTTTTGACGGCGAGATAAAAGTAAATCAACTTGTGAAAATTATGAGCAACGGCGAGGAGCATCAGGTTCTTGATTTGATGTACCCGCATCCGCTTAGACGCAAAAAGACTCCTGTTATAAAAACAGGAGAAATCGGCATAGTTGTTCTGGGATTAAAAGAGGTACATGTAGTAAATGTCGGAGACACTATTACCGATGCAAAAAACCCTACGCGCGAACCTGTTGTAGAGTACGAACCTGCAAAGCCTTTTGTGTTTGCGGGAATTTATCCGATAGATACGGACGAATTTGAAAATTTACGCGATGCACTTGACAAGCTAAAACTAAATGACAGTTCTCTCTCTTATCAGCCTGAAACATCACTGGCTCTGGGTTTTGGCTTTCGTGTCGGGTTTTTAGGCATGCTTCATATGGAGGTTATAAAAGAGAGGCTGGAGCGTGAGTTCAATCTTGATTTAATCGCTTCCGCACCCTCTGTTATTTATCAGGTTTATCTCAATAACGGCGAAAAAATTGATGTTCATAACCCTTCCGAGCTGCCCGAAGTCAATCGCATAGACAGAATCGAAGAGCCATATATAAAAGCTACGGTTATTACTCCAAGTGAATATCTCGGAAATATTATAACTCTTCTAATAAGCAAGCGCGGCATTCAAACAAAAATGACTTATCTTAATCAAGACAGGGTTATGCTTGAGTATGAAGTGCCTATGAACGAAATAGTAATGGACTTTTACGATAAACTGAAATCGATATCTAAGGGCTATGCTTCATTTGATTATGAGCCTATTGAATTTAGAGTCGGCGACCTCGTAAAACTTGATATCAAAGTAGCAGGAGAAGCGGTAGATGCACTAAGTATTGTTGTCCCTCGCACTCAGGCACTCTCACGCGGTCGTGTTTTAGTTAAAAACATGAAAGAGATTATACCTCGTCAACTTTTTGAAGTAGCCGTTCAAGCTTCTTTGGGTTCTCAGGTTATCGCTAGAGAGACGGTAAAGAGTATGGGTAAAAATGTTACCGCTAAGTGTTACGGCGGAGATATTACGAGAAAGCGAAAACTGCTTGAGAAACAAAAAGCGGGTAAAAAGAGAATGAAATCTATAGGAAAAGTTCAACTTCCTCAAGAAGCATTTTTGTCTGTGTTAAAGATGGATTAGGAAGATGAATTAAAATGCGCTGTTTGATGTGTGAGAACCTCTCTCTTGAACACATCTGCCGCAACTGCCAAAAAACATTTTTAACACCCTCTCTCTACAAAAGAAAAATCCTCGGCAACATAGAAGTTATCTCATTTTACAAATACGGCGAAATAAAAAATCTTCTTCATACAAAACATACGGATTTAGGCTATTACATATACAATATTTTGGCAAAAAACTCTTTTAAAAAGTTTGCAGCCGAATTTAGCTACCCGGATATCGCTGCTGCAATTGCAATCGATGATTATGTCAAAGGCGGCTATTCACACACTGCAATCCTAAATAAAGCACTTAAAAGCAAAAACATAAAACCTCTTTTCAATAAATTAAGAGCAAAAAACAGAGTGACTTACTCAGGAAAAAGCAAAGAGTTTAGAATATTTAATCCTCGGTTTTTTGAAATAAATAGTTTTAAAGAAAAAGAGGTAATTTTAGTTGATGATATAATTACTACGGGTTTAACTTTTACACAGGCAATCCAAACTATGCAAAAAAAAGACCATGATGTTCTCTTTTGCCTCTCTTTAGCCGACGCAAGTGTAAAATAAGGAGTTATTTTATATACTATTTTATCATTATATGGATTGGAATTAAAAAGTGAAGATATACCTTGTTTTGGTGCTTTTAACGGCTATATTATTTGGCCAAGAGAAAAATCTTGATACACTGCTCTCCCAGTACAGAGAAGCAGGAGAATTATACAAAGAGACGGCAGAAGAGAGGTCTGGACATGTCATAATCTTTTCTCGCGCAGATCTTGACAGAATGCAGGCATACACGCTCAATGATGTTTTAAAAACCATAAGGCATTTTACTCTCAAAAATACAAAAATAGGGATGAGCACTCTTGTTAAAAGCCCCTACTCTGAAGCATCTTTCTCCTCTGTAAAAATATTTATAAACTCACATGAACTCAAATCAATAACAGCAGGAACGGCAACAGTTCAATATGGAAAAATGGGACTTAATTTTATAGACCATATAGAAATATATCAGGCTTCAAACGCTATTTCATTTGGCGGTGAACCTGGCAATATGACTATAAAGATGTACACAAAAGACCCATCTAGGGAAAATGCCACTGTGTTACAAACCTCCATAGATTCACAAGGCGGAGGCAGAGCACAGTTCATTGAAGCAAGTACGTTTAATGAGTACTCATATCTGGCAAATCTAGATTTTAACAAAAACAATTATGACAATTATGACACTCCTCAAGGTGCGCATCTCTCAAGAGACGGCAAGAGAGTTCAAGCTTATATCAGTCTGCAAAAAAAAGATGATTTTTTGGCAGAACTCTCTGCAAGCGGAGAAAAAAGCGATATATTTTCCGGTTTTGGGTCATCTATTGGTGAAGGTTTTTTTCAAGCAAAGAATTTTTATCTAAATTTCACAAAATACTTTAAGAATGATTTCAAACTAACCCTAGGCACTACGTACGAAAGAATAGAGGTAGAAAACAAAGATACTCTAGGCATAACTCTTCAAGATTCTACTATTGCTAATGAACTCTACATGCAAAACGGTTCACGGACAAACAATATTATTTTAGAAAAAAGATCTATCTACGCAGATAACCACATTTTAATCGGTACGGAAGTCAGGTTTAAAGAGTTTTATCTCAATGAACTTAGAAGCAACGGGGTTGATAAATCTCTTATAGTTGGACCAAGAGACCTTGATATATATATGTTTTACTTAGAAGATCAATATAAGTTTCATAAAAACCACTCTATAACACTGGGTGTAAAGTTTGACCACTATAGAAATCATGAAACCAAATCAACTACAGAAAAGCTTCTTCGTTTTGCTTATAACGGGCAGCTTAGCGATAGTTTTTCTCTTAAATTTTTTGCACAGCAAAATTACAACTATCCTATATTTGCACAAACAATATTTTCACCATTTTTTTTCCCAAACCCAAACTTAAAAGCTTCGCAGGGAGAAATGTTCAAAGTTGAAGGAGTATACAAAAAAGATGCTCTTACATTGGCAGTTGGAACCGGAATGTCTAAAAATAAAAACGGTATCATTTACGACAAAACTACAAATACCTATATAAACAATTCAGCCAGTGCCGATTTTAAACAAATATTTATCAACACAAAATACAGGTTTGATGAAGATAACAAACTTATTTTAGAATATTTTATTGCTAAAAAAGATAAATACAATTTTAGCTCAGACAAAGGCGCTTTAGTTCAACTCTTTAACAAAGCCGGTAAATTCAACTTCTATCAAGAGTTTATATACAGATCTTCTTATACTGATATGTTCGGCTACAAAATAGATGCAGGCTATGATTATAGCGCGGGGGCTATATATCGTTATAGCAAAAATCTAGACCTCAAACTAAAGGGTGAAAATATATTTGATTGTGCGAGCAAATCAAATATAAACGGGGTTTTCACCTCAGCGATAGAGAGAAGAGCAATTTTTACACTGGAGTACACCTTTTAGATGAAAACAATAGCAGGACTATTTTTTTTAATTGTTTTTGCTTTTGCTTCACATAACACGTATGCCATAAAAGCGGAAATTTTAGAAAAAATCTTTGCCAATATATCTATCGGCAGAGAACTTGTTATCTACTAAGATGATGAAAAACTTATTCAAGAATTTGGAAAAAGAGGCAATTTTGCAACAACAGCACTCTGCAAAAATGCCACCCTTCTTGTTCTGCAAAACAAAAAAAAGCTAGAAAAATCATGTTATGAAAAAGCTGTTTTTGTACTTGGTTATGACCTTTTAAAGGAGATTCCACAAAGTTTCGGTGCTATTTTTTGGAAAAAAGGAAGACCAAATATTCTGAGCTTTCGCACCTAATTTTATAGTGTTACATTCGGTAGTAGCGGTATTCTCTCAGCATTTGTCATATCTATTGACATGTATTTTTCAGTTTTTNATAACTAGTGTCAAGTACCATGGAGTATTTTATTACTATGCCCTACTTACAGTTGTTTTAGAAAGCATATCGATTAAAATTAGGTGCGAAAGCTCAGCAAATATTGTTATCTTAGCGCCACGGACAAAAGAGCAATCCATAACAGTCTCTGATACTTTAGAAGATTATGTCGAGGAAAAAATATGGTAAAGAAAAAAGAGTTTGTTATATTTTTTCTCCTCTTTTTACTCGGTATGTTTTTTATCTACGCTTACAACGGTGTTACAAAAGCAAAACTTGACATATTTGAACGGATTGAAAAACATCAAATCACTCAAATCTCTTCTGTTTTAGACAATATACAAAAAGATATATTTAAAAGCTACGATATAAAAAATTCGCAGGATTTGAAATCATTTTTTATACAAGAGGAGATAAGAGAAAAATATGAACATATCTTGTCCATGATGCTTACCTCGGATGTAAAATACTCTTATGTTCTCTACAGAGACGATAACAATAAATTTCGCTTTTTACTTGATGCATCCAAAATAGATAAAGCAAATTTCAACCAAAAATTTGATGTAGATTCTTATAGATACAATGCTGTCTATAACTTAAAAGAACCGCAGATTATAAAGCAAAACAATATTGAAAATCTCTACATAACATATCTCTATCCTATAATAAAAAACGGTGAAGTCATAGGAGTATTCAATATCGATTTTACAACGAACATTCAATCTATTATCTTAAATTCTATCAAACCTATAGAGACTTTTTTCACGGTACTGGCTATCTTTGTTATTCTTTTTATGGGCATGACGCTTATGCAGATTTTTCACTACTTTATGACACGAAAAAAGATTTTTACCGACCCACTGACAAAAACATTTAACAGAAACTACCTTGAAGAGGCTCTGCCGCTTCTTAATCTATCTCACTACTCTTTAGCGATGATTGATTTAGACAAATTTAAAATCATAAATGACACTTACGGACACAAAGCGGGTGATTACGTTCTAATACAAACCGGTAAAATACTAAAAAATTCCATCAGAGACAGTGATATTCTTATAAGATACGGCGGAGAGGAGTTTTTGCTTCTAATCAACAATCGCACTAATGCTAAATCTAACATAGATATATGTGAAAAAATAAGAAAAGCCATAAGTAAAGAGCAATTTTTTTATGATGGGCATGAGATAATAGTAACACTCTCAATAGGTTTTCATAAACATCCCTCTTTGGAAAAAAACCTCCAAGAAGCTATAAAAATAGCTGACAAGATGCTATACGTCGCTAAGAAAAGCGGAAGAAACAGAGTTATATCTTATGATGAGATAGGAAATGCAACCGATATCTCTTCATCAGAAGATATAAGTTTTGTAAAAGAAGCTCTTGATGAAGATAGGGTCATCTGCTTCTATCAACCTATCTATGACTACAAAAACAGCAAAATATTTAAATATGAAGCACTTGTTAGAATAGTTACAAAAGATAATAAAATAGTATCGCCATTTGCTTTTTTACCTCATATAAAAGAGACTAACATGCACTATAAGCTTACGCAAAGAATTCTGCTTATAGTGTTTGAGAGATTTAAAAACAACCAAAAACTAGTAAGTATAAATATAAATTTTTCAGACCTTATGAACCCTGATATCGAGGAAACTATTGTCAAAAATTTAAAGACTAACCCGCATCTTGCATCCCGCGTTACTTTTGAGATACTTGAGAGTGATGAGATTGACGACGTAGCGTTGTTTAAGAAAAAGATAAATCTTCTTCACTCGCTTAAAGCAAAAGTCTCCATTGATGATTTTGGAAGCGGATACTCCAACTTCAAAACCATCATAGATATTGAAGCAAATTTTCTTAAAATAGACGGCTCGCTTATCAAAAATATAGACACCAGTATCAAAGATTTCAAAGTCGTAAAGAGCATTATACATTTTGCGCAACATAGCAACATGCAGACAATCGCAGAGTTTGTCCACTCAAGAGAGGTTTATGAAAAGCTCCTGATGCTAGATGTAGATTTTATGCAGGGATATTATATCGCAGAACCAAAAGCTACTCTTGTTGAGGTGGATGAACTCTTTTAAAAGATTTTAAAACAACTTTTTGAAAAGTTTATTTAACCCTTTTTCTACTTCTTTGTCTATTTTTTCCTGAACCGCTTCACCTGCTTTTGTTTTCATAAATTTCTCCATGTCTATGCTTACTTTGGGAGCATTTATATCTCCTTTGACACTCCCGAGAATCTCATCTTTTTTGATTCTTATGCTAACGTCCGTATCTATCTGATTTGTTTTTGTATTTAACTCTGTTTTTTCTGTTTTAATAGCAGCATCTTTTGAGCGCAAATCTATAGAAGCTAAAATATTTTCTTTATCTATTTTTGCATTAACATTACCGCTAAAGAGTTCTTTGTACATGTCAAACTTAACAAATTGACTTATTAAATCAAAAGTTTGATTTTTTACAAATTTTGCATCCGTAACTTTACCCTCAAAAACACCTCTGCTTTGTGCTAAATCATATTTTATTTTAGCGTTTAAAGAGGCATCTGCAATCTCGGGATATAGTAACATGTGAAGTATTTTACGAGTTTTTACAGAATCTACATCAGCAAAAAAATCATCATTGTGAAGTTTGGCGTTGATTTTTCCCTCTGCGACTTCAGTGTAGAGAGTAAAGTCCAAATCTTTTGCTCTTGTGAGTGTGCCCTTTGCCGTTATTGCACCTCTCATATGCTGATTTGTTGCAAAGAACAGAGCATCCAGATTTGGTATACTAAGCTTATAATCGCTCTGCAAAGAGCCATCTTTAATATTAAACTTTGCGCTTTTTATATCAAGGTCTGCTATATTTGAGTTAAAGTCAACTCTGCTATCTGCTACGGCGTTTTTTAACATAGTTGTTGTCGTAGAGCCAAATGTGGTTTTAGGCATGGAAGATGCAAACTTATACGTTTTACTCAGATATTTTGAATCAAGCACTCCTTTTGTTATCGTTGTCGCAACGCTTCCGCTTAGGTTTTCTACACTTGCATCGCTAATATCTGCCTCCATGGAGAACAAACCGTCGCTATAGTGCGGCTGCTTTAACATGTAGAGTAATTTTGCGATATCAAGATTTACTATTTTTGCTTTTATGGATGCAGGAGAGAACTCTTTTAAAACAGCTTCAAAAACCGTATCGGATGATGCCAAATCGCTTATCCCTGATACTAAAAGCTTCTCTTTAGTTCCTTTAACATCTCCGTTTAATTTAAATGCACCTCTTATATCAGCCTTTGTAATGGGCTTGAGCACTTCAAGATTTTCAACATTGAGTGAATATTTCAAATCAGCTTTTAGAGGTTGCGGTACGATGGAACCTGATGAGTCAATCTTAAATAGATTTGAGAGCAGCGCATATTTGTACCCTATATCATCGCCTTTTAGCTTTGCGTCAAGATTCATAGAAAATGAGGTTTTAGGGATGGTGACATTGAAGTCGCTTAGCATGTATTTAGGATCTATCTTGCCGTTTTTGCTTACTAAGACAACTTCTCCATCCATTTTGTGCGGCGTTATATCTCTAAAGTTTATATCCATATCTATATCTGCCGCTGCATAAGGATTTTGAGAACTCATGTAAAGAAGTGCAGAGAGTTTAGCACCTTTTATATTGGCGATAATAGCTGTCGGGTTCAATTCACTCAGTTCTACATGATAAGATGTATCGCTCTTTGCAACACTGCTTTTACCATCTATCTTCATAAATGCGATATCACCTTTTACATTCCCGTTTGTAAGAAAGTCTCCTCTAAGCTGAGTTTTTGTTAAAGATTTTAACGTCTGTAAGTTTTGAAGATTTATATTATAGAAAACATCAAAAGTCTGTGAAAATAGAGAATATATCCCTTTTAACTCAACCTTATTATTTTCATTTATCTCTAGAACTATCTCAAAATCACTCATACTCAAAGAAAATGTAGAGAGCCTGCTCTGCAATTTTGTTTGTTCATTAATTTTACTCTCTACCATAGGTTTAAGCAAAGCATTTCCAAACGATGTAAAAACAACTATATAGAGTGCAACTACCAATGTTGCCAAAATTCCGATAAACCAAGCAAAATACTTCATACTATCCCTCATCTTTATCTTTTTATAATGATACTATAGAAATTATTTTTTTAGCAAATTTTATAGTTTATAATACTAGACTCAATCTAATTAACTAAAAATATTTAACCTATGCTTGACATTGTTACACTCAATATGTATAATTGTGCCATCTTTTAAAAAAGGAGTACTTTAATAACTATGTCAAAAGAAAAAAATGAAGAGACTCAAAACGAATCTCTTTAAAATACAGAGATTGACGAAGTGGCTGAAGAAGCTGCCGCTGAGGCGCAAGCAGTTGAAAACGAACTTGATTTATTGCAAGAGGAATTAGCTGCTCTCAAGGATAAGTACGCTCGTGTTCATGCCGACTTTGACAACATCAAAAAAAGGCTCGAGAGAGAAAAATATACGGCGGTAGAGTACTCAAATGAGAAATTTGCCAAAGACATGATTCCTGTTATGGATGCACTTCAAATGGCACTCTCTTCTACGCAGAATGTTGCTGACCCACAGGAGCATTTAGAAAAACTTCAAGAGGGCATTGAACTTACATTGAAGCAGCTTACTGCTTCTTTACAAAAACATGGCGTGACAATGGTCTCTCACGACGAACCGTTTGATCCAAACATCCACAATGCCATCCAAAGTGTAGATAGCGACACGGTAGAGAGCGGGCAAATAGTTCAAACTTTCCAAACAGGTTATAGATATAAAGAGAGACCGCTTCGCGAAGCGATGGTAGTAGTCGCAAATTAACATTCGCTTATGCTACTAAAGTAGCAAACGAAAAAAGAGTATGGCGATATAATTTCGCCAAGTAGAACAAATTTTTACAAAACAAAAGAAAAAAGGAAATAACAATATGAGCAAAGTAATAGGTATAGATTTAGGAACAACAAATTCATGTGTAGCGGTGTATGAGGGCGGCGAAGCAAAGATCATCCAGAACAAAGAGGGAAAGAACACTACTCCTTCGGTTGTTGCATTTACGGATAAAGGCGAAGTTTTAGTAGGGGATCCTGCAAAACGTCAAGCGATTACAAACACAAACAAAACTATCTCTTCTATCAAGAGAATTATGGGTCTTATGATGAGTGAAGAGAATGCAAAAGCGGCTCATGATAAAGTAACATACAACATTGTAGATAAAGACGGTATGGCAGCAGTTGATGTTGCAGGAAAAATCTACACGCAGCAAGAGATTTCGGCTAAGATTCTTAGCAAACTAAAAGAGGATGCAGAGGCTTACTTAGGTTCTACCGTAACAGACGCGGTTATCACGGTTCCTGCATACTTTAACGATGCACAAAGAAAAGCTACAAAAGATGCGGGAACTATTGCGGGGCTTAACGTTTTACGTATCATCAATGAGCCTACGGCTTCTGCTCTTGCTTACGGATTAGACAGCAAAAATGATGAAAATGTACTTGTTTACGACTTGGGCGGCGGAACATTTGACGTTACTGTTTTGGAGATTAGCGAAGGTACTTTTGAAGTTCTCTCGACTGACGGTAATGCATTTTTAGGTGGAGACGATTTTGACAATAAAATCGTTGATTATCTAAACAGCGAGTTCAAAAATACACATGGAATTGACCTTAAAAACGACAAAATGGCTCTGCAACGTCTAAAGGATGCTGCTGAGAACGCTAAAAAAGAGCTCTCAAGCTCAACTGAAACAGAGATTAACCTGCCGTTTATCACTATGACGGAAGCTGGTCCTCAACATTTAGTTATCAAACTTACTCGTGCGAAATTTGAGAGCATGATTGAGAAGCTTGTTGAAGAGACTATTGATCACATCAAAACAGCTATGAAAGAGTCTGGTTTAGACAACAACGCTATCAAAGAGATTATCATGGTCGGTGGTTCAATCCGTGTTCCACTTGCTCAAAAAATGGTTTCTGACTATTTCGGCGGCAAGACATTAAACAAGAGCGTAAACCCTGATGAAGTTGTAGCAGCGGGTGCAGCAATCCAAGGCGGTGTTTTAAGAGGAGATGTAAAAGATGTTCTTCTCCTTGACGTAACTCCTCTCTCACTCGGTATCGAGACTTTAGGCGGAGTTGCTACAAAAATCATCGAAAAAGGTACTACAATACCTGTAAAAAAATCTCAGATTTTCTCAACTGCAGAGGATAATCAACCTGCGGTCAGCATCTCTGTCGTTCAAGGTGAGAGAGAGTTTGCAAGAGACAACAAATCTCTAGGTCTTTTTGAACTAGGCGATATTCCTGCTGCTCCAAGAGGCGTACCACAAATCGAGGTTACGTTTGATATTGACGCAAACGGTATTTTAACTGTAAGCTCAACTGACAAAGGTACAGGCAAATCTCAATCTATCACAATCTCCGGAAGTTCTGGACTAAGCGAAGAAGAGATTAACAAAATGGTTCAAGATGCAGAAGCTCATAAAGCTGAGGACACAAAAAGAAAAGCGCTTGTTGAGCTTAAAAATCAAGCAGACGGCTTAATTGCGCAAACTGAAAAATCTTTAAATGAGATGGGTGAAAAAATCGAAGCTGAGGAAAAAGCTAAAATAGAGAGTGCTATAACTGAGCTTAAAGATACTCTAAAAGATGAAAATTCTACAAAAGAGCAAATCGAAGCAAAAGTAAAAACTCTAACAGAAGCAAGTCATAAAATGGCTGAGCAGATGTACAAAAAAGAGCAAGGCGGTGAAACAGGTGCAGCCGATGCTAAAAAGAAAAAAGAAGACGACGACGTAATAGACGCTGAAATTGAATAAGGTCTAAATACTTTATGCGTACAAATGTACGCATAAAGCTTCACATCTAAAAAACCGACAACTCTAAAACATGTGTCAAGCAATCTTATTTGACATGTAATCTCACTTACACAAAAAACAATCTGTTACTTTTTAACCAAAATTAATCACATTAATCGTTCACTATAAAGCTTCTTATGTTCTTTTATAACCTTTAAGTATATTATAAATTTATAGTTAAAAAGGTATATATTTTGAATGAAAAAAACTTACTAAAATTGATTACAATCGGTCCTATTTTATTTATTCCACTTGTAGTATTTTTCACCTTTCTCTTCTACATAATTTATACGCAAGAACTGTTCAATATTAGTACATCAAACCTCAAAGAAGAGCTGATTTTAAAACAGAAGCAAAATACTATCTCAAAAGTAAAAATGGCTGTTGATATCATGATTTATGAACGCTCTACTATCGAAGAGAGATTAAAAGAGAAAGTCAAAGACAGAGTAAAACAAGCCTATGAAATCGGTCAAAATATATATAAACAAAACATACATAAAAAGAGAGAAGCGCAAGTAAAGGAGATGATAACGGACGCACTGCGTCCCATGATTTGGAACGGAGGAGAGAGTTTTATCTTTATCTTGGATAAAAACGGGGTTTTTGCGCTTGCACCTGAATATCTCAAAAAATTTGAGCAAAAAAGTATTATTGATTTTAAAGATGCGACAGGAAGATATGTTATACAAGAAGAAATAGCGCTTGTAAAAAAAGAGGGTGAAGGATTTTTATGGGATACTTTTACAAGACCCCAAAAAGACTCCTCTACCCAGTACAAACAAATTGCTTTTGTAAAAGATTTTGACATGTTTGAGTGGTACTTAGGTTCTACGGAGTACCTTGATATCACTACAAAAGAGATAGAAAAAACGGCGCTTGAAATTTTAAGAAATATCAACAAAAACAGCGAGGGCTACTTTTTTGTTTTTGACACAAAAGGCAATGTTATTTTACACTCTTCAAATCCTGAACTAGAGGGCAAAAACCTGCTTCAATCAGACAATCAAAATCATGTATCAACAACGACAAATCTTTTAAAAAGTGCAGGGTCTAAATTTAAAGATTTTGTATCTTACAGCTGGGAGAACCCAAAAAACGGCAAAATTGAAACGAAACTATCTTTTATTCAAAGAGTTCCAAAAACAGAGTGGTTAATAGGGAGCGGTTTTTATACAAACGAGATAGAGAGCATTGCAGCAGAAAAAAAATCAGAGTTACAAAAGATAAAGGACAAAGAACTTTTAATGGTAAAAGTTTATTCCATTATTTTTACTGTCATCTCTCTTTTCATCTCCATATTTATCTCTAAAAAACTCAAAGAGAAATTTACATTTTTAAAAACAGATCTTGATAAAAAATCAAACGAACTCCAAGAACTCAACGAAGAGCTTGAAGAGAAAATTCATAAAAGAACTCAAGAGCTTGAAGATGCTTATTCAAAGATGCAGCATATTGCAAATACGGATTCGCTTACACAAATAAACAATCGTTACTCTTTTTTAAATACTTTTAACTCTCAGCTGAAAAAACATAAAGAGCAGCAAAAAGAGTTTTCACTTATCATGTTTGACATTGATTATTTTAAGCTTATCAACGACACTTATGGTCATGATGTGGGTGATATTGTAATCGTTGAGATAACACAAACAGTAAAAGTATGCCTTAGAGAGTGTGATATATTCGGACGCATCGGCGGAGAAGAATTTATGATTTTTTTGCCTCATACATCTATACATGTGGCAAAAGAGATTGCGCAAAGAGTACGAATAGCAGTATATGAGTGTGACTTTAGTGTTGTTGAACATGTAACAATTAGCTTAGGAGTAACCGCCTATACAAATGCTCAAGACGACTCAGATATACTTAAAAGAGTCGATACGGCACTTTATAAAGCTAAAGCACTAGGCAGAAATAGAGTAGTCGTCTACTAAATACAAACTAGCGCAGTTTGGATTTTGCGCATAATATCATCTAAATAAGGACTTTTACCATGTTTCTTCCCGATTTTTTAGCATCATAAAGTGCCTTGTCGGCTCTCTCCACCAAACTTTTTATATCATCATCGGCATAAACTTTCGTAACACCGAAACTAGAAGTTACTTTTCCTACCTTTTGCAGCGCCAAAGCCTCTATATGCGCTCTTAGTTTTTCTGCCAAAATAACTGCATTTTCAAGCTCGGTTGCAGGAAGAAGAACGATAAACTCCTCACCTCCCCATCTACATACTATGTCTATATTCCTCAATGTCTTTTGAAGCTCATGTGCAATTAAGACAAGAACCTCATCTCCGACATTATGACCGTAATTGTCATTAATCTTTTTAAAATGGTCAATATCGGCTATAATAAACGACATACTGTTTCCCCTATCTTGCATCGTTGCAAAAGAGGATAGATACAGTTCTAAAAATTTGCCTCTGCTGTAAAGACCCGTCAAGCTGTCCGTAGAAGCCATTTCTTCGTACTTTTTGCTCTTGTTTAAAAGAGAAGCATTTATCTGACTCAGCTCTTCATGATGCGCTTTCATAAGCATAGCCCATCTTGAGTAAGAGAGTGAAATAAGCTCTTTTTGTGTAATAATACCTGACATTTTTCCCTCATCATCAACGACAACTACTCTCTTATAGTGCTTCTCTTTTAAAAATGCAAGAGCCTCTTTTATAGTACAATTTTTATTTATTGCTTCAACGGGAGAGGACATGTAACGGGCAACACTCAACTCTAGATTTTCATTATGCTTAATTACTGAGCTTTCGCACCTAATTTTGTAGTGTTACATTCGGTAGTAGCGGTATTCTCTCAGCATTTGTCATATCTATTGACATGTATTTTTCAGTTTTTNTAGTGTCAAGTACCATGGAGTATTTTATTACTATGCCCTACTTACAGTTGTTTTAGAAAGCATATCGATTAAAATTAGGTGCGAAAGCTCAGTTAATTATTTTTACAATATCTTTTGTCGTAAATATTCCGATAGGTTTTAAATCTTCTACTACCATGACACTATCGGAACGCTCTCTTATCATGTCAAGAAGCAAATCAATAGTTTTTGTCTCTTTTTTTACCCACTTGGCTCTTTTGCTTAGTTTTAAAAAATCCTGCAGACAAAAATTGTCCATAAGCGTCTCGGGATCAATGCTGACAGTTATATCCGTATGTGATACAAGCCCGTAAAGAGAACCGTCGCTGTTTGTTACACATATATACTCAATTTCATTATTTAAATAATCGACAAGCTCTAAAACTGATTTTTCTTTATCTACAGTATGAATAGCCGGCAGCTCTAAAGTGCTAAGCTGTTGATTAAGGTCTATATTTCTGATTTTAAAATTTAAAATATCGCTTACACTTAAGATACGAAAGATATCTCCGTCTAAAACAACAATATTCCTGTGTACGCTATCAAACATTATCCCGATAGCCTCCGAGATACTCTTGTTGTTCTCGATAGACACTACTGTAGTCGTTGCGATATCGCCTATTTTTGGAAATTTCATAATCTTTAACTCCTAAACTACATTTAAAGCATGTTGGATTTTGAGTGCTTGCACATGCTCTTTGACGTCATGCACGCGGATGATTGAAGCTCCGTTTCTTACGGCTTCAAGATGAAGCGCCAATGTTCCGCCCAATCTCTCCTGTGGCGAAGATGCGGAGATTTTATCTATCATAGATTTTCTTGAAGCGCCTACTAAGAGAGGTTTGCCAAGCGTTAAAAAGTGTTCGAGATGTTTTATGAGCATCAAGTTGTGCTCTAACGTCTTGCCAAACCCTATTCCGACATCAAGCGTTATATTTCTTACTCCCAAAGATTCTGCCTTAGCAACTCTTTGCTCAAAAAAGGAGTATATATCACTTAGTATATTTTCATACTGCGGTTGATTCTGCATAGTCTGCGGCGTTCCCTGCATATGCATGATAACAGCCATTGTATTATTGCTTGCACAAATCTTAGATACCGAATCATTTGAAAGTCCCGTAATATCATTTACAATCTCAAATCCACTCTTTAGTGCACATGTAATTACTTCGGGTTCGTAACTATCAATGCTAAATTTTATCTTATTATAGAGTTTTGCATTTTTTATAGCTTCAAAGATAGGCTTTACCCTAGAGAGTTCTTCATCTTTATCTACATGACATGAATTCGGAGCGGATGAGACCGCACCTATATCTATAATATCCGCACCATCGTCTATCATCTGCTCTATCGCTTCAACTGCTCTAGTGCCGTTAAATCTTGAAGCGGAGAAAAAGCTGTCGTCATTTGCGTTGATAATACCCATGACTTCAACTTTGGAAGGTCTTTTGACTTTTAAAATCTCTTTGAGTTTTTTTGCCACTTCTTTAAGTCCAAACGGCTGGGCAAGCTCTTTCATACTGAGTTTTTGCAGCTGTCTTGCGGTTGCTATAAGTATGCAGTCTACATGAGGAGTTTTTGCCAATACCGTTCCGCGAGGCACAGCCAAATCTGCTCCTACACTCAAAGCATCCTGTTTTAAAATATTTGCCGCACCTACATGTAGAGCTCTGATATAAAGAGTATAGTATGTCGCTTTTGATGTCATAATAGCGATACCTCCGCTATCTACACCCAGCTCTTTTAAATATTTATGCTTATCAATGGCATTTGACAAAAGTTCAATTTGCATTTTTTTCTCCTACAAAACCCATAATAAGCTGTGCTAAAACACTCTGAGGTCTTGAGTTTAACTCTAAAAGCCTGTATGCTCTGTCAAAATTTTGAAGCTGTGAAGCACTCAGCATAAGCTTGTCTATAACGGTCGCTCTATAATAAAGCGCTTCGACAAGAGCCTTTGCTTCGCTTTTTTTTACTCTGGCATGTGTTTTTAAAAAATCAAAAACTTCCCCATAATTTACCCGCAAAAGATTTAACTCAATCTCTTGAAGTGCATGGATTTTTTCGCCTTTTACTATCGGCATTCTTGAGCGAACAGTCGGAAGAAGATTTGATTTTGTAGAAGATATGATGATAAGTTCTATATTTCTAGGAGGCTCTTCGAGAATTTTAAGAAGTGCGTTTTGAGATACGTTGTTGAAGTTGTTAGCCCCAAGGACTATATATTTTGTCTCTGATTCGCTGATATAAGCCTCTGCGATTACGGCTTTTGCATGTTCTATCTTAAACTCATCTTCTATAAAACCGACGACTCTGTTTGGTTTTAACTCCTCTTTTATCCTCAAAAACTCAGACTCTTTGTCTGTAGATATTAAGATATAACCTTTTTTGGAGTTATGAACTAACATCTACTTCTCCAAACATTGCTGCATTAAGAGATGCGTTAAAAAGGCGATAAAGCTGAAGCAGTTTTATATCTAGCAGTTTGTCATAAGATTTCAATGTAAAAGCGTTAATATAGTCCTCATCAAAAATCCAGAAGTAACTGGTATCTTTTCTTTTTGCAATATCGGCTCTTTTATCTTCGCCTTTGCCGATATACCAAAAAAAGTACTCATCTTTATGTGCCAAAGATATCATATCTTCAACTACATCAAGCATTTCTCCGCCGCTTACGGAGTTATAATGTTTATACATGCTGTCTATACTAACGATAGGAAGCAGCGGGCGATCCATCTTGACATCATTCAAAAAATCAAGAATATACGTCTCAAGCCACTTTCTCTTCTCATCGGTTATTAAAATTATTGTTTTGCCGCCAAGTATCTGTTCAAGTGCTTGCGAAGTGGTCGTTGTCCAGTCAAAACGCTGCTCTTCAAGCCAGCTGAAACAACCGCCCTCTTCTCTTATAGCGTCCAAACTCCACTGTGCAAAATCTTGCATTTTGTTACTTGTCTAACTCGTAAGCAGCGTGGAGGCTTCTAACTGCCAATTCTGCATACTTCTCATCTATAACCATAGAGACTTTTATCTCTGAAGTTGAAATCATATTTATGTTAATATTCTCTTTTGCCATTGTTGAGAATGCTTTTGCGGCGACACCCGTATGCGACTTCATACCGACACCTACTATTGAGACTTTACAAATATTTTCATCATAAGAAGCTTCATCAACTTCAGCCTCTTTTACAAACGTGTCCATCACTCTCTTAGCATCATTTAAGTCACCTACAGGAACGGTAAAGTCTATGTTCGCTTTGCCGTCATTACCGACATTTTGGATTATCATGTCAATATTTACATTGTTATTTGAGAGTTTTGTAAAGATATCCGACGCTATTCCGGGTCTGTCTTTTACGCCTACCAAAGAGACACGAGCCTGATTTTTGTCCAATGCAATTCCACTTACTAACGGTTTTTCCATAATATTTTCTTCCTTGGTTATTAATGTTCCCTCTTAATCTGAGAAACTTGTTCTTGTTACAAGATTTACGTTTAATTTTTTAGCCAGCTCTACTGAGCGGTTTTGAAGCACTTTTGCACCTAGTGATGCGAGTTCTAGCATCTCATCGTATGAAATCTTATCAAGCTTTTTTGCTTTTGGTTCAATCCTAGGATCTGTCGTAAAGATTCCGCTTACATCCGTATAAATTTCACACAAATAAGCCTTTAAAGCTCCCGCAATTGCTACGGCACTCAAATCACTTCCGCCGCGGCCGAGCGTGGTAACATTACCCTCTTGAGAAACCCCTTGAAAACCTGCTACAACAACAATTTTTCCCTCTGCTATGGCCTCATTCATAGCAATGGGGTTTATTACCTCAATACGTGCTTTTGTATGAATATTGTCAGTAACTATACCCGCTTTTCTTCCCGTCATAGATACCGCAGGAAACCCCATCTCACTCAAAGCTATCGCTAAAAGCGAAGCTGTTACCCTTTCTCCTGAGCTAAGGAGCATATCCATCTCAACTCTTGCCGGATTTTTTGAGAAGTGCTCTGCATACGACACAAGCTTATTCGTCTCTCCGCTCATGGCAGAAACAACTACAACGACATCATTTCCTGCTTTTTTTGTAGCACTTACGCGAGAAGCAACATTTTGGATACGATCCAAATCACCGACACTTGTTCCGCCAAATTTTTGAACTATCAACATCTACAGTAATCCCTCTTTTTTGAAATAACTTAATACATTCTCATAAACATTTTTTTTAAAACTGGCACTCAAATTCAGTGCCTCATCTACAGTTACAAACTTATAGTCGTTAAACTCAGGCTTGTGCGTATGAATATTTATTGTTGCACTCTCATGGAGTTTTACCAAAAAATATTTCTGCGTTTGTCCGATAAACGGTTTCATACTTTGGGCGATTTTTGGAGGAAAATCGTAAGAAATCCACTCAGGAAACTCGGCAATCACCTCTACTCTGTCGGTACCTATCTCTTCTAAAAGTTCACGAAAAAGCGCTTCTTTAACCTCTTCTCCTTCGTCTATACCGCCTTTAGGAAACTGCCAAACGTCGTCTAAGTCATTTCTTTGTGCCAAAAAAATCTCTTTTGCATGCGGATAAGAGCTAGAGACGATAATCATAGCAACATTAGGACGGTACAAATCTTTTTTACTCATTTAACTTCACTTTACACTTGATTATTATGTTTTATTTAGGTGGTGGAATTATACATAACATGCCATTAAAATAAACTAATTTTTACTACTTTATGGTAAACTTTTATCGCACCTAACGTAAACACAAAACAAAAATAAGTGCGAAACAAAAAAACGAGGGTATTGCATGAAAGAGTATATTTTGAAAAATAATGATTTTTTAGTATCGCAGACTGATTCAACGGGGAAAATTATTTTTGCCAATGATTATTTTTGTGAAGTAGCAGGTTACACTTTGGATGAACTTGTGGGTAAACCCCACAATATTGTACGTCATCCCGATATGCCAAAAGCTGCATTTAAAGATCTATGGGAAACTGTAAAAAACGATAAAGTCTGGAACGGCTATGTAAAAAACAGAACAAAAGACGGTGGTTTTTACTGGGTTTTTGCAACTGTTTATCCACTCTACGACAATGTAAAAAAAGAGAAAACTTATCTTTCTTGCAGAAGAAAACCATCTGAAGAAGAGATAAAACAAGCTATAGAACTCTATAAAACACTAAAATAGGACTCAAAAATGAACAATACACAAAAAAACACAATTATCTCTATGGCTTTTCTTCTTCTTATTGCATCGCTGTTTTTAGTCGAATCAAACCTCATACATGCAGTCGTTGCAGCGGTAGTTTTTGGAATCACCATAGCTATTAATCTTCAAAAAAGCAGCTCCGGAAGTAATTATATCAGCACTAAAAGAAATGAACTCATCGACATGATGGAGTTTAAAAGAAACCGCATAGAAGTCAACGACAACACAAAAGATCCGGCAGAGACCAATTTTAACCGCATCGTAAACAGCTACCAAAATGCAGTTCTTGAGGATACGAAAGTAGCAGGAGAAATGGTTCTTTTAGCAGACAAAGTCTCAAAAGGAAACTACTCAAGCAGAGTCACCTCCGACTCCAAAACCCCTTATGTTCATGTACTTAGAAACAGTTTAAATAAAATGCTTGATAACTCCGAGAAAAATCTCGACAACGCAATAGCGACACTTCAAAAATTTTCCGAGGGTTCATTCTCTACAAGAAGCAAAATAGATGTAGAAGCTAAAATGGCTGATTTGCTCAAAAACATAAACAGCCTTGGGCAATCTCTTGAAAATATGGAACAAAAAAACAAAGAGAGTCAAGACACGATTATTGACTCTTCAAACAGACTCAATGAGACCATTTCAACAATTACAAACAGTACGATTAAAGATTTAAAAGAGATGATTAACGAAACTGTTGAGCGAATTCACAATGTGGCGCATAAAGAAAATGATATGGTCGAAAACCTACAAACGCTTGTATCAAATGCAAATGAGACAAAAACTATTTTAGCAACTATCGGCGATATCGCAGAACAGACGAATCTTTTGGCACTTAACGCTGCTATCGAAGCCGCACGTGCAGGTGAACATGGAAGAGGATTTGCCGTTGTCGCCGATGAAGTGCGCAAACTTGCCGAGAGAACGCAAAAAAGTCTTGCCGAGACCTCCGCAACCACAAATGTTCTTATTCAATCTATCTCTGAGAGCTCAGATGCGCTCAACAGAAATGCAAATGAAGTAAATGACATCTCAGGCGAAATTAGTTTGATAAACGATAAGATGGATGAGATAATCGATACTCTAAGCAACCTCTCAAAATAGGAAAATGTTACTCTATATACACATTCCTTTTTGTGATTCCAAATGCTACTACTGTGCATTTAACTCTTACGTGGATAAATTTCACTTAAAAGAGGAGTACATGGAAGCACTTTGTGCGCAGCTTGAATTTGAACTAAAGAGATTTAATGTTGTACACAAAGAGATAGAATCAATCTTTATAGGCGGCGGAACGCCCTCAACCGTAGCACCAAATCTCTATGAAAAACTCTTCTACATGCTTAATCCCTATTTGGGAGAAAATATTGAGATAACCAGCGAAGCGAATCCAAACAGCGCGACACAAACCTGGCTTGAAGGGATGCACAAACTCGGTGTAAACCGAATAAGCTTTGGCGTGCAGAGTTTTGATGACGCAAAGCTAAAGCTGCTAAACCGTGCGCATAACTCTACTCAAGCAAAAGAAGCGGTTTTTAATGCAAAAAAAGTTGGCTTTGAAAACATTTCACTCGATCTTATTTACGCAACACTCGGCGACACAAAAGAGCTTTTAGAAAATGATCTCCAAACTGCTTTTTCACTGCCGATAAACCATCTAAGCGCATATGCCCTTACCATTGAAGAGGGAACCCCTTTTGAGAAAAAACCATACATGTCAAAAGAGAGATTGGGGCTTACATCATGGCTGTTTAAAAAGATAAAAAAGTTTGGCTTTAAGCAATATGAAATAAGCAATTTCGGTTCTTACCAAAGTTCACATAATCTTGGCTACTGGAAATATAAAAATTATATAGGTTTAGGAAGCGGAGCTGTCGGCAAACTCGGCATGCAGAGATATTATCCGACTGCTATTATCGAGGAGTATATAAAAAATCCTTTAAATATAAAAACAGAGCAGTTGGATTTAATAGACAAAAAAACAGAACAGATATTTTTAGGACTTCGCTCATGTGTCGGTGTTCATAAAGATATCTTAAATACAAAAGAACTAGAGAAAGCAGAGCTTTTGGTTCAAGAGAAAAAACTACTGCTAAAAAATGATACTTTTTATAACAAAGAGTACCTCTTAGCAGATGAGATTGCACTCTTTATATCGTAATTTAATTATTCTTTAGATAGAATCATCCCCTTATAATTATTTTGAGGATTTTTTATGTTTGGTATGGGTTTTACAGAGATACTTATTATTGCTATTATAGCCATCTTATTCCTTGGTCCTGATAAGCTTCCGAGTGCCATTGTAGAGATAGCTAAATTTTTTAGAAATACAAAAAATACTATTGGTGCAGTGAAGCAGTCGTTTGAAGAAGAGATGAACATAAAGAGCATGAAAGATGAAGCGCTGGCATATAAAAAAGAGCTCCAAGATGCTTCAAATCAAGTAAAAAGCGCAACAGATATTAAGAAAATGGCAGCAAAGCTTACAACGCTTGAAGATGACAGTTTTGGCGATGAGGGCTTGTTTGACAAGCCAAAAGATGAGGGTAGTTCCAAACCTCAAGAAGTGACTCTTGCTAAGAAAAAAAAGAGTCAAACAACAGATAAGATAGAAGAAGAAAATAAAAATGTTTGATGAGATAAAACCGCACTTAGTAGAGCTTAGAAAAAGGCTGGCAATTTCGGTTGCCTCTTTAATAGTTATGTTTTTTGTAATGTTTTACTTTCATGAAGCAATTTTAGAGTGGATAGTTGAGCCGTTAAATGTAGCGCTTTTAGAAGTAGGTAAAAAATCTTTGCATGCAGCTGAGGGAATGGTTACGACAAATCAAGTCGGTGGAGCATTTTTTGTAGCACTCAAAGTATCCTTTTTTGCAGCAATAGTAGGATCACTTCCTATCATACTTAGCCAAATATGGGCTTTTGTTGCACCGGCTCTTTATGCAAACGAGAAGAAGATGGTTATCCCTTTTATCCTCGGCGGAACTATCATGTTTACGATAGGTGTTTTGTTTGCTTACTATATTGTTACTCCTTTTGGTTTTGATTTTCTCATAACATTCGGTAGTTTTAAATTTACTCCTCTTATAAACATTGAAGATTACGTAGGCTTCTTTACAAAAATCATGTTTGGTTTTGGAATTGCTTTTGAGCTTCCTGTTTTTGCCTACTTTTTGGCACTTCTTGGAATGGTTGACGATAGACAGATGCGCGAGTTTTTCAAGTATGCGGTTGTGATTATATTTATAGTAGCAGCGCTTCTCACTCCGCCGGATGTCTTAACCCAGCTTCTTATGGCAGGGCCGCTTGTGATTCTCTATGGAGTTTCTATCTTGATTGTTAAAATGGTAAATCCTGCACCTCCGCTTGAAGAAGAGAGTGAAGATGACGAGGATGTAAATCTTCTTGATGAGTTAAAAGCGATAAACAAAGACAGTGAGTAAGAAAGAACTTCTAACCTCCAGCTATGACTTCTTTCTTCCAAAAGAGCTCATAGCAACCTACCCCGCAAATCCAAGAGACAGTGCAAAACTACTCGTTTATAACAGAGCCGCAGATGAAATCTCACATGTTAAGTTTTCTGATTTAGAGAGTTTTATTCCAAAGGAGTGTGCACTTATTTTTAACGATACCAAAGTCATAAAGGCACGACTTTTTGGAAAAAAATTAAGCGGCGGAAAAATTGAACTTCTGATAAACAAAGCCTTAAATGCTTATGAAGTAAGCGTATATATCAGAGGCAAAGTAAAAGAGAAGACAAAAATTTTCTTTGCTGAGGATTTAAAAGCAGAGGTAAAAGAGCTCTGTGAAGACGGAAGCAGAGTCGTAACCTTTTATCTGAGAGATAAGCCTTTACGTTTTGAAGAACTACTCCCAATCATAGACAAAATCGGTCATATTCCTCTACCGCCGTACATCCAAAGAGAAGACAACAAAGAAGACGAGAGTGAATACCAAAGTGTATTTGCAAGAGAAGAAGGTGCAGTTGCGGCTCCTACGGCATCTCTGCATTTTACAAAAGAGCAGCATGAGAGAGTATGCAAAACATTCGCACATGCGTTTGTAACTCTACATGTAGGAAGCGGCACATTTAAACCCGTCGAGTGTGACACGATTACGGAGCATCCGATGCACTCGGAGTATTATGCTATTTCCGATGAAGCAAAAAAACTTTTGGATTCAAATATAAAAATTTTAAGCATCGGAACCACATCTACGAGAACTATAGAATTTTATGCCAGAAACAAAATACAAAAAGGTGAAGCAAACATCTTTTTACATCCAGACAACAAACCTCTGAGGGTTAATCATCTGCTTACAAATTTTCATCTTCCAAAATCAACACTGCTTATGCTTGTAGCATCTTTTGTTGGCTTGGAAAAAGCACATAAACTTTATCAAGCGGCTATTGAACATAAATACAGATTCTACTCTTACGGCGATGCTATGCTTATTTTATAAAACTAAAACTCTACCGTTTGCTATCTCTATCTCTCCGCTCAACTCTGCTTCAAAAATTCTCTCAGGATATCTTTGAACAACTTCATCATAAGTTGGATTGTTTTTACAAAACTCCATAAAAGCGTCCTCTTTTATCTCTTGCAAATTTTCTGATTTACAAAATCTTGCAACAAACGCATCTATATCATAAATCGCCTCTGCTTTTGCCTCTGAGAGAAGCTTGTTTGTCGCGCCGCTCTCGCCTAAACGCTGTGGCAGTACAAATATCTTTTTACCCATCTTTATAGCAAATTCTACGCTTCTCATAGTTCCGCTGTTTATCTCTGCCTCAGCAACGATTAAAATATCTCCAAGAGCTACAACAAGCTCATTTCTTAGAACAAAACTCCATGGCGTAGCACGAAAACCTTTCTCAAACTGACTAAGCAAAAGTCCGTGTTTTTGTATATCGTCTAAGAGATTTTTATTTACCGCGGGATAGCGCAAATCTATACCGCAGGGCAGCACTGCAATCGTACAAGCACTTCCTGCTCCTGCGTGCGCAGTTGCATCGATGCCCATTGCTCCTCCGCTAACTATGCAAACTCCATGTTTTACTAAAGATGATGAGAGTTTTTGAATACATAGACGAGAGTATTTTGTAGGCTTTCTGCTTCCTACAATAGAAATTTTTACTTTTTTTAAAAGTTCAATCTCTCCATCATAAAAAAGCTGTTTCGGATAACTCTTCATAGACGATAGTTCAGGAATTTTATCTTGAACTATGCCCATTTCAATAAAACCTATCTATAAGAACCAATTCAACATCTTCAAAAAGCTTTTTTGATTCATTTATCGCTAAAATAGTATTTGAGTGGGGATGTCCGATTGCTATTGCACTTCCATGTGCTTTTGCATACGCAACCGCTTTTTTTATCTGCTCTTTGACATACTCTTTATCAAACTCATGATCTAGAAATATATCTCTTGAAATATATTTTTTATTATAATTTTTCATTACCATCGGAACTTTACTTGAGGCAATAGTTCTGCTGTCTATAAAGTTAATATTTTCTTTATCAAGTGCGTAGATAAGTCTATTTACGGCATTTTCGTCTGATGTGAACTTACTTCCCGTATGATTATTTATATGCTTTACTTTAGGGAAGAGTTTTTTTATTTCGGCAATTCTGTGAGTAATTATTTCTTGAGAATCATCAACTTTGAGAGTAAATGGTTCCTCTTTTTTAAAATTTTTTGCTTCCATCGGAAGATGCACCATGTAAAAGCTCTCTTTTGAAGCAAGAGTATGTGAGTTTGGTCTATATTTACTAGGCGGTAAAAAAGACATGGTTATCGGTAAGTTTAGACTCTTTATAGCATCGACATGTGACCTTACGCTTACGTCATCTATGATAATTGCAAGTTTTGGTTTTGAAGAACTCTTTGGCATCTCCCTTTTTGGCGGCGTAGGAAGAACTTCACCTTCAAGTTCATGAGAAGCGTCTTCGTACTCTCCGACTCCCTCAAGTTCTTTTACGGCAACCTTAGTGTCTTTTTTTAGTACCTCTTTAAGTCTATCATTTATATCTAACTCTTTAGTTTTTTTGCCAGCTTCTTCGAGTTTTTTGAGCATTGAAACCTTTTTTTGTTCCTTTGCTTCGACTTTTTGTGCTATCTCCTTTTTCGCTCCGTCATATCCAATATAGTAACCGGCTATAAATGAACCTAGAAAAATTGCCACAACGCTTAAAACCCAGATTGCATATATCAGAGTTTTTGACTGCTTTTTAGAACTTGTTTTTTTTCTTCTTGGCATATGTTCTCCATTAATTATCGGTAAAACTATATCCTAAAAAATTAAAATAGAAATTATATATTGCATTTTGACATACAATAGCACTTACGCTCTATTAAAGTTATAATATTTAAGCATTGTTTTTTTTAAGTATATTTTTTGTATAATCCCGCGTTCCTTTCTCTTTGTATCGATTTATATTTTTCGATATATATACATCCGAAAGGGAAACAAAAGCCTATTTTATAGGCGAAATACCAAAGGGAGATTATACTCTATGAGAAATTACGAAAACCTAGTAATCGTAAAACCAACATTAACGGCAGAAGAGATTCAAGCTAGCATTGCTGCTATCGAAGAAGTTATCACTTCTAACGGCGGCGAAATTGCTGCAAGAGACGCTATGGGCATGAGAAAATTAGCATATCCTATAGGAAAAAGTGAGCGTGGTTATTTCCATGTTGTTTATTATTCAGTTGCTCCTTCGGCAATCAGCGAAATTGAAAGACGTTTCCGTATCAATGAAGACCTTTTACGTTTTGTAACTATCAAATATGATACAAACCGTGAAGTTGCAGCTTGGAATCAGCTAGTTCAAAAAGCAAACAAAAAAGCATCAGCACCGGCAGCAGAAGCTAAAACAGAAGATGTTGAAGTAAATGCAGAAGTAGCTGAAACAGTGGCAGAAGTAGCTGAAGAGTCGGCAGAGTAATTTAGGGCTAAAGCCTAAACAAATAAGGATAATTCATGTATAACAAAGTTATTTTGGTTGGAAACCTAACAAGGGATATAGAACTTAGATACACTCAAGGCGGAATGGCGATAGCAAACACGGCTATAGCAACTAGCCGCAAATTTACCGTAAACGGTGAAAAAAAAGAGGAAGTATGTTTTGTTGATATTACATTCTTTGCAAGAAGTGCAGAGATTGCCAACCAATACCTTAGAAAAGGGAGTAAAATCCTAGTAGAAGGTAGACTTAACTTTGATCAATGGGTAGATCAAAACGGACAGAAGCGTTCAAAGCACTCTGTTGTTGTAGAAACTATGCAGATGTTAGACTCAAAGGGTGATAGCCAAAACAGCGGCAATTATTCTCCCGGACAGAGTCAAACTACGCAGCAAGGCGGTTATGCCGATCAGCAGCCCCAAAGCTACCGTGAACCTGCTAGTACACAACAACAGCCCTCTTATGGACAAAATAAGCAGATGCCACAGAGCAGCTCTATTCCTGAGATAGACATTGATGAAGATGAAATTCCGTTTTAGAAATAATAGATAACAAAAGGAAATACCATGGCAGAAAGAAGAAAGTATAAAAAAAGATACTGTAAGTACTGTGAAGCAAAAGTTGACTTCATGGATTATAAAGATGTAGGAGCACTTCGCTTCTCTCTTTCAGAGAGATATAAAATCATGCCTCGTCGTTTAACAGGAAACTGTAAACGTCATCAAGACATGATCTCAACTGTTATAAAAAGAGCTCGTGCTGCAGCATTAGTTCCATACACAGTAACAAGAAAGACAGTTGTAACTGCACCGTTTGAAAACCTAAAATAGGTTTAACGGTGCTTTTGCACCCTCTTTTCTAGACATAAAACCTCCACAAACAACCCCTCATATAATTTAGGAATATTTTTTGCTTTCTAAAAAATAAAAAGTAGTACTATGCATTATCTATTGGCTATCATCTTATTAACCTCTTGCATGTATGCAAAAACAACAGATTTTTCAATCATTATAAATGAAAAATTTAATAATGCTTTAGTCGATGTAACTGAGGATTATGAGCGTTCCATCAGTGCTGTCGGTTTTATAAAAGAGTACAAAGAGAGCTCTTCTATCAACTCTACTACATATACAAATGCTTTTGATTGCCTCTCATCTTTATCGAATGCTCACGGCTCACGGATTCATCTTGTAAAAGTAGACAAGCATGCAGATATCTTGCTTAGAAAGTCTATGAATCTTAAAAACTTTAATGAACCGATTGGTATTGTTAAAACTCCTCAAAACGGTTATTTTATCGGCGGCTACACTACTGATGGTTTTTTACTGCTCTTAAAATTAGACTCTAACGGCAATAAAATATTTCTAAAGAAATTTGGAACTCCAAATCAGGACAAGATGAATAAAATCATTCTACTTCGTGACGGAGGGGTTTTAACAATAGGTTCATCTTCTACTTCAAAAACAAATCATGATCTTTTTCAAAACGGTCTTGGGCTAAACGATATATATCTAACTAGATTTTCAGACAACGGCACAATGTTGTGGAGCAAAAAGTACGGCTCACATAATGATGATGCAGGTATTGATGCTGCAGAAGCTGATGACGGCTCGTTTATTGTACTTAGCAAAAAAAACAGCGACATGCAAACAGGCATAACCCTCATGCGAATCACACAGCATGGTGACAAAATTTGGCTTCAAGAGTATATAAATGAAAAGAGAACAACTCCTCATAAAATTATAAAACTAAGAGATAACAATTTTGCAGTATCACTCTCTCAAAGAGACGAGATGGATAAAGAGCAGATTAGACTCTTAAAGATTGATTTACATAAAAACATCCTGCAGGACAAAACAGTTCACACAACATATGCCAGCGTATTAAAAGATATAAAAGAGTACTCGGACGGCAAAATTGTCGGTGTCGGTTATATACAAGACAATTATGATACAGACGGACTTGCCATGTTGCTTGATAGTAAATTTTCAATGTTAACACAGGAGCATTACGGCTCTGATGAATATGACTCTTTTAATGCCCTTAGCATCCTTCACAACTCTCAAATCGCAATTGCAGGAGTGCATACAAACGAAGATTCTCAGGAGACAAACATGTGGCTCTTGAAACTAAATCGAGATCTTACAATATCTCAGATATCAAATAATATAACAAGCTTTTATGCACAACTTGCGGAACTTTTTAAAGATGAGATAAAAGCAAATTCGCTACTTTTAAAAGAGGATTTATCTATCAATTTTAACGATGAAAGTTTGTATTTTGAGACTGGCAAGTACATGTTAACAAACCATCAAAAGAAGTTTTTAGATAGCTTTAGCAAAAAACTTTTAGCATTTTTATACAAAAACAAAGAGCAGATAAAAGCACTTGAAAGCAACGGTCACACATCAAGTGAATGGGGGAAGAGCGATTTTTCAAGCGGTTACTTAAATAATGAACGCTTATCCATGAACCGCTCATTCGCAACTCTTAGCTACATATTTAACAACCAAGATGAGAAGACAAAAAAGTGGCTCGCAGAAGTGTTTAAAGGAAGCGGTCTTAGTTTCTCTAAAAAAATCATGCTAAATGAAACCGAAGATAAAGAGAAATCAAGAAGAGTATCATTTAAGATTATCCTCTTTGATAATTAGTCCTTAGATATCTTCATTATAAGCATTTGTTGCTCTAAAGTCTAAACGCACTTTGTCTTGTTTTAGTTTTTTATAGAGTTTAAATTTAGCCTTTTGCAACTCATCGTCATCATAAGAAAACTCTGTTTTTATCGCATCATCGCTCATGCCTGCACTATCCATGGCAAAAAGTCTTAGCTCTTTTTTTGTAAGCTTTGCTTTAAGCACCGCGTAAAGAGCCTTGTCATCCTCTATCATGTCGACTAAAGCAAGCCTGCAATATTGCGCCAACATCTCTCTAAAACTATTCTCTTCGTTGTACTGTCTCCAAACGCTGTTTTCTAACATTGTATTTTTCCTAATATTTGTGTTAAGTCTTTCGTCTCAATAACTATATTTGCTTCTTTACGTAAAATTTCTCTTGCGCAAAAAGCGACTCTTGTTCCGGCATGAGCAAACATAGAGAGGTCATTTGCTCCGTCTCCACACACCAGTGTTTCATCCTCTGTTACCCCAAGCAGACCCTGCAGGCGGACCAACATGTCGCCTTTTGAGTAGTTAAACATCATGTCTCCGCCGACAAGACCGGTAAGTATCTGATTTTTGTGGTGCAGTACGTTTGAGAAATCGGCATCATAACCCAAGATATTTTTTGCATATCCAGTCGCACTTCTAAACCCGCCGCTAAAACAGACAACTTTCATGCCCATACCTTTTAGCTCGGCGATGGTCTCACATGCCCCTTTCATGTAAGGGAGATTTTGGCTGATTCTCTCCACTACGCTATACTCTAGCCCCTTTAAAAGTCCGACTCTATGCTGAAGCGATTCAAAAAAATCAAGTTCACCGCTCATAGCAGCTTCCGTTATTTTGCCCACCTGCTCTCCAAGCCCCAGCTCTTCAGCAAAAAAATCTATCGTTTCGCCGTCCATCAGCGTAGAATAAAAATCAAAAACCGCCAGTTTTAGCATATATTCTTCTCTCTTTAGTTATAATTGCGCAATTATACCATTTAGGATGCTTTTTGTTTAATGAACTTATAAATAAACTAAAAAACGATACATATATCACGCTTGAGACAACCCCGGGGCACTCTCCTATTTTCTCTCCCATCATAGAGACAATAGCAGAGCTTGGTCTTGATAAGCTAGTAGACGGTTTTACGACAACAGACAATCCTCTTGCAAAATTAAAGTACAACTCCCTCTTTGCGGCAAAGATGCTTCAGGAGAGATTTAACAAGCCCGTAATTGCAACTATGAGTATGCGCGATAGAAATAAAATCGCCCTGCAATCTGATCTTTTGGGAGCAAATGAGGTAGACGTAAGAGCAGTACTGGCACTAACGGGAGATCCCGCATCCATCTCCGATCAGCCCCATACAAAAGGTGTTTTTGAAGCAGACAGTACACTTTTACTTGAGATTATCTCATGTTTCAACAGCGGTATAGATTATGCAGGAAAACCTCTGACGCATAAACCAAAAGAAATTTTTCCTTTTGCCGTCGTAAACTCTTATGCAAAAAACCCTAAAACACTGCAAAAAAAGATGCAAAAAAAGATAAAAAACGGTGCGCTTGGAATAATCACACAGCCTGTTTACGACCTTCAAAGTGCAAAACTGCTACTTGAACTCAAAGAGGCTGCAAACGAAGAGTGCTGCAATGAAAATAAAAGTGCCGAAATTATATTAGGAATATTTCCTATTACAAAACTAAGAACCGCACAGTTTCTATCTGCTCATGTTGCGGGTATAAACGTACCCAACGCATGGATAGAAGCTCTAAGAGAAGCACATGAAAAAGGAGCTGATGAAGAGCACAAAGTCGGATTTGAACTTAGCAAAAATCTCTTTTTAGAGTTAAAAACACTGCATCCAAAGCTTCATCTAATGACTGCAAATCAGTTTGGACTTGCAAAAAATATACTATCTTGATATAAGTAGCTTTTAACATTTGTCTCTGCCACTTTATGGACTTTGCTCATAAAGTGTGTAACATCAATAAAAAGAGCAATCATCCCACTTAAAATCAGTTATAAACTCCCTAAGTTTATCTATTTTAATCGGTTTAGAAAAATAATATCCCTGTATTTGATTACATTCTAAAAGCTTCAACGCACAAACCTGCTCTTTTGTCTCGGAACCTTCGGCAATGACATCTTTACCAAGCGATTTAGCCATTGCTACAATAGCCGCTATTATTGAGCGGTCATCTTCATCTTTATCTATATCCAATACAAAACTACGATCTATTTTTATAGTTTTTGCAGGCAGTTTTTTTAGATAACTAAGGGAAGAGTAACCTGTTCCAAAATCATCTACAGAGAGCTTAAAGCCCTTTTCATAAAGTGCATTTAGTATAGAGAGTGATTTGTTTACATCTTTCATAATCTGGCTCTCTGTAATCTCTAGTTCAATATAGCTTTTATCGAGTCCTGCCTCATCGGCAATCAGACACATATCATCAATAAAAGAGTCGTCATTTAATTGTTTATTTGAGACATTAATCGAGACGACAAGCATGATGCCCTCATTGTGGAGCATTTTTGTATCATGTATTGCTTGTTTTGCAACCCATAAACCCAATTGCAATATCTGTCCAGTCTCTTCAGATATACCTATAAATACATCCGGTCTTATTAGCCCAATCTCAGGATGATTCCAACGGACTAACGCCTCCATGCCGTAAACACTTTTTGTATCTATATTGACTTTTGGCTGATACTCTAAAAAGAATTCTCCTTTACTTATAGCTGAGCTTTCGCACCTAATTTTAATCGATATGCTTTCTAAAACAACTGTAAGTAGGGCATAGTAATAAAATACTCCATGGTACTTGACACTAGTTATT
>PPDH01000009.1:10960-23799 GCA_002899765.1 Sulfurimonas sp. | reverse complement strand
TAAAAAATTATAACATTTACATGATTTCAAAAGGCTTTTTAAAATTTAAATTAGCTTAAATTATTGGTTGTTTGCGGGAATCTGCAAGTGGCTCTTAAATATAGTAATTATGAGAAGATAGCCGAATCTGTCGGGGGTGCTAAAGTATTGGTAGTTGAAGATAATTTACAAAATCAGGAGATTGCTATTGAGCTTTTAAACAAGGTAGGTGTAGAAGTTGATGTAGCAGGTAACGGCAAAGAGGCTTTAGCAAAGATAAAAGAGAGTGAATATGACGGAATATTTATGGATTGCCAAATGCCTGTAATGGACGGATATGAAGCAACTATAGCTATAAGGAGAGAAGAACTTTTTAAAGAAATACCTATAATTGCCATGACAGCCAATAGTACGTTAAGTGATAAAGAACATTGCAGAGTTGCGGGTATGAGTGATTATATAACAAAGCCAATTGATGTTAAAAACTTTTATCAGCTTCTTATAAAGTGGATAAAACCGAAAAATCCTACATACGGGTTAGCTCAAGATACAAAAAATAGTATGAAGATAGAGCTTGAGAAGTTGAAAATTTATGGAGTCGATATAGATAAAGCGCTCATAAGAGTTGCAAAAGATGAGAAGATACTCTTCAACATGTTAAAGAGATTTTCAAATTCTCAAAAAGAGAGTGTACAAAAGATATCTCAAGCATTAAAAAATGAAAAAATGCAAGATGCTCAAAGAGAGATTCATACTCTCAAAGGCTTGTGCGGCAATATTGAAGCTGCTTCTCTCGCCAAAGAGCTGCAAAAGCTTGAAGATGAGTTAAGCTTGAAAAATTTAAATATAGATTTGATAGACTCAAAGATTTCAGAAATAGATAAAGAGTTAAAAAAAGTGATTGCTTCAATTGATGATAATCTTAAGGTTTTTGATGAGATTTCAAAAACTAAAGATAAAAAAATGGTTACGGGAATTGACTTAAAAGAGATTCAAGTAGAGTTTAGCACCCTAAGTAATTTTTTTAAAAATTTTGATTCAGAAGCGATTGAGTCAGCGCAAAATTTGGCTCAAAAA
Source organism: Sulfurimonas sp. (assembly GCA_002899765.1). GTDB lineage: Bacteria > Campylobacterota > Campylobacteria > Campylobacterales > Sulfurimonadaceae > Sulfurimonas. The sequence goes on along the minus strand of PPDH01000009.1, from coordinate 22,743 downwards.
CTAATGGATTTTATGCCAAAAGAGGATATAGAACTTATGCTTAAGGCTTCGTCAAATTTTGATTTTACAGAGGCAGACAAATATCTAAAAAAACTAGCAAGGGAGTTAAACCTTGATAATTTTTAATAAAAGCAGCAGAGGTGAAAACAGATGAAAAAAGAAAACTTTTTAACACTCGGTAAAAAAGTCAAAGGTTTAACACTTCTGTACATAGAAGACAATAAAGGACTTCAGCAGCAAGCTACAAAAGTATTTAAAAAGATTTTTAAAAATATCATTACCGTAGATAACGGAGAAGATGCTTTGGCATATTTTAAAAAGTATAAACCCGATATTGTTATAAGTGATATCAACATGCCAAAATTAAATGGTCTTGAAGTCTCTAAGATGATTAAAAAGATTAAACCCTCTACTAAGATAATCATAACATCCGCTTTTGATGATAAAGATTATCTTCTTGACGCGATAGAAGCCAATGTAAGTAAATATTTGAAAAAGCCTATATCTATAACCAAACTGATTGAAGCTATCATGAAAGCGGCAGATGAGATAAATTTTGAAAAAGACAAAGACATTTTTGAGCATTATATTAAAGATGTATTTGAACATCAAGATATCATTTTGATTCTTGAAAAAAATGAAGAGATTCTTATAGTAAACAATAAATGTTTAACATTTTTCTCACAAGAATCGTTGGAGAGTTTTAGAGAATTTTTCTTAAATTTTGACAAACTTTTTTTAGAGCATAATAATTTTTTGTATAATCATGATGATATCGATTGGTTAAAGGTTGCTAAAGAGAACAGCCCAAAACTATTCAACGTAAAAATGGCAGATAAAGACGGCAGCAGCAGACACTTTATACTTAAAGCCTATCAGATTCCTAAAAAAGAGGAAACTTTTATTCTTTCATTTGATGATATAACGGAGCTTAATCTGCTTGCTGTTTATGATAAAAATGCCATGCAGGAAGAGAGCCTAGAAAATAAAAAAAAAATAATATACAATGTTTTTGAAATTATAAAACGAAATAACTCCACTATAAGAGTCTATAATTCATATAAAGGGTTAAACATTTCAAATAACGCTGTTTTAGAAAATCTTAGTGAAGAAGAAGTGACACTTAAAACTCCGTATCTTCAACAAAAGGTTATAAAAATAAATAATTATCTCATAATCGAATCAGAACTATTTCCTGCTGCTGTTTTGTGTGATGTTGAAAAAGTTGATTTTAAAAACGGTCAAATTTTTATAAAAGATTATAAATTTATAGAGAACATGCCCTCAAAACAGGAGTTTATAAGGGTCGAGCCTGAAGAAAAGGATAGGATTACCCTTTTTTTTGAAGAGCATAAAATAAGTACGGATATTAAAATTATGGACGTTAGCGTAGGCGGGGTGAAAGTTGCCATGTCGTTTCTTCCTGCAGGATTTAAAATAGGTGATGAAGTTATAGTAGACATGGTCTTTGAAATGGGGGTAAAGCCTGTTATCGTAAATGCAAAAGCAGAGGTAAAAAGTATAACCGAACTGAAAAAAGAGTTTGAGGTTGTTTTATGTTTCAAAGATGTTGCTAACACCAAAAAACATCTGACCGAATATGTTGCAAACAGACAGATGACTCTTATTAGGGAGTTTAAAAGACTCTAATAGTCAGTAGAGTTTAGATTGGAAGCTAAATCTTTCATAATAGATATCTATCATTCTCTTTAGTGTTTCGTCGTCAAGGCTGCTTTTCTCTTTTATGCCGAATCTCTGTATGTATTCGGAAGGCAGGATTGATTTTGTGCTAAGAGGTTCTTTGAGATACTCAAAAATAGCTTTTTTGATTCTTTGTTCACTGCTGTATTTGAGAGTATATTTTTTCATAATAACATGAAATTTAAAATCACCGCCATGACAGTTCAGACAGTATTTATCAAACTCCGAAGCGTTTAAAAGAGTGCAAAACAGTATGAAAAGAGCAGCTTTTTTTACCATGTAAGTGTTACCTTTGTTCCTTTATTCGGTTTTGAGTCTATATCTATTTTCATATCATACTCCTCTGTTATCGATTTTATGATGCTGTATCCCAGACCAAATCCTCCTTGGGTTTTGTCAAACCTCAAGTATCTTGTAAAGATTTTTTCCAGCTCCTCTTTACTCATACCTTTGCCTTCATCTTCTATGCTTAAGTACCTCTTATCCAGAGTAATTCTTATTTTGGTAGCTTTGTTTGTGTATTTGATTGCATTTGAGAGTATATTGTCTATAAGACGCTCCATTTTTTGTTTATCAGCCGTGAAATGAACACTGTTTTTTATGTCTAAGAGAAACTCTATCTTTTTCATATTTGCCATATTTGCAAAATATTTTACTCTTTGAAAAACTATTTGGGAGAGATTTAAATCTACATTTTGAAGCGATGTTTTATGATTTAAAAGCAGATATACTAAATCTTCATAGAGATTTGAGATGCTCAGTGATGCAATCTTTATCCGCTCTAACTTTCTTAATGTTTTTTCGTCGCAGTTTGAGGAGTCGATAGTCTCTATGTTTGTAAGTATTGCCGTGATGGGCGTGTTTAGCTCATGCGTGGTATCTTTTATAAAATTATCAAGACGTTTTATGTTTTCTCTAATGGGTCTTAAAACCAGATTTACGAGAAAAAACGAGGTAATGATTGTAATAAACATAACGATAATCGCAAGATAGATTAAATCACTAAGTATATTTATATCTTTCGTCTCTTTTTGCACGACAATATATGCGGCACCCATGTAGTAAGGTGAGAGAGGCGAGATGAGATAGGATTTTGAATTTTTTGTAAAGAAGTTGTTATCCAACTTTTTGAGCTCTTCATCAAGAGTGCTAAAGATAAGATTTTTATCTATGTCATAAATAGCGCTTTTAAAATCCTCAAACCTAGGATACTGTAATTTTTCGCCGTTTTCTTCATGCAGCAAAGAGAGCTTCTCCTCTACTTTGGCGGCGTAACTTTTTAAAATCTCTTTTTCGTCATGTATGAGCTGGTCTTGTTCGTAAAAATAGTAACTTGTAAAAAGAGTAACGATTAAGAGCAGTGTTGAACTTAAATAAAGCCCCAAAACATAGACAATGCTTTTTCTCTCTCCGCTATACAAGTTTGTATCCGAAATTTTTGATGCTTTGTATATGCTCTTTGCCTATATGTTTACGCAGATTTTTCACATAGGTTCTTAGGCTCATGTAGCTGTGGGTTTCGTTGAACTGCCAGACGTTTTGATAGATATTCTCAAAACTAACGCACTCATTTTTATGCTTTAAAAGCAGTTTAAGCAAGAGAGACTCTTTGTGTCCCAGCGCTACCTTTTTTCCCTCTTTGATAAGCTCGTTTGCGTAGAGGTTAAAATCTACGTTATCGTTTATTTTGATAAGTTGCTCTTGTGTTTTGTACTCCCGCTTTAACAGAGCATTTATTCTAAGAAGAAGCTCTTTGAGCGCAAATGGTTTTTTGATGTAGTCATCCGCACCGCTCTCATATCCTGAGGATAAATCGTTCATGCTATTTAATGACGTTATAAAGATTGCCGGGGTTGAGATGTCCGCGCCTCTAAGCTCTTTTAAGAGTTGAAATCCGTTGATTTGGGGAACATTTACGTCGAGTAAAAAGAGGTCGAATCTTGTGGCATAGATAAGCTCTAGAGCCTCATTTCCATCATAAGCGCAAACCACGTCAAACCCCTCATCTTTGAGGAACTCTTCAACGGTTTGCGATAGATTTATGTCATCTTCAAGGTATAAAATTTTCATAAAAAATTATATCCAAATTAAGCATATATCGAAAAGCCTTCAGTCTCTGCTTCGTTTGTATTTTTGTCCTCGAGTATGTCAAGAAGCGTTTTTGCATAATCTTCAGAACTCATAACAGACGCATCCACCTCTTTCATTTGAGCAACCGCTGCCGATCTCTCCTCTTGGCTCATGGAGCTAAGTTGTTCCATCACGCTGTTTTTATCTTCGCTAGAGAGATTTTGCATAATATCTTTCATGCCGCCTTGTCCTTGACCGCCGCCTGAGCCGTCCATTTTTCTCATCTGCATCTGCTGCATCTGGTTTGCTGAAGTCACATCCATCATACATTCCTTATTTTAGTTTTGTTTATGGTAACACCTCTTTGTGAAGAAGGTGTGAAGAGGGTTCACACCACCTCATCTTCATCTATTTCATGAAAAACGATGCTTCTGTTTTGTATCTTCATGATTCTGTCGCAGTATGGAAGGATTCTCTCATCATGTGTGACGGTTATGATTGCCACGTTCTGCTCTCTTGCGATTTTTTTGAGCATTTTTATGACGCTCACAGATCTCTCGCCATCGAGTGCTGCAGTAGGTTCATCCGCTAAAATAATCTCAGGATTGTTGGCTAACGCGCGTGCGATGGCGACTCTTTGATTTTGTCCGCCTGAGAGCTGAGATGACATGTTGTATGCTTTGTCGGCAATTTCAAGATACTCCAAAAGCTCCATTGCCTTTTTTTTCGCCTCCGCTTCGCTTACTTTGTTGGCTTGGGGAAGAAGCGTAATGTTCTCTATGACATTTAAAAAAGGTATGAGATAGTGCGCTTGAAATATAAAACCGATCTTCTCTCTTCGGATGCGACGGGTATCTTTTGCTATCCATTTGTCTTTATATACCATCTCTTCGCCAAGCCATATCTCTCCGCTTGTTGGCTCTAACACGCATCCTATCATCATCAGAAGTGTAGTTTTTCCCGCACCGCTTGGAGCGATGAGAGCGACAACTTCGCCTTTTTGTATCTCAAAGGATGCATTTTCTATAACTTTTACAAGATTTTCCTCTTTGCCGAAATTTTTGATTAGGTTTTTTACTTTGATGGCGCTTTGTTTGCTCATATCATCCTCCGATTGCCGCTGCAGGATCGGCGCTTATAACTTTTTTGACACCTACAAAAGAGGCTAAGATGGAGGCTATAATGACTACTCCAAAGAGCGTCCAAGCATCAGGGATTTGAAGCACGACAAGTTTGGGGAATTTATCATAAACAAGATGTGAAAAGATATTTCCAAAGACAAATGCAAATACTCCAAGCAAAAGAGTCTCTTTGACAATCATGGAGATAATGAGTGAGTTTGGAAGCCCCATAAGCTTCATAATGGCTATCTCTTTCATCTTCTCCAGCGTCATGGTGTAGATGATAAGTGCTATGATTATGGTCGAGACCACAACGAGAATGACGGTAAAGAGTCCTATCTGTTTTGAGGATTTCTCAATAAGGTTTTTGGTGAGTATCTCTTTTTGCTGTGCGGCTGTATAGACGCTTTTGTGCTGCCATTTTCGTATATCACGGGCAACTTCATCTATGTTATAACCACTCTTTACAGTTGTAACAATCGTATTTACAAGAAACGACTCGGAGTTTTGAACTCCTCTAGCGATATTGTTCTGGATCTCTTTGTTTGAGTATAAAAACTGCAGCTCCTGGGCATCTTTTAGGCTGATGTAGACAAGAGGATCACCCCCGTTTGAGACGGTGTTGTGCGTAATGCCCACAACGGTGTAGAAGTTGCGCCCAAGTTCTATTTTTTAGCCAAGCCCAAAACCCGTCTTGTCGGTTACGACTATCTCATAGTGGTCGCTCTTTAACTCCCGCCCTTTTATTAGTCTCTCTTTGTTTATGGGATTTATCGCTCCATAGATATCATACCCCACAGCTACGACACGAACGGGTTTTTCGCGGTGAGGAAGCTGTATGTTTTGAAAGGTCATCGCTTCGCTTTTATCAACTCCCTGCATAACATAGATGATGTTTTTGAGGTCTTCATGGACTCTTGAAGACTCCGCAAAGGGTCCCATGGTATTTTCCTGAACTATCCACAAATCCGCACTTATGTCATCAAGCAGTATCTCGGCCTCAACCATCATACCGCGGTAAACCCCAATCATGATAAGAACGATTCCAAGCAGCATTCCCACTCCCATGGCCGTCACTATGAACTTGCCAAGAGTGTGTTTTATATCTTTAGCGGCTAAATTTATCATCGATATATCTTCATTCCATCGCTTAGGGGTTTGTTGCCGCCGTTGTAGAGAAGCAGTTCGCTCTCTTTGTTTATGCCCGAAGAGACGGCAGCCTCTTCATCGTTTTGTGACAAGATGGAAATCTCTTGAAAATAGGCATTCTCACCTTTTGCTACCCAAACTCCTTTTTTCTCCTCTTTTATGACAACTAAACTAAGCGGAATTTTCAGAGTATTTTCATATTTTGCGACTTCAATCTTTACTTCAGCTTGTTCGTTGATATAAAAAGGGGTTACGACCGTATCAAAACCTATCGCAATCTCTCTCTCAAGTGTCACAAGGTTGCTCATGGCAACGATTCTCTCTACAGCTCCTTCAAGCTCACTCTCTGGCTTTGAGCGGAGTTTTATAGAGGCTTTTTGCCCCAGTTTTATTTTGTCTGCAACTCTCTCATCTACGTTTGCCTTTACCCAGAGTGTTTTTGTGTCGACTATTTTAAATACAGGCGTTGATGGGAGTATATATTGTGCCGCTTCCGCCTCTTTGGTGATAATGTAACCCTCCACAGGCGAGTATACATTAAGCCGCGCTATTTTTTCTTCAATTGCCTCTATGCTCTTTTTTATGCGTGACCTTTCGGACGTTGCAGAAGCTATCTGTGCCTTAGAGGCATCAATTTGCGCATTGATATTTTGAAGGTCGCTCTTTGCTTTGTCATACTCTGCTTTTGTTGCAAACTTCTGCTCCATAAGCTTTTTGTAGCGCTCGTACGTCGTTTGCAGAAGCACCTTTTGCGCTTCAAGACTTTTCAGTACACTTTTAGCGGCATCTACCTCATGTCCTGCTTTTTGTTCTGAGAGTTTTGCTTAATCAAGAAGCATAGGAAGCTCAACGGGGTCAATACTTAAGAGAAGAGAGCCTTTTTTTACCCACATCCCCTCATCAAAATAGATATTTTCTATCTTTCCGCCGCTTTGTGCTGTGATGGTGTATATGTTTTTTGCATCCACATTTCCTATGCCGCGAATGGTTACATGCAGGTCTCCAAGAGTCGGTTTTGTGGTGGCAAAGGTTGATTTTACAATATACACTTTATTGTAAAAAATTGTTGCTCCGAGGGCTATTAAAAGCGTAATCGCAAAATATTTTATCCATTTGTTCATCTAAGTTCTCCTTGTAGATACTCAAGTCTGTTTATCGTGTTGTTTATGGCAAATTTGGTTTCAAGAAGTCCTAGTTCGGCGTAGAGATGCACAGATGCGGCATCGAGGACTTCTATGTAGGTGGAGAGCCCCTCTTTGTACCTTGCTTCGACTACTTTTTTGGTAGCTATTGCTGAGGCTATAAGTGATTCTTTTGCTTTTAGAGTGTGTCTGTATCTCTCTAAATCTATAAGTAGATTTGATGCTTCCTCTTCTAAAAGAAGTTTTTGCGCATTGTAGGACTCTTTTGCTATCTCTTTAGAAATTTTAGCCTGCTGCGATTGTGCGCTAATCCTTCCGCCGCTGTAAATCGGAATATTTAGCGTCACACCGACAAGAGAGGTGTCGTACTCGTTAAGAGTTTCTTGATGCGCATAAGATGCAACTGCATCTATAGAGCCGTAGTTTGCAGCCTTTGTAGCCTCATAGAGCAGGGCGTCTCTTTGTATCTCCTCTTTTGAGCCCTTAAGCAAAAAGTTCTTTGCCAAAATATCCCGGGTAAGCAGATTTTCATTTTGCTTTTTTAGCGGGGTGCCCTCTTTTAAAGTAGTCTTGGTTTCTATCTTCTCTCCCATGTAAAGAGAGAGCGTTGAGAGCGCTTTGTTTAGGTCTGCTTGTGTTATTGCTAGCGCATCTTGGGCAATGAAAAGCGCGCTCAGTATACTTGAAGCATCCGCCTCTGTTTTTAACCCCTCTTTTACAAGTGCGAGTGCTTGTTTATGGAGCTCCTCTTTTGTTTCAATGTCCTTTTGTCTTGCTTTTAGAGCTTTTGTTTGAAGAAGCGCTAAGTTGTAGTAGTTTTTTACGTTGTATACAAGAAGAGCTTTTGCATCTTCCAAGCTCATATTGGCTCTGTTTTGCTCTTTTTCGTATGCTTTTATGGTTGAGGTTGTTTTATCAAAATCATATATTTTTTGATTTAGTTGCGCACTTGCTTTGTAACTGTCATCTTCAATGGTATTAAACTGAGAGTTTTGCGGCATTACAAAGGTGTTGATGGGGTTATACTCGGCATTTAGGTTTATCTGCGGCAGATAGTCTGCTTTTGCGATGTCTACAAAAGTTTTGCTTTTTGCAACATTTAGGGAGAGTTTTTTAATATCGGGATGGTTTTTTAAAGCCTTATCAATGCATGTATCAAGTGTAAGCTCTCTAGCACTTAAAACAGAGAGAAAAAGATAAAAACATAGAAATAGAAATTTTTTCATAATAGAGACTCTTTTTTTTAATAAATCATTGAATGTTCTGACTAAACAGAGACTGCCGCGTCGTTTCACTCCTCGCAGTGACAAGCGCTTCAGAAAATTCAATAATTATTATAAAAAAAGCATGTGAAATAAGTGTGAAGCACGCATGGAGGCGAAAAAAGCCAATTATCAACCTTCATTGGTTACTATACGAAAAATAATAGTAAAAAGTTTAGTTTATGAAAAATATGGTTTATAAATCAAGCATCGGAGATTTGGATTTAAGTAAAGTAACGCGGCTTTATCCTGCAGTCGTAGTTGATTCAAACGGTGAGGTTGCAGAGATGAGTCTGGAGTGGGCAGAGCTTTACGGTGATAAGGTAAAGCTCATGTCTTACGTTTTGGTTTTTGATTTTACTCCTGTGCATGAAGAGAAAAAAGAGAAAATAACTTTAGAGTTTGAGACGAAAGAGGAGCTTATAGCATCCATGCAAGAGGTATCACAATTTTTTCAAAACTAATTTCACGCGATACGCACAGAGTCTTCTCTATCGCAATACCCGCTGCACTCAAACATCTTGTTGATATTCTTCAGATTCTTGTAGATATGCTTATGGTCGGTATGGTAAGCGTCTCAGCACTTGCTGCGGTGGGCATGAGTATGCAGTTTATGATGATCATCAACGTGCTTATGACGCTTTATGTCGTGGGTGGAAATGCGCTGATATCGCGCTTTATCGGGCAGGGAAGAAAAAAAAGAGCTTCAGCACTTCTGTATTCTCTAGGGATTTTTGCGGCTGTTTTATCTGTTTTTGTCTCCATTGGCGGCTATGTAGGGAGTGAGTATATTTATACCCTCATGGGTGCAAAAGAGGATGTTGTAAAACAAGGTGCGCTCTATTTTGAGATAATCTCGCTCGGCTTAGTTGTTATTTTTATCGACACGCTTTTGTATAACGCACTCTCTGCTGCAGGAGATACGAAAAACTCTCTTTACATCAAGCTTGTCTCCACCGCTATTAATGCTCTGTTAAATTATGCTCTTATTTTTGGGCACTTTGGCTTTGATGCCATGGGGATAGAGGGGGCGGCGTATGCCACTATTCTCTCTTACTGTTTTAATGTTGCGGCGTACTACATGCTTTTAAAAAAACCGCACTCTAAGCTTAACATCGTTCCTATTATAAGGGTTAAAGATTTACTCAGGGCTTGGCATGTAGGATGGGGCGCGGCACTAGATCGTGGGGTTTCTAGTATCTCATTTCTCTTTTTTGTAGCCATTATAGCTGCATACGGAACGGCGGAGCTTGCAGGGTATCAAGTCGGACTTCGTATAGAAGGTATCGCTTTTATGCCCGGTTTTGGTTTTGCCATAGCCGCAACTGCGCTTGTCGGTCAGAGTCTGGGCGCAAATGATAAAGAGCGAGCTTACAACATGGGTATCATAAGCGGGCGGATAGCCTATATATTTATGGGGAGTGTCGGTATTTTTCTTATCCTTTTTCCGGAGTTTTTGGTTAGCTTTTTTACAAAAGATGCAGCTACGATAGCAGCGGCTTCATACTACCTTATATTAGTCGGTTTGGCTCAAATCCCGCTTGCCATCATGTTTGTCTATTCGGGAGCATTAAGAGGAGCAGGGGCGACAAAAACCACACTTAAAGTCAATGTAATTTCATTGTGGATGTTTCGAGTAATCCCCTCTTATATAGCTTATAAAATGGGCTATGGAATAATCGCTATTTTTGTGATAATGAATGTAGAAACACTTATAAAAGGGCTTGTCTATGTCTACATATATAAGAAAAAAGTATGGCTTGATACAAAAGTTTAGTGATTTAAACTTGAAGCTTTAAGAAGAAAAAGATACAATTCCCTCAAATTATGATAGTGAGTACATGGCATGAACATTCCCAATCAGACAAGACGAAATACGCTGATTTTGACTTCAATTATTTTGGTGTTAGCATGGGGAGTTATTTATCTATTTTTAACTTATCAGCTAGATAGCTCTATAAACAGACAGTTTCGAAGTGTTGCAGATTCTGCACAGAGACTTTTTGAGATAGATTTAGAGCATAGTAAAAAAGGATTAAATACCGAGTTGACAAACATGGTTTCTCATCACGAGCTCTCAAAAGCTCTCAAGGATGGAGATTATGAGGGGATAAAGTCTATCGCGCTTCCTTTTTATACTAAATTAAAATATGAATACCCTGCATTAAATATTCTTACCTTTCGTTCACCCGAGGGAATAACGCTTTTTCGAGCACATAAGCCTGAATATTTCGGTGACATGTTAAATGAAAAAAGAACTCTTATAGTAGATACAAACAGTTTTCACCGCTCTTTTAACGGTTTTGAAGTCGGAAAGTTTGAGATGACTTACCGCATTACAAAGCCGATTTTTCACAATAATGTTTATGTCGGAAATGTCGAGCTTGGACTCTCTCCAGAGGGTTTTTTAAGAGACTTAAATTCAATATTTAAAGCTGAGATAGGTATAGCAATCGAGAAATCGCTCTTAGATATCATGCTGGATAAAGATGCCTTTGCCATAGATGAAAAATATCTTTTAATAGGCAAAAGCAAAGATTTAAAAACTCATTTAAAGCGTAAACAAGAGGCAAAGAATGAGTTATACAAAATAGATATGAATATAGAACTTAAAAATCATCTCTCACAAACACTGGGTCGTTTAGTCGTCGGCTTTGACATGTCTGAAATCGCAAAAAAAGATGCAGAATTTGTGAATCATCTTTTTTTAATGATAGTTGTAATTATGCTTATTTTGGGAGGAGTTCATCATTTCGGATTTAGCGAAATGTTGAAATATTTTTCAAAGCAGGTTTTTACGGATCATCTTACGGATCTCTTAAACAGACATGCTCTTAATGATGCTCTTTTTTCAAAGCATAGCAAAGTGTTGATTTTGAGTAACATTAAAGAGTTTAGTCTTATCAATGAGCTTTACGGTGTAGATGTAGGCAATGAGGTTTTAGTGCAAGTAGCCAAGAGCTTTAAAGAGTTCGGAGATGAACATGGATTTGACGCATATAGAATATCTTCCGATGAGTTTGTACTCTTAAAAAAAGAGGATGACTTTAAAGAAGAGAACTATTTTAAAATTATCGAAAAGCTGCAAAGCAAAATAGGCTCACTAAAGATGCAAATCGATGGAGCGGATGAGAGCATAAACATAGAGATATACTGCGGTATGGCATTTGACCATGAACACTCGCTCGAAGATGCCCAAATGGCACTCAAAAAAGCGAAAAAAGAGTTTTTAACTTACATGCTGAGCTTTCGCACCTAATTTTAATCGATATGCTTTCTAAAACAACTGTAAGTAGGGCATAGTAATAAAATACTCCATGGTACTTGACACTAGTTAT
>PPDH01000009.1:0-10937 GCA_002899765.1 Sulfurimonas sp. | reverse complement strand
AAAAACTGAAAAATACATGTCAATAGATATGACAAATGCTGAGAGAATACCGCTACTACCGAATGTAACACTACAAAATTAGGTGCGAAAGCTCAGTTACATGCTTTATTCAAAAAAGGTTGACACTAAAGAGCACTCAGGACATGTCATGAAAGTTAAAAGAAGCATTAAGTATGCGCTTGAACATAAAAATGTGATTCCGTTTTTTCAACCCATAACAAACAGAGATAAAGAGATTATAAAATACGAAGCATTGGTTAGAATAGTTGAGTTTGAGGGTGGTGCAAAAAAGATTTTATTTCCAAGTGATTTTTTAGCTATATCTATGAACAGCGGTTTATATATAAAAATAGCAAAAGAGATGCTGGAGCAAAGTTTATCCTTTTTTCTAGACAGAGATGAAAAAGTTTCTATAAATTTTTTGCCGAATGACTTTTTCAACTCATCTATCATGGACGCTTTGATGGAACATATCCAAAAATTTGATTCGCCGCAAAGAATAGTAATCGAGATTACGGAAAATGAGGGCGTGGAAAACTTTCAAAGACTTGCCAAAGTCGTTAAAAAACTAAAATCAATGGGCGTGCTTATTGCAATAGATGATTTTGGAAGCGGCTACGCAAACTATGCTCATATAATGGAAATAAAGCCAGATTATATAAAAATTGACGGCTCGCTTATACAAAATATACTAACAGACAATGATTCAAAGATACTGGTTCAAAGTATCGTACGATTTGCAAAAGACTTAAACATTACCACAGTTGCGGAGTTCGTAGAGAGCGAAGAGATATTTGAACTCCTCAAAGAGTATGGAGTAGACGAGTTTCAAGGCTATTACTTCGGCCGCCCAACCGATTTGATAAGCTAAGCTTACCTTTTGGGCTCTATTTTTTATCATACACTCTTTTAAATCATTTAAAAAATATAATAAATCAAGAATTGAGCGCAATGACTGTCATTGCGAGTAGCCTGCGACGAAGCAATCTATGTTTAATCAGGGTTATTCAATTGGAAAATGAACTACAAATATTCTAAAAAGTGGAAATTTAACTTCTGGGGTGTAGTTTGTAGTAAAAATTAATAAATATGTTTAATTATTAACATTAAACTTAACATAAAATTAACACTTCACTGCTACACTCTACACTTCTAAAATTCCTTGCCATGATTTTAGTTTGGCGACTACAAGGCAAGGAATGGCGGCAAGCACCAAGGTAATTTTATCATTTGTTTAGTTAATTAAATAATAATATCTGCGTTGGTGCTATTTCATAAGAACAAACATCGGGAGAAAAAAAATGATAAAAGCAAATGGTATAAGTATATCTTTAGTTGTTGCTGCAACAATTTTTAGTGCAGCAAGCGTAACAGCATCAGACTTGGGAACGATTCAGGTAGAATCATCTACTATTGATGTAAAAACAGGCACTAAAACAGAAGTATCTAATGTAGACATAATAGATGAAGAGGCGATTAAAACAGTAGGTCCAAAAAACTTAGTGGATATTTTAAAAACTGTTCCCGGTATGACTTCCGTATCAAGAGCAGGTGAAATGATGCAGATAAGATTTAGAGGTGTTGGACAGCAACAATATATGGGTGAAAATCCAGGAGTTGCTATTATAGTTGATGGTGTTCCGGTCATGGCAAAGGCAGGCGGCATAAGAATAAATATAGCAGATATAAAAAGCATAAAAATCATAAAAGGTTCTGCTTCATATCTTTATGGAGACGGGGCGTTATCAGGGGCATTGATTATTACTACAAAAAAACCAAAAGGTAAAAATGAATCAATAGTAAGCGCAGAAATTGGCAGCTATGGATACCAAGAATATACTGCGGGTACTACTCAAAGTACAGAAAATTTTGCGATTAATCTAAATGCAAGTAAAAGAACTTCAGATGGTTACTGGACAGATGCTGAATTATGGACAAAATCTTTTAATGGAAAACTATCATATTATGTTGATGATACCAGTGACATTACACTTGGCGTTGATATTACGGAAAAATTTGATCAAGGCGGCTCTAGATCGGTTGTCGGTGGTGTTACAGAGGCTGAGACCAATCCAAAAGGAGAGCCAAATACTGAATACACAAAAGACAGCGGTATAGATCTCAATAAATATTTTCTATCTTACTCAAAAGATTTTGGCAATAAAAATTTAATGGTTACGGCTTACAGTTATCAAGATTTATATGACGACACCTCAAATCCTCAAGATTTAGATAATGACCCAACGACTCAAAATGTATATGTAAAGCATAGCAATACCGACCTTAAGCAAAAAGGTATAAAATCTGAGTTTACAATAGACGCTGATAATATAGCATCGTTGATTGGACTGGAATTTGGAAAAAGAGATTATGAAAACAAAAGTGAAACTCTAAGTGACTATAGTGATGTTAACAGCAGAACAGGAGCACTTGAAAATTATTATAAGTGTGAAACTTCTCATACAAACAGCAAAGAAGAGGTACTAGCTTTATATGGGGAATTAAAATATAACATAACTTCGAAATTTACTACAACAGTAAATGCCAGATACAATGTACAAAAAAAAGAGTATATAACTGACTCTTATAATTACGATGGCACAACCTGGTCAAATTCCATCGAGAGTAAAGAACATACATTTAAAAATAGCGCCTATAGGCTTGGTGGAACTTACAATCTGATTCCGGCTGCAACTATTTTTGCCGGAGTATCCACAGGTTTTCAAAATCCGGAAGTTGAAGATTTAGTAATAACCCCATCTATGAAAGAACAAACAAGTGTAAATTATGAAATAGGAACAAGAGGAAACCAAACTGTTTTAGACAATAATTTAAATTATGAAGTTTCTATATTTCAACTTGACAACAAAGATATCATAGGCCCGGTAGATGGAACTTATGCTTTTAGAACTCCAAAAGACAACATCGGTGATTCAAGAAGCAGAGGACTTGAGCTAAGTCTAAAAAGCGATCAGGCAAAAGTTTTATCGTTCAATCTAGCATATACATATCTCGATGTTAAATATACAAAACACAACCCTTTTTTAGTAGATTTAGGTTCAAGAGGTGCAGACTACTATGTAGATATTGTAGGCAAAATTCTACCAAGAGTATCAAAGCATACCGTAGATTTATTTGTTAACTATAAAGCAACAGATAAGCTAAAGTTTATCGCAGAAGTATATGCAAAAAGTAGTTATTATGCAGATGAATCAAATCTTGTAAAGATGGATGGTTATACGCTGTTAAATATTCAGGCTAGATACGATACCAAACTTTTTGGCAATAGCCTTGAGTGCTTTGTAAAAGTTGATAATGCACTAGACAATCAATACTACAGAGCAGCTTTCCTTCATAGCGACAAAAGAGGCGCTGCAGATGGTGGTACTGATGATATGATTAGTGCAGAAGATGCAAGTATAACCGTTGATCCGGGTCGCGTATTTTATGCAGGTATAGCTTATAGATTCTAAAGAATTAACAGCAAGAACTTATGTTGACACGAAATATTGCAACGGTTGGCTACTTTAGAGGCGAGAGGCTAATGGCTAGTTATTAGCCTGATTTTATGATTGAGACTGACTTACATGTACATTTGGTCGAGACAAAGATTTAAAAGATGTAAATGTCAAATATTTGTAAATCGAAGGCAAGCTCTTGATTTTGAAGAGCTTGAGTTCTTTTACGGTCTTTATCCCTTGATTCCGTCTGCTCTTGGAGCCATTAAAAACCCAAAAAAGACCTTTGCATAAATTATAAACGGTACTGCCCAGATGATGGAAGAGAGCAGATAGAGAGTTTGTGCATGTTGTTCAAAAAACGGGATGAGTCCTCTCATGAGTGTTGCTATAACTATCAGACCTACCATTAAGTGTGTGTATATGTTTGATGTCAGATGTCGTCCGGTGTGAATCCAGCCGATGATTATCATGACCATCAGATAGGCAAGCCCGTAGCCGCCGCTTGTTATGAAGTGTCTGAAATGGCTGACATTTTCTATCTTGTTGTCTAAAATAGCCCAGCCCATCAAAGCGTACCCTGCGGCAATTAGCACATATATAAGCGACAGATAGATAACGTAGGGTTGATTTAGTATAAATTTATCTTTTAAAATATAGTCATTTGTTATCGCTAAAACAGAAGCTCCTGCCGCAAGTCCGAGCCAGCCGAGTGCGGAGTTTGCAGGATATAAAAACTCCACTATGCTAAAGAGTCCGATTGTAAATACCGCTAAATTGGTAAGAGGCGGGCGTGATACGTAGACATCGTCTATGCCTTTGTCCTCCATCAATTCATTTACGGCCTCCATGTTGACTCGTCTAAGTGCTAGAAGTATCAAGATTATATGAGAACCAAGAGCTAGTTTTAGGATATCCATCGGGTCTGTTTGCGCAAGTCCTGCCATTGCGGCAAAAAACCATGCTTCAATGATAAAAATAGCTACCATTGTATAGCCTAAAGAGGCGTGTCTTTGGAGTTTGTCAAGCACGGCAGGTCTTGCAAACCAGATAAGGTAACCAAGCATTGCAAGGTTAAAAAATGCAGCGACGTATACACCCGTTACATCTATAAACCAAAAACTTACTCTTCCCAAAACCCACAAAATGACGACGTTTCTTAGTTTTTTACCGATAAGCGGCACAAAACCGGGAAAGAGTTCGGGAAGTCCTGTTGTTAAAAATGCCAAAATCCCCGCCGTTAGTATTCCAAATAGCATTTCATAGACATGCCAGATAAGGATATTGTCCATAAACGGGATGTTTAAAACTCCGCTCCACACAAATCCCCATAAAATCATCGAGATTACTAAGTAGGGTGCGAGAAGCAAAAAGATAGGTCTAAATCCGTATGCTAAATAGGAAGGAACACCTTCTTCATCGGGGTAGTAAAGATAGTGGTTTGTTGCATGTAAAATTTGCGGTTTTTCTTCTTCGTGCTTCATTATTTCAGTTCCAGTTCAAACGTACTTATAATCTCTTCATCTTGTAGTATCTCTGCACTTTTGCCATAAACATATTTGTCATCTCTTTGGTTTTGGATAAGGTCAAATCTGAATTTTTTGACAATATGCCCAGGATCGGCTTTAAGAAGCAGCATTTCATCGCTTAAGCGAATCGCTTCCATCAAATCGTGCGTGATAAAAAGTATACTTAGCTCTTTTTTGCTTATCATCTCTATTAAAACAGTCTGAAGCTCTTTTTTTAGTCCGATATCAAGTGCCGAAAAAGGTTCATCCAAAAAGAGCAGAGAGGGTTTAAGAACAAGCGCTCTTGCAAAACTCACTCTTTGCTTCATTCCTCCGCTCAAATCTTTTGGAAACTTCTCAAAATAATCTTCTTCAAGCCCAAATCTTAGAGCTATTTCTTGCGATTTTTTGAGTGCTTCGCTCTTTTTTTCACCATTTGCCAATAGAGACATAGAGATGTTGTCTATAACGTTTTTCCACGGCAGGAGTCTTGCTTCTTGAAAAGCAAAAGCGCTGCTCTTAAATGTGTTTGTAACGCTTCCCTCTTGAACATCAAGCAAGCCGGCGCAAAGATGCAGAAGTGTCGTTTTGCCGCCGCCGCTCGGACCTACTATGGAGAGAACTTCTCCTTTGTCCAGAGTAAAGTTTATACCTCTTAAAATCTCTGTAAAACCAAAGTGGTGGTTTAGTTTCTTAACCTCTAATCTCTCCATAACTCGACCTCTCTTTTTATAGGCTCTAAGATTATGTACTCAATAAACATGAGCGAAGCTATCATGATTACGACGATGGAGAGAGCTGTTGGGGTATCCAGCTGACTTCTTGCAACAGCCAAAGATGCGCCGATACCGTTGCTTGTTGCTAAAAGTTCCGCCATGATTACTATCTTCCATGCCATTCCCAGACCGCTGACCCATGCAGGAAAAACATAGGAGAAGATATGCGGGAAGTAGACATCAAAAAAGCGCATGTGCCATGGAAAGTTAAAACTCTCTGCCATCTCTTTTAGTTCGCCGTCAAGCGTACGTGTTCCTTGAAGCGCTCCGACAAAGATGATAGGAAATGAGGCGACAATAACCGTAAATATAACAGTTTCATCCCCCATGCCGAACCAAATCATCGCTAACACTATCCATGCAATCGGCGGCATACCTACTAAAATGGTAACAATCGGGCGGCTCATCATGGAAGCTGTTGCGAAAAAACCTGCAAGCAGTCCAAGAGCACTCCCCAAAATAAGAGAGAAGCCAAAACCCATAGAAGCGCGGTAAAGCGTTGTCTCTATTTCTGCTATAACTGCATCGTCATGAAGCATCAAGACCAGTGTTTTGAAGGTTTCAAGCGGAGAGGGGAGAACCAAATCGCCGTAAACCTGATTGCCTACATCCCAAAGCGCGATAAAAAGAAGTATGGAAGCAACCGCTCCCCACCCGCTCCACAGATATGAAGGAAAATCTTTAAGAATTTTTAGAGCAAATTTCATATATTAAAGTCCGTAATAAAAACTATTCTCAGGCAGTCTGCCGCCGATACTTTTAGGGTCTTCCTCTTTTAAGATATTAAAGAAAAATTCCAAATCTTTTTTTGCTTCAGGTGCCGTTACATTTTTAAGTCTTACATGTGCTATAGAGTCGCTGACACCTTCTTCACTTAACATGTCAATGTTTTTTGCAACCAGTTTGCCAGCTTCTTTTGGATTTGTTTTATACCACTCTAACGATTTTACATACTCTTCTTGAAATCTTTTTATGACATGTCCGTCTTTAACATGTCCCATAACCGCGATACCGGCTTCGGGAAGATTGCCGTCTGTGTCAAAAACCTTACCCCACTCCTCTTGAAGATCTACGCTTCTGTATAAATCAGGCGCAACTATGCTGATAGGAAAAGATTTTGTTTTTCTAAGTGCCATAGAAATTGCGGGTTCTGCCAGAAGCGAGTGGTCTATTCTTCTCATGATAAGCATCTGCATGGCATCTATAGGACTTGCTACATAGACGAGTTCAAAATCTTTTTGCGGATCTAACCCCTCTTTTTTGAGCAGCTGTTTAAAGACGATATCGGGCATATCTGCGCGGAAGGGAACGGCTATCTTTTTGCCTTTGAAGTCTTTTAGCGTTTTGAGTGAATTATCACGGCTTATCATCCCTAAAATCCCCCAAACGGAGACATTGAGAAGTTTTATATCTACGCCTTTGTTGTTCAAAATCGCCGCGGTGTTTGTAGGAACAGCCACAAAATCTACATTGCCTTTAATCGTCATGGCTCGAAGTTCGTCGGGGTTTTTCCAGAGTTTAAACTCCACTTTATCCGCTACGTCGCTTAGAGCATTTGTCTCAATCATATGTAAAATAGGATGCGAGACGGATGCAAAAGGACCCGATACTACAATCTTTTGTAGTTTTTGAGAACCAAAAAGAGCAGTTGCAGTAAGTGTCAGCGATAAAATAGCAGTGATAAAAAGTTTCATTTTTTACCCTTTATAATTAATTTTTTGTATCATAGCAATAATGATATTTATTATCATTGATTTTAATCAATTTTAAAAGAGATAACAGATTCTAAAGATAAATTTCTCTTTCTCAAGCGGCTGATACTCTTTTAAATCATAATGCGCCAAAAACGAGACTCCAAAGCCAAAATGAATCTTCGGTTTGCCAAAAGGCAAAAACTCGATTTGCGGCGTTATATAACCTGCACTTCCGCTAAATGCTTTAAATGGAAGCATGGCGCGAAGCTGTGCGTTTGTGTCATCTCCCATGTCCGTTTTTGTATTGTACTTAAAGTTGTATTCAAGTCCGATATTTATCTGTTTTGTTATCGATTTTACGCCTGAAATATCAACTGCTATCTCATCTGCAAAATCGTACTCATTATGTGCTTTTGGTCTGTAAGTGTACATGGCATGCGCATCTATTTCTAAAGTTTCATCTACCATTTTTGTAACTCCCAAACCGATGATGTACTCAAATTCACCCGTTCCCATTTGCGTCGGCATCGGTGTATATGCTCCATTTGCAATCGGAGGAGCTATTTTAAATCCTCCGTTTGTCGTGCCTGTAGGAAGTTTTACGCCGCCGTCAATCCCAAGCTGGAATCCATTTTCATCCATTGGAATGAGCACATGTCTCGCACCTAAGATAATATCTCCTAGACCTTTATTGTCTATTGCAACTGCATTTGTTCCAAGAGTGGCGGTTGCTTCTATATTTTTATAGGGAATAATCACTCCTACCGTTGTACTTTTGCTTAAGCCGTAGTGCAATCCGACAACTGTTATGTTTGCCGTTGCATCCAAGTTCTCTCTGTTTTGAACTTCACTTGAGCCGTCAAACATGCTGTTTCTCTTAAAATTGATATTTTTAATCTCCATTTTAAGTTTTCCCTCTGGTAAAACCATTCCTCCGCCTTTAGAGTTTATCGCAGGCATAACATCCGCATTTATGAGCATAGGAGCTAGTAAAAGCGATTTAATAAAGAGATTTTTCATATTTGTGTGTTCCTTTTATGTAATGATATTCATTTTCAATGCGAAAGTGTAGTAGAAGTTTTCTTAATTGAATATAAATAGTGATAATTGTTATCAAGTTAATTTCTTTAAGAAGATTTTGATAAAATTTTGCCCATGAACAAAGAACAATATATAAAAGCAGTAGAGCTTCTTAACCTCTACTCATACCATTACTATGTACTTGATGATCCCATGACAACGGATGAGGTTTACGATAAGCTCTATCATGAGGTTTTGGAGTATTAAGAGCGTCATGTAGAGGATATTTTGCCCTCTTCACCCACGCAAAGAGTAGGCGACACAGTCTCGGAAGGATTTTCAAAAGCTCCTCATCTTAGCCGAATGTGGAGTTTGGAGGATGTTTTTGACTCTGAGGGTCTGCAGAAGTGGCTTATAAAAACCTACAAATTAGATAAAAATATAACGTTTTACTGCGAGCCGAAGTATGATGGCGCAAGTCTGAACCTTATCTATGAAGAGGGCAAACTTACTCAAGGCATCACGCGAGGAGACGGAAGCGTTGGCGAGCTTATAACCCAAAACGTTAAAACCATCCGCTCAATTCCGCTAACCATAGAGCATAAAGAGCGCATCGAAATTCGCGGCGAGGTCGTACTTTACAAAGATGAGTTTGAGCGTATCAACCAAGAGAGAGCCGTAAAGGGCGAGGCAGTTTTTGCAAACCCGAGGAACGCTGCGGCAGGAAGTTTACGACAGCTTGATTCAAGCATTACCGCTTCAAGAAATCTTGTCTTTTTACCTTACGGAGTCGGGGAAAATACGCTAGAGCACAAGCTTTTAAGCCAAAGAATGGAGTATATCTACTCTTTGGGTTTCAAAAGACCGCCGCTGAGTACCACATGTGAAAATTTTGACGAGATAGAAGCAGTATATGAAGAGATGAACAAAAACCGTGACAGCTATGCGATGATGCTTGATGGCATGGTTATAAAAGTCAATGAAATAGCCGCACAGATAGATATGGGTTACACCGTTAAAAACCCGCGTTTTTCAGTTGCCTACAAATTTCCCGCAGTTGAGAAGATTACGACTCTAAAGGAGATAGTGCTTCAGGTCGGGCGTACGGGCGCGGTTACTCCAGTTGCTATCGTTGAACCGACAAATATCGACGGTGTTATAGTCGAGCGGGCAACTCTGCATAATTTTGATGAGATAGACAGAAAAGATATCCGCATAAATGACAAAGTTATCATCCTTAGAAGCGGCGATGTTATACCAAAAATCATAAAGGTTTTAGAGCATGAGAGAGACGGAAGCGAGGTAAAATTTGAGCGACCTACGTCTTGCCCTGTTTGCGGCAGCGAGCTTTTGGATGAGGGCGTGCTTCTAAAGTGTCAAAACCTTACATGTGAAGCAAGAGTTATCAACTCCATCATCTATTTTGCCTCAAAACCGTGTCTGAATATTGACGGTTTGGGTTCTAAAATAGTAGAGGCACTTTTTGAATCAGGTTTGGTAAAGAGTGTTATTGATTTGTTTGATTTGACTTTGGAGAAGCTCTTAACATTAGAGGGTTTCAAAGAGAAAAAGGCGCAAAATCTGCTTGATTCGCTTGAAGCTGCAAAAGGGAGTGAGTATTGGCGGTTTGTAAACTCTTTGGGGATTGAGCATATCGGAGAAGTGGCGTCTAAAACTCTGAGCGCGCGTTTTGGGAGCTCTTTTGTGGATGCTTCTAAAGAGGAACTAGTTGCGTTAGAGGGTTTTGGCGAGGAGATGGCGGAGTCTGTTTTGGAGTTTGTCAGAGTAAACAGAGAGACGATTTTAAAACTCCAAGAGATTTTAAAACCGCTTGAACCGCTTCAGAGAGAAGAAGCAAAAGAGAACACGTTTAAAGGCAAGAGCGTAGTGCTTACGGGAAGTATGAGCGAGTCAAGAGACGTTATAAAAGAGATGCTGGAAGCTTTGGGCGCAAAGGTGGTAAGTTCGGTTTCCAAAAAAACCGACTTTGTTATCTACGGCGAAGATGCGGGAAGCAAATATGACAAAGCCGTGGATTTAGGCGTTGCGGTTCTTAGCGAGCAAGAGATGAGGGAAAAAATTGAGCAGGCTTGATAACTATCTGGTAGAAAAGGGTCTGTTCGAGAGCAGAAACAAAGCGCAGACACTCATAAAAGAGGGATTTGTAAGTGTTAACGGCGAACAGATTATAAAGACATCGCATAAACTAAAAGAGAGTGACAAAGTAGCTCTAAAAGAGCATAAAGAGTATGTCTCACGCGCGGCTTTTAAACTGAGCGCATTTTTGGATGAGTTAGGGCTTGATGTAAAAGGGATGAGCGCACTAGATATCGGCTCTTCAACAGGCGGATTTACGCAGGTTTTGCTAGAGAGCGGAGCAAAAGAAGTTACGGCTGTTGATGTCGGACGAGACCAACTGCATGCAAGTTTGAAAAACGATGAGAGAGTCCGCTCTTACGAAGGTTGTGACATAAGAGAATT
>PPDH01000012.1 GCA_002899765.1 Sulfurimonas sp. | reverse complement strand
TTGTGGCGCAGAACTTTATAACTCAAAAGATAAATTTGACTCCCACTGCGGCTGGCCCAGTTTTGATGATGCAATTGATGGAGCGGTAAAGAGAGTTCCTGATGCAGACGGCAGACGTGTAGAGATAGTTTGTGCAAACTGCGGTGCTCATTTAGGTCATGTTTTTGAAGGCGAAGGTTTTACTCAAAAAAATACCAGACACTGTGTAAACTCTATATCTCTAAATCTTGAGAAAAAACAGGATGCCAAAGATAACTCTTTATCTTATGCCTACTTTGCAGGCGGCTGTTTTTGGGGAGTTGAGTACTATTTGCAAAAACTAAAAGGAGTAAAAGAGGTAATATCAGGCTTTATGGGAGGACATGTAAAAAATCCTACCTACTATGATGTTGTGAAAAAAAATACAGGACATCTCGAAGCTGTTAAAGTTGTTTATGACAAAAATATCATCTCTTACGAAGAGTTGGCAAAAGTTTTCTTTGAGATACATGACCCGACACAAGTTAACGGACAAGGTCCGGATATCGGCGAACAGTACCACTCTGCAGTTTTTGTAAACAATGAAGACGAAAGAAATACAGCAGTTAAATTAATAGCTAAACTTGAAACTAACGGATATAAAGTCGCTACCAAAGTGTTAAACAAATCTGAATTTTACGAAGCTGATGAGAGTCATCAAAACTATTATGATAAAAAGGGAAGTACACCCTATTGTCACGGATATACAAAAAGGTTTTAGGTTAAACGGCAAAGTTATAAAACCTTGCCGCTAAAAAAATTACTTACGAGAGTGTCTTTTTCTTTCGTTTTCAGTTAAGAATTTTTTACGAATACGAATACTTTGAGGAGTTACTTCTAAAAGTTCATCATCTTCTATCCACTCTAATGCACGCTCTAATGACATGTCACGAGGAGGAATAAGTTTAATCGCTTCGTCTGCACCGCTTGAGCGAACGTTTGACTGTGCTTTTCCTTTGATAGGATTTACCACTAAGTCGTTTGAACGTGAATGTTAACCGATAATCATACCTTCGTATACTTTTGTTTGCGGTCCTATAAAAAGAACTCCGCGGTCTTGAATATTAAAGAGTGAATACGCTAAAGTTTCGCCGTTTTCCATGCTTATAAGCGCACCGTAACTTCTTGATTCAACACTTCCGCTGTATGGGCGAAAATCCAAGAATGAGTGATTCATAATACCTTCACCCTTCGTATCTGTCAAGAACTGTCCTCTAAAACCTATAAGTGCACGAGCCGGAATTTCAAACTCGATTCTTTGAAAACCTTGTCCCATTGGAACCATAGATTTCATTTCAGCTTTTCTTTTTCCTAAACGCTCAATTACGGTACCGCTTAACTCTTCAGGAACGTCGATAACGAGGTGCTCAAACGGTTCACATTTAACACCCTCTATCTCTTTTACGATAACTTCCGGACGACCTACACCAAATTCAAAGTTTTCACGTCTCATGTTTTCGGCTAAGATTGTAATCTGTAACTCGCCGCGTCCTGAGACTTTAAATTTACCCTCGCCTACAACTTCAAGTCTCATCGCAACGTTTGTTGTCATTTCAGCTTCAAGTCTATCTTTTAGTTTGTTAGAAGTTACGTGTTTTCCTTCCTGTCCTGCAAGCGGAGAGTCATTTACAGAAAAAACAACCGTTAATGTCGGCTCTTCGATATGCATCGGGTCAAGCGGCATCGGATTAGCAGGATCACAAATAGTATCTCCTACATCTACGGTTTCTAAACCTGCAAATGCAACAATATCTCCCGCTTCAGCTTCTTGAATCTCCATACGGTTAAGTCCATGAAAACCTATAAGCTTAGTAATACGCCCTTTAACAAGCTCTCCGTCTGCTTTTGCAAGCATAACATTATCGCCTTTTCTAATTACCCCGTTAAAGATACGAGAAATACCTATCTTACCGACATAGTTATCATAATAAAGTGTAAAAACCTGTGCTTGTGTATGATTTTCTCTATCACCCTCAGGCTCTGGAATTTGGGATAAAATAGTTTCAAAAATACACTCAAAGTTTCCGTCCGGGTCTGCCATATCAAGCTTTGCAATACCGTCACGCGCAGCAGCATAAATAATAGGAAAGTCAAGCTGATCCTCTGTTGCGTCCATAGCAGCAAAAAGGTCAAACATCTCATCTACAACTCTCTCAGGATCTGCTGATGGTTTGTCGATTTTGTTAATTACAACAATCGGTTTTTTACCAAGTGCCAACATTTTTTTAACAACAAATTTAGTTTGAGGCATAACACCCTCATAAGCATCAACAAGAACTAAAACGCCGTCTACCATTTTAAGTACACGCTCAACTTCACCGCCGAAGTCAGCGTGACCCGGAGTGTCTATAATGTTGATTTTATGATCTTTATAGCGAATTGCAGTATTTTTAGAAAGAATCGTAATACCACGCTCTTTTTCTAAAGCGTTACTATCCATCGCTCTTTCTTCATGTTGCTCATGAGCACCATACGTTCCCGACTGCTCTAACAGTCCGTCAACAAGGGTTGTTTTACCATGGTCAACATGGGCAATAACTGCAATATTTCTAATCTTTTGCACGAGGCTTCCTTCTTTGGCTTCTTAAACATAAAACCAAGATAAAAATTTTCGCGATTATACCTAAAATAGTGTTATAATATATTTAAAACTCCAAGAAATACTCAATATTGAGGAATATGATGATTAATTACCCAAGCAAATTAAATATTATATTTGATAAATTAAATAAGCTAGGTATTAAACCTATAATTGTAGGCGGGTTTATAAGAGATTCTCTTGTTCATATTGATTCTAAAGATATAGATATTGAAGTTTACGGGATATCATCTTTTTTAGAGTTACAAAATATATTAAATGAATTTGGCACTGTTAATGTAGTGGGGAAAAGTTTTGGGGTTTGTAAACTATACTTTGAAGATTATGATTTAGACTTCTCATTTCCAAGAGTTGATAACAAAGTTCAATCCGGACATCGAGGATTTGATATAACAATAGACACGACACTTGATTTTAAAACCGCAACATCAAGAAGAGATTTCACCATGAACTCTGTAGGTTATGATGTCTGTGAAAAAAAAATACTAGACCCGTTTGGTGGAATTGAAGATTTTAAGAACAAAACATTAAGAGCTGTAAATTTAGAGAGTTTTGGTGAGGATCCTCTTAGAGTTTTAAGAGCTGTTCAATTTGCCGCAAGGTTTGAGCTTAAAATTGAAGATAATCTTTTTTCTACATGTAAAGACATGGTATTAAATGGCTTGTTGAAGGAGCTTCCTAAAGAGAGAGTATTTGAGGAGATAAAAAAACTTCTTTTATATGCAAAAAAACCCTCACGCGGATTTGAACTTTTAAAAGAGTTTGGAAGTGATTTATATACTCAAAATATCTCAGTAATTGATGAAATTGCAAAACAAAGAATAACTAACAATCAAACAAACCTTGTTTTAATGTTAGCAGCTCTTTGTTATAATTTTTCTCAAAAAGAGACTCAAAATTTTATAGAAAAACTGACGCATGAGAAAGAACTTTTACAGAAATCTCTTTTACTTGTAAAAAAACATAAAGAAATAGACACTCTTTATAAAAACGGCATAAGTGACTATCATATATATAAACTTTCCGCTGACGTAAATATAGAAGAACTCCTGATTTTAAGCAGTTCAATCTACTTTGCAAATCACAGTTCTAAAATTTACAAAATCGGCGAAGAGGTAAAAAAAAGAGCTAAAGAACTAGATATACTTAACAAAAAACTTCCCGCTATTTTAATGGGAAGAGATATTTTAAAGTTTGGAATTGAACCCTCACCTCTTTTTTCAGAGATTTTAAATAGTGCTTATGAAGCTCAAATGCATGGTAAATTTTCTGACCATAATAATGCTCTTCTTTGGCTAAAAGAGTATCTAAAGTCTTGAACTGTCAATCTCTATAACAGTATGAACATTCCCTCTAGGATTATAATCAGCCACTATTTTCATATATTTTGGCTTTAATTTTTTCTCTAAAACACTATATATTTCATTTGCGCTGTTTTCATGAGAGATATGTCTGTCTCTAAATGAATTTATATAGAGTTTTATAGCCTTTAATTCAACCACCCACTCATCAGGCGTATACTCCAAATATATTGTCGCATAATCAGGATATCCGCTTCTAGGGCATAAGCAAGAGAACTCAGGAAGCGTCATCTTTATAAGATAGTTTCTTTTATGCTCATTGGGCCAAATCTCCAAATCTTTCTCTACATCAAACTCTTGAATAATTTTTTCACCATACTTCATACTAACTCCTGTAATTTTCATTTTTTTCTAGAGGTGCCAAATATCTGCCTTGCATATAATCAACTCCCGTCTCTTTTGTCAAAGTATAACAATTTTCACTCTCTATCATCTTAACCCATGTTTTAAGACCCTTTTCATGAGCCATAACATTGAAACCGATTACAATGTTTTTATATGCTCTTTCATCGTTGTCTCTAGTATAGTATGTATCAAGTCTTACTATATCTATATCTAAATCACGAAAGTATAAAAAACTTGTATGTAATGAACCCAATCTATCTACAGCTATAAGAATTCCTAAACTTCTTAACTGCTGTAAAATTGCATTGAATTTATCTATTTTCGGATAATATTCACGCTCATGTAAAAGTAGTATAATCCTTTTTTTTGCACACTCATTTTTTGTAAAAATTTCTTTAATTTTTGTTAAAACGGTAAAATTTCTTATAGAAGTAGGTTATATTTGAATTGCAAATTTATCACCATCAGATTTAATACACATTTTTATTACTTTTTCTAAAACCATAAGATCATAGTCACCCATTAATCTTAATTTATCCAAAATTTTCATATAATTTTTTTGATGAAGTAATCTTTCATCTTCTGTTTTTAATTTTACTGAACACTCTTTAAAAACTTCTGACTCTTTTTCAAAAACAGCTTGTGTATAAACTACCAGATTTTTTCTTTTTATAGCATTTATAACATTATACTCAAGCTCATTTGGATTTATATCTTCATCTATATAATTTGTCGTTAATTTAAAATTTTTAATTTTGTTTTGCAATTCAAAAAGATTTTCAATTAAATAATCAATATCTTTTGAAAAAGTTATATCATTTATAGCACCTGATATCTGAATCTCTATACCATCAATCTTAAAATCTTCACTTTTAAGACACATTAGCTCTATAATAGTTTTATATCTATTTTTATTCCCATATACTCCGATTATAAAATCTCCTCCTTTTATGCGCCCTATCGGAATATTATATATATCTTTTGATTTTAAAAATTCAGCTATCCAATTAAGAGTTTCAAAAAGTACTTTATCCCCGATTTTTATACCGTAACGACTATTTATCTCATATAGATTATCCACACTTAAAAGTATAAGCGTGTACTCTTTAGAATTTTTTATCTCCTTCTTTAGATACTCATACATATATTCTCTTGTAAAAGCTTTTGATACGCTATCGGTTATCTTAGTATCAAAACCTTTATATATAAGATAAAAAATAAAATATATACTAAATACTAAAATTAAAATAGATTCAACATAAAATGAAGTATTTAAGGTATTTTGACTTGTAATAAAAGTGTGAAATATAAAAGCAACCACAAGAGCAAAAATAGGAAGTACCATTCTAAGTGCTAACTTAAAACGGTATTCTCTCTCTTTAATCTCTGGAAGTAACATGTAGTACTGAAATGTTAAACATCTAAATGTTTAACATCTTTTGCATGTGTTTGAATATAGTTACGACGAGGTTCAACTTCATCACCCATAAAGAGAGTAAATGTATCGCTTGCAAGTTCTGCATCTTCAATTGCAACTTGCAGTAAAACTCTATTTTCAGGTGTCATAGTCGTCTCCCAAAGCTGATCTGGATTCATCTCTCCAAGACCTTTATAACGTTGGATATATGCGCCTTTTTTAGCATAATCGATAATATTGCTTAATACTTTTAAAATATCTTCTTTAAAATCCAAATTCCAATCTTTTATTTTCCCATATATGTAACTTGCCTCACAAAAGTGCGGTGCTGCAAATAGTTCATCATTTATAAATAACTCTTCCATTCCGCCTTTTGTTTGCACAAAAATATGAATTGAATCTTCCGTAATTGTTTTTGTAAGAATATTATTTCCACTGTTATTTAAAAACTCTTCAACTTTTTGGTACATATTTTTTATATCAAGACCTATAATATCTGGATTTTCTATGAAGTGACGTATAAGATCTACTAACGCGTATCTTCTCTCTAGAGCCTCTAATGATCCCCTATAATGGTCTACCATTCTAAAGTATGAAACTAAATCGTTATGCCCCACAGTTTGCATCTCTAGAGACTCTATTCCGTTATCAATTAAAAAGTCATTCATCTGGCTATCATCTTTGAAATAGATCTCTTTTTTTCCTTTTTTATAACGATAAAGAGGCGGTTGTGCTAAATAGAGATAACCGTTTTCAATAACTTCACGAAAATGACGGAAGAAAAATGTAAGAAGCAGCGTTTGAATATGTGAACCGTCAACGTCGGCATCCGTCATGATTATTATTTTATGATAACGAAGTTTCTCTTCATTATACTCATCACCTATTCCACAGCCCATTGCCGTAATCATATTTGTAATCTCTTCAGATTTTAAAATCTTGTCAAGTCTTGCTTTTTCAACATTTAAAATCTTACCTTTAAGCGGTAAAATTGCTTGAAAAACTCTATCTCTGCCCATCTTTGCAGAGCCGCCCGCAGAGTCGCCCTCCACTAAGTAAAGTTCACAGATAGAAGCATCTTTACTTTGACAGTCTGCAAGTTTTCCAGGAAGTGTTCCTACACTCATAGAATCTTTTCTACGTGTTAATTCTCTTGCTTTTTTAGCAGCTTCACTGCCGCGTGCAGCCATAAGAGATTTTGCAACAATAGATTTTGCTTCAATCGGATTTTCTTCAAAATATTTACTCAAAAGTTCATATGTTGCTTTTTGAACTAACGGTCTTACATAAGTATTTCCAAGTTTACCTTTTGTTTGTCCCTCAAATTGAGGTTCTGGAACACGAGCTGAAACAATAGCAATAAGACCTTCGCCAGTATCTTCACCGCTTATTTTTACATCTTTTTCTTTTGCTGCGCCGTTTTGAGAGTTATAGTTTGATATTGCGCGCGTTAGTGCAGCACGAAATCCGGCTTCATGTGTTCCACCGTTTGGAGTACGTATATTATTTACAAAAGAGTAAACTTTTTCTTCATAAGAGTCATTATACATAAGAGCTATATCAAACTCTATATCTTCTATTTTTGAACTAAATTCAAAAACTTTAGCTACTTCTTGTTTTTTATTTAAATCTGTAACATATTGAGCTATACCACCTTCAAAATGGTATGTTTGTGAAACATTAGTTCTTTCATCCGTAAAATTAATAGTTATAAATGGATTAAGATATGCAAGTTCTTTAAATCTTCTAGCTAAATAATCAAATTCAAATGTTACTGTTTCCGTAAATATACCAGGATCTGGAGCAAACTCTATAGTAGTACCTGTTTTACGAGTTTTACCAATTATTGTTAAAGGTTCTTGAGGTATCCCTTTTTTAAAATCCTGCTCATGAATTTACCCATTTCTAAAAATAGTCATTTTTAGTTCTGAAGATAGAGCATTTACGACAGATACACCGACACAATGGAGACCGCCGGAAACCTTATAAGTATCTTTATCAAATTTACCGCCGGCATGAAGAACTGTTAAAACAACTGTAGCAGCACTCATTCCTTCAGTCGGATGCATATCGGTAGGAATACCACGCCCGTTATCAGATACTTTACATGTACCGTTTTTTGTAAGAGTTACATTGATGGTATCACAGTGACCGGCCATTGCCTCATCAATAGAGTTATCAATAACTTCATAAACTAAATGATGTAAACCTCTGTGACCCGTATCACCAATGTACATACCGGGTCGTTTACGAACTGCTTCTAATCCCTTTAGGACTTTAATATTACTAGCGCCGTAATTTTCCATTCAATACTCCATTATAACTTTGTTACATAATTGAAGATATTTTACCTAATTTATTCTAAAAGAAAGTTTTATGGGGGTTTAATGATAATTGGTAAGAGATTTATCAATTATCATTTGAAAGGGGTTATATAATTTATATAACTATAGGCATTACGACAGTTTTAAAATTAGCTTCACTTAAAACAAAAGGCAGATTACTTTCATTTAGTCCTATAGTAAATTCAGAACTGTTTATGGTGTTTAAAAAATCTAAGAGATATCTGCTGTTAATCGCAATAATAAAAGGTGATGAAAAACCTGTTTCATAATTGATTTCTGTTTTAGCTTCTATATTATCATCGCTTAGTGATTCAAATGTAATAGTGTTATTAAAAAAAGTTATTTTTACATCTGTTGAAATAGTAGTAATTTGTTTAATTGACTCTATCATCACTGCTTTTGGAAGGATAAGTGTTTTTGAAATCTCTTTAGGAATAATTCTTGAATATTCAGGAAATTTTCCATTTATAAGTTTTGTAAAAAAAGTATAATTTTTTGAGTTGATAATCAGATTTGTCTCATCATAGTAAAGTTCTATATCGTCAAAAAACAGTTTTTGAATCTCTATTATTGCTTTTTTTGGAATGATTATAGAGAGTTGATTGCTGTTTTCATTGTCTAAATTAACTACTGCTAACCTTCTTGTATCTGTAGAAGCAAAGTTAATACTCTCTTCTCTTATATCAATAAGAGCACCGTTTAATTCAAATTTTGGATTATTTGTATCAATCGACGGAGTTATTTTTTTAAGAGATTCTATAAGAGAGTGTGAATTTATCGTTATACGTGGTTTTCCTTCATATGTAGGAAATACCGGAAATTCATTATAAGAAAATGTCGGCAATTTAAAATTTGAGTGTGACTGAGAAATATATAAAATATCATTTTTAACTTCTAAGTTAATATCTACATCTTTTAAAATTCTCACGATGTCTAAAAATTTTTTACCATTAGCAGTAACGGTACCGTTTCCAATAATATTTACTTTATCGGTTGAGACAAGAAGACCTATTTCATAGTCTGTTGCTTTAACAGATAGTTTAGAGTTTGAAACATCTATTAATACATGAGACGTAATTTGTGAAGTATCTTTTTTTTCTAAAAACGGTTGAGCATGAACCAAGATATTTTCAATGATAGATTTTTGTACCGTTATCTTCATTTGAATTCCTATTTATTATATAAAATTATAGTATTAGTAGTAGGAGGGAGTGATAATGTGAATATCACGTAATAACTCCTATCTCAAGGGTTTTTTAGATGTGATGAACCTATTGAGCTTCTTTCACATCTGTTCACTTAAGTAATTATATCTTTTTTTTTATCTTTTTAAGAAGATGATGTTATTTTGTTTGTTAACTCTTCTATTTTAACTTTAAAATCTTCATCGTTTTTAATTAATTCGTTTATTTTTTTAAGAGTATGACTTATAGCGGTATGATCTTTCATTCCAAAGTATTGAGCAAGCTGCGGCATCGTATTTTGTGTTAAATCACGGCAGAGGTATATTGCAATTCTTCTTGCATAAACTAGATTTTTACTTCTGCCTTTTGAACGAATTTCACTCGGTTTTATATTGAGGTCTTTAGCAACACTCTGCGTAATAATGTCTAGAGTAAGATTTGCACGATTCTCTTGAAGCTGATCTTTTAAAACACTCTTTGTAAACTGCAAATCTATATCGACATGCATAAGTTGTGAATAGGCATGCAGTTTAGATAAAATCCCCTCAATTTCACGAACGTTACTCTCTATCACCGTTGCTATATAACTTATAATGTCTTTTGTAAGAACAACTTTATTGATTTTACATTTATTTTCTATGATGGCTATTTTTGTCTCAAGTTCGGGCGGTTGAATATCTGCGACATGTCCATGTTCAAAACGGCTTTGAAGTCTTTTTTCAAGTCCTGCTATTTTTTTTGGATGTTTATCGGCAGTTAGTATAATCTGCTTTCCAACTCCCTTTAGAGCTTCAAACGTGTGAAAAAACTCCTCTTGAATTCCTTCTTTATTGCTTAAAAATTGGATATCGTCTATAAGGAGCACGTCGCATTTACGGTATTTCTCTTGAAATCTTTCCATAGTTTTATTTCTTACATGACGTATAAAATCATTTAAAAACTGCTCAACCGTAGTATAAATAACGATTTTTCCCTGATTTTGAAAAACGTTTCCTGCTGCTTGCATCAAGTGGGTTTTGCCTAAACCGACTCCTCCGTGAATAAAAAGAGGATTGTAAAGAATACCTGCTTTTTCACTTACGCTCTTTACCGCGGCATAGGCAAACTGGTTGGAACCTCCAACCATAAAATTTTCAAAAGTGTGTGACGGATTTAATAAAGAGTGTTGATGTTTTTGCTCTTTTTTTTGCTCTGTCTTTTTAGATTCAATCTGGTTTTTAAGTAAAATTTTCACAGTAACGTTAGATGCGTCATGTACTTCAAAAAGGTGTTTGATTTTTGCACTGTATTTGTTTTTTATCCAGTTTAAAACTAAAGAGTTTGGAGCATAAAACAGCGCTGTATCGCCAGTAGATTTTTTTATATCGTAAATAAGATGCTTTATATATCTATTATATTCAATTTCCGGTATCTCTTCTTTTAGTAAAAGCAAAATCTTTTGACCTATATTCACAACTATTCCTCTATCGCTATTATATTTGTGAATAATAGCGATTATTGCCATAAATAGAGTTAAAATTATGTGAATAACAAATTTGTGAATATGTGAATAGATTAAAATAGTTGCTATATAATACGAAAATATTATGCTAAGAGGATAGAGATGACAATTTTAGGAATAGACCCGGGAACAAGAAAGATGGGTTATGCTCTTATCTCTTTAGAAAAAGGCAAAATAGCATTAATCGAAGCAGGACTTATAAAGATAAAAGCCGAAGAATTGCAGTTTCAGATACCTCAGATGGTAGAAGCTTTTGAGAGTATATTTAAGAATAATAAGATAGATGAAGTTGCAATTGAAGATATTTTTTATGCACATAATCCAAAAACAACAATTAAACTAGCACAGTT
The DNA here is from genome assembly GCA_002899765.1 of Sulfurimonas sp. Classification (GTDB taxonomy): domain Bacteria; phylum Campylobacterota; class Campylobacteria; order Campylobacterales; family Sulfurimonadaceae; genus Sulfurimonas. The sequence continues at coordinate 4,168 of PPDH01000012.1, read as the reverse complement.
CCGCGGAGCTATTATGCTTATGCTTCTTCAACAGTTTGGGCAGTTTAACGAATATACGGCGCTTCAAGTAAAAAAAGCATTAACGGGAAACGGTAAAGCAACAAAAGAGCAGGTGGCATTTATGGCAAAGAGACTTTTAAATATAAAAAAAGAGATAAAACCGCTCGATATAACAGACGCTATTGCCGTTGCGATAACGCACTCTCAAAGAGTAAGGCTTAAGCTGCAGTAGTTTTCATCTTGTTATAAATCAAAAAGTAATTTTTTTTAAACAGTATAATTTTGTTATAAAATCGTTAAGGAAAATAATGAATCCATTTGCAAATCTGCCTGAAGGGCATCCCGTTAAAGTCTATTTAGAAGAAAACATGTTAATGAGAGGCTTGATTGCAAGTATAAGCAGTATTGACATAATAGAAAATTTTGAAGAGTTTGAAGATAAATTTAAAAAACTTTGCCTTGTCGAGAAACATTTTGCAAGAAAAGAGAACCAGCTTTTTCCGTATCTTGAAAAGTACGGCTGGACAAGCCCGTCACAAAACATGTGGGCTTTTCACGACGATATAAGAGCAGAGATAAAAACCGCAAGAGCTTTGGTAGAAGAGAAAAATATGCCTGCTTTGATGCAGCAGCTACAGAGAGTTTTCGGAAGTTTAGAGCATATTATGCAGGTTGAAGAGGGAAGACTTTTGCCAAATGCCATGAATATGTTGGATGAAGATGATTGGAAGGAGATGAGAGCAGGAGATGAGGAAATAGGCTGGATGTTTGATAAAGCACCTGCAGCTTATCCTGCACATGTAGAGGGTGAGTATATTCATCCTTCTCAAGATAAACAAAAAAGAAAACTTCCTTTTTCACTTGAAAACAGAATCAAGCTTGATGAGGGTTATATGCTGCCTGAACAGATTAACTGGCTTTTAAAGTTTATGCCGGTTGATATAACTTATGTCGATGAAAATGACATTGTTATTTTCTATAACCGCGGTGATGAGAGAGTATTTCCAAGAAGTGCGGGAATTATCGGTCGTGAGGTAAAATTTTGTCATCCCCCAAAAAGTGTAGATCAGGTTTTAATGATTTTGCGAGAGTTCAAAGCAGGCCGCAGAGACGAAGCCGAGTTTTGGATAACATTTAAAGGCAAATTTATTCACATCCGTTATTTTGCTATCAGAGATGACGAGGGTAACTATAAGGGTGTTATAGAAGTTTCTCAAGATGTTACTCACATAAGAGGTTTAGAGGGTCAGCAGAGATTACTCGATTGGGAATAATTTAGTTACAATGGCAATATTATAAAAGAAGGAGATTTGATTTATGTCATATTTAAATAATGCAAATATAAAAAAAGAGGCAAATATCTATCATGAGGGAAAAGTTACAAGCAGAACTGTCGAGTTTGAAGACGGCAGTGTAAAATCGCTTGGAATTATGTTGCCTGGTGAATATACTTTTGGAACAAAAGAGGCTGAGATAATGGAGATGATGAGCGGAGAGTTAGATATAAAACTTCCGGGTGAAGATTGGAAAACACTAAATACTCCTGAGAGTTTTAATGTTCCTGCCAACTCATCATTTGATTTAAGGATTAAAACAGTTACTGACTACTGCTGTTCGTATATTAAATAGTTTTAAACTCTGGATTAATACTCCGTAGTTCTCTCTTTTGGACCGATGTATAATTGTCTAGGTCTGGCAATTTTTACAGTTTTTTGATGGTTTAGTTCGCTCCACTGTGCTATCCAGCCCGGTGTTCTTCCTATAACAAAAATAACTGCAAACATCTCTTTTGGAATTTTTAACGCTTGGAGAATAAGTCCTGAGTAAAAATCGATATTTGGGTATAGACTGCGGCTTATAAAGTACTCATCGCTTAGAGCAATCTTCTCTATTTTGTTTGCAACTTCAATAAGTTCACTGCTTATGCCTAACTCTTGCATAAGCTCATTTCGGAGATTTTTAAGAATGGTTGCACGAGGGTCAAAGTTTTTATAGACACGATGTCCAAATCCCATTAGTTTAAACGGGTCATTTTTATCTTTTGCTTTGGCAATAAACTCGTCTACCCTCTCAACACTTCCAATCATCTCAAGCTGACGTATAACGCTCTCATTTGCTCCGCCGTGGCTTCTTCCCCACAAAGCACCTATCCCCGCGCTGATAGCGGCATAAGGGTGTGCGTTTGTTGAAGCGAGATTTCTGACGGCGGTAGTCGAAGCATTTTGTTCATGATCCGCATGGAGAGTAAAAATGGTATCGAGCGCTTTTATCTCTATGGGTTTTAACTCAATGTAGTTGTGGGGGTATGCTCTTAACATGTAGAGAAAATTTTCGGTAAAACCTTTATTTATATCCGGGTATATGATAGGCAGCCCGTTTGAGTATCTGTATGAAAAAGCTGCAAGAGTAGGGATTTTAGCAACGATTCTGTTTGCCATTTCGCTGTACTCTTTTTCATCTTTTATATTTAAGTGGTCAAAGTAAAAGGTAGAGAGTGCAGAAACTCCTGCCGAGAGAATTACCATTGGATGCGCGGCATCGGGAAAGGAGTCAAATAGTTTCTTTACCCCTTCATGTACAAACGAGCGTTTTTTCATCTCCAGCGCAAAATTATCCAATTCGTTTTTGTTTGGGAGTTCGCCGTTTATAAGAAGGTAAGCAGTATCTAAAAAACTCTTCTGTGTCGCAAGATATGCTATATCATAACCTCTGTACATGAGTTTTCCGGCTTCGCCGTCTATATATGTTATATCGGATTGACATGATGCCGTAGATGTATATCCCTCATCATAGGTAAACATGTTAGTCTCTTTGTATAGTGTTGATATATCGATAACTGAGGGTCCGACGATTGCATCGAGTATGGGAAACTCATAACTTTTTCCATTACGATTGTTTGTTAGTGTTACAGTGTCTTTCATGCTATACCCCTTTAATTTTGACAACAATTATACTGGATTTATTGCAAAACTTAAAATAGGCTCACTGAGGCTTCGCAGTGCTGCAGAATCGCTCGCTCTATTTTAAGCCTTGCAAAAATATTACTGTAGAAATTGTGCAACCGTTTTGTTTAAAGTTGCTTCATCCAAAGCACCTGAAATCCTGTGAATTTCTTTTGAATCTTTAAATATTATAATTGTCGGAATGCTTCTTATTCCAAATCTTGCACCGAGATTTTGTTCATTCTCGGTGTTTACTTTTACATAAAGTGCTTTGAGAGGAAAATTTGCTGCACTTTTGGCAAAATTTGGTGCCATCATTTTACATGGACCGCACCATGGCGCCCAAAAATCTACAACAACCAAAATATCGCTATTTACTACTACTTCATCAAAGTCAGCGTTTGTTAGTTCGACGGGTTTTGTATCAAGAAGTGAACTTTTACATTTTCCGCAATTGGCTTTTTTGTAAGATTCCCTCTGTGGAACATTGTTTACGCTTTTACAAACAGGGCAAACTACTCTCATGCTAACTCCTTAGTTGTTATAAAACAATGGCGAATATGCCGCCTCTTCTGTAGATAAAAAATCTTTTTTTATTCTGCGTTGCAGTAGCTCTTTTAAAATCATCCAAAGTAGTTATTTCATTATTTTCTACTTGAATAATGATGTCATTTTTTCTTACACCCGAATCAAAAGCTTCACTGTTTTGGTCTACTTCTTTAACAATTACACCTTCAATCGTGAGACCTAGTTGTTGTTTAATAGCAGGAGTTATTTCAGAGAGCTTCATACCTTTATACTCAAACTCACCCGCAACAATTTTACTATCTAGTGTAGCAAGCGTTACATTTACGATATCTATCTTTTTATCTCTTAAAAATTTTATATTTACTACTCTTTGCGGAGCGTAAGAGCCTATGGTGTTTTTAAGTTCGCTTGCACTCTCAATTTTTTTGCCATTTACGGAGATAATCAAATCACCTCTTTTAAGTCCGGCTTTTGCCGCAGGAGAATTATCCTCTACGCCCGTTATAAGTGCACCGTAGTTTTCGTCATAAAAGCTGCTCATATCTTCACTGATATCAGCAATGGTAACTCCAAGATATGCACGGGTAAACTTACCGCTGTCTATCAAACTTGTCGCTATCGAGGTTACCATGTTTGAGGGGATTGCAAACCCGATGCCGACATTTCCGCCTGATTTTGAGATAATAGCCGAGTTTATT
>PPDH01000003.1:86006-90685 GCA_002899765.1 Sulfurimonas sp. | reverse complement strand
TCACGAGCAAATTGCTCTACATCTATTTCTATTTTCATGTGTCATTCCTTGAGTAAATATAATTTTACCCGATTGACACGGAATTATGAACGATCCCGATAAGCCTCTTAACTTACTTATTTCCAAACCTGCAATTTCTTGTATCTCAGTTTCTAATGCTCCTGTATTAAATAGATGCTTATTATATTTTAACTTTTCATCGATTTTATCATATTCATGATTTTTAGCTTCTTTGCCATAATGAACGTTTTTTTCTATTTTTTGTTTAGCAGCTTTAGCTTCTTCTTCAAGTTCAGATATTTTTTCGTTAAACTCATCTTCTAAAATTTTATATAAGTCATAGACTAAAAAAGCATTTGCATAATCTCTATTTCGTAAATCTTTCCTTTTTGATATTTTTTTTTGATCTTTTATTTCTGCTTTGCCATCAACTTTTTCGATTTCTTTATCAAATACTTCTAAAAATGATTTTGTTTTTTTATCATTTAGATGTAGATTTCTTATTTTTTCAAATTGTTCTTCAAGAGGTAAATCTTGATTAATTGTAATCTCAATACTTTTTGAACTAGGAAGTTTTAATCGTGGAAGAATCTCTTGATGCTTACTATCTTTTAAATTACACTCTATAAAATCATCACCAGTAAGTGAATCTCTAAACTCTTTATCTAGGAACTCTATAGGAAAAGGCTCTTGAGCTAAAGATACAAGTTTTTCTTTTCCAAAAGTTGTAACTGGGATACAAACAAGATGTAGGTATTTTTCAATGATTTCATCATCAATACCCCTCATGAGATGTGTTTGTGATGGAGTTAATTTATAAAATAAATCGTCAATTAGAACAAACTTATCTTTATTCTCTTGATACACAGATAATAGAATATAATCAGGCTTCTTATTAGTTGGGTTAACTATATTTACAAAAAGTTTCTCTTTCTCTTTGTCGATATCTTTTAAGCTACTTTTATCAATCGCTTCATAATCACCTGGAATCAGTATATAAAGTTTATTTTTTTCTAAATAGAACTTTATTACTAATTGTAAGCCATTTATTATATCACTGATAAAAGGTGGATTTAGTATTAAGTTTTCATTAGCTACATTTTCCATATGATCAGTTATTCGCTCGTTGATGTAAGGGTGCAGTGCTATTAAAGACTCTACATTCTTTATATCAAAGCCAAACTTATCTATGACTTTAGATTGAAGTTTTTTATAGTAGCTCTTTTTTAATTCTAAATCGTTATCCTCAAATTCATAATCTATAACTTGTGTCTCATATACAAAGTCTTGAAATTCTTCATTTCTAATTATCATCTCTAACACCAAATTATTAGATAAATCATAATCTTCAAAACTTCTTATATGTTGGTATCTCACATTATCTTTTGAAGGTATTTTAACTTTTATAGGAGTATCAAGTGTTTTCATTTTTAGTATTATTTTTTGTTCTGAAGCTATTTTACCTGCATCATAAGTGTATTCTTCCCATAGTGTCTTTTTTCTTAATTGGTCAAAATACTTTTTACCCATCCCATTAGTGATAATCTCATTTTCTTGTTGCATATTATCTTTACTCTCATAATTTACTTGTAATTTTAAAAATTCATTATATCTAACTCTATCTACAAAATCACTACATAAGCTTTTCTACAGATAGTAAGTGATAAAGTGTATCAATCTACTCTTGTACTATCAAAATCAAATTTGTTTATACTCTTAACTCCATTGTTTTATTATGTAGTTTATTAATAAAATTAATAAAGTGGTCTCGCATCAATATAGCTGTTTCTTTATTTGAAAGTATTGGGTCTTTTTTTGGTAACTCTTTCATATTTAAACAACTAAACGATGGATTAACATGAATAATTTGGTGTCTGCATTGAATAAAGCTTTTTAACTTCTCTAATTCAGTAGATTTTTCCATATTCCCAAATACAATATTATAACAACTGTTGTATGCTTGCTTACATTTATCAAAAGATTGAAAGTTGATTTTTTCTTCTACTAACTTATCTAGTGAAGTTGCGTATAGTTTTTCTTTTTCATCTTCAGTAGTTTTTCTTGTACTTATTACTTTATCTACAAGTTTTTGAATATTTGGAGATAGACCTTCTCCTTCAAGTTCTACGAAACGCCTTTGTGTATATATTTCAAACCCACTTATAATCATAGACACTATACTATTGGTTATAGCCACATTGTATTGGAAATCATCATCTTTATATGCTTTTTCTAACAATATATTTATACTATTTATGGTCTCATTCCATGTTTCAATTGCTGTAGGAGATATGTTAAGCTTTCCATCTTTATAAATGTGTACATTGCTCATATTAGATGATTGTTGGACTATATTACCAGTTTTATCTACTCTAAATAATATATCTGATGGATTACCTTTAACTCCCTCAGAGTCATTTGAGTATTTTGAAAAGACTCCAAAACTTAATTCATGAGGTGTCCATGAAAAACCAATTATTGCCTCATTTTTACTTAACTTTAATATCTCAATAACCTTTTGTGTTTCAAGAGAAGCCTTTCTAGTTCCAGAAGATGGCACAGAGTAATAAAAATCTAAAGTTTTTTGATCATCTGAAAAAACGATTATAAAAACATGCTGACCAGCTATTATTTTCCGAATTGGTATTTTTTCTTTAAGAGCATGAAATAACTCAGCTAAAGTTACTTCAATAGCAGCAGCTGCTTCATTTCTACATAGTAATGATGATATTTGTTCATCTGTTAAGTTTTCATGTTTTGTCATAATTATAGTTTCCTATCACAAGTGCTAATGTTTTCAAAACAATCCCTTATCATTCACAAACTTCTCCCATTCATCCATCAATCTTTTAGCCACATCTTGTACTTTATGAATATTTTCATCACTATCTATAATTTTATACGCTTCACCTTCTCCTATACTCCATGTTCCATCACAAAGCATAGTTCCATCTACTTTACCTGAATAAAATCTTGTCTCCATATTTGCATATCTTGAACTATTCACATCAAAATGCTTGCCCTTGTTTGCTATAAATCCAGCTAAATCTAAAAGCTTATTCATGTCACTACTAAATGCTCTAATATCTGTTCGTTCGCTTAAATTATATTAAGTTTTTATGTAATCTTTCAAATGATAAGCTGTAACAAAAAAGTTAAAGATATGATATGGTGATAATTCCTCTATCAGTTTTTCATAATCAAGTATAGTTTTTTCATACAGTTCTTTTGTCGTAATTCTAAAAAAAGTGTTTTTATAATATGGAGTCATATTTCAACCTACATCGTAATGGCATCTATTATACCAAACTATATCTACAATCTCACTTCAACAACCTCCCAGCACAACTAGAAGCTTTCATAAGTGCATCATTGGATAGATGAGCATATCTTTGGGTCATCTTTGCTGTAGAGTGTCCTAGAAGCATCTGTACTTCATAAAGAGAGCATTTTGCATTTACTAGTGAGCTAGCGTATGTATGTCGTAAATCGTGAATACGAACTTCTGGTAGTCCTGCTTTGATTCTTGCAGTGTTCCAGCTGTTAAATATACTTACATAGGGTTTCTTTGTTTTTGGAGATGCAAAGAGATATTTACTTCCTTTTGGGATAGATTCTAGTAGTTCTTTTAGTGGTGGAGTTATGGGTAAGATTCTTTTTTTACCGTTTTTTGTTATGGGGATAGTCCAGAAATTGTTTAGTGTATCAAAGTCACACCACTGTGCATCTAGCACCTCTCTTTTTCTTGCTCCACTTAGTAGTAACATTGGGATGATGAACTGTAGATGTTGATTTGGGCTTAGTTGTACATATTTTAGTAATCTTTTTGCTTGGGGGGAAGTTAGGAAGATTTGTCTTTGGTTATTGAGTTAAAACTCTTTTACTCCTCTACAGGGATTTATTGTCTGTGGGAGCAGTTCAAAGTCATGGGAGAGTTTATAGGCGTTACTTAAGAAGATGAGAAACTTATTGGCTGTTGCTGGGGCTAGGTTTTTATCTTTTACCATAGAGCTATGGTATTGCATCACTTGGTTTTTCTTTAGCTCTTTCATAGGTGTGTTTGCTAAGTGGGAGAGGATATGGTTTTTAAATACTGAGATATTTGTTTCATAGGATTTTATATGGGTATGTATATATGGTAGATAGTGGGTGTCGTAGAACTCTTGGAATGTTATGGGGTTTGTTTGTGGCTCTTGTGGTTGAGTGGTAAGTTGATGGTTATGTTTTTTTAGTTCTATACATTTAGCTCTTGCTTCTTCTACAGTTAGTTCTATTGTATCGCCTAACTTTATCATTTTTCTTTTACCTTGTATGGTTGTTTGGTAATAGAGTGTTTGAGTACCTGTACCTCTATTTTCTAGTATAAATCCTTTGAGTTGTGTATCGTAATAAACCTCTTTAGCTTTTGAAGTGGGAGGGGTTAGTTTTTTTACAAATTCTTGGGTGATTATTGTCTTTGCCATAGTGTGATTTCCTTTATATATTTTAGCTGTATGTGATAGCTATTCTTTATGATTTTGAGGTGTGTTTAGGGTTCACCTGCACAAAAAGAAAGTATCTTGGGCTTTGGGAAGTATAGTTAAGTGCTGAGCTTTCGCACCTAATTTTAATCGATATGCTTTCTAAAACAACTGTAAGTAGGGCATAGTAATAAAATACTCCATGGTACTTGACACTAG
>PPDH01000003.1:64130-85995 GCA_002899765.1 Sulfurimonas sp. | reverse complement strand
AACTGAAAAATACATGTCAATAGATATGACAAATGCTGAGAGAATACCGCTACTACCGAATGTAACACTATAAAATTAGGTGCGAAAGCTCAGTTAAGTGCTAAAAAGCTTGTCAAGAGGGCTTCACCTGCAGATTACCTGCAGAAAATGGCATTAGTGGTTTAAAAAGTGTCTCTAAAGCCACTAAGGATTATGGGACACTATTTTTAAAGGGTAAAAGTTAGATTTTATAGGGTGTGTAGCTGTCCTATAACTAATTATGGGACACTAAGAGTGTTTTACCTGCAAATTACCTGCATTTTAAGGAGGTATTCAGTTTGAAAGAAATTTACGAATTTTTGTAAGTGTAACTGTTTGTAGCAAAAGTGGGTGAAAATGCAATAAATGGAGTACTTGGGGTTATGGGTGAATTGGTTGGAAATTGGGTTGGATTTGGTGTTTGGTCGGCGGGGATAGAATGAAAAAAGCCCCACTCTCAAGAAGAGAAGTGAGGCTTAGTTTTCTAACTTTTAACCTTTTGAGGGGTTAAGAGTTAAAGGGTTTGCTTTTGTTTATTATAAACCAGTTACAACATCACCAGTATTAACAACATCATCAATTGAACCAATTAATTTAATGTCATCAGCTTGGATACCGTCTGTATCTGCAGTAATTAAGTATACATAAGAATCTGTAGTAGAATCTGCAAGAATAGCAACATAACTTTCACCATCAGATGTACCTAGGTTAGCATTCAAGAAGTCAGCAACATCAGCTAAGATAGTATCTGCTGTAACTGCAGCATCTTCATCAACTGTAAATGTATCTACTTTTGCTGTACCTGCATGAGCAACTGTAGCATCACCAAATAAGAATATTGCACCATCAGAAGCATCTGCAAGTTTTGAAGTTTGAGCTGTTAAATCTGTATCTGAAGTAGCAGTAATACCTGTCATTAGGTTGAATGATAATTGATCAGCTCCTCCTGTGAATGTTGTAATAGTATCCATACCACCGTTGTCGATGAAGTTTATTTTATCAGTTACACCTGCACCTTTGATGAAGTCATCAAAAGTTCCACCTGTAAATGTAGTACCACCTGTAGCAGCCACAAATTCTGCATCAGCAGAACCTAATTGGAACATTGCTTTTGCATCTGTAGCAGTTAAATTAGTAGCACCATTTTTAAGTGTTACAGCAAATGTACCAGCACCATCGATGTCATATACACCAGCATTTACATCTACTGAAGTTAAGTCAACAGTACCTGCAGCAGTACCTTCAAATACAACTTTGTCTGTACCAGCTGTTAAGTCTGTAACAACTACTGTTGTAGTATCTTCATTAGTACCTGTATCAGCATCCGCTTCCATAGTGTTTTCTAAGACAAGAGTATCTGAACCAGCACCTAGAGTAATTGTATGTGTAACATTATCAATAGCACCAGCAACACCACCACCAGTAGTAGTAGCTGTAGTTCCACCTGCTTTTATAACATCATCTTTATCACCAGCAACGATTGTTGCATTAGCAGCAGTAGCAGTTTTTGATAATAATGTTAAATCATACTCAGATTTTAAACCATCAGAATCAATAGAACCTAATTGGATTGAATCAGATAAATCTGTAGCAGTTACACCTGTTAACTTAGTTTCAAAAGCTGTTGTTCCATCAAATTTATAAGTGTTAGTAGTAAGGTTATCTTCTAAGTCTGTTAAATCTATATCTTCACCAGCACCTGTAAGAACGATAGTATCTGTTCCAGCTAAGAAGTCAGAGATAACATCTACACCAGCAGTTCCACTAGCTAGACTATATGTATCAGCACCAGAACCTAAAGTAATAGCATCTACACCAACAGTTGCAACGATTTTATCATCACCTGCACCACCATCGATAGTATCAGCAGTTGCAGAACCAGTGATTGTATCGTTACCAGCTTCACCGTAAAGTTTTACAACTTCAGTTGCAGCTCCATCAGTAACAGTAGCAGATATAGTATCATCACCTGCACCACCATATACTAGTGATTCTGTAGCGTTAGCAGCACTATTACCTTTAACAGCAATTTCGTCATCACCTGCACCACCAACTACTGTTACATCTTTATCAGCAGCAGTTGTACCAATAGTTAAGTTACCTGTCATTGTACCAGCAGAAACAACTGTAGGATCACCTAAAGCTACTGCATTACCTAATGCTGTAATTTCTAAATCTTCAGAACCTTGAATAACTACTGTTGTTGTTTTAGCATCTAATGTTAAAGTAGCAATCTCGATATGCTCTTCATGAACACCATCTTCACCAGGATCTGTATCAGTTACTTTATCTGGAGTAGCTTCTAAAATAACTGTACTAGCACCTTCTTCAACTATTAATGCACCAGTAGTTTGATCTTCTGATACATTTACGATAAGTGTTCCTGTACCAATTTTAGCAACACCACCTGTCGTACCACCAGTTATAAATGCACCATCTGTAGCATTACCAACATTTAAAGTTAAGCTTGTAGTTTTTGTAGCATCACCTGTAAGGTTAACAACAGAGTTTTCATTTACGTCTAGTAAGTTAACACCTGTACTTGTTTTTGATAATTCAACAACATCAGCTGCAAGTGCTGTGAAGTCTACTGCAGTTGTAAATTATGTATCTTGAACTTCTACTGTTACAGTACCTGTTCCTGAGTTTGTTAGTGCAAAACCATCTAAATCAGCTGCACTAGTAGTAACACCATCATCAGCAACTACTAATTTAACATCAGCATCACCTGTGATATCCCATGAAGAAGTATCACCATCACCAATAAGTGTTTGATTATCAGTTAAAGCAACTTCTAAAGCAGCTGTTGTATTATTGATAGTTACAGTTTTAGCTACTGCATTACCATCAAGAGTTAAATCTCCACCCATTGTGTTTAATGTGTAAGTATCAAGATTTTTTGTACCACCGTTAAGACCAAGTGTTACACTAGCTTCATCAGCTACTGTGATATCAAATGTATCAGTACCAGTATCACCATCTACATTTACAGTAGTAGCAGCGTTAGCATCTACATATACAGTATCTCTTGTTCCTGAAGCAGTTGCTTCTACATTTAAAGTAGCTATGTTAGAACCTGCAACGATATTTAAAGCATTTAAAGATGCTGCGTTATCAACAGTTGCTGTACCGTTAGCGATAGCTGTGTTGAAGTTTAATGTTGTAGTTCCAGAAATAGATTCAAGATCAATACCTGTAGTTACATATTTTCCATTTACATTGATAGTCTCAACATTTTGGATTCTTGGAGCTGCAGTGATTGATGTTACTTCAGCATTAAGAATATCAGCATCTGTTGATGAAGAATCAAGAATTGTATCTGCATCTTGTAAAGTACCTACAGCAGCTGTAAATAAGTAATTATTTGCTGTACCTACGAATGAATCTCCTGTGCTACTGTTAGTCAACATTCCAGTACCACTAAGTGAAAAAAAGAGTGATTTTAGCCCTTTTTTACCTCTATAAAGCCCTTAAATACGAGGATATGAAAGTTTGATACTCTCTTAGTAATTTTTAGCTTGATTTTCTTGCTGGCATATAGCTGACAGATAATGAATTAAAAAATGAGTAAACGATACTTTATGAAGCTCTATACTAAGGGAAATTGTACTGAAAAATTGGCTGGCATATTGTTGGCAAGGTGGTGTGTTTTTAAGCTAGTTAAAATGTGCTTAAAGAGAGAGCTTAGATGATTTAGAGGTTAATTTTGGTATAATAATCAAGATTAAAAAAAGTATGGAGGTATGAAAATGAAATCATATACTTTACACATTGAGCATAGCAGTGTAGCCGAAAAAGTGATTTGGTTGTTAAATCATTTTCAAAATGAGGGTGTCACTATCAAAGAAAATGATTCTGCAGTGAGCGATATAAAAAATAGCATAAAACAAGCTGTAAACGAAATAAATATGGTAAAATCTGGTAAGTTAGAAGCTAGACCCGTGGATGACTTGCTTAATGCATTGTAATATACTTACTATTCCTGAATTTGATAAAAATGTTAAACAGCTGTCTAAGCGGTACAGAAATATAAAATATGACTTGAGAGAGTTGGTCAATTCTTTACAGACAAATCCTCACTTAGGTACACATCTATTTGGTAGCTGCTATAAAATAAGATTATCTAATTCAAGTGTGCCAACAGGTAAAAGTAAAGGCTTCCGAGTCATTACATACTATATATCACAATCTAATAATTTATACTTGCTCAGCATGTATTCAAAATCAGATAAAGATACAATAACCGATTTAGAGATTTCAGAACTTCTTGAAAAAATAAAATAGTGCCAGAGAGAATCCCACTCCAGCACTTACCTTAACTAGCCTCTTTATACTTTGCAATATGCCTATAAAGAGTACTCCTTCCAACTCCAAATCTATTAGCAACTTGTTGTGAAGTATTGTTTTGTTTAAGCTCTATTGCTTTTAAAACCTCTTTGTGTGATAGCTTAGGCGGTCGTCCTAATCTTCTACACTCATCTTTTGCTTTTTGTATTCCATAAGCTTGTTTTTCAACTCTTATATCTTCTATAAACTCACTTAGAAAAAAGAGGAGCTCATCAAGGCTGTAACTGTTAGAAGAGATATACTGCTGTTTGGTAGCTTCTAAGATAATCTCTTTTTCTTCAAGAGTAAACATAAGCTCTAAGAGTGTTTGAACACTACTTGAGAGTATTGATAATCTTGTCACTGCTAAAGTATCTTTACTTTTTAGTATCTCTATGACTTGAGCTAATTTTACTTTGCTTTGATAGTTAAAGTTATTAACTGGCTCTACATAGATTTTAGAACATCCTGTAGCTATGAGTGATTCTGATTGCTCCTCTACTTCTTCTTTTAGAGAAGCTTTGATATATCCAATTTTCTTCATCGTATCATCGCTCCTTTTACATCATCATCTGTTGGCTTTATATATCCCATAGTGGTTTTTACATCACTATGACCTATAAACTTTGAGATAATTTTTGCATTGATACCTTTTGCTCCCATCTCGGTAATAAGACCTTGTCTAAAACTATGGCTTGTGTAACCAGCTCCTAATATTGATTTCATCACATCATTGACTTGTGCTATAAAGGTGAGTGGGTGTATCCATGTTCGCTTAGAGTGATTGCTACCTTTTGCGATCACTTTGATTTGTAAGTCTGTATCGGTTTCAAAAACAAATAGCTTTTTGAGTTGCTTTTTAAACTCATCACCTGCAAAGAGTTTTCTCTCTGATTTAGTCTTTGGCAGAAGCAACTTTGTCTCTCCATCTTCAAGTAGCTCTTTGATATTAACAAGTGTCATCTCTTGAAGCTCATTGAGTCGTAATCCTGTAAAGTATAAAATAGTAAAAGCTCGAAGTAGATTATCTCTTGTGTTAGGACGAAGTGACTCATCACCTCTAACTGCACTCATTAACTTTTTATACTCATGTTCGGTTACTGACTCTTTTATCCGTTTGGGTGTTTTTCTTTTGGTTTTTGGTTTCATATCCTTTTCCTTATATTATCTCCTTATAGAGGGGTGTTTTATGGGGTTTTATTTTTGGTGGCGTGTAAAGAGAGGCTTTAAAGCCCTTAGATAGGGGAAACCTTATAAAATAATGAAGTTTATAAGGTTATAGATTTGTGGAAGTACAATCTACTCAAACTCCACACTCCAATTTCCTTTATCTGTTATCACTTCAACTTTTACAAGATTACACTTTGATGTATATCCAGCTTGAACTCTCTCTCCATAAGATAGTGATTTTGGAAAGTTGTTTTGAGTAATGGCTGTCATTTTACAATTGCCATTATTTGCCACTACATCTTCAATTGTTACTTCATCTGTCATTGCAGTTACTTCTACAACTGGTACGCTTATGATATATCCACCCCAATCACTAGAGAGTGTCTTTGCTTCAATGCGTATTGGTGATTGTTCTGGTGTGCTATCACATCCACTTAAACCTATTATTAGCATTACTGCCAATGTGCCTACTATTATTTTTTTCATCTCTTTTTTCCTTTTTGATAATTTTATTTTTTAAATACTCTTTATATGACAGAAGCAATTCTGTTAGAACTCCCAATAAAAAGTAAAACCTTTCCTAACTTTTGTTAGGCTCACTTGATGACCTGTGCAGCATCGCATGAGAGAAGTAGAACAACCCATAAAAAGTGTAGCTGGTGCGAAGCAAACCAAAGCGAAACGACTTAACCATACAAACAATTAAACTCTATTCTTGAAAAGGGATAGGGGGAGAGGGGCGTTAGCCCCTCTATGGGGGAAAGTGAAAAACTTCTTACTCTTTTACATTACAAAGTCTCTCAAGTGCTTTTTTACACTTAATCTTCACATCCTCTTGAAGTTCATCTCTTTGTAGTAAAAACTCTAAACCTGCTTTAGTCCAATCTTTGAAATCCTTTTTTGCTTCTTGCTTTAAGTAGAAATCTCTTGCACTCATCTTACGCTGCTTGTTGTTCAAGTGGCTTATACCAAAGCTTTGATGCTCCATCCCATCTAAAGCCACATGCCTTAATAGAATCTCTTTTTGAGAAGATATCATCTCCTATGACTACAAGAGAGTTTCCTTGCTCCATGATGGTGAGTCCTAGATTGTATAGGGATGAATAATCTTGTGGTAGATGCTGTTGTTGTAGTTGTGGTTGCTGGTTTGGGTTATTGTGCTGTTGGTATGGTTGATTGTGATTGTTTGCCTGTTGTGTATTTGGCTGTGATGGCAACTGAGGATTATTTGGTTGGCTGTAGTGGTTTTTTCCTTTATCATAAAGTGAATTACCAAACTGATTTCCAAATGTTCTCATGGCTCTTTTTAGTGCATCAGTTACCGCTTCTTTTGCAGCTCCCTCATGTGCATCAGAGAGTGTTTTTGCAACTCCAGTTCCAAACCCTACATCTTCTCTTGCTATCTCTTTGGTATGGCTTATATCGCAAGCTATTATCCGAACTACTGCTTTGTAGCAGATGACTACATTTTGGTTATGGTTTTGCTCTTGTGAGACTTGCTCTAACTTTGTGATTGTGTAGCTCCAGTTTCCATATCCAAATATCCTGTTGGCTGTCTCTATCACATCATGCCCCTCTATATAGGAGAGGCTGATGTTACCTTTTTCTCTTGTTTTTATTCTGCTGCTATCAAGTTCATAGTTTAGAACTTGAAGCTGTTTTTCGTTAAACATAACTTTTTCTCCTTTTATGCGGCTGCTTGTTGATTTTCTACTATCTGGAGCAGTTCATCTGCTTGGGTATTATTGGCACTTCGTTTGAGATTTACTTTTGCTTTTGGTGGGGTTGTCTCTTTGGTTTTTACTATCTCCACAAATGGTTTTAGCTCCTTTTGAAGCTTAGTGTTTTGCAGGAGTGCGTTTTGAAGTGCGTCGGTGTCTAGTTCATATTTGACAAACCCTCTTTTTAAGAGTTCCTCAATGTTGAGTACCTGCATAGATACTTTCTCTTTGGTGGTCTCTTTTGTAAGGGTGATTGAACTGATGATTGTTCCCTCTATTCTATCTATACCGTTTTTTAGTAAGATAGAGGCTGTTACCTCTTTAGATATATCTAATGCGGTTTATAATCTCTTCTTTAGAGCTTGCAGCTCTTTTATATCGTTAGAGAGGGTATCTATTTTGTTGGAGAGTTCACTTAGAGATAATCCTACATAATCTGCTTTTTTATAGTAGGGTTTGGTTTTATCTTCAAGTACATTTTGCAAATACTCTTTTAAAAACTGAGTTGCTTCTTGTTTTACGCTCTCCATCTGGGTTTGGAGTTGGTAGTTTACGAGTTTCATATTCTGCTCCTTTATGCTGCTATTTGGTATGTTGGCTCTTTTATAGAAGCGATTTTTTCTGCTAACTCCCATACCCCTTTGTTTACTTGGGTATCTGTTGTAATTGACTTTATCTCTTTGCTTGTGAAGCGTCTGCCGCTTTGTTTGTTCACACCGCTTACATTTCCTCTTATAAGGTTCTCTTGGATGATGTTGAGGACTGTATAGAGATCGTCTTTGTAATCTTCCTCTCTATGAGGAATGAGTAGGTCTTTGTGATTGACTTCTAAATGCTCTTCAAATCTAAGTGGAATTGAAAGCTTTGCAAAGCTCTCTTTTTCTAAGTTTGAGAGTTTGATAGATGAGAGAGTTTTTATCTTCTCTATGAGCTTCTCTTTTACTGCAGTTATTTTAGCAACTGCATTGGCTACATCATTTTCTCTATCTCCTAAGTGTTTGATTTTATAGCTCTCAAATACACTCTCACTTAGCACTAATCCGTTGGCACATACAAATCTAAATATACCAGCAGAGATAGAAAAGCTCTTTGTTCTATCGTGGCTGTTAAAGAGTAGTAACTCAACTGCGTTCTCTTGTGGATTGAGTAAATCTTCAAAGTGTCTAAATCTTACACAGTGTTGCTGGAATCCCTCTTTGGTTTCATCTTTAACTGCTGCTTGGCTTACACTTACTGGATACCAGTGATGAGATTTAATCTCCTCTATTACATCAATAGTTGGGATGAAGTGGTATTTATCACTTACCTCATAGTGAGGCTCACTTGTAAAGAGTGTTGGTGCTAAGGTTTGAAGCTCTTGGTTGTTTAATGGGTTGACTGACATTTTTATTTCCTTTTTTATTTTTATGTTTATTTGTGGTTAAAAGCTCTTTGGCTAAAACTAATCTTCTTGAGACTCTAAAGTCTCTTTTATAATCGTTGCTCCTGCAATGACTACTGCTAATAATACTGATGGTGGTATCACTTCTTATGCTCCTTGTAGTGGGAAGTAGTAAGGGTTATTGCTTGGTTGTAGTTTGTAGAGTTGTTTTTTAGTAAACTCTCTTTCCATAGCGTCAAGTTCTTTGATTGTGGGTTCATTTCTAAAGTGATTGAGCCACTGGGCAAAGGAGAGTTCCTCTTGGAATGCTTTTTCTTGTTGTTTTTGCATCTGCTCTTTTACTCTCATCTTGCACCTCTTAGAGGCTTATTGCACAAGAGGGTTAAAAGGCTCTTTGGTTCGATTGTATAAAACTGTATCTCATAGGGTGTTTGTAACATAGCGTCTCCTGCTTGGGTTAAATTTCAAAGCTCTTGGGGCTTTGCTATGTTTATGATATATGATTGAAAAAATTTGGAATTACAAAATTAGGGGTGAAAAATGATTGTTGTTGAGTAAAGGATAAAATTAGCTTTATTAGAAGTTAGTGGAGTGATCTAAAAGTGGAAATCAGAAAATAAAAGTAAGATAGGGTTTGTTTTAAGATTTAAAAAATTCGCAAATATCTACATCGAGGATTTTTGATATTTTTGCAAGGTGTTTGATGTTGAAATGGTGATTGTCTTTTCTAATCTCTGCACGACCTAAATACGCACCGCCACTCATACCGATTTCAAGAGCTAGTTGCATTTGAGTTAAGCCTTTTTCTTTTCGGTACTTCAACACATTTTTAGAGACAGTATTTAGTATCTCTTCGCTAAATGATTCTAAATCATCACTACTATTCACATTTATTCCTAACGACCTATATATTTAATTATTGGATAATATTATTTTCGCTAGAATCTATCAACGATATATGTATCGCTATATTAAAATAAGGGTAAGTAATGTCTAAAGTAGATATAGAAAACTATACATCAGATGAAATGACAAGTGAAAAATTAAATAGTCTTATAGAAAACAAAAAGTCTTTTAAAGTAGTTGCCGTAAAAGATATAGGGTTTATTGTAAACAAAATTGAAGGTGCTATAGAAAAAAGAGATTTAACTTGTCGTGTATATTCAGAGTTTCGTAGTGTTGCAATGGGAGCAGTTGCAATTCCCACACCAGTAACTTTGATAGGTGGATTAGCTGCAATGGTTGGAACAGCTGCACATAATATCGCTACTTTTAATCCCGATTATGAAATAGGAAAAAATAAAATCAAAAATACAGTGACTGTTATATATCAAAAGGATTACTAAGTATTAAAATATGTGTTTTTAGTGCTTTATACTAGATATTTATATAATTTAGAGTAAAAAGGTAAGCCATAGATAGGATGAGTTCCTATCTATGGTTATTTGGCTTAACTGATTTTTATCTTCTTATTTATTTTTTTAATTTAGTATGGGTAAAAAACTGGGCATTTTATAAAAAACTTTTCTTTATATACTGAGCTTTCGCACCTAATTTTAATCGATATGCTTTCTAAAACAACTGTAAGTAGGGCATAGTAATAAAATACTCCATGGTACTTGACACTANAAAACTGAAAAATACATGTCAATAGATATGACAAATGCTGAGAGAATACCGCTACTACCGAATGTAACACTATAAAATTAGGTGCGAAAGCTCAGTTTATATACTTTTTCTCTTAAATAGCAGATAATGTTTATTTTCTTTTTTTGCACAATAGTACCTTCCCCTACAAAAGAATTTATTTTTATATTCATAATATTTCACACAATACGATTCCATAAAGGAATCTCCTCTTTGGTGAAAATTATGAGATATAAAAAATCTATATAGTTGCATTTCTTCATATTTAAAAGAGTATAAGATAATGATAAAGACTTTTTTTAGATTACCCCAACTTTTTACCCAAAATATATGACAAGTAATAACTCGCATCAATTTAGAAATATCTTGAAAATATGCTAAGAAGATCATAATAGGATAACAACAAGAAAACACCAGTATTATAAGTGGTTTTGCATAGTTTTTCCAGAAGATTTTCAGATTGCTATCTAAAAATTTTGTATCTTTTTTTTCCATTTGCTTTACTTTTATCATTTAGAGCTTCTTTAAACATATCTGCTTTAGTCTGTAAAATTTTAATAAATTCAACATTGTCAGGAATCAACATATCACCACTAATGATATTAAAATATGTACTTAGTAATGGTTGGGCTATCATGTCTTCATCAAAATTTGACAGTAACTCTTCATACATATCTTCACCATGCTCTCTTATCATCACAAAAGCATTGGTATGTTTTGACAAAATATTTTCCACAAAAGTATCTATCTCTCTATCAATTTTAGGTGTAACCAGTACACCGTTTTTCATTGTGTGTAAATAAGACTTTTCGTCAGTATTAAGTATATCTGGAGACTCATTATATTGACCATATTGTACTAATTTATTAACAAAATTATTTAGGTCATCAGCTATGCTCTTATCAAATTGAGAATATTCCATATTAAGTTTATCTAAAATTGTATCCATGCTTTTTACTCTAAATACAGAACAACTACCAAAGATATTTTTTAAATAGCTGTGAGGATTCTCTTTTTCAGATGTTACAAGTAATTCACCGTAAATATATGGCTCATCATTATCCCATGCTTGAAAAGGAGTTATGTAATTTGGCTTTACAATATTTCTTAAAAGTTTACTCACTCTTCTTAAATCTGTTTTAGCACCAAGATTATTGAAATGATAAAAAATCTTATCTTCAAGCAGCTTATCATCATTACTTTCTTTTAATAGCGAATCATTTGTAATAGTACTCATATGTTTTTTATTATTTATTAAGATTGGTTTAATAATATACTCCACCAAAATATCTGTTGTTTCACTATCTCCTATTAAAACAACTGCCATATTAGACTTATTTAAAGTCCAAAAGAAATTACTTAACCAAAATATAAAAAAATAAAACTCTTCTTCATTTTGAAAGACTAATCTCAAATACTCTTCTATAAAGCTTTTCTCTTTGACAATTAGCGAGGCTCTTAACCACTCTAACTCATCCTCTTTATCAGTAATTTGATGTGATATCAGTTGATAATATGCATGTGAATAGCGTAGCTGTGATTCAAGATTAATAATCTCTTGTTGTAGTTGATTAATGCGTGCATGCACTAATCTCTTTTCTAAGAATTCCGTGTATTCAAAAGTGTTTCTGTCATATAGGTTATTAGAAATAAAGATAAACTCATTATTAGAAAATGGGTTAAAGATATTTTTTCGCACTGTAGGCAATAAGGAAACTATTATATAATCGGCTTCTATGACTTCAATATCACTTGTAGAGTCATATATCTTGGTATGAAAATCTGCAATATCACCCATCTCGTTTTTACTGACTTTTTGCTCTTTTTCAAATGCTTTTTGCCTGTAATAAAGTTTATTATTTTGATCTTTCCATATTTTCAAATCTTGATTACTTAGTAAATTAACTGTTCTATGGTGATTTTCAGCAATCCTATTTTTTATGTCAATATCTTTTTGATAAAGAAAGTTTTGCTCCAATTCTATTCTTTTTTGCTGTTGGGTTATAAGAGCTAAATCACCAAGCCATTTTTCATTGGCTCTGATGATTTTTTTGTAATTGTTATTCGTACCCATTACAGTTGATGCCATGGGAAAATGTGTTGAGTTATAAGCTTGAACCGCTTGAGCAGATGTAGCACCATGAAGAGTTAAAGCGATTTTATTGAAATAAGATTCCAAAAGGGCTTTATCATCTGAATTATTTATATCTATATCCTTAAGCTCATGAGTATCTCTAAGTAAAGCCTTAAAGATATCAAGAGCTAGTAACTCTTCTTGCGTGTAATTATAAAAAAATCTCTCAGGATTAGATTCTTGATTATTGTAAGAGATGGTGAAATTTACACAATCTCTGAAGAACTTTGCTATTGAACTATTACACATGGTACTATTTGTGTAGTTAAACTCATTGTTATCTAGCATAAATATAACATCGTCACAAATATCGATAAACCAGTTTGATTCATTATCTACCATGGGAAAATTCCTTTGTATTGATAAGTTTCTCTATTTTTTCATACGAAAGGTATGTCGCTTCGTGTATCACTTCTCTATCAACCTCAAACTTAGACTCAGCCCCATATCTTTTTTTTTGGTTTTGGATAATCTCTTGTGCCTTTGCTATTTGTTTTGATTCTAGGTATCTTAAATCATAGGCATTACAACTTGAAGCACTGTTTAAATCCCTACTTATGAAGTTTAAATTGTTTAAATATAAATTTTCACTCTCTCCTAAGGCAAGTTTTTGACTAAAAAATTTCGTAATAGCAGATATATCTTTATCAAACTCTAAAAATGATAGTCTGTATAAAATAATAGAGAATCTATCTAACAAAACTTTTTCATTTACAAACATTTTAATATCATCCAAAATTAAGTTTTTGAAATGGTATATAGTCGATAAGTATTCAGTATCTCTGAGTAGTTTGCTAAACATTAGATGGTAGGGTTCTCTAAGGATTGCTTCATTAATGTAATGCCCAATTTTTTGATACTCTTTGTTTATCATTAACTCCAATAATGGTAACTTTTTGATATAACTTATGAGTTGTTCTTGGTCACTTAGTTCAGGCTTTGCTATATCACATGTTAAGCAATTTACGAGATTATTCAAAAGTTCCTCATTTAGAGGGTCTTTTCTAAATCTACTGTTTAAATCAAGAAAATAACTCTTAAGTGAAACACATAAAATAGGTCTATAAATCTCAAGAAAATCAGGTACATGAAATGTTACTAAAATTATATTCCTGTTTTGTTCATATTTAAGATTTGGTATGTTTACTGTCCATGTAAAATATACTGAATATAGTCTCGTTGCAAAACAGTTGTCGCTATCTTCAAGAATTTCCTCTTGTTGTTCCTTCATGATAGTTCTAATAAGTGTTTTAACTATTTGAAAAGTTCTAGGAAGCCCTCCATGACTTTCAACTTGTAAATTTAATATTTCTTCATTTAGTAGATTGTTTTTTGCGTTGGCTAACCAATGCTCACAAAGCTTAAAGCTATTATCATAGGGTGTTATAAACATTTTGTTACTCCTTGTGTTTATTTTTTGTGTTAAAAATAGCCTTAGACAATTAAGTCTAAAGCCATTTTATAAGTTAAAGTAGTATTCGCTAGATTTTTTTCGTAGCTCTCTTGAAAATTTTGTTGGTTCGTATATCTCAAGCTTATCAAGTAGTGCTTGAGTAGACATAGCAAAATCACTTGGATTCATTGCAATAAAAGCAGGTAACATATCTCTTTGATAGATTCTTCCTTTTTTAAATCCTGAAACAACATTTGCATATATGATAGAATCCTTCGCTTTTAATGGCTCTAAATACTCTATATCTTGAGTCAAGAGTGCATTAATGAACAATTTAAATCTGTCATTCGTTCCTTTTACTAAAGCTTTTTTCTCAGGTGTATTGAGTGCTTTATTTACGAGGCTAGTATCTATTGGATAGTTTTTCAAATACAATGCTAAATTTGGAAGCTCTGATTCTAATTGTCTCTGGAAAACTTTAAAATCTCCAAATCCAAAAAAGTTACACTTTTCGTTTGATATATTTCCAGCTGTAGAAAATACAGTGTATCTTCTATCTTCTGGTTCTATCTCAAGGATATATGCTTCATTTGAAGTTATCAAGATTTGAGCAGTTAGCTTAATTGGTTTAGAAATGTTTTCATACTTTTTTTCACCTGCAAACTCTGGATCTGTCACAAGTTCTTTTAAAGAGTTCTTATTCTCTTTATTAGATTTTATATCGTGTGACATCTCGTTGATATTGATAAAAAGTTTAAACTCAAATACACTGCCAAGAAACTGTGATTTAAGAGTTTTGTTCCCTACTGTAAAACAATATTTTTTACCAAACAACGATGATATAAGGTTAAAAAACACCCCTTTACCACTACCTTGTACACCTCTAAGGACAACGGCAACCTGCGATTTACTTAAAAATACAAACATGTAAGCTAGCCAGTTAACAAGATAATGGAATCTATCTTTATTGTAATTCACTAAGTGTGCTATTAGTTTTAATGAATATATTGGCTTTTTGTAAGGTGTATTTTTATCTAGCATCAAAGCTTCACTAGGTTTAAACTTATTCATTTTATAAGTATTACCATCTTGATTAAACTCAGCCATTTCATTAGTATCAATGTCACTTGCAGAAATTAGCATCAAATCTTCGTATTTAATATCAGGTGATCTATCTTTTGAACCTCTTCCCACTACAACATGTTCACCAATAAGTTTACTTATAACAATACTGGCTTTATCTGGGGTAACTTTTTTAAAATCTGCATCAGGTGATGATCTCAACATCAATTCACCATCATCAGATATAATCAATGCTCCACCAGCATTTTCTAATTTGACAAGGTACTCATTATCAGAAACTCTGAAGTTGTTGAATTTATATTTTGAAAAATCAGGTGCTGGTTCTGATGTGTCAATTTTTTCTATGAGATTTTGGAAACCACTACCATCACAAATAATATCCGTTGACAAAACTTCCATCTTTTGTTTTTCTATATTCTCGTCAAGATTCTCTAAATCTTCCATTTCTTTTTGAACTATATCGTCATTTGAATTTTTGGTAGAGTCTTTAATTTCATCCGCCATGATATAATCTTCAAATGAGATGTCTGTATAATTATTCATAATTTACCTCTTTTTATTTCTTATCTACTGAGCTTTCGCACCTAATTTTATAGTGTTACATTCGGTAGTAGCGGTATTCTCTCAGCATTTGTCATATCTATTGACATGTATTTTTCAGTTTNTAGTGTCAAGTACCATGGAGTATTTTATTACTATGCCCTACTTACAGTTGTTTTAGAAAGCATATCGATTAAAATTAGGTGCGAAAGCTCAGTTATCTATTATTTTTATAAAAAAATTGTTTTAAGACCCCCTTGCTATGAAAGCAAAGGAGTCAACTCTATTTGTTCTATCCAGCCATCAAATTACCAGCACAAGATGCTGCACTCATAAGTGATTCATTACTCAAATGAGCGTATCTTTGTGTCATGGTTGAAGTGCTATGTCCTAAGAGTGTTTGCACCTCGTAAAGACTCCTACCACTGTTAACCAAAAAACTAGCAAATGAGTGGCGTAAATCGTGAAGTCGAACATCTTTTAGCCCTGCTTTAACTCTTGCACTATTCCAGCTGTTGTATATCGATACATAGGGCTTCCCTGTAACTGGTGAAGCAAAGAGATAAGGACTTTCATCTTTTGGAATGGACTTATACAGCTTTAGTAGCTGTGGTGTGATTGGTAAAATTCTCTTTTTACCATTTTTAGTTGTTGGTATCGTCCATGTCATTTGATGAAGGTTAAAATCTTCATGTTTAGCTTTAAGCACCTCTCCTCTTCTTGCTCCTGTTAGAATTAACATTGGCACAATGTACTTTAAGTGGATATTCTGCTGGGTGGAGTTTATCGCTTCAAGGAGTCGCTTCGCTTCCTCTTTTGTTAAATATCTCTCTTTGGCGTTATTTAAAGTATATTGCTTTATACTTCTTGCTGGGTTTTCTATCACTACCTCTATTTCTAAATCTATTGCAATGTTAAATGCACTGGATAAAAAGATAAGCACCTTATTAGCAGTTGCAGCTGCTAGGTGTTTCTTTTGAACCATATCGCTGTGTAGCTTCATGATGGAAGCTTTTGAAATCTCATCCATTGGAGTATTCTTATACTTTGGCAATAGATGGTTTTTAAATATACTTATGTTCGTTTCATAAGACTTGATATGCTTTTTTATATGTGGCAAATAATATGTATCGTAAAACACTCCTAGAGTGATCACTGAGGCTTTGTTTTTGCTCTTAGTACTCTCACCTATCAAAATATCTTTTTGCTCCTCTATGGCTCTTTTGAGCTTGATAGCTTTTACTCTTGCACTCTTTAGTGTCATTACCTTCGCATCGCCTAATTTTTTTAATCTTCTTTTACCCTCAGCTCCTTTTGCTCTAACATAGTATGTTTTTGTTCCGTTTGCACGCACCTCTAGCATAAATCCTATTATTTCACTGTCGTAAAACTCTTGTTTGGTTTTACCTGCTTCACACTCTATTCTTTTTACGAATGGTTGGGTTAGATGTGTTTTCATCATATCTCCCTTGGTATTAATTTTTAAGTTGTGTTTATTTCATTTTCTCCTTTGGTATTTATTGGCTTTGTAGTGCTTGTTAGAGCACTTTTTTATCTTAGTGTGACCTTTTCTCCTCCTCTTCTTTCATATGAGATATCTTCTTGCTATTTGCAATCTGATCAATACATCATTTTTTTAACAATGTAATTCAAAAAATTTAAAGCATTAAGGACTCAAAAGAGTGCTATATTGCTTTACCTACCAGAATAGTATAAAAATACATAAATAAAATCCACGAAATAATAGAGTGTTTAAAATTTCGCCTCAAGCCAAAGTGTGCGTGTATGGTAGTTTTACATTAAAAATAGTGTTTGTGGGATATAAAAAAATAGTGAAAAAGGTAATAAGTAGTGTAGGAGACATGTTGCTCCAAAAGTGTTTTTAATTTACTTTTCTAGTAATCTCTTATAAAGAGGATCTTCCCCTTGAATATATTTTTTTAGTTTAGCATGTTTTATTTCTATCGATCTGATGGTTATATACATCTGCTTCTCCATGAGAGTTACAACAGTTCCATCATTACTTATATTATCAGGATTCTTCTCATACTCTTGCCAAGGTTGACATATACTTTTTTCACCTACCGTTACTTTAACACCATGGAACTTAGTGAGCTCAAGCTGTATCTCCTCTTTTATCTGCGTCTTTTTTTTATCAATGCTATTAACTTCATGGTATAAAAAATAATCGTATATAAAAAAATTATCAGCCCATTTATCGGCACTATTCATTTTTATATCTTCATTGGAACTTTCAAGCTCTTCTTCTAAAAGCTCTCTTTTTGTTTTTACAATTGAATTTTTACTATCATAATTTTTTTTGATTTTTTTAATATAATCTACTATCTCACTTTCTGACAAGTTAAGATTTAAAGCAACTTTTGTGTCTGTAAAATCTCTCATTGCTTTTTCAAATTTTGGATAGATGACATTAAAAGAGAAATCTCTTTGTTCTTTTGGAACCTCTTGATATACCATAAAGTATTGATTTTCGGTAAAGTTGATATTGTAAATGGCTTTATGATTTTCTTCACCATCATAAACTCTAAGCATATGTTGTGTTAAAAATCTATCTCTTTCTAAAAATCTTAATGGGTCGTAGAGTTCATTGGCACTGTGTTGAAGTGATTCTATATTGTTTTGATAGATAACATAGTATTTTTCATAAAGTATTTTAGCTATCTCGTTAACTATATTTGAAAAAATCTCTTTTATGTTTTCAAGTGTTAAACGATTGATATCATCGTCAAATTGATTTATATTATAATGATTCAATGTGTTTAGCATTTTCTCTTTTGACCAATTTTCAAGCTTTTGAGCATTTTGTAATGATTCTTCCGTAGCTTCAGCTTTCTTATATCTGCTAAAACTTTGTGGTTGTGGTAATGTATTGTATAAAGAAAGTATTTGCTCTTGAATAAGTAGCAAGTTCATAACACTTGTATTTCTTTTTGCCAATTCATAAGCAATGAAATTTGTATATTCATACTTATCAAACTTCATCTTTTTACAATAAGTTTCTTCAAATCTTGATGGTAGTTTATTTTCCATTGTGCTTCCTTTTCATCTTTATACAAAAATGTTATATAAATATTATACCAAACTCTACCTACAATCTCACTTCAACAACTTCCCAGCATGGCTTGAAGCTTTCATAAGAGATTCATTGGATAGATGGGCGTATCGTTGAGTCATTTTTGCTGTAGAGTGACCTAGTAGCATCTGTACTTCGTATAGAGAGCATTTTGCATTTACTAGTGAACTTGCGTATGTGTGTCTTAAATCGTGAATGCGAACTTCTGGTAATCCTGCTTTGATTCTAGCTGTGTTCCAACTGTTAAATATACTTACATAGGGTTTTTTTGTTTTAGGGGATGCAAAGAGGTATTTGCTTTGTTTGGGGATGGATTCTAGTAGTTCTTGCAGTGGTGGGGTTATGGGTAGGATTCTCTTCTTACCATTCTTTGTGATTGGGATAGTCCAGAAATTGTTTAGTGTATCGAAGTCACTCCATTGGGCATCGAGGACTTCTCTTTTTCTTGCACCTGATAGCAGTAACATTGGGATGATAAACTGTAGATGTTGGTTTGGGCTTAGTTCTACATACTTTAGTAATCTTTTTGCTTGAGTATTAGTTAGGAAGATTTGTCTTTGGTTATTGAGTTCAAACTCTTTTATACCTTTACAGGGATTTATATCATTTGGAAGTAGTTCAAAGTCGTGTGATAGTTTATATGCGTTACTTAAGAAGATGAGAAACTTATTGGCTGTTGCTGGTGCTAGGTTTTTATCTTTTACCATTGAGCTATGGTATTGCATCACTTGGTTTTTCTTTAGATCTTTCATGGGAGTATTTGCTAGGTGGGAGATGATATGGTTTTTAAATACTGATATATTTGTTTCATAGGATTTTATATGGGTATGGATGTATGGTAGATAGTGGGTGTCGTAGAACTGTTGGAATGTTATGGGGTTGATTTGTGGTTCTTGTGGTTGAGTTATGAGTTGATGGTTATGTTTTTTTAGTTCTATACATTTAGCTCTTGCTTCTTCTACAGTTAGTTCTATTGTATCGCCTAACTTTATCATTTTTCTTTTACCTNNNTTTAGCTTTTGAAGTGGGAGGGGTTAGTTTTTTTACAAATTCTTGGGTGATTATTGTCTTTGCCATAGTGTGATTTCCTTTATATATTTTAGCTGTATGCCATAGCTTTTCTTTATGATTTTTAGGTGTATTTAGGGTTCACCTGCACAAAAAGAAAGTATCTTTGGCTTGGGGAAGTATAGTTAAGTGCGAAAAAGCTTGTCAAGTGGGCTTCACCTGCAGATTACCTGCAAATAAAGCAGTTAGGGGTTTAAAAAGTGTCTCAAAACTATCTTAGAATATGGGATAGCTATATTTTAGAGTAAAACCTTGTAACTATAGGGTGTGTAGCTGTCCTATAATTAATTATGGGACACTAAGAGTGTTTTACCTGCAAATTACCTGCATTTTAAGGAGGTATTAAGTTTAAAAGAATTTTACGAATTTAAGCAAGTGTAACTGTTTGTAGCAAAAGTGAGTGTTAATGTAATAAATGGAGTGTTTGGGGTTATGGGTGAATTGGTTGGATATTGGGTTGGTTTTAGTGTTTGGTCGGCTGTGGATTTATCTTAGATTTGTTTAAGCTCTAGGAGGCTCTAGGAATGGTTTTTCATCTGTTAGGCTGATATTTATATGGGTTAAAGTGATTATAGTTAGTTTACAAGTCCTTCCTCTCTCATCTTCTCTATAAAACCAACTCCTCCACCTGTTAAATGTGAACCATCTGAACATTTATTTCCATCATCATAACCTGCAGTGATAGCATATCCTGTACAATCTTTTACATGTTGTATTATCAATCGTCCAAGTCCTTGACCTGTTAGGGATAAATCCATATTAGTTATTTTAAGGTAATAGTCGGTGTATCCAGCACCCTGTTCATACTCTATGAGACTAAATATAAAAGCACCTATTTTATTATCACTCATATCATAGGCTGTTGCTGTATTAGTACATTCATCATATACAATCTTTACATTATCGCCATTTTTTAATGTATATTGTTCTGCTTCCATCTTAACCCTTAACTTGTCTTCGGTTTAATATTATAATATCTTATGTGCTTTAAAAAACGGCAACCATGTGTTTATAAATACTTTTGCTCTAGATTTCATCTCTTTAGTAAGTTCTGTTTCACTAGCAGCCACTCCACCATCGGATTTTCTTAGACCAAAGCCTTTTTTAATGTAATGCTTTACTACATATTGCCCTAAATCTTTTTGTGTAGTTATTCCCTCTTTATAGGCTTTTATCATCATAGTTATTACTAAATTATGCATCACTATTGCTTCTGCTATTACAGGTGACGCTAATTGTTTTAAGTTATGTTGTTGTGCTGCTTCTTCTAATACTATTTTATTAAAGGCATCACATTTTTCTTGATTTGCTTCACAGTTTTTATTCTCTGCTATTAAAGCTACCATACCTATTGAGTTTAGTACTGTTATGATTTCTATTATTTGTGCATCTGAGAAGTTAAGTTCTTGTTTTAAGCTCTCTATTGTTTTAGGTTGATAATCAGCAAGGAGATCTACAACTACTTGATAAAACTCTTTTGATAGGTTTATTTTTAATCTTTTACCTTTTATCTCAAGACTTACTAATTCATAAGGTACTGATAGTATTACTTGTTGGTTTTTTATAAACTCTTGTTTTATTTCAGATGACATTGCATTGGCATCTCTCATCCATAAATCTTTTCTAAATTGTGTATTTGTCATAGAGTCTTGTACATCTTGTTTTAGAGGAGTTGGTAGCTCTTTATAAACTTCAATTTGTTCGTTTGTGTAGTTTAATACTTCTAAATCATCACTGTATTGACTTTGTCCTAAGTATTTTAAACCTGCAGGTGTAAGATTTTTAGCCATCTCTGAGAAGTAGAAGCTGAACCAGTTATCATTGAGGTATTCGTGATAGATATAGTTTACATCTTTACCTTTAAATGTATCAATTCTTTTTTTAATCGTTGCAAAAGCATTAAGGTATGCTGGGTCTGTAGTATGAAACTTCTCCATCCAGTTGAGTGTTGCTTTTATTTTATCATCAGTGTTTTCTATATGTGAAGTTAGTTGTTCAACAACTTCTTTTATTATATGTTGAGCTGGTCTAAAAGCATCTGTTCCTGGTTTAGTGTTGTAGCTTATATATACTATCCCTTTACTACTAAGATGTTTATCTATGAAGTCATTTATGATAGATTGGTTCTTTTCATCTATCCAGCTATAGATTCCATGAATTGCTATTAAATCAAACTTTGGAAGCTCATCTACATTACTGAGCTTTCGCACCTAATTTTATAGTGTTACATTCGGTAGTAGCGGTATTCTCTCAGCATTTGTCATATCTATTGACATGTATTTTTCAGTTT
>PPDH01000003.1:0-64124 GCA_002899765.1 Sulfurimonas sp. | reverse complement strand
TAACTAGTGTCAAGTACCATGGAGTATTTTATTACTATGCCCTACTTACAGTTGTTTTAGAAAGCATATCGATTAAAATTAGGTGCGAAAGCTCAGTACATTATTAAACTCTTCAAATGACATATTATACACTTTAGCATTATTTTTAGTATCATCTGCTAGTGTTTGTGCATAGTTTGCATGATTAGTATTGAAATCTGTTCCATACCATTTTACTTCACTTGTACAAGCCAATAGATTCATAGTCACACCTTGACCGAAGCCTAATTCACAAGCATTTGTAATTGTTGGTATCTCTATATTTCTTTGGATACAAGCTAGTTTTAGTTTAGAGGGTGTCCAGAAAGGATAGTAGCCATAAGTGTAGTCTACATTATCAGTATATCCATCAGTGTTTTTTTTCAAGTTAGTCCTTTGGTATTTTTCCTTATATATTATATTATTTTATCATAATTGTTATAAAAATTTAATGATTTATAAGCTTTAGGAGGCTTTAGACGTGATTGGTTGGCTGTGGATTTATCTGATTCCCTCCACCCACCCATTGGTAAATTTTAGGCATTAAAAAAGCCCTACTTCCGAAGAAGTAAGGCTTAGTGTTTTAACTTTTAACCTTTTGAGGGGTTAAGAGTTAATTTTCTTTATAACTTAGTAGTTATTATGCAATATCTGCATCTGTAAGTATTGCTGCAGTAGCTGTAATAGTACCGATTAAAGTAATATCATCAGCTGTGATTGTACCTGAAGCATTAACTTCTACAGAGTATGCATACGCTTCATTAGCTGCACCTGTTACATCATTAATTACTGCAACATAAGAATCACCAGCTGCTTCTCTATCAAGAGCGTTACTGATATATGCAGCTACATCAGCCATAATATTTGCATCTGTAACTTTAACCTCTACACCATCTACATTTGTTCCTATTTTAGAGTAATCAATTGTATCACCAGCAATAACAGTGTTATCACTCATAACATATACTTTTCCATCTGCTGCTGTTACTCCTGCAGTACCTACAACTGCACCAGTTGTATCAGTAATACCAGTCATTGCATCGAATGATAAATCATCTTCACCTGCTACGAACACAGTAATTGTATCCATACCACCATTATCTATAAAGTTGAACACATCAGTCTGACCAGCTGTTCCACCTGCAAGGTGATCATCAAATGTACCACCAGTGATTGTTGTACCAGCAGTTGCTTCTGCTGTAAACGCAGCACCTTTATAACCTAATTGTACCATTGTTGTAAGGTCTGTAGCTGTGAATGCAGTTCCACCATTTGATAAAGTAAGTCCAGTCAATGTAGTAGTTGCACCATCAATTGAATATTTACCTGCATCTGGTGAAATAGCTGTTAAGTTTGTAGCTGTACCTGTAGCTACACCTGTAACAATAACTTTATCTGAACCAACTGTAAAGTCACTAATTGTAGTATTTGAGGCTGTACCTGCACCTGTACCGATAGCTATAATTACAGTATCTGAACCATCACCTGATGTAATTGTACTATCCATTTTAGTAGCAACTGAGATTACATCATCTTTATCACCAGCAACAACTGTAGTATCTGCTGCTAAAGTATACGCTACCATAGTACCATCAGCTTTTGTGTAACCTAGTTGTACTGAATCAGCAACATCTTTAGTACTTAAAGCAACACCACCATTTTTAAGTGTTGTGTTAAAGTTTGTACTTCCATCAAAGTCATAAACACCTGCTGTAGTAGGAGCTGTAGCTAATGATGATAAATTAATAGCTGCACCTGCACCTGTAAGGATAATTGTATCTTCACCTGTTACGAAGTCTTTAATATTTGAACCATTTGTACCTGAATCAACAACAACTTTATCTGCACCAGCACCTAAAGTAATTGTATCAGCACCTGTTCCACCTAAGATAACTGTATCATCACCTGTACCACCATCAACTGTATTTACACCAACACCTGTTGTGATTGTATCATCTCCAGCTCCACCATTTAGTGTTGCACCATCAGCATTACCAGTAATAGTATCATCACCTGTTCCACCTGTTACTTTTGAACCAGCAGCAGCAGCAGAGATATTAATTGTGTTAGTACCAGATGTACCTTCAACTGTATATACACCTTTACCAGTTGTTCCAGTAGTTAATGAATCATCACCTTTACCAAGAATAATTGTAGCTTCTAAATCAGTATCAGCAGCAGTAGCAGCTTCAGAAAGAGCACTTATTGTTAAGTCTCCTGTCATATCTTCTGCACTTAAGAAAAATTTACCTGTTGTTGCTCCACCAAATGATAATTGACTTATTTCTAAATCTTCAGCACCATTTACTAAAACAGTTGAAGTTATTAAACCAGTTGCAGCAGCAGCATCTTTAGCTAAATCAAGTTTTGCAAGTGTGATTGTATCTTCTTCATCTGCAGCTGCATCAATACCAGCATTTAACATTAATGTTTTAGTTGTGTTATCTGTTGCAACAGTAAGTGTTTGACTCTTAGCAACT
The DNA here is from genome assembly GCA_002899765.1 of Sulfurimonas sp. Lineage (GTDB taxonomy): Bacteria > Campylobacterota > Campylobacteria > Campylobacterales > Sulfurimonadaceae > Sulfurimonas. The sequence continues at coordinate 61,626 of PPDH01000003.1, read as the reverse complement.
TCTAATTGAAGTGCACCAACTTGAGTTGCAGATAAAAGTTTAGCTGCATCTGTAACTGTAGCATCATATGACTGAGTGATTTTTAAAGTCTCAGTAGCTGCAGTATTCTGCATATCAGCACTTATTTTTACTTTTGAGCTTGCATTTACTATTACGGCTGAATCAGCAGCAGCAGCAGCTTTTACACTTAAATCAATAACATCAGCTTTTACAGAACTAAGATCTGTATCTGAAGCTGTAGCTGATAAACCATCAGTAATTTTAACTGTTAAAGAACCTGTTCCTGTTGATTCCATTGCAGTACCATCAATATTAGCTTTAACTGATTTAACTGTTACATCTTGGTCTGAGTTAATTATTGTTTTAACATTACCAGCAGGTGCAGCAGCAGTAGTTAAAACACCATCAAGAGTAATAACAGAATCTACAGCAGTTTGGTTAACTATTAAGTTAGCTAAAGCATTATTCCCATCAAGTGAAGTTTCTGCATCAGATAAGTTTACTGTTACTTCAGAGTTTGCACCTAAAGTATTAATAGTTACATCACCTTTAGTAGTTAGCTCTATATTATTTAAAGCTGTAGCTGTACCATCAAGTGTTACATCTTCTGCATTATTTGAATCAATTTTTAGTGTATCTCTTGTTCCAAAAGTTGCTGCTGATACTTCTAATGTTCTGATATTAGCACCTGCATTAATCTCTTCTACTGCTAATGTGGAAGCATTTGTTACTGTTGCTGTACCATTTTTATAATCCGTATTAAGATTTAATTCTTTTGCAGCTATTACATTAGTTAAGTCAATTCCTGTATCAACAATTTTACCTGTGATATTTAATGTTTCAATATTTTGGATTCTTGCAGCAGAATCACTAACTGTAACTGTAGCGTTTAAGATATCAGCATCTGTAGATGTTGAATCTAAGATAATATCACCTGTTTGTAATGTATCTACTTGAGATCCATCAAATAAGTCATTAAGTGCTGTTCCGTTTAAAACATCGTCGCTACTTGTAGTCAACATAAAAGTCTCATCCACTCCAACCTAAAACAAAAAACCCCTTAAAACCCCCTATTTTACGACCTTCTTTAAAAAACATCCAAAAACAAAAACCCTTGTCAAGCTCTATCACCTGTAAACCGCCTGCAGATTGAAATATTTTTTATTTTCTTTTACGTCTTAAAACAGATAAAAATAAAAATAAAAAAACCTTTAAAGATGCCTATTTATAGGTGTTTGAGAGAAGTTTTTGGAGGTAAAAACTTGAGTGTTTTTACCTGCGGATTGTCAGCAGACTAATAAGTATTTTATAAAACTTTAAGAAAAAAGAAATTTGCGGTGTGGGTGAAAAGGTAACAAAAAGTACCTTTTAAGAGAGGTGTAGCTATATCAAGCGACATCTTTGGCAAAATGTAGATTACCTTGGTTTTTTAGTTTTAAATAGAGTGACTCAGCACTTAGTTCGAGACCATTTTTCCAACATAAAGCTCCAAAGTCGATAAAGAATTTTTTGAAATATGTGCTATCTTCTAAAGGTTTGGTTAAAACCGTATTGGCTTTTAAAAGATAGGAAAAATCTAAGATACCAAAACTATTATCAGAAAAATATAGTTTTACTTTGTAGTCCTCATATAATGAGGCTTTTGTCAAATTAATCATTATCAGCTCCCGCTATTTTTTGAAGTGGTTCAAATCGTTGTGCTAGTTCCCAATCTGCATAAAGTTCTTCTTGATGTTCAAAAATCCATTCTTTGACGAGGTTATATGCTTTTTTAGGAAGACTTCCTTTTATTATTTGAGCATCTTGAATACCTACCAAAGCAATATGACCTTGATATTCAACATGAATATGCATCGGAGGATGATCATCATGATACATTCTTATATAGATGCCAAAAAAATATGAAATGATAGGCACTAATGAACCTTTTTTTGTAATTTAGAATTTAGAAAATTATACACAAATATAAATAAATCAAGCAAATAAGATACTCGGTGTGATTTTCAACCATTTAAAAAGTACCTTTTTATAAGCGGTTGTTTTTAGATTGCTTCGTTCCTCGCAATGACGGAGGAGAGTTCCTCGCAATGATAAAATAGTTATTTTGGATATATTTAAATGGCTTGATAGATGAGTACTTTTTTGTACTTAGCAGTTTTCAAGTTCCTCTACCGAAGCCAAGGCATCGGTTCCTAAAGACACAAAGTAGCAGCACCCCCCTACTTAAACAACCTCGCGGCGCAAGAAGCGGCAGCGTGAAGAGACTCGTTTGAGAGATGTGCATATCTTTGTGTCATTTTGGCGGTGGAGTGTCCTAGTAGAACTTGGACTTCATAGAGACTTCTTTTGGCATTTACAAGTGCTGAAGCGTAGGTGTGTCTTAGGTCATGAACTCTTACATCTGCAAGATTTGCTTTTATTCTTGCACTGTTCCATGAACGGTAAAAGGTCGTGTAGGGTTTGTTTGTAACCTTGGACGTAAATAGATACTCGCTCTCTTGAGGGATTTGCTTGTAAATCTTGTAGAGTTCGGGTGTGAGAGGGACAATCCTCTTTTTGCCGTTTTTTGTCGTGGGTATAATCCAGAGCATTTGCACTTCGTCAAAATCTTCAAATTTTGCTTTGAGAAGTTCTCCTCTTCTTGCACCCGTGAGGAGTAACATGGGGATGATGTACTTAAGATGTACATTTTCGCTCATCTGCACGGCATCTAAGAGTCGTTTTGTTTCGGCTTTGCTCAAAAACCTTTGACGTTCATTGTTTTCTTCAAAATGTTTTACTCCGCTTACGGGATTGTAGGGAGTTTTAAAGAGTTCAAACTCATACGCTAAACGATACGCTTGAGAGAGAAATATGAGCAGTTTGTTTGCGGTAGCGGGACTGAGCTTCTTTTTTTGAATCATATCCGAATGCAGCTTCATGACATCGATTTTCTTTAGGCTTTGCATAGGAATTGTGCCTAAAGTCGGGAGAATATGGTTTATGAAGATGCTTTCATTTGTAGCGTGGCTTTTGACATGTTTTTGAACATAAGGGAGATAAAACTCTCTAAAAAATTTTACTAAAGTAAGAGTGTCGGATTTCTCTGCCATGATAGATGCTACATCGCATGAGACTTGTTCTTTTTTTAGGTTTAGAATGATTTTTCTCGCTTCATTGGCGCTGAGTGTTTCTGCGCTGCCTATCTTTCTCATGGTTCGGCGTGAGTTTTTAGAGTAAGAGTAGTAGAATGTTTTTGTCATGGTGCTTCTAACTTCTAAGATAAAACCGCTTAACTTCTCATCATAATAGACCTCTTTTGCCTTTGCTCGGTCGCATGTTACTTTTGAGACGAACTTGTTGGTGATGTTTGCTTTTGGCATGGTGGTTCCTTTTTGAAAAACATAAGGAAATTTGGTGAGGGCGTTGCTTCGTTTTGGTAAAAAAAATAGAAAATTTGGGTGAAAATGGCTCAGAGTAGTGAAAAATACCCAAATGCTAAAAACAGATGAGTAAGTTATAGTAAAAGCTATACTTTGACAGCCTCGATTTTTTGACAAATTTCGGTCATGACATACTCAAGTTTTTGCGCTTTTTCGTAGTAGGTTAGGAATGGTTAGACCCATATAGGAACAGGAAGAGGTTTACCGTTTTTCATAACACCCCAATTATTTACTGTAGTATATGGTACACCTGATAAATCTGAAAATCTTTTCTTGTCAAAACCCAAATCTTTTAGTCTTGCAATAAACTGCTCTTTACTTATGTTTTTATGCATTATTGTCCTTTTTTAAACATATTACTATTATTTTATCATATACAATAGTAAATTGCTAAAACTTTCTTGACATGGTTAGTAAAAAGCTATATAATATTTAATATAAATAGTATATTACTTTAACAAAAAGGCTTCACAATGTCTCAAAAATCATACGATAAAGCTCTTTTTAGATTGTTGTCGATTATTTTGATGCTTGCTAAAGATGAGAGACCTACTATCTCTTCGTTGGCGGAGGAGTTTAATGTCTCACAAATAACGATTCAAAAAGATATCTATACAAGACTGTGTGGGTTTGATATCACAAAAGATAAACTAGGCAGGCTTGTTTTTGGGGAGATGTTTGACATGTTCGGCGGTATTGAAGTTTTGTCGCAAAAGGCAGGGATGAGAAAGTAGAAGGGCTTTATATGGGTTTAAAGGTGTTGTCGGATTGTGTTTGATTGTAAAATGGTGGAGCTGTGGAGGATCGAACTCCAGTCCGAAACCACGCTACTCCTAACGTCTACATGTTTAGTAAAGTCGTTTAAGTTTAATCTTGCTTCACACAACTTGCAAAGCTACGCAAGACGAGTCTCTGAGGTTCTTTTTATGTTCGAGACAGACATAAAATATATCTACATAAGGGTTATACTTCGAATCCTATTTATCTAGAGTCCATAGGTGAAGCAGCCCGCCTCTTGCGAGGGGTTAAAACTTATGCTACTGCGTAAGCTGGGCGGTAATTTGTATTGTTTGCGTTTAAGCAAGTTGAGCCGCGTAACGGAGATGCTCAGTCCGACATGCAATTAGAAGCTACTTGATCCCGTCGAAACCAGGTCAGCCCCATGAGTAGAATTGTAACATAATTTTTGTAAATAAAAAGTAAAGAAAACTTTAGAAAATGCTTTAGGAAAGTTCTAGAAACTAGATTGCCGCGGCTAAAGCCTCGCAATGACGGGTGACGGGTAGTTGTCACTGCGAGGAGCATGGTAACGTGGCAGTCTGGAGGGGTAAGTGGAAGATTGCTGCGCTTCGCTCGCAATGACAGACAAACATGCTTGACTTGCAATGACAGACAAACATGCTTCGCTTGCAATGACGGAGGGCGGTCATTGCGAGGCTTTAGCCGCGGCAATCTCAATGACGGGAAGTTGTTAATTGCTACACAATCACTACACGTTAAAAAGTATATACTCTAAAAAATAAAATATAGGAGTATGAAAATGAAAAAGATTTTTTTCTCAACAGTGGTTTTAGCGACTCTCTCTTTTGCGGGGGAATTTATGGATATGGGTATGAGTGGTGATTTACATGTGATGTTATCAAGTGATAGAGTTCTAAGCGAGGGGCAGAACAAAATCAAGGTGGAGTTAAACAAAGGTTCTCATGACGGTGCAAAGGTTGCGGCTAAAGATGTTCGTGTAAAGTTTTTTATGCCTGAGATGCCCGGAATGCCTTACATGGAGTCAAAAGACATCTGTAAAAAAGCACAAAACCATTTTGAGTGTAACGTCAATTTTGCTATGGGCGGAACATGGCAGTATCAGGTTTTTATAAAAGATGAGAAAGGCAAGGATTATAAACACAAAGGGAGTGTAAATCTAGGTCAAGCTTCTTCAGCGCATCGTAACTAGGAGTTTGTCATGAAGATGCTGACTCTTTTTATGATTCCTTTTGTATGTTTTAGTGCGGAGTTTAGAGAGGTTTTTGAAAAAGCGGCTCTAAGTTCGCCTCTTTTGCGTGCAAAACATGAAAAGATTTTAGCTTCACATGAGGCTATAAAAGGCGAAGCGGTATATAAAAATCCCGTTCTCTCCATAGGTGCGAATGATCTGCTTTTAAATGAGAACTTTTTAAAAAGAGATATCGAGCCTATGCAGACGAACTTTATAGGAATAACCCAAGAGTTTGAAACATTCGGCAAGCTTGAGCTTAAAGAGGCAATACTTCGAGTCGATACTCTTATTTTAGAGTATGAACTGGAAGATTTGAAGCTTGATTTGTACAAAAAAACTGCACTTTTGGTTGAGAAAATAGCGACATTTTCAAATCTTTTAGAGCTTTTAGAGAGAAAAAAAGCAAACTTGGAGATACTCATAGAGTATTATGAAAAAAGCATAAGTGTTGAGAGCGGTTTTAGAAAAAATGTCGAACTTCAAAAAAAGATATTTGCTATTGAGGACAAAATCCTAGAGCTTAAAGAGAGTGTTCAAAGAGCCAAAAATGAGTTTAAATACCTTACAAATCAAGACTTTATCTCGATACAAAGAGCACAAATCGGCGAAGAGTTTATAGAAGAAGAGATAAAAAAAGCACCGAAATATAAAATTTTTGAGTTGCGCAGCAGACAGTTGGAGATTGCTGCAAAGCTTGAAGAGAGAAAAAAATACTCAAACATAAACCTCTCTCTAAGCTACAATCACCGTCAAAATTTTGATGATTATCTATCTGTAGCGACATCCTTCGCACTCCCGATTTACGGCAGCGAAGATGCAAAAGCAAAAAAAACACGCTACTTAAAACAAGAGAGCATACAAAACGCGCAGAACTATCTGCAAAATGCAACTATGATTTTTCAAAATAACTATAAAAAAGCGGAATATTTCTCTAAAAGAGTTGAGAATCTTGATGCAATTTTAGAGAAATACAAAGCGCTTGGCAGTTATGAGAAATCCAACATAAGAAACAGCGTCACGCTTGAGAGAAGCATAGAGGATGAGAATCTGCTTTTTGATTTAGAGATAGAGAGATTAAAATATAAACTAGAGATAAAAGCCGCCGAGCTGGAGCTTTTTTATATCACGAAAGAGAGTATATGATGAAAACGCTACTTTTAGTTCTTTTGAGTTTTGCTTTTGTGGAGGCAAAAACGTTTGAACAAGCCTTTAATATCCAAACTATTAAGCCAAAGATGCAGATGAAAAAAATCACCAAAAGTTACTATGCGACAACCTCTTATGATGAAAAAAAGATTTATGAGCTTGTGCTGCGCTTTGACGGCAATATTGAAAATTTGTAAGCAAACGAGCTTTATAAGAGTGTTAAAAAAGGAGAGAGACTTTTTGACATCTACTCCAAAGAGATATACACGCTCAAAAAAGAGCTTGAGTCTACAAAAAATCTTCTGCCTCTTAATGCAACAATACTAGAAAAACTCCATCTCTATGAACTGGGAGAGAAGGCAATCAACTCTAAAGCTGCGGCAGTTCCCCATTTTAGCAAATACAGCGGTAAAATCATTCAAAAAAATATTTATGAAGGCTCTTATGCCAAAGCGGGCGGAGTGCTTTTAAAGATAGTCGACGACTCTTCCATGTGGGTAATCGCTAAAGTCTATCAAAAAGATATAGAGTTTATAAGCGAGGGGATGCGCGCGGTTGTGGACGTAGAAGGCTTAAGTGAGCCGATAGTCGCAAAGGTGGGCAAGATTTATCCAAAAATAAACAAAGAAGATTTAACTTTTGATGTCAGGATAGATGTTAAAAACCCGAACTCTAAAATATTTCCCGACATGTTTGCAAAAGTGAGTTTTAGCAAAAATCTCAGCGCAGCACTCACACTTCCAAAAGATGCGGTAATAAAAAGAGGAGATAAGTTCTATGTCTTTACTAAAATCTCACAGAGCGAATATGAACCCAAAGAGATAGAGGTAGAGTATATCGGTGGATACTATCGCGTACTTTCAGGTATAGATGAGAGCAGCGAAGTTGCACAAAACGCACTCTTTTTACTTGATAGCGATGCGGTAACAAACGGCTCATACATGAGCGAAGAGTGGTAGTGAGATGATTGAGAGAATCATAAGCTTAAGTGCGAAAAATATATTTTTAACTCTTATCATCTCGGTAATTTTAACTGCTCTGAGTCTTTTTAGTCTTAAAAATATCTCGCTTGATGCGCTGCCTGATCTCTCGCCGCCTCAGGTGATTCTTCAAATCTCATATCCGGGGCAGTCTCCAAAAATCATAGAGGAGCAGGTTTCGTACCCGCTTATAAGCTCTTTGATGTCTCTACCGGGCATAAATACCGTAAGAGCCATGAGCAGTTTTGAAAACGGACTTGTTTATATAATTTTTAAAGATGATACGGATATATATGATGCCAGAAGCAGGATTTTAGAACAGCTCTCTTCTATCCTGCCGACTCTGCCCTCAAATGCAAAAGTGAGCATGGGACCCGATGCAACGGGTGTAGGCTGGGCGTATCAATATATTTTAAAATCAGACAAATTAAATCTTGCCGAGCTGAGAGATTATCAGGATTACTACCTAAAATACGGTCTTTTGGGCGTTGATGGCGTGAGTGAAGTAGCGGCAGTAGGCGGATTTGTAAAGAACTATCAACTCCTTATAGATCAGGATAAGATGGTCAAATACAACGTCGGAATCGGGGAAATAACAGCTGCTCTTAAGACGAACAATCAAGACAGAGGCGGCGGCGTGCTTTTGCAAAACGGATATGAAAATATCATTCAAGCCCGCGGATATGCCACAAGCGCAGAGGATATAGAAAATATAACCATCAAAGTAAACGGAGTAGTTCCTCTTAAACTCAGCGATATAGGTACGCTCTCTTTATCTCCTACGCCAAGACGCGGAGTTGCGGAGTTTAACGGAGAGGGAGAGGTTGTCGGCGGTATCGTTTTGGTGCGTTATAAAGAGAACACTTATGAGGTATTGCAGAAGATTAAAGCCAAAATCGACTCTCTAAAGAGCCAAGAGGTAGATATAGTTACGGCGTATGACAGAACAAAACTCATAGACAGAGCCATAGACACTCTAAAAAGTACGCTGATTGAAGAGTCCATCATCGTTATCATTATCACGGCTCTTTTTCTCTTTCATTTTAGAAGCGCACTTGTTGTAGTGATAGTGCTTCCTTTGACGGTGCTGCTTAGTTTTTGGCTGATGACGCTCTTTGACATAGGCTCAAATATTATGAGTCTGGGAGGCATTGCCATTGCGATAGGTGCTATGGTGGACGCCTCTATCGTCATGATAGAGAACGCGCATAAACACCTCGCTAAAAGCGATGGTTTAAAAAGCAGAGTAGAAATTATCATCGACTCTTCAAAGCAGGTGGGGCGTCCTATTTTCTTTGCTCTTATACTTATAGTCGTCTCCTTTTTGCCTATTTTTGCACTAGAGGGGCAGGAAGCCATACTCTTTTCGCCGCTTGCCTATACTAAAACGTTTGCTATGCTTATTGGTGCGATTCTCTCTATCACATTAGTACCTGTTTTGATGATACTTTTTATAAAAGGAGAGATAAAAAAAGAAGAAAGCAACCCCATAAACCGCTTTTTTACATTTTTATATACCCCCGTGTTGAAACTGTTTTTAAAACTGAAGTATCTTGTTATTGTCTTGTCTATAGCTGCTATAGCGTATATCTATCCCCTTTACAATACCCAAAAATGGGAGTTTATGCCGCAGCTTAACGAGCAGGATTTTATGTATATGCCCGTTACGCCCTACGGAATCAGTATTGAGCTCGCATATGAGCTCTCTCATGAGACAAACAAGATTATAAAAAGCTTTCCCGAAGTAGATACCGTTTTTGCAAAAGCCGGACGTGCAAACACGGCGACAGACCCTGCACCTCTTGCCATGATAGAGACCATTATCACATTTAAGGATGAATCTCTTTGGAGAGAGGGCATGACGTATGAGAGACTTATGGCAGAGATGGAAAATGTGCTTAAAATAAAAGGACTCATAAACTCATGGACATATCCGATACGAGGCAGAATAGATATGCTTTTAACGGGTATCCGCACGCCTTTGGGGATTAAACTTTACGGTGATGACAACAAGGTTTTAGAAGATGTAGCATCTAAAATAGAACAGAGACTAAAAACCACACCTCTTACGCTCAGTGTCTCTGCCGACAAATCAAACAGCGGTTACTATCTCGATGTAGAGATAAAACAAGATGCTCTCTCAAGATACTCTGTCTCAAAACAGGAGATACTCGACACCGTCTCGTTTGGTGTAGGCGGACTGGGTGTTAGCACTTTCATAGACGGACTTAAGCGTCACCCGATTTCTGTGAGAGTGGATGCTGACCAAAGAGATGATATAGATAAAATCAAAGAGTTAAAAGTCAAAACAAAATCCGGTTTTTTGCCGCTTCGTCTGTTTGCAGATATAAAATATACGGAGGGTGCGAGTGTTATAAAGAGCGAAAAGGGGATGAAAGTCTCTTTTGTCTACATCACGCCCAAAAGCGGTGTGAGCGTGGATGAGTACAAAAAGACGGCGGCGGCTCTTCTTGAGAAGATAGAACTTCCAAAGGGTTATTACTATGAGTTTGCGGGGCAGAGCGAGTACTTGGAATCTGCAAAAAAGAGACTCAGTTTTATCGTTCCTATAGTGATTATAAGCATTTTTGTACTTATCTATTTTGCGCTTGGAGATGTTAAAAATTCGCTTATCGTATTTTTGACTCTGCCTTTTGCCGTTTTGGGAGGATTGCTCTACATTGACTTTTTAGGCTTCAACCTCTCAGTTGCCGTAATTGTCGGCTTTTTGGCACTGCTTGGCATTGCGGCAGAGACGGCTATTGTCATGGTAATTTATCTTGATGAAGCTTTGCAGGAGAAGGGCACGTCACATGAAGAGGCTATAATCAGAGGTTCGGCAGGACGTCTAAGACCGAAACTGATGACCGTTTTTGCCATTCTCGGCGGACTTGTTCCGATTATGTATATAGACGGAGTAGGAAGCGAAGTCATGCAGAGGATTGCAGCGCCTATGATAGGCGGTATAGTAACCTCGGCTATTCTAACGCTGCTTATCATTCCCGTTTTATACTCTCTAAGGAAAAAAGTGTAAAATACTCAAATGAATATTTTACTACTTGAAGATTATGTCATCTTATCGGAGATACTTTGTGAGCATTTGAGCGAAAAAGGGTACTTTGTGTCGTCTGTTTATGACGGTGAAGAGGCTTATGAGATGATACTCAAAAGGCGCTATGATTTAATGCTTCTTGATGTCAACGTACCCTTTTTAAACGGCTTTGAACTCTTAAAACTCCTAAGGGAGCAACATGTAAATATCCCTACTATCTTTATCACTTCTCTTAATTCTGCACATGATTTAAAAAAAGGTTTCGATTTGGGGTGCGACGACTATCTAAAAAAACCTTTTGAACTTTTAGAACTTGACGCAAGAATAGAACATCTTGCAAAGGTGCATAATTTAGACAGCTCACAGATAAAAATCGACGAACAAAACTATCTTGACAAAGCTACTTACGAACTTGTCAAAAATGGTAACAGAGTAAAACTATCTAAAAAAGATTTTGAGATAACCCGGTATTTTTTATCGCAAAAAGGGAGTGTAGTATCACATGCACAGCTTATTTCAAATATCTGGTTTGAGAGCGAAGTGCCGAGTGATGCGACGCTTAGAACATATATAAAAAATATCAGAGCATACCTTGGCAAGGATTTTATAACCACGATAAAAGGAGTCGGCTATAGAGTTAACATCCAGTGAAAAAAAGTCGTTTTGGGGCTTTTTAGGACTTTATCTTAGTTCCTCAATCTTTCTGATTCTTTTTATAGCCGTCAGTTTTTACCGCTATGAGTCTTCTAACATTATCTCTATGAAAAAAGAGAAGATGCAAAACATAGCGCTGAGTCTCTCTTCCGAGATCATTTCATCTTACATGCACTCAGAGCCATTACATGTAGAAAATATAGATGGGTATGAAATAACACTTTATGATGAAAAGAGAGTGCTTCTATATGGTTTGGATGTCGGAGATATCCCTCTAAGGCAGGGTTTTTATGCGGATGAGAAGTTTGAGTATTTTATCGACCTTAGTCCTCAGCTTCATCATGGCGTAAAATATCTTATACTTAAGAGCAAAAAAGCGGATAAACAGGTTTTAAAACTGCTTCAAGATATACTTGTCGTTGCAGTTTTTTCGGTTGGGCTTATAGCCGTGGTCGGTTACTTTTTATCTAAAATGTTTTTAAAGCCTATTCAAAACGAGAGAGTAAAACTCGACAAATTTATCAAAGACTCAACACATGAACTAAACACTCCGATAACGGCGATACTTATGAGTATTGAGCGGCTCAAAAAAGAGAAAATCGATGAGAAGATTTTAAAAAGGGTGGATATCAGCGCAAAAAGAGTGCAGAAAATCTACTCCGATTTGACATATCTGCTGCTTGAGAGTGAAAATCAGAATATAAAGCAGATTAATCTGAGGGAAATCGTAGAGAATGAACTCACGCTATATGAAGATTTGGCACTTAAAAAATCTGTCTTCATCCATAAAGAGCTAGACGATGCTTTCTTGAGTATGGATGAGGTGAGTGCTCAGAGGCTTTTTGGCAATCTGATCTCCAATGCCATCAAATATAACAAACACGGCGGCAAGATGGAGCTAAAGCTTACGGCAGAAGAGTTTAGCATCTCCAACAGCGGAGCAGGCATAAAAAAAGAGCAGCAGAGCAGAATCTTTGAGAGGTTTTACAGAGCAAACGAATACGAAGGCGGATTCGGTATAGGTCTTGATATAGTAAAAAGAGTTTGTCAAAAGTATAAGATAGACATAGAGATAAGTTCTATAAAAAATGTTTTAACAACGGTTACATTGAAGTTTTAAGGATGGTAACGGTGGTGCCGACACGAGGATTTGAACCCCGGGCCTGCTGATTACAAATCAGCTGCTCTAGCCAACTGAGCTATGTCGGCGAAAAATAGAGTGCAATTTTATCTCATTAACCTTTAGTAAAACTGATTTTATGTACAATTCGCGCCATGAAAAGAGAAATTGCAGCAAAAACATTTACACCGATTTATGATGAGCTTGAAGATAGATTGAGACTTGTCATAAACTATCAAGATATTCAAAACAGAGTTGACTTCATGATAACAAGAAGTTTTATCATAAATCTAATTTCTACTGCACAAGAGTTTATAGAAAAACATTACGGCGTATCCGATTTTAAGACAGTTCCCGAACAAGAGAGTAAAGACAAAGGTACGTCAAAAACGGACAATGTAAATTTAGAACTCTTAAGAACTAGTGAAGAGCTTTTGCTGGAGGTAAATCTCTCTTTTGATATAAACTCAAAACATACTATTTTAACGTTAAGTTCTAAAAATATGACGGCTAAAGCTGATTTGGACGGCTTTATGCTTACGCAAATATTTCAAGTAATGAAGTCGGCTATACCATACATAAGATGGGGAATATCTTATAATTTTTGATGCAGCCTCTCTTCTTCGTTATTGAGATTGTCACGCTTGTCATTGCGAGCGAAGCGCGGCAATCCTCCCACCCAGTCATTGAGATTGCCGCGGCTAAAGCCTCGCAATGACGGAGGGGCTTTGCTCGCAATGACGGAAGATGTCATGTGCCAAGGAGTGAAACGACACGGCAGTCTGAAGTAGTCTTATGTTTTTTTGTGGTACAATTCTTCAAAAATAGCAGGTTTTTATGCTCTTTCATTCGTATGATTTTCTCTTTTACTTTTTGATTCCTCTGCTTGTTTTATATAGATTTACTCCATCTTCTTTAAAAATGTACCTGCTTACTCTTGCCTCTTTTGTTTTTTATGCTCAGTGGGATCTGCTGCATTTAGGGCTGCTTTTTGTCTCTGTAAGTGTTAACTACATGGGGGCTAGACTGCTTAGCGGCAAAGACAGGAGATTACTTCAGCTTAGATTGCCGTGCTTGTCATTGCGAGGCTTTAGCCGTGGCAATCTCAATGACATACTTAGTCACTGCGAGGAACGAAGTGACGCGGCAGTCTACAACAAGAGCATATTATGGGGCATTGTCGGATTTAACATCTTGCTTTTGGGCTACTTTAAATATAGCGGCTTTTTACATCTAAGCGAGCACAACATGGTTTTGCCGCTTGCGATATCGTTCTATACATTCCAGCAAATCGCTTATGTTGTGGATGTTTATAGAAAAAAGATTACATTTGGCTCTTTTTGGGAGTATCTCTTTTTTGTGATGTTTTTCCCGCAGCTTATCGCAGGTCCTATCGTGCATTACAATACGATGATGCAACAGGTAAAGAGCGGAGTGCTTGAGCATTTCGACATGCAGAAGTTTCAAGCAGGCATCGTACTCTTTAGTATGGGAATGTTTAGCAAAGTCGTTTTGGCAGACAACTTGGTAAAGGAGCGGTATGAGGATTGGGCGGATCTTTTAAGTTATAGTTTGATGATTTACTTTGATTTTAGCGGCTATGCAAATATGGCAATTGGGCTTGGACTTATGTTTGGCGTGATGCTGCCGCTCAATTTTTACTCACCTTACAAAGCCCGCAATATTATAGAGTTTTGGAGAAGATGGCACATGACGCTGGGCGCGTTTTTAAAAGAACATATCTATATACCGCTTGGAGGTTCTCGAAGCGGTTATGGTGTACAGATGTTTGCACTCTTGGCAACGATGGTTGTCGGGGGTATCTGGCATGGTGCAGGATGGAACTTTTTGCTTTGGGGGGTAATGCATGGCATAGGGCTTGTCATGGTGCATATCAGCGGCATAAAATTGCCTAAAGTTTTAGCGGTTTTTATGACGTTTTTGTATGTTACGCTTCTTTGGGTGCTCTTTTTTAGTGCAGATATAGGTGAAGCGCTTAGACTTTATAAAATACTCTTTAGTTTTAACGCGTTTGAAGTAAGTGCAAAAGAAGCATTTTTTCTTGCGAGCGGTCTTTTTTTGGTCTGGTTTCTGCCAAATGCTTCCGAAGTTTTACATATGAGAGAAGGCGGTGTGAAAGTAAAAAATTGGCATGGGATTTTGGTGGGGATTTTGCTCTTTGTGAGTCTAAAGATGCTCGCAAGTACGCCTGCCGCTACTTTTGTGTACTTTAATTTTTAGGGAGAGGGTTGAGATTGCCGCGCTTGTCATTGCGAGGCTTTAGCCGCGGCAATCTCAATGACAAGCGACCGTCACTGCGAGGAGTGAAACGACGTGGCAGTCTGAAGAGAGAGATTGCCACGCTTCGCTTGCAATAACACTCACATGTCATTGCGAGGCTTTAGCCGCGGCAATCTCAATGACGGGAAAGATAGAGGGAAAATGAAATTTTTTATACGATTTTTTATAACTTTGGTAGTTCTGTTTTTACTCTGGAGCGGTGTGGTTCTTGGGCAGGGGCAAAGAGCTACACAAACATCACAGTGGGTTTTTGACGTTTATGAAAAGAAAAAAGCGTATGCACAAAGCATAGATGAGAAAAAAATTGTCATACTCAGCGGTTCAAATGCGCTCTTTGGAATAAACAGCAAAATGTTAGAGGATGCTTTTGGAGTAAAGGTTGTGAACTATGGCGTAAATGCGGGGGTTTTACTGCCATATATGCTTTACAAATCAAAAGAAATCATCAAACCAAAAGATGTCGTGATTTTACCTTTAGAGTATCATGTTTATACCTACGACGGTACACCTAATACGCAGATGATAGATACAATATTTTCTCGCGATATCGATTTTTTTTATGCGCTTACGCCTAAAGAGCAGTTTTTAACGGTGTGGAATATCACGCTTGAGAGAATTTTAGCAGGATATGAAGCAAAGGGCGGTACACCTGTTAACAGCGGACTTTATGGCGCACACAATGTAGATGCAAGAGGCGACCAGATAGGTGCAACGGCGGCGGCAAAAAATGAATACATAGAAAAAGAGCTTGACGCATTAGTGCCAAACAACTACGGGAAAATATATAAAAAAGATGCATTGACATGGTACTACCTTGAAGAGTTTGTTTCATGGTGTGATGCAAGAGATGTAAAAGTTGTTTTTATGCCCACGACGATGCTATTTTTTGATGTGTACAAGAAAGATTCAAAAGAGCGCTGGTTTTATGAAAATATTGCTAAAGAAGTTGAAGCAAAAGGGTGGAGTTTTGTGGGCGAACCTTATGAGTACATGTACACAAAAGAGCACTACTTTAACACTGATTTTCATTTGACCTCTGAAGCTAGGAATATGCGGACAAAGCAGATGATTGCAGATTTAGCTGCTAGCGGGGAGATTGCCACGGCTAAAGCCTCGCAATGACAAGGGGCTGCGCTTGCAATGACACAGGGGTTGCGCTTGCAATGACAAGCGCGGTAATCTCTCCCCCCCCCGTCATTGCGAGCGTAGCGCGGCAATCTTAATGACGAAGAAAAAAAGTGTCAAACTATGTTCTTTAAGATAATTTTTTTCTTAATTTGATAAGGATGAATTTTTCTTTATCTTATCATATGATATAATAATTTCTAAATATATAAAACATGGATTAATCACTTGAAAAAAAATTTACTTTCAGTCGTATGCCCTTGTTATAATGAAGTAGAAAATTTAGAGTATTTCAGTAAAGAATTGATAAATACTTTGCAAGAGCTTGATTTGGAGTATGAAGTGATTTTTGTCAATGATGGGAGCAGTGATGCTACCTTGGAAAAGTTAAAAGAACTCAAAAATACTTACTCTCATATTAAAATCATAAGTTTATAAAGAAATTTTGGCAAA
This sequence comes from Sulfurimonas sp., assembly GCA_002899765.1. Taxonomy (GTDB): domain Bacteria; phylum Campylobacterota; class Campylobacteria; order Campylobacterales; family Sulfurimonadaceae; genus Sulfurimonas. Next base: position 45,380 of record PPDH01000003.1, on the reverse strand, counting down.
GAAGCTGCTTTGAGTGCAGGTATAGACAAAGCAAAAGGTGATGCCCTCGTACCCATAGATGCAGACATGCAACATCCACCTCATGTTATAAAAGATCTTTATAAAGAGTGGCAAAAGGGCTACGATGTTGTCTTGGCAAAAAGAAAAACTCGGACTACCGAATCTTTCGTTAAAAAAATGAATGCATACGGTTTTTATAAACTTCACAATATGATTTCAAATATAAGAATTCCAGAAAATGTCGGTGATTTTCGGTTAATTAGCAGAAAGGTTGTTGAGGCAGTAAAGAAATTGCCGGAAAACCAGCGTTTTATGAAAGGAGTGTTTGCATGGGTCGGATTTAAAACTTCGATTGTAGAGTATGAAGTAAATTCACGCGCTTATGGAAAAAGTAGTTTTAGCGGGTGGAAACTTTGGAACTTTGCGCTTGATGGCATATGCAGTTTTAGTACGGTTCCGCTTCGCATATGGCTCTATATCGGCATAATTTTGTCCTTTTTTTCATTTTTATATATGAACTATATTATTATTCAAACTCTAGTTTTTGGAGTTGATGCGCCTGGCTATGCTTCACTTATGAGTGTTGTCTTGTTTTTAGGTGGAATCCAACTTATAGGCATTGGTGTTTTTGGAGAATATATAGGACGTATATATATGGAATCAAAAAAAAGACCAATATATATTATTGATGAAGAGTTGTAAAATTTGCAAATATGGCTTCATAGGAGGCATATCCACTCTTATTCACCTTGCTGTAAGTTACACTATTGTTTATCGGTATAGTGAGAATATTTATATTTCTAATATATTTGGTTTTTTGTCTGCCTTTTTATTTTCATATATAATGCAGTCGCTTTTTACTTTTAAGCATGAAATCAAACTTGAAAAAGCATTAAAATTTTTTAGTGTGCAATTTGGAGCGCTGTTGCTTAGTATACTTTTGGTAGATATTATATCTTTAAAAAACAGTTATTTTGAGATTGTTTTGGTTGTAATTGTTTTACCACTGATAACCTATCTGCTTCATCAATTTTGGACATTTAACAAGGTAAGAGTATGAACTTAAGTCTAACAAAAAGTATGAGCACTAAAAGTTATTATCTTTTATCATTGGCAATAGCAATATTTTATATATTTTATATATTTAACCTAGATTTTTTTGCAGGAAGCAATGCTTTTTGGTTTGATGTTAGAACAGACCCAACACAACATATTACCGGAATGTGGGCTTATATAGGAGATAGCTGGCATTTTCCACTCCTAGATACCAAGTATTTAAATTATCCTCAAGGAAGCAACGCCGCATTTACTGACAGCATTCCCATAGCTGCACTGTTATATAAATTGCTAGGATGGTTTTTACCTCAAGATTGGCACTATTTTGGTTGGTGGGTATTTTTTTCCTATTTACTCCAAGCAGTCGCAGGAGCCTATTTTTTAGGAGAAGCAACTACAAAAACACCCTATGTCGCTCTAGTAGGCGTACTCTTTGCAGTAACAATGCCTTCACTAATGATACGCATCCCACATACTGCGCTTTTAACTCAAGGACTGCTTATTTTTATGTTGGCCTTTTATTATCTTGCTATGCAAGGAAAACAAGAAGCTAACAAAGTATTAAAAAAAGAGCTGTTTATTTTGTATTTTTCTTGTTTTGTACATCCTTATTTAACCGTTATGTTATTTGTTATTTTTTTAGTTTCGTTATTTTCTTTTTGGATCTATAAAAAGACAACACTAGATAAGGTAATTTTATATCTAGCTTTTAGTCTTGTCGGAATATTTTTCTTTTGGTACATTATCGGATATATCAACTCTGAACATTCGCAGATGCAAACTATAGGTTTTGAAATAAACTCTATGAATCTGCTCTCTCCTCTGCTTGGAACTAATTTGGCAGAAAGTTTTTTTCTTCCTTCTCATAAGTTCGTTTTGGATGCAACAGGAATGCAGATTGATGGTCATAACTATTTAGGGTTTGGAACTCTACTGTTACTTGGGTACTTGTTGCTATTTCATTTTAAAATTGTGATGGAAGGAGTTTTAAAACACTGGATTTTAGTTGTAGCGGTGGTACTTTTGACATTATACTCTTTATCTACAAAGGTATATGTTGCAGATACATTACTTTTTACGTATGAATTGCCCAAATTTTTTGAGATTATAACCGGCACATTTAGATCCTCAGGAAGATTTTTTTGGATAGTAGGCTATGTTTTGGTTTTTTTCTCTCTTATAACTTTTATCCTACAAAAAAACAAGCGAAAAACTTTGTATGGAGTTCTCTTCTTGACAATTGTACAGATTATTGATATGACACATCATAGAAGTTATTTAGAAGAGGCTTTAAACCGTGAAAAATACTTTAAAGTCGATTATGCAATATGGAGCGAATTAGTGGCACAAAGCACAAAAGTATATCTTTTTCCGCCATATAAATGCGGAGCAGAGATTGAAGATACTTTAACGCTGCAATATTTTACTTCATTACATAGAAAACCTTTCAATAGTGGGTTTTTAGCTAGAGCAAATGTAGACTGTGAGCAAAAGAGTAGTATTTTAGAAAATGAAGTTGAAGAAGATGTTTTATATCTCTTTTTAAAAGATAAAATAGAAGAAAAAAAGATTAATATTTTTTTTAAAGATTCTTATGAAAAATCATGCAAAAACTATGATATCGGTATAGTATGCAAAAAAGTCAATAGAAAATAAAGTAGATATTTTAGTTTAAAACAAAAAGATATAGAGGAGTGAAATGACACGACAGTTTTGAGTTACAAGAGATTGCCGCGCTGCGCTCGCAATGACGATGCGGCTTACGATGACAACCATGCTTTATAATGACAATATTGTCTGCAATCTCTTAGATACTTCTTTCCAGTCATGTTCGTCAATCCATCTCTTTTGAACTTCATTTTTGGCGTAAAGTGTTTTTTCGTCTTTTAGCAGCTCTTTTAGCTTTTGCGCCATACTTTGCACAGATGAATCTTGGAAAAAATGAACAATATCTGCAACATCGTTAAATATTCCTATAGGAGTGCAAACAACCGGTCTGTTTGTTGCGATTGCATATCTAACGGCGGCGCTTGAACTCTCTTGTGTATCTCTGTAAGGCATTACAAGCATGTCTGCCGTATAAAGATGCTAAAATGACGCATCATCGCTTAAAAAATCAGTTATCATAGTCACGCTTTTGGAGATACCCAGCTCCTCAATTTTTTGTTCACACTCTTTTGCATACTGATTTGATACGGGGTTCGGATAGAGAGCATTTACTAAAAGAAGCTCTACATTTTTCTCTTTTTTTAAGAGCAACGCAAAAGCTTCTATGAGCTCTTTTATCCCTTTATGCGGCAGCATAAAACCGTAAGAAGCTATAACCTTTTTTGTTTTATCCATTTGTGAACGGCTCTCTCTTTTTTGCACGCCATGAGGAAAAAGCGTTACATTTTTGACAAGCCCAAATGACTTAAGTATGTTTAAATCTTCGATGTTATGTACAAAAAGATGCTCTACTTTTTGCAAAGTCTCTTTAATCCAGCCTAAAGAGGATTCTAACCCTTTAATCTCAACATCTTTGACACTATGAAAAATAATGGAAGCTTTGATACCGTTTTGATGCAGATACTCTAAGAGGTCTTGAAGATTTTGCATAGAAAAAAAGGCAAAGTTAAAGTTGATGACTACACTCTCAAGAGCGCTCTGTTTTATATGCTCTTTGAGCAGCGCTACATCGGCATCTTTTCTATCTCTGAAACATCTTATAACGTTCTCTTCTTTTGCATCATCTATAAAATCCTGCGCATAATTTGCCAAAACCTTCACATCAAACTTCTCTTTGTTGAAGTACTCTAAAAGAAACTCACTGTAAGTTGCTATGCCGCATTTTGTATTGTATGTACTAATCCAGCCTAGATTTATTTTTTTATCATTAAAAATCGGCATACTTTTAATCTCTGAAACTATATCAAGCAGCCTCTTAGCGCAGTGCTGCCATTTGTAGTTTGCTAAAATGTACTCTTTTGCTTTTTGTGTTTTTTGCTCTATCTTCTCTTTTGGCATAGAAACAAGCAAAAGCATAAGAGAACTGAGGTGTTTTTGTGAAGGCTCGACCCAAAAGGAGTTAAAGAGGTTCATGTGCGTCTTGGCTTTTTCAAAACTGTAGTCGATAAGCCATGACGTATCATCTGTACAAAAATCACTCTGTCCGCCAAAAGCCGTCGTGATAACAGGCATATCAAAAAGCATTGCTTCCGCCATCGGCAGTCCAAATCCCTCACCGCGGCTGGGTGCTACAAGAACATCACACTTTTTATATAGATTCACGATATAGGCATCTTCTAAATCACGGTTAATAAGTTCGACTTCGGGAAAGTTTTTGTTTGCGTTTTTATGGTTTTTAAGTAACTCTTCGACATTGTTATGTGGATTTGGAAATGTTTTAATAACCAAACAGACATCATCATCAATGTTAAACGCCTCTTCGTACGCTTTTAGTAAAACATCAACTCCTTTTCTTGCAAAACAAGAAGAGATATGTAAAAACTTGAAACTTTTTTTTGTTGTAAGTTTATACTCTAACTGCTCAACTTCAAGAAGATGATCAATGCCCACACCTACAACTTTAGAGAAGATTGAGAGACCATTGTCTATCATGACCTTTTGAACATAGCTGCTCATCACGGGAAGCGCATCAAGATAGGTATTGAAATCATGCAGGTACTCTCTAGGAAATGCAGACTCCTCCCATCCGTACGAGTTCATCAGGTTTATTAATCCTTTTGCATCATAAACCCTCGGCGGATATAGATTTCTTAAAACTACTTCAACATGTTGAGCTTTTTTACCTCTTTTATGAAGTGTTTCATAAAAAGGATTTTGTTGTAAGAAAGTTTTAGAAGGTTCAAAATCGCCATAACCTTCGGTAGAGAAAAGTGATACGCTATGAGGGTTTATAGCCTCAAGCGCTTTTGCCATCTCTCTATTTAGCAGTGCCAAAGAGTAGCTTGAATCATATGGTCCTTCTATTTGATATACAACCTCATCTTTTGCACTCTCTACATAAAAATCACACTCTATAGAAAAAGAGCGAAGATAGGATAAAAGTTTTTCTACAACACTTTTATGTTCGTATATTTTCACCGCTTCTTTTTGCGTTAAAAGAATAGCTCTTTTAAATGCTTTGTTATTTCTTATAAGATTGATTGCAGCGGCTATGTAGTTATGATTTTTTTCATTAAAGAGTATGCCGCCGCCATTAAGAGTACTTTTGATATTGCTTGAGTTAAATGCGATTACGCTAACGCCAAAAAGCATCGCTTCAACAAGCGGTATACCAAACCCCTCATGTTCGCTCATACACACAAATGCACTTGCAGCTCTGTAGTGAGCGTAAAGTTTTTCATCGCTTATTTTGCCGGTGAGGATAACATTTTGAGTAAGGTCGTTTTGCAAAATCTTCTCTTTAAGCCTATTTTCATACGCTATGTCGGTTGTACCCCCGATAATGTAAAGCTTAAAGTCATGATTGTACCTTTTATACTCTTTTGCTATTTTTATAAGGTCATGCTGCGCTTTATTTGGAGCCACGCGGCCTACAAACATTATGCTAAAATCTTGCGCTATTTCATCAAAATAGTCTGCATCAAAAGTATGCGATATTTTTTTATCCACATCGATAAGAAGCGGTATGGTTTTAACATCTTCATAGCCTACGTCTCTAAGTTCTTGTGCATTTAACTCAGAGTCGCCGATATAGCCCTCAAACTTCTCTTTTAGTTTTGGAAGTATCTCTCTGCCCTCTTTGCACATTTTGTAAAGATGCGGATTGTCTTTAAAAAACTCTGCAGGAGTAATATTATGATAAATCATGTGTTTTGGGATATTCAGAGTATCCATCCATACGGAAAAGTCATAAAAGATTGAGTAGTGTACAAAAAGAAGCTGGTTTGGGTTCTCCTTGTCAATTTTTTTATAGCTTAGGATTTTCCCCTCAAGCCTCTCATCAAATCGTTCTGCATAAATGTGTGACTCAAAACCCGCATTTTGGAGAATTTTTTGCATATACAGCATCCCGTTTGTAACACCGTCGCCATAGTTTGCGGTGGGCGAAAACTGATGTATAGCTACTTTTTTCATGCTTTGTATCCTATAACTGCGTAATCAAACTGAGGATTAAACTGAAGATTTAAAAATTCGTTTTGCAGGTCTACGTCAAAAGAGCCGTTGACTCTTAGTATCTGCGTATTTATAAAACCGTTGTACTCTAGTAAAAACTGTGTGGAGTCGGGTACAAGCGGATTTATATGTGTCGGATCTGTATAAAAAGTGCAAGCTCCTACAACAAGATTTTCAGGGTTTGGCGTCTCAAAAAGAACCATTCCGCCTTTTTGCAGTACTCTGCGGCTCTCGCTTAAGAGCGTCATCAAGACTTCAAAAGGAAGATGTTCTATGATGTGGAATCCGCTAATAAAAGATAGAGAATCATCTGCTTGTGCATGAAGATACTCTAAAACATCGGCTTCTTCTACCGCCAAAGATAACTCTTTTGATTTTTCGACCATGATACGGTTCAAATCAATCCCTTTTGCGCTATAACCCTTTTCTCCCAGAAGCTCCAGCCATTCACCTCTGCCGCAACCGACATCTAGTACTCTTATCTGTTCTTTCTCAAATGGCAAATTTTCAATGTATGAGAGATATTTTTCTACTCTTTGTTTAATCTGCTCTCTGCTGCCGCGAAACCTCTCTTCAAATGCCACATAAAAAGTATCGAAGATATGTTTTTCTTCTTGCGTAATAGCTACAAGCTCTTTTTGTTCTAACAACTCTTTAGGTAAACGCTTTTTCGCTTCTGCGATAAGACCTTGCATATTTTTTTGCACATCTTGCATATACTCTTTTGCATAATTAAGTGTCTGCATGTAGTATTTGAAATCTTCTATAGCTGCTTTTGTCTGCAGCTGCGCTTGAAAATGTTTTGTAAAATCCGCAACGGTATCGTTTGATGCTTTTGTCTGTAGCTGTGAATTTAAGTCCGAAACAGTTTCGTTTGACGCTTTTGTCTGCAGCTGCATTTCAAAATTGCTCTGCTTTATCTCTTGATGCTGTATTTTAGAGTAAAATAAATTTTCATGGCTTGCAATGCGCTCTAAAAGTTTTGGCAGCGTTAAAAGCGTATATGCTGTTTTTGTTAAATATCCCATAAGTGGGATTTTATATAAAAGCATAAGCAGATATCTTTTTTTTACTCCTAAGATAATAACATTTTGCTCTCTTGCCTCTTTAGAGTAGTAAAGAGAGAGTACAATCTCCGCCTTAGAGACCTTGCCGCTTCTTAAAACAGAAAGATAATGTTCCTTCTCTTTGTCGGTCGGATTTCTGAAAAAAAGAAGATTGTAAGTATTGTTTACAAACTCTTCGTCATAAAATTTTACAAAATCATTCATGATATATATACGGTTTTGAGGATAAAGCTTAAATATTTTCTGCACACTTTTTGCAAAATTGCCAAACCCGTTTTTTTGTAAAAACTTTCCTATTTTTACTGCAAAGTCATAAATAGTGACTTTCTCGATTTTTGTCTGCTGCCGCGGTTTTTTATGAAAATTTTTTACTTGCTGCGGTGCTTTGGGTTTTTCTCTTTTGGCTTCTTGTTCTATTTTTTGCATAATCTCTTCATTTGTGAGATTTGGTATGTTTGTTTGTATCATTTTATACTTCTTTAAATTCAATACTAGGTTCTAATCTAGTTGCGCCTATAAACATGTTGCCGATAACTCCAGCAACTTCAAAATCGGCTCCGTGATCAAGCCAGTGCGAGCACTCAGAGAGATGGTTATGTTCTGAATGGACTGCTGCAGTTACACTGTATTTTCCCGCTCCGATATTTAGGGGCATTTTGTAAGTGCATGTGTACTCTGTATCTGCTTGAAACTCTATATTCATATCGTAGTAATAGGTGTTTGTTCCAAATATATCCTGCCCGAATTTATCACGCAGCATTATACCTACAGTCATATTTGATAGCTCTTTTTTAGAAAAAATTCTTAGTTCTATATTTGCAACTTCACCTGAACTTATCATATTTGAGTTTGAATTTTCACCCTTTATGACTACTCCTGTTATCTCAACGTCAAATGTTCCAAAAGAGCTCTCATGAGAGTTTTTTATGCTTATTTTCTCCTCTTTGTCGCCAAGTTTTGCGATAAGAAAGTTGTATGTATTTATCACTGTTTCAGGGCTTCCTTCTTCTATAAGCTCACCATGATTTAACAAAATAACTCTATCACAAAGCAGTTTTAAAGAGTTCAAGTCATGAGAGACATAGATTATAGACATATTTTGCTCTTTTCTCTGCTTTAATGCTTTGGTACATTTTGCCGCAAAGTGCGCATCCCCGACACTTAGAGCTTCATCGACTATAAGAATTTGTGGTTCGGAGTAAATGGCGATAGAGAAAGCAAGACGCATCTTCATACCCGATGAGTAGGTTTTGATAGGTTCGTTTATATAATCACCCAGTTCGGTAAAAGCGATAATCTCTTTTGCTTTTTGCGCGCACTCCTGCTCACTCATCCCGATAAGCGTACCGTTTAAAAAGATGTTTTCATATCCGCTTAACTCATCGTTAAAACCCGTGCCGAGTTCAAGAAGCGCCGTTACTCTGCCATGCCTTAAAATCTCTCCGCTTGTAGGGTTTGTAACGCCTGCTATGATTTTAAGTATAGTTGATTTACCTGCACCGTTTACTCCGATGATTCCGAGTGTTTCGCCCATGTAGAGGTCAAAAGAGATATTGTTGTTTGAAACAAACTCTTTATGATATGTTTTTTTTAAAAACACCTCTTTTAGTCTGTCGAAATTACCTTTATACATCTTATAGACTTTTGTGATATTTTTAACTTCTAGGACTTTTTGCATCTAAATAATATCCTTTATAGTACCTATCATTTTTTTGTAAAGATAAGCGGCAAAAACAAGTGGTACAAATGTGATAAACATTATACTGATGAGCGCCTCAAAGGAGGGCGCTTTTGAGTAGAGAAAAATATCTTGATAGATATGCACAAAGTAAAAAAACGGGTTAAAGGTTAAAAGAGCGGGATATTTGTTTGCAATCATCTCTTTCATGTAGATAATAGGCGTCATCCAAAACCAAAGCTGTACAATGATTGGAACTGCCTCTTTTAAATCTTTAAAAAACGGGGTAAAGAGTGAAAAAATCACTCCTAGTGAAAAGGCAAGAATCGTTTGTAAAAACAGAAGAGGCAAAAGATATAAAAAAGTAAGCGTTATGGGTTGATTTACAAGTAGCAAAAAAATGAGTGCCAACGAGTATGAGAGTATCAAAATGCCAAATTCGGTAATGATAATACTGAGCTGATAAACAAAAGCGGGAACATTTATCTTTTTGATAAGATTTGCTTTTTCCAAAAGAGAGCCGTTTAGCCGCATGATAACGGTGCTAAAAGATGTCCATGCCAAAAGACCAGGAACAAGATAGATGCTGTAAGAGTAGCTGTTATCGACAATATCAAGCTTCATCTTCATAAAATCAGAGAAGATGACCGTGTATATAAGTATGGTAATGATGGGTGAGAGAATATACCAAATCTGCCCCAAACCTGTTCCTATATAACGCTCTTTAAAATCTCTTTCGGCAAAACTAAAAGCAAGTAAAATATTGTGTTTCAACTGTTTTCTTCTCTTTTATAATCATCTTCGACTCTTAAGATATCATCTTCACCTAGATAGTCGCCTATTTGCGTCTCTATAAGAACTAAAGGTAATTTCCCCGCGTTTTCAAGGCGGTGAAGCTCTCCCATTGGGATGTAGATAGACTCATTTGCTCTGAGTGCTTTTTCTTCTTGAGCCAGTGTTACGATAGCCGTTCCGCTTACAACCGTCCAGTGCTCGCTTCTATGAAAATGTTTTTGCAAAGAGAGCCTGCCTCCTGGTTTTACCTCTATACGTTTAATCTTATATTTTGGAGTATCCTCAAGCACGGTGTATGTTCCCCATGGTCTATGAGCCGTTAGATGGATATTGTGCAGCTGGCTGTCTTGGCGTACTTTAGCAACGACATCTTTTACTTTTTGAGACGAACCTTTTTTTGAGATAAGAAGCGCATCCCCCGTATCAACGATAATAAGGTCTTCTATATCAACGGTTGCTATTTTTCTTTCATTACCGTAAATAAAATTGTTTTTGCTGTCTATCTGAACATACTTTTCATTTACGGTGTTGCCATCTTTATCTTTTGGCAGTTAATCATAAAGAGCATCAAAGCTTCCTACATCCGACCAGCCGATATCCGAGGGGATAACCTTGACTTTTGAGGATTTCTCCATAACGGCATAGTCGATAGAATTTTCGGGGATTTTAGACATACTCTCTTTATCTACCGTTATAACTTTTTTTGAGAAAACAAAAGCGTCATCCCCTAATGCACTTTTGCATGCATTGTATATGTGCGGCGAATGCTTTTGAAGCTCCTCTAAAAAAATTCCTGCTTTAAAACAGAACATTCCGCTGTTCCAGTAGTAATTCCCGGCTTTTAAATACGCTGTAGCACGCTCAAAATCCGGTTTTTCATGAAAGGCTTTAACATTTTCGCCGTCTGCTTCAATATAACCAAATCCGGTTTGGGCAAATGTCGGTTTTATGCCAAAAGTGACTAGATAATTTTTCTCTGCCGACTCTTTTGCACGGTTTAGTACTCTTTGGTACTCTTTTTCATTCTTAATAAGATGATCCGATGGCGTAACCAAAACTATCTCTTCTTTATCCAGTGTCATGCAGGCAAGAGCGATTGCAGGAGCGGTATTTCTTGCTATAGGTTCAAGAAGATAACATGTTGTCTCAGAATTAGAGAGAACCGTCTCTTGCGTTTGATCCAGTGCCAATAGATATTGTTCAGAGCTTGAAACTATAAAACTTCTTTGGCAAGAGAGGCGGTTTCGCTCAAGAGTTAGCTGAAAAAGTGATTTGTCATCAAAAAGTTTTACAAACTGTTTAGGCATAAGCGTCCTGCTTATCGGCCAAAGGCGTGTGCCGCTGCCGCCGCATAAGATAATATTAGTCATTATATATTCCCCTTATTATAGGGAGATTTTAGCACTCAGATGCTTACTTATCGCTTATTCAATACGGTTTGTCTATAGTCCTCTACCGCTTCTTTTGAAATATTTCTAATATTTTTAAGCTCAGATTCTATATCGATTGTAAGCATGTAATCTCTTATAAGTTTGGTAACGAGATAAGACTGCTGCATATCTCTATCTCGCTTGATAGGCTCTCTGTATGTCTGAGTACTTAGCCACTTTTTATAGACAGCGTACTCCAAAGGGTTTATGGTCGTGATAAACGCACATTTGCCATTATCTCCTATAAGCAATTGCTTATGCAGCTTTGAACTCTCTATCCATTTGATTCCGTCTAATATTATTTCCCTGACTCCGCCAAAGGACTCATTGCCAGATCCAATCCTCATAGGAGTAAGCAGCTCTACCACCACTTCGTCTTTATTAACAAAGCGATACAAGGCTTCATCACTTTCTTTAAAAGTATTGTCCACCTCTAGTAGTATGCCCTTTAATGTTCTGTTTGGAATCTTCTCTTTAAAAGCTATTGAAACTTTTTTATCTCTTTTATTCAGTATATCTATGTCAAATGTAGCTAAGTGCTGATTTTCAATAAATACGCCGCTATAAGCTTCATAAGCATATAAACTGTTCGTACCTATAACCACGACTTTATCGTCAAGACCTAGTTCGTTCAATCTTCTAAAAAGATTTATCAACACATTGGGTACTCTTGATATTTTAGTAAACTTGTTTATCTTCTCTTGCCTCTCAAGCAGCGTTTTAGTCTCTTTTATGCTCTCTTTTAGCTCCGCTTTTTGAGCATGAAACGAGTCATAAATAGCTTCTGTCTCGCTGCTTCTTGCACCGAGCGATTTTCGCTTTTTGGTATCAAGGCACTCTCTAAAAAGATATTCCTTATCCTTTACTTTTTGCCATCCCATCCTGTACCTGAAGGATTTATCGTATCTTTTCTTTTTGGATATATAGCTCCTATATACCAATTCTGCATTGATATAAGTCTTTCTCTGCTCATCGCTATACGGTATAAATTCAAAACCCATTTTTACCTGCTTTATATAAATTCTTAAATTATACTATTTTTTAATAAAAATAGGCATTTATAGTATAATTTAATAGTAAATATTTACTTTGCACCGACTTTAAGCAGTACAACTTTTGTTGTTTTAAGAAAAATAACAAAATCCATCCACAGAGACCAGTTCTGAATATACCAAACATCCAAATCAACCCTCTTTTTAAAGGTTAATTTATTTCTCCCGCTCACCTGCCACAGACCCGTAAGCCCAGGTTTGACTCTAAGGATTATATCCGTGTTGTCTTCACCCATGGCATGAAGTTCTTCGGGCAGATAAGGTCTGGGACCTATAAGATTCATATCGCCTTTGAGTATGTTGTAAAATTGAGGGAGTTCATCCAGCGATGTTCTTCTTAAAAACCTGCCTATTTTTGTGATACGGGGATCATTTTTATACTTATGAAATTTTTTATAATACTCAACCTCGTCGGGGTTTTTTAAAAGATACTCTTTAAGCATTTCCTGAGAGTTCTCATACATTGTGCGGTATTTGTAACACTCAAAAAGTTTTGAGTCTTTGGCAAGTCTTTTTTGATTAAAAAATACCGCCCCAATGGAGTCTCTTTTGATGAGCCTAGAGATAAAAAGGTGCAAAACCAATGCAAAGGGAAGAAGCATCAATATTGTGATTTTTTCAAAAAAGTACTTTATAAAAATATTTTTTAGATTTAGAAGTCTGTTTTCTATATGAATTGCCGAAAACCTGATGTTTGAGAAATCAAATATAGTAGCATGTGAAAAATCCAAATAGTCCAAATAAGGGATGATAAAAATATCTTTGGTGGTGCGTGAAAATTCTCTGATGCTCTCTTGAAGTTTACTAAGTTCAAACCCGCGTGAAGAGATGATAATCAAGTCATACTCTGTATCATCCGCCTCATAGCCGAAATACCAGTTTTTCTCTATCTCTTTAGCGATAGTTTCGTAGTTTTGCTCATCTGCAACTATTTTTACTTTAAGCCTGAATACATCAAATGTAAAAAATAGTTTCTTAAAGAATCTTTTAAAAAAAAGTGTTACAAACATTGCCGTGATGAAAAACTTTAATAAAAAATCTACGGAGTAATCATCAAAGACTTTAGCCAGTGAAATGATAGTAAAAACCGCAAAAAAGGAGAAGAAAAACCCCTTAAGCACTCTTTTGGCATCTCCCCAAAAGTCATAACGGACTATATATATTTCTTGAGCGGCAAATGTAAGAAGTATAAAAATAAAAATCCAAAAATATGGAGTTATATCTAAAGGTGCAGTTTGTGTATAGCTGAGAACTTCAAAAGAGATGATGAGCGCTAAAAAATCAACTGCCACAAGTAAAGAGGTAAGTATGTAAAAAAAAGGGTTAAATTTCAAAGTCTTCATGAGGCTGATTATACTTCAAAACTATTTATAAACTCTTTTATCTCGCCTTGAAATCTTTTTGTGTTATATGCCTGAACATCTTTTGAGATAGATGCCAAGTCAAAACTCTGCTTCTCAAATCTATAAACAGCTTCTATGATATCCTCTTTTGTCTGCTCATGAAAATGCACCCCGCTTTTACCGTCTGTAACCGTCTCTGCAGTGCCGCCTTTACTTAGGGCGATTACCGGAGTTCCACATGACATAGCTTCAATGGGTACTATGCCAAAGTCTTCGATTGCCGCATATACAAAAGCTTTTGCTTTTTGCATGTAGCGTATCAATTTATCTCTCTCTTGATAACCAAGCACCGAAATATTTGCTTTTGCAATCTCTTTTATTGCTTTATACTCCTCACCGCGTCCTATAACGAGGAGCTTTTTTTCGGGCATTTCGTTAAACGCCTCAACAATCAGTTTTGTTTTTTTGTAAGGAACAAGTCTTGAAGCACTTAAGTAAAACTCCTCTTTATGCGGCTCGTAACTGAAATTCTGCGTATCAACAGGCGGATAGATAACAACCGAATCTCTGTTGTATGTTCTTTTGATTCTCTCCTGCACAAAGATAGAGTCCGCTATAAAGTGATCGACTCTATAGAGCGTTTTTATATCCCATCTTCTAATATATCTCAGCGTTGTTTGAACAAAAAGTTTTTTAGGCTGGCTCAAGTTTGCCGTATACTCATCATAAAGATCCCACGCATAGCGAATCGGCGTATAGCAGTAAGAGATATGAAGCTGGTCTGCATTCTTCTTCACCCCTTTTGCAACCGCCCATGATGATGAGATGATTAAATCATATTCGCTTAAATCAAAGCTCTCTATTGCCAGAGGAAAAAGAAAAAAGTAACTTCTAAAATGTTTTTTTGCAAAAGGGAGTTTTTGGATAAAGGATGTTTTTGCTTCTCTGCCGCCCATGACCGCTTCTCTGTCGCTCTTACTTAAAAAATCAACAATGGAGAAGATATCGGCACCCGGATAGATGTCTATCAAAGCTTTTAAGACCTTCTCCGCTCCCGCATTTGTCACAAGCCAGTCATGAACTATTGCTACTTTTTTCTCTTTAGGCTTCAAGCATATCTCGCAGTGTCTCTTTAAACTCTTTTTGTTCTACTTTGCCGATAAGTCCAAAAAGCTTCTCACATGAGCCTGTGAGTGTTTTTATCTCACCCTCTCTTACAAAGGCAGGATTGATTTTCACCTCTATCTTATAACCCGCTATCTCTTGTATCATCTCTATAACGTCCAAGAGTTTTATGCCTCTGCTTGAGGCTATATTTACAACTTCGGAAACCGCAGAAGATTCGAGCAGTTTTTTGTATATTTCGCATACATAAGAGACATCGTTAAACTCACGGCTTACATGTATGTTGCCCAGCTCTATAGTTTGCCTCTTTTCTTTAAAATGTTTTACGATTTTTGGGATGAGGAAGTGCTCCTGCTGGTTTATGCCCGTATAGTTAAACGGTCTTGTGATGATTATATTTAACTTTCCAAAATACTCTGATGAGAGACACTCCATAGCGTATTTACTCACACCGTAATGGTTTGTCGGTTTTGCGCAGAGTGATTCGTCAAGAACTTCCAAGCCTTGATTGCCGTAAACTGTGGCACTGCTTGCAAGGATTATCTTTTTAGGACTCATTTTCAGTTCTATAAAACTCTCAAGTATATTTATAGTGCCTATAGTATTTACTTTGTAAAAATCTTCACTCTCTCCATGAGCTGCAAAAGAGATACCGCTGAGGTGGATAAGGTAGTCGGGTTTAGAGCTTTTAAGTACAGCGATGATATCCTCTTTTTTAGTGATATCGCATTTGTACTTTTTATCTCCGCACTCAAATAGAGAAGTTCCATAAACGTCATAACCTGCATTTACAAGATATGACGATAGATGAGTACCGCTAAAGCTGTCTATGCCAGTTATAAGAACTTTCTTCATGCTTTAAAAACTAAAGCCTGTTTCGTTTCTTCTTAAATCCTCTTTTACCATCATGGCACACAGCTCTTCGAGTGTGCATTCGGGCTCCCATCCAAGCTCGTCTTTTGCTTTTTGAGGATTACAGATGAGAAGGTCGACTTCGGCAGGGCGGTAAAATTTCGGATTTACTCTCACAAGTGTTTTGCCGCTTGCTTTATCAATCGCAATTTCATTCTCATCCTTACCGCTAAACTCTAACTCAATGCCTGCTGCTTTAAATGCCATAGTTACAAAATCTCTTACCGTCTCTGTTCTGTTTGTAGCTAAAACATAAGTGTCGGGCTTTGGAGCTTGAAGCATCAAGTACATCCCTAGAACATAATCTTTTGCAAATCCCCAGTCTCTTTTTGCGTCCATATTGCCAAGTTCTAAAACATCTAGTTTACCGAGTTTGATTTTTGCTACGCTATCTGTTATCTTGCGGGTAACAAACTCTCTTCCTCTTAGAGGCGATTCATGGTTGAAGAGTATGCCGCTGCATGCAAACATGTCATAAGACTCTCTATAGTTTACCACCATCCAGTGCGCATATAGTTTTGCAACGCCGTAAGGGCTTCTAGGATAAAAAGGCGTAGACTCTCTTTGAGGAATCTCCTGCACCAAACCAAACATCTCCGAAGTGCTTGCTTGATAAAATTTTATCTTTGGATTTACTATCCTTATAGCTTCAAGAAGATGCACACAACCAAGCCCTGTTATATGAGCAGTTGCGAGCGGCTGTTCAAAAGAGACACCCACAAAACTCTGCGCGGCTAGATTATAAATCTCATCTGGTTTTATCTCTGCAACCATTCTGACACTGTTCGCCTGATCGGTCAAATCATACTCCACCAAATGAAGATTTGGGTGATTCTCTATTCCCAGCTCTTCCATGCGCCAAAAATTTACAGAAGAAGTTCTTCTGTATGTTGCATAAACCTCATAACCCTTCTCTAAAAGCAGTTCTGCCAAATATGCACCGTCTTGCCCTGTTACGCCCGTTACTATCGCCTTTTTCATCTCTATCCTTATTCTACTAACTTATCTAAAAGATTTAACTCTTTAAAATTGTTTGTTACCATCAACAGTCCTATATAGGAGTCTACCAAAGAGTATAAATTTTCTACGTATTTGTATTTTACCTCATTCAGCTTATTTTTTGCATCATTAAGGTCTATGATGCTCTTTAAACCATACTCATAACCTTGATTTATAGCTTCAAGATAGAGCTCTGCGGATGTGAGAGCATCTTTGTACATCGTTACCGACTCGCTTGATGCTTCAAAAACGGCTAAATACTCATCGTAAAAAACCTGAACCTCTTTTTTTGCATTTTCCAAGTCTTCATTTGCCGCTTTTCTCATAAGTTTGGAGGAGTCCACTTTTGATGAAACATAACCGCCGCCGTAAATTGGTATGTTAAGACTTAACATTGCGTACTTTACCGTGTTATAAGGTGCATCAATGGTCGGCGTATCGGTGTCATATCTATTGTAGACTGCATCAAAAGTCAGTTTTGGCAGATGTCCGCTTTTTGCATTTTGCACCTCCGCGTCACTTACCTCGACTGCGGCTTGTGCCTGCTTTACACGCAAGCTTTTTTGCAAATCATTTGTGCCGATAACTTGTGCTCTCATTTGCTCTATAGTTCCTAGAAGAATCTTATCCGACTCTATCTTAGGCAGTTCATACTCAAAATCTCCGATATAGTGCTTAAACTTAAGGTCATACACTTTTAAAAGCTTCTTCTCTTTGTCAAGTTCTATTACGGCAGAGTTATACTCAACGCGCATTTGAAGCAAATCCATCTTGTTGGAGAGATTCATAGCAAACTTTTTACTAAGCTCTTCAAGTTTACTTCTGTTGTACTCAAGATAGGACTCTAAGAGCTTTATCCTGTTATGTGATTTTAAGATATCGAGATATGTTTTAAAAAGCTCCTGTGCAAGAGCCTCTTTTTCATACTCAACCTTTACATCGGAGTATTTGCTCCGCGACTCCTGCATATCTATCCTTGTTAAAACCGCAGGATTATAGATGGATTGTCTTGCCGTAACCGAGTAGGTTATAAGACCTTGCCTTGTCATATTTTTTGCAGGATTTGACTCATACTCTGTTTTTTTATAAGATGCGCTTAGATTGATTTGCGGGTAGAGCTGCGCATCCTCTTGATTTATCTTCTCTTTTTCCGCTTCGGCAACATAGACGGAAGAGCGGATGTTATTTGCATTTTCAAGAGCAAGACCGTACGCTTTTGAAAAGTTTAACACCTCGGCACCCAGAGTGCCGCATAAAACAACGCTTAGAGAAAATAAAAGGGCGCACTTACTACTCTTCATTGAATCCCCTAGCAATCATATCCGTAAACGGTTTTACCAAATAACTAAGCACCGTTCTCTCTGAGGTCTTTATAATAACCTCTGCAGGCATACCCGATACCAGCTCAAATCCATAATCTACAAGCTGCACTTCACCGTTTTTCGTCACTTCGATTTTTGCTTCATAGTAAGGCATTCCGCTCTTCTCATCCATAAAGCTGTCAGCCGAGACATGTACGACTCTTCCCTCTACGACATGAGCTTTTTGTACGTTAAAAGCTGAAAATCTTATGTCTGCCATAAGTCCGACTTTAACCTTGTCGACATCTGATGTCTGTACTTGCGCCACAACAATGAGTTTTGAATCCTGTGGAACGATTTGTAAAATATCTCTACCGGGAGATACTACACCGCCGACCGTGTGCAGACTCAAACCGACAACAGTACCGTCAATCGGTGCGACGATATTTGTTCTTAGCAGCGTATCTTCAACCGAAACTATTTTTGACTTAAGATCAAAAAGCATATATTTTGCTTTTACAAGCTCGCCCAGTGTCTCTTTTGTAAACTCTTTTTCTCTAAGGAGCTGCTGATTTTTCGTCTCATTGATGGCTTCGCTGAGTTTTGCTATTTCTGATGCAGTTTGAGAGATATCACCCTCAATACTGTTTTGTTCTCTGCTTAACTCTCTGATTTTAAGTTTGTCTACGAGCTTTTGTCTATAAAGGTCTTCCCACTCTAAAATCTCCTCTTTAATGGACGCTAGTCTGGATTTTTTCGCCTCCATAAGAGAGTTTAAACCCTCTATCTGATTTTGTAACTGTACAACTCTGTTTTGAGAGATAATTTTCTCATCTTCTATACTCTTTTTTGTCTCATAAAAGATGTTGTTTTGCTCTTTTTTTATGCTCTCGTTTTGCAGCTCATCAGGATAGACAACGCTATTTTTGTTATCTCTTTGCGCTACAAGTCTGGCATAAAGCGCCGAAGCGTCGTCATACTGTGTTTTGAAGATGTCTAACTGGCTTTTTATGTGAACATCTCTAAGCTTTAAAAGCAGATCGCCTTTTTTTACCTCATCACCGTCTTTGACATGTATACTCTCTATAACACCGCCCTCTAAATGCTGCAGTGTTTTTTTATCCAAATCAGCCGAAATTTTACCGATTGCTACCGAAGATTCTGCAAGCGGTGCAAAAGCTGCCCATCCGCCAAATACTCCAAAGAGTAAAAAAACGACTGCCAAACCAAAACCTATAACCTTAGAGTCATCTGTAGAAGGCATCTTTATCTCTTGTTCTACGCTCATAGTTTTCCTTCATTTTCAGGCTTGCTGAGTGATATTTTAGGTGCATTTTGTGACGGCTGGCTTTTCGTACTAGGAGTATTTTGCGCCGTTTGTGCTTGCGCTTGCTGTGCATTTTTAGATAGCTGCGCTAAAACGTCATTAGTGTTTCCGTAAAGCTCAAGCGCACCTTGCTTTATAACTGCGAGCTTGTTTGTTACTTGAAGGATGCTTGGTCTATGCGTGATAATCACTACCGTAGAGCCTATCTGCTTTAAGTAGTTGATGGCATTTACAAGTCCTGCTTCTCCGACATCATCAAGATTTGAGTTAGGCTCATCTAAAACCACTAAAACGGGATTGTTGTAAATCGCTCTTGCAAGTCCGACTCTTTGTCTATGCCCGCCTGAGAGAGTTGCGCCGCCTGCGCCGATTTTGGTGTCATAGCCATCAGGAAGTCTAAGTATCATCTCATGAACACCCGCTCTTTGTGCAGCATCTACGACTTTTTGAGAGTCTACCTCGCCGAATCTTGCGATGTTTTGAGAGATAGTTCCCTCAAACAGCTCTATGTCTTGTGGCAGGTAGCCGATGTACTGCCCCAAATCATGTTTATCCCACTGATAGATATCCGCTTTATCAAGCCTTGCTTTACCCGCAGCCAACGGCCAAAGACCCAAAATTACTCTGGCAAGTGATGATTTACCCGCAGCACTCGGTCCGATGATGCCCACAACATCACCTTTTTGAATCAGCATGGATATACCTCTAAGTGATGGCTGCTGCGCACCGGGAGGAACGACAACCGCACTTTCGAGTAAAACTTCTCCCATTGGGGCAGGAAGCTGCATATACTCTTTATATTTTGGGAACTCCTCAAGAAGACCTTCCAGTTTTTGGTAAGAAGCTCTGGCACTGCTAAAACCTTTCCAGCTGCCTATAATAAGATCCAAAGGTGCTAAAGCCCTGCCCATGATGATAGAACCCGCAATCATCATTCCGGGAGTCAGCTCCATGCTAATAGCCAAGTAAGCACCTATACCAAGTATAAGTGACTGAAATAGCATTCTTAGGCTTTTTGAGACATTTGAAAAAACTCCCGCACTGTTACTTGCGTCATTTTGTGCATTTAAAAAACCGAAATAACGCTCTTCCCAAATCTTACGGATACTCTCTTTCATACCCATAGCATGTACAATATCTGCGTTTCTTAGATTTGAATCGACAAATGCGCTTGATGAACGGCTGAGTGCATTAGCTTCGGCAAGCTTTTGTTTTGTCGAGTACTCATTTATAATCGTAAGAGCGACCAGAACAATCGCCGCAAATATGGCAAAATATCCAAATATAGGGTGAAACATAAATAAAACAGCTATGTAGATGACAATCCAAGGCGCATCAAAAAATGCAAAAAGCCCGTTCCCCGTCATAAACTGTCTCACCTGCGTGAGGTCGTTTAGAGGCATAGACGAAGCTTTTCCGGGATACTTTTGCGCAAGCTCAAATACAGAGTCAAAAACTCTTTGACTAAGCAGGCTGTCAAGCTTATTTCCGACTTTTACAAGTACGCGCGACCTCACGATTTCTAAAAGTGCCATGATTAGAAACATGAAAACGACTATCAGTGTTAACATGATAAGAGTGTCTTCACTTCTGCTCGCCAAAACTCTGTCATAAAGCTGTAACATGTAAAGAGGCGGAACAAGCATAAGAATGTTTATAAACAAACTAAAAAAACCTACTATTATAAATGATTTCTTCGATTTCAGTATAGCTTCTCGCAGTTCCGATACTTTTTTGTTTTGTGCTTTTGATGGTCTATTTGCCATTAAATTCCTTTTTACTATTTACTATCTCACGTCATTGTCATTGCGACGTTTTCTGTCATTGCGAGGAGGCAAAGCATTCCCCGTCATTGCGAGCGAAGCGCGGCAATCTCTTGTCACTCCAGACTGCCGCGTCGTTTCACTCCTCGCAGTGACATATCCGTCATTGCGAGCGAAGCGCGGCAATCTCTTGCCACTTCAGACTGCCGCGTCACTCCGTTCCTCACAGTGACTATTTTCGTCATTGCGAATCAGCTCTGTCTTTTTTGCGCTATCTCAAAAAGAGTCTGAATATTTTCCAATGATTTCAGATGCGCATCTATCATAGTCATGATTCCCTTTCTTACCCAGTCGGCTAAGATATCATCACTTAGTGCATTAAGCTTTTCTTTGTTAACTACTTTAAACCCGTTAACCAACACTTTTTTCTCTTCACCTTCGCCCACGGATATCTCTCTCTCTTCAAGGATTCCGCTTTGTGCGATTAGTTTTGCAACATTTAAAGTAACACTCATTTGCTTGTCATGTGATGTTAAGAAATTTATGGCATGCTCTAGGGTTTCTGATTTTTCACCGTCTTTTTTAAAAAGCTGTCTGCCTTTTGATTTTGAAAAAAGAGATGAGTCTTCATCTATAATAATAACTTTTTGGTTAGGATTTTCTTTCGTGCTTGCCAAAGAAAAAGGGTATTTTCTTAAGTATGAAGGAACATAAGAAGTTATCCACTTTCCATCTTCACGGATTGCCAGACTCTCAGCTCCCAAAGATACGATTGCCATTATCTCAGGAGTCTCTCCTGCCGTAAACACCACTGGAAACGCCGCACCGACTTGTGCTACTTCATTTGCCAAAATAGGGATATACGCCGCGCTCTTTGCAAAGTTAAGGTCCTCTAAAGGGCTTATCTTAAGCTCTTTGTGTTTCTCTTTGTCCAATATTACTAAATTTTTATACATTTTTTTTCCTTTTTCTTTATCTTCTTTTTTAGGTCGTCCTCTCTCTTTTAGAGTTAGAGAAATTCCCACAATTTTTTCAAGATTTTTTACAAAATCCTCGCTGCCCGTCACACTCTGTTTTTCTAAACATCTTTTTATAAAACTCTCTTTGGCATTATCTGCATCAGAGTTAAATAACTCACCATATTTTTCTACCCTCTGCTCGTCTGTAAATCCAAGCTTTTTGTACAAATCATGATAAGAGACGATTTCATCTTTTTTGCCGTAGAGATTTTTATGAATGCTGCTAAAGGGATGTCCTTTTGGCGCAAGTTTCTCTATGTAGCGCATCACGTCAAAAAGATATCTCTCATCCTATACAAGAGAAGATTTATATCTGCCCTCGAAAATAGTTCCTACGCGATTGTACTTTTTGTTAAAGTAGCCGACATATTTTCTGCCCAGACTCTGCATAAACTTTGACAAAGCATCTTCATTTGAAGGCGTAGCCAAAAATTCAAAAAAGTGCGGCATCAAAACATAAGCATGAACAGCCAGAGCGCTGTTTGAACTAGACTCCCGCAAGATGTCCGCAAACGCCATGTAGTCTGATTCGTCTTGAAAAATAGCAAGTTTATCCAAACTCTTTAGTATCACATGTTGTGAAGAGTCTTTAACAAAAATCCTAACTTTTCGCGCCAAATCAGTTCCTTAATATTGTTTTCAAACTGAATTGTAAGCAAATAAAACTTAAGAGGCGATTAAATGACTCCGACACCATTTTATCATTTTTAAATAGGTGTCATAGTCATCTCCATGTCATTGCGAGCGAAGCGCGGCAATCTCACCCTTTCCGTCATTGCGAGCGAAGCGCGGCAATCTAAAGCCAAAATTAACAAAACAAAAGTTATAGTAACATATGAAAAAAGGTTATATTTACATACTCTCAAACAACTCAAAAACACTTTATGTAGGTGTTACAAGCGATTTGATTAAGCGCATTTATGAACATAAAAACAATATTACAAAAGGATTTACTACAAAGTACAATATAAAAAGTCTAGTCTATTATGAGATTTTTGACTCCATAGAAGATGCAATCACGAGAGAAAAACAACTAAAAGCAGGAAGCAGATTAAAGAAAGTTGCCCTCATAGAATCTTTAAACCCGACATGGAAGGATATTTATGATGAGCTGTTATAACCGCTTGCCATCTCAGACTGCCCTTTAGTCATTGCGAGCGAAGCGCGGCAATCTCTTGCCACTCCAGACTGCCGCGTCACTCCGTTCCTCGCAATGACACATCCGTCATTGAGATTGCCACGGCTAAAGCCTCGCAATGACAAGCCACTCCGTCATTGCAAGCGAACCTTTTCCGTCATTGCGAGCGAAGCGCGGCAATCTAAAATAGCTACAACAACTACACAAAGGTCTGATCAAAGTATCCTATCTCTTTAACAACCCCGTCACTAAAAACAACGCTCTCTACTCCCACAAGCGTCGCTGCAAAGTTATCTCCTACAAAAAGATACTCATCTGCGGAGATTTTCTCAAACTCTACATCATAAAGCAGCGCATCAAAGTAAACCGTGTCATAGCCGTCTGCACCGTCTACATAATCCCAGCCGCCATAAAGATAAACTTTGTCATTACCTTTGCCAAGAAGGATTATATTATCTACCTCATTATCAAAAATCACGTCATCAAAATCTCCGCTCACAAGATTTTCTATTACCGTGCCGTAGGCTATAGCGAAGTTGTCCTCTCCTGTATAAAGCGACGTCTCATAAGTGTAAAAACTCTCACTTACCCAGCTCTCTTGTCCGAATATCCGGGTATCCTCAAGCTCTTCCACAAAAGCATCTATCTGATTCTCTATACTTATGTATCCTACCGTATTGACGCTCCCGTCTTGCATATCCAAAAAAACACTCCCCGCACTTCGCGAGAAATCAAGCGTATCCACTCCGCCGCTATCCCAGATGGTCTTAAGCTCCCCAAATTCTATACTATATATATTATCCTCACTGCTGCTATTAAGACTTGCGCCGTAAATCTCTTGTAGTGTCAAAATATCATAAACGGAGTAAGACTCAGGATTTACCCACTCAAAGCTCACTCCAAATTCCAGACCTTCTATATAAGTCAATGCCAGAAGTGTCATTCCCGTATCGTAAGACATGACACTGTGCGCAAAATTGTCAAGCTCATCATCAAGCGTGTAGTAACCCTCAAAAGGGTGCTTAAGTCCTAGCGCATGCCCCGTCTCATGTACTATAGTGCTCCAGCCGTACTCACCTACGGCTACACCGTACTCTTGAGGGTTTGTGTTAAACACGCTTCCTAAAAAAACGTCGCCCATGAACTCACTGCCGCCTGGGTAAAAAGCAAACCCGGAACTTGCCTCTTGATAGGTGATGTTGTACTGCATATCACCGCCGCTCTCTACCTCTACAAACTCTACATCCACGATTGTCTCAAGCATTTCAAATACATCTCTAACCGCTTCTCTTTGCAGAGTGTTAAGTGCGCTCCATCCGTATGTCAAACTATTATCGTAAAAACTGTAGTAAGAGGAGGGGATAGTATCGTTAAAGCTGTAAGTCACAACTGAACTACTCCAACTGCTTAATGAATAAAGTGCATCTATATACTCGTCAACTTCAGCAGCATCATAAGTAAAAACATCATCTATTGTCACGCTTCTGTTTTGCGCCTCTTCCGTTATTGAGATTGCCGCGGCTAAAGCCTCGCAATGACTGTCCTCCGTCATTGTGAGCGAAGCCTCTTCCGTCATTGCGAGCGAAGCGCGGCAATCTACTACCGCCTTAGCCTCACTCACACTACTCTGCAGCG
Source organism: Sulfurimonas sp. (assembly GCA_002899765.1). Lineage (GTDB taxonomy): Bacteria > Campylobacterota > Campylobacteria > Campylobacterales > Sulfurimonadaceae > Sulfurimonas. Next base: position 20,619 of record PPDH01000003.1, on the reverse strand, counting down.
ATGTAACCCCCTCCATCACCTCATAAGCAGCCGCAACATCATCAAGAGAGCTTTGCGCATAGTAAAGCCCCACTTCACTTTTGTTAGCAAGCGTAGTTGCATCCATTCCATATACGCTGTCTTGCGCACCGTTTACAAGTGCGAGTATCATGCTGCTTTGAGAGACACGTCCATTATCTATCTCATCTACCCAGTAAGCAAGCCCTTCCGCGTCAGCTTCTCTGCCAAAAAGGTTAAGATATGCCAAAGAGACCCTCTGAGCAACACTCAAACTAGGTACGTAAATACTCTGCGCCTCCGCACTATCAAAAAAACTCTGCGCAATCTGCTCAATCGCAGCATTGCCCTCAAAAGAGTCATTAACCCAGTAAGCAAGCCCCGCCGCATCAGGAGCACGATTAAACGTAGCTACATACACTCTGGTAACTTCAAGTTCACTAACCACGCTACACTCCTAAAATGTTTTTTACATTATTATAACACATATAGTCATTGCGAGGAGTGGAAGACGCGGCAATCTCCCCGTCCGTCATTGAGATTGCCGCGGCTAAAGCCTCGCAATGACCGCCCTCCGTCATTGCGAGCGAAGCTTTCCCGTCATTGCGAGCGAAGCGCGGCAATCTCACCCCCTCCGTCATTGCGAGGAGGCAAAGCCGACGCGGCAATCTAAAGTCCACAAAACTATAGTATAATTACAAACAAGCAAAGGAGTAACCATGCACACCCTAAAACTTCAAATCCAAGATGACATGTATGAAAGTATAGTCTCAAAAGGTATAGATATAAACCATAAGCTCCAAGAGTTTATAGCGACTTTAGCAGATGATGGCTACCCTGCTATATCCACACAGGAAGCCAAAAAAAGAGTAGCCGATGCCGTGCAGAGATACAGAGACGGCAACGGAACTTATACTCCGCTCGATAAAGATTACATGGATGAAATGCACAACTATATTCAAAATCTATAAAACAGATGCAGATAACAAAAGACGACATTTTTACAAAAAATCTAAAAAATATTTTAAAGTTTATTGCTAAAGACACTAAAGCAAAAGCGAGTAGTTTTAATAAAAATCTTTTTCATAAACTAAACAATATCCCTAATATGCCATACAAATATCGCAAATCAAACTACTATGAAGATGCAGATATAAGGGATTTCATCTTTAAAGGCTACACCATTCCTTATCTTATAGATTTGCAAAACAACACTATAGTACTTTTAGATATATTCAAATGGACACTTAGAGACATATCTTAAGTCCTTGCGAACCACCTCGTCATTGAGATTGCAGCGCTTCGCTCGCAATGACAAGCCCTCTCCCGTCATTGAGATTGCCACGGCTAAAGCCTCGCAATGACAAGCCCTCTCCCGTCATTGAGATTGCCACGGCCAAAGCCTCGCAATGACAAGCGCGGCAATCTAAAATCCAAAAACTATAGTATAATTTCAAACGAACAAAAGGAGTACAAGATGATAAATATAGAAGACTTAAAGCATCAAATAGTAGAACGCTTAAAACCTCTTGACCCTGAAAAAATTATATTGTTCGGCTCTTATGCTTACGGCACTCCTACCCAAAACAGCGATATCGACTTATATGTAGTTACAAAAGACGAGTTTATACCTCAAAGTTTTAAAGAAAAAAGCCAACTACATTTAAAAATTGCAAGAGCATTAAAAGATTTGATGATTGATATTCCCACGGATTTGATTACACATACAAAAGCAATGCACTCTAAATTTATAGAGATGGATAGCATGTTTAGCAGAAAAATACTCAAAGACGGCATCTCTTTGTTATGAGAGCTTTTACAAAAGAGTGGCTAAAAGCGGCATATGATGACCTCTTAACTATAGAAGAAATCATAAACAATCAACATTTAACCAATATTGCCGCCTTTCATGCTCAACAATGTATAGAAAAAAGTTTCAAAGCTATTTTAGAAGAAAAAGAGATAGACACGCCAAAAATCCATAAGTTATTGAAACTACATAGAATGCTTCCGACAACTCTAACTGAAGTAAATGATGATACTCTAAGCATTCTTGATGAACTCTATATCGAATCTCGTTACCCAACGGAAATGGGACTTCTCCCCCATGGAAAACCAACACTTAAAGACGCAAATGAATTTTATATATTTGCTAAAAATATCTTCAATCAAGTTTGCACTATATTAGACATAAATATAAAAAAAAATTTTAATTAATCCCACCCCGTCACGTCATTGCGAGTGAAGCCACCCCGTCATTGCGAGCAAAGCTTTCCCGTCATTGCGAGCGAAGCGCGGCAATCTCTCTCTCGCCACTCCAGACTGCCACGTCACTCCGTTCCTCGCAGTGACTACCTTTCGTCATTGCAAGCAAAGCCACCCCGTCATTGCGAGCGAAGCGCGGCAATCTCTCTCGCCACTCCAGACTGCCACGTCACTCCGTTCCTCGCAGTGACTGCCTTTCGTCATTGCGAGCAAAGCTTTCCTGTCATTGCGAGGAGGCAAAGCCGACGCGGCAATCTCACCCCCTCCGTCATTGCGAGGAGGCGAAGCCGACGCGGCAATCTAAAAGCGCGGCAATCTATTCTAAAGCAAACCCTCTCCGTCATTGCGAGCGAAGCTTCTCCGTCATTGCGAGCGAAGCGCGGCAATCCAACACTGCATAAAAAGAGACCATAACACCCTAACACCCCCTCACATACCCGCTAATCACTAAAATTTATACTTCCTTTAAGTTTGCGACTGATATAATTTCCCTCGTTTCACCTAGGAATGCATGCTACATCTAGTCTAAACATGAAGGCTGAGATGTTAAATTTAAATTCACGATGACATCTGGCTGTTAAGCTAGATCCTGGGTCAGACTTATATAAGGAGAGAAAATATGGCAGTAACAAGACAACAAGTTGCAGAACTATACGTTGCAACATTTAACAGAGCGCCGGACGCGGCTGGATTAGACTATTGGGTAAATGATTCAGGTCTAACAATCGAAGAGATTGCTCAAAGTTTTTTTGACCAACCAGAGACTCAAACTTTGTACCCTACAGGTACTACAGATACGGCGTTCGTAACATCTATCTATACAAACTTATTCAACCGTGCTCCTGATGCAGATGGTTTAGCTTACTGGGTAGCTGACCTTACGGCTGGTACTTCACGTTCAGTAATGATTGAAGCGATGAAAAATGGTGCAATAGGCACGGACGCGACAATTATTGCAAACAAAGCAACAGTGGGTCTTTATGTAGCTGACACACTTGGATTAAACCTTACAGATTTCAGCTTATCGGCAGTTACAGATGATGCTGCAACTGTTACTACAGTTCAAGCAACTGCGGATACTTATGTACCACAAACTTTCACGTTGACTACGGGTACTGAGACAATTACTGGTACAGCTAATAATGATACTATCAATGGTGTAGTATCTACATTAACTTCTGCTAAGACTTTTGATACTACAGACATTGTTGACGGTGGTGAAGGTACAGATACTTTTAATATAACATTGAATTCAGGGCATACAGGTATGACTGGTACTGGTGCTGTTTCTAATGTTGAAAATATCAACTTAACAAATGCAGGTACTGTTGCAAGAACTTTTGATACTACAGGTATTACGGGTGTCACAAAGTATAATATTGATGCTACTACTGGCTTAGTAAATCTTACAGATTTAGCGTCAACTCCAGAAGTTGCTTTATCTAACTATACTAATACAGGTTCTTTCTCAACTGCATTTGCTACAGGTGCTGCTGAATTAACTGGTGCTACTGATGCAATTACTTTTACAATTTCTGGTCTTGGTACAGTTGAAGACACTACAACTACAGCTGTTGAGCAAAAAGTTGTAACAGCAACTTTAACTGACATTGAAACTGTGAATATTAATGCTACTGGTGACAATGTTATTGCATTAGCTGGTACGGATATGAAAGCATTAACTGTTGCTGGTGCTGGTAATGTGAATGTAACTTCAGTTGCAACAACAACAACGAGTTTTGACGGTTCTGCTTCAACTGGTAATATTACTGTTGATACTACAAATACTGCCGCTACTTTAACTAGTATTTCAACTGGTTCAGGTAATGATGCTGTTACTTTTGATGAAGTAGATGGTTCAGCTACTACAGAGCTTATTGGTGGAGCAGGTACAGATACTTTAACTCTTAACTCTAATGGTGGTGTTGTTCAATATGCAATGAGTGGTTTTGAAACTGTAGCTCTTGGTACTGTTTGTACTGCTGCATTAACAATGTCAGGGACTAATACATCTGATCTTACTACTATTTCAACTAAATCAACAGTTACTCAAAATGTATCTTTAGTAAATATGGGAGCTATTGATTTAACTGTAAACTCTCTTGGTGATACTGATACTGCTAGTACTATTTCATCTAATCACACTGGTTCTACTGTTCTTAACTATACTGCAGATGCTGCATCTGTTACTGCTAAGACTGCTCAAACTCCGGATGGTGACTTATCATTCTCTGGTTCAGCTGCTTTAACAGTTAATGTTGGTGCATATATTGATCAAACTACTTCTGATATTACTGCTGCAGCTGCTACTTCTTTAGTGGTTAATGTTGCAAGTGGTAAAGATGCAGCTGCTACTCCTGCTGAACTAACTGTATTTGGTAGTGATGTAACAGTAGCTGAAGCTACATCTATTGAAGTAAATGCTACTGGTAAAATTACAGGTGCTAATATTATTGCTGCAAAAGCTAAATCTGCTACTATTACAAATGGTGCTAATGCTGCTACTTTAGATATCGATGGTGCACTTATTGAAACTTTAACAGTTACATCTGGAAAAGCTTTTGATGCTTCAGGTTCTACTTTAACAGGTGTTCAAGTTGCGGATCTTACTGCTAATGATGGTGTACTTGACTTTAATGGTGAAGCATTATCAGCTCTCTCTAGTTTAACTGTTGCTGGTTCAGGTGTAACTAATACTACTGCTGGTACTACTGCATCTTCAGCTGACTTTGGTACTCTTGGTGGAGACAATGCATATAACTTATCTATAACTGCAACTGGTCTTAAGGGTGGTTTTGATGCTGGTACTGTTAATACAGGAGCTGGATACGATATTACTATAGATGGTTCTGGTATTGCTGCTGCAACTGCTGCAACTAATGCTTTAGTAATTGGTGCAATCGGTGGTGTTACTGAAGGTGCTAATGTTACTGTTACAACTGCAGGTACTGCAGGTGTTGTTAATCTTTCAACTATTGATGCTACAGGTACTGTAACATTGACAAATAGTTCAACTGGTACATTTGATGTAGGTGATGTAGATGCTGCGGCAGTTGCAATTGATACATCTAATACAACTGGTGCAGTTACAATTGCTAATGTTACTTCAACTGGTGCTTTAACACTTACAAACACTGGTACAGGTGACTATACTCAAACTGGTGCTATCTCTGCAGGTATTACTGGTGATGTTACTATTGATATGCAACAAACTGTTGGTGACATTTCAATTGGTACTGTTGCTGGTAAAACTGTAAGTGTTGATTTGTCTGGAACTGTAGCTAGTACAACTTCTCCTGTTCTTGGTGATATTACAGCTCATACTGGCGCTACACTGAAAACATATTCATTAGATAACAATACTGAAAAAATCATTGCATCAACGACTTCAACTGCTTTAGCTGTTGCTTTAACTGGTGCTGCTGGTTATAATGATGCTATTACTATAGAAGATGGTGCTGCTTCAAATTCTATTACTGTTACAGGTGATTTAAAAACTGGTACCAATAGTATTACGATAGATGCTGATGCGTCAACAACTGCTACTACAATGGCAATCAATATCTCTGGTTTAAGTAACTATACAACTGGTACAATCAATGTAGCTGGTGCTGCTGCTGCAGGTACTACTCAGACTATCACTGGTGGTGCTAAAGCTGATACAATTACATTTGAAGTTGCTAATACTTTAACTGCTGCAGATACTGTAACTGGTGGTGCTTCTGCTACTGGTACTGTTGATACTTTAGTGATTGAGTCGACATCACTAGTTGATAATAGCTTTACAAATGTTACTGGTATTGAAACATTACAAATGGCTGGTGCTGCTTCTGATATTACGCTTGGTGCTCAAGCCGTTGAAGCTGGTATCACAACAGTTACTGGTTTAGCTGGTGTTGATGATATTGACGCTAGTGCTTATACGGCTGCATTAACAATTAACTCTGCTGCAGGAGCTGATATTATCACTGCTGCAACTGCCGCTGTAACTACTGTTACATGGACAGGTAATGCTGATATAAATACAATCGCAACAAGTGCAATTACTTCTGCTGGTTATTTTAATTTAACTGGTTTCACGGCAGCATCTGATCTTATTGATTTCAACGGCGCTGTATCTAGTGATGATGGAACAGCTACTACTGTAAATACTAATGAAGGTGCTGATATGGCTGACCTTGCTTCTATTGCTACTGGTGTAGTGTATGCTCACATGACTGGTGCTATGACAGCTGGTATTGTTAATGAATTTATTGCTGGCACTAAAACTCTTGCTGAGTTAAAAGCAGCTGCAATTGTTGCAATGGATGATGGTTCTGGTGCAGCTGGTGTAACTGCTGGTTTAGACACTGCACTTGCAGATGGTTCAAAAGTACTTGTTAGTGTTTTTGATGATGAAGATACAACACTTTGGTATGTTTCTAATGTAGCTGCAGGTGGTGCTGACACTATCCTTGCTGCTGAACTTGAATTAGTTGGTGTTATTCAAGGTGATTTACTTAATGCTGCAGAATTTGCAACTTCTTTAATCTAGTTATTTCTCGTTCCCACGCTCTGCGTGGTAATGCATAAAAGCCCAAAAGCTTTCAAGCCTCACAAACTCTTCGGAGTAAGTGGGGCTTTTTTATTTCTACTCTCTATTCCAGCCGACCAAACCATCCATTTCACCCTCAAATCACTCTCTCTACCCATCACTCTAAAATCAAAAAAGGGTGTCAGGCACTCTTTTGAAACTTTTATTAATTTAATATTAAGATATTGTTTATTACAATACTACATGCCAAGAAAAGAACGCTACCAAGAACCCGGACACTATCATATTATCAATCGTGGGGTAGAGAGACGAGATATCTACTTAGAACCTGAGGATTATAAGTTCTTTTTAGATTTACTGTTCAAGCTTACAAAAGAGTACGAAATAATTATACATGTATTTTGTCTTATGACAAATCACTATCATCTACTTGTAGAAACAAAACAGACCAACCTTTCAAAAGCGATTCAGTTTATTAACGATAAATATTCCAAGTATTTTAACAAAAAGTACACTAGAAGCGGTCATTTATGGCAAGGCAGATACAAGTCTTACCCTCTGTTTGACGATGCACACTTCTGGATAGTTGCAAAGTACATAGAGCGCAATCCCGTAAAAGCAGCTATGGTAAAAGATGTAGCGCTCTACAAATACCAGTCCTTTTTTCAATGGAAATATAAACATGATTATTTTTCTCTTTTGGAAAATTCAATGATTTTTGATATGACTTATGATGAATATGCAGACTATATAAGTAGCGATATGGATACTGATGCTATAGATATAGTTTACAAATCACCCAAGCTTATAACAAAGGACGGTAAGCTAAAGGTACTGAGTAAAAGACTAGAGACTTTTTTTGAGTTTGACAGGGATATCAACAGAAATGACGGTATCAAAAAAGCCTATGAGTACGGATATACAAAAAGTGAGATAGCTGATTTTTTAAACATAAGCCATACTGCAGTTTCAAAAATAACATCTTGATTTAGGAAGCGAGGTTTCAACCTCGTCAATGAGCAAAGCTTCTCTGTCATTGCGAGGAGCCTGCGACGAAGCAATCTCTCTTGTCACTTTAGATTGCCGCGGCAATCTAAGACTGCCGCGTCGTTTCACTCCTTGCAGTGACGGGTGATTATCGTTTCACTTCTTGACATGTGAGAAATTTTTTCTTTCATCAACATAGCGTTAAATTCTTGCAAATATTATCTATTTCTCTATCTTATGTCTCTTGACAGCAAAGTATCTAATAAGATACAATAAACCTATGTATTTAATAAAACAAACAGAACTATTTTCTAAGTGGTTACACAAGCTAAAAGACATACAAGGTAAGGTTTCTATAATACGAAGAATTGACCGTATGAAAAAAGGAAACTTTGGAGATTATAAGCCACTTGGTGATGGAATAAGTGAGCTTAGATTTACAACAGGTCCGGGATATAGAGTCTATTATACACAAAATGGTGATGAGATTATTGTTTTATTAGTCGGTGGGGATAAATCAACCCAATCAAAAGATATAGAAAAAGCAAAAGAGCTACTAAAGGAGTTTGACAATGAGTAAACTAACAACATTTGATATATCACAATATCTTGATAACAAAGAGGTGATAGCTGAATACTTATCACAAGTATTAGAAGATGGTGATATGAATGAACTACTTGAAGCTATAGGAAATATAGCAAAAGCTAAAGGTATGAGCCAAATAGCAGCTGATACAGGGTTAGGAAGAGAAAGCCTATATAAAACATTTCAAGCAGGTTCAAAGCCTAGATTTGAAACAGTGATGAAAGTACTTCATAGCTTAGGAGTACATCTAAAAGCTATTGCGTAATCTAAAAAGGGTGTAAGCTATCACCTTATGCGACATTGCGAACAAAGTTTCTCTGTCACTCCTCGCAGTGACGTGTGATTATTGTTTCACTCCTTGACATGTGACAAATCTTTAATTAGAAAAAAGAGTGATATGTGTTAAGAAGTAATTTAGTTATAATCTTTTCTTATTAAATGGTATAAGAGGAGATTTTATGAGTGCAATTACACAAGAAGACTTAAAGTTCATGACGTTAGCGTACGAAGAAGCGAAGCAGGGATATGAAGAGGGCGGCGTGCCTGTAGGTTCGGTGATGAGTTGTAGCGGGGAGCTGCTTGCAAAAGGACATAACAAAAGAGTTCAAGACGGCAATCCAATCGCACATGGTGAGATGGACTGTATCTATAATGCAGGAAGAAGAGCAAACTATAAAGGCGTGACACTTTATACTACGCTTAGCCATTGCATGATGTGTTCAGGAACTATCGTACAGTTTAGTATCAAGCGTGTAGTAATAGGAGAAAATAAAAATTTTGACGGTAATATAGAGTTTTTACGAAGCAGCGGTGTAGAGGTGCATCTGCTTGATGATGCTAAATGTACAGAACTGATGGATAGATTTATCAAAGAAAAACCCAATCTTTGGAATGAAGATATCGCAGTCGACGGATATTGTTAACCTATCATAGATTATAATTTTTTATAAATTTTTTAAAAAGAGATACAAATGTTTAAAAGAGTCGGACTTTTCCTCTTAACAAACTTAGGTGTAATAATTGTTATCGGTACTATAGTTAATATTTTCGGGCTGAACAGGTTTTTAAATGAAAATGGGCTTGATTTAGAATCGCTTTTTGTTTTTTCGTTAGTTATAGGTTTTACGGGTTCTATCATCTCTCTTTTGATGTCTAAACAGATGGCTAAGAGAGCGGTAGGTGCGAGAGTAATTGCAGAACCTCTAAATCAAGAGGAGCTGTGGCTTATGCAGAGTGTTGAGAAATTATCGCAAAAAGCGGGGATAAAAATGCCCGAAGTTGCTATATTTGAAGATATGAGTCCAAATGCTTTTGCAACGGGAGCTTTTAAAAATGATGCTTTGGTGGCAGTTAGCCGCGGACTTTTAAGAAGTATGAACAAAAGAGAAGTGGAGGCGGTTTTAGGTCATGAGATAGGACATGTTGCAAATGGAGATATGGTTACTCTCACACTTCTTCAAGGTGTTGTCAATACGTTTGTTATCTTCTTTGCAAGAGTAATAGGTTACGCGGTTGACAGGGTGATTCTTAAAAACAGAAGTGAGAACGTCGGTATCGGTTACATGGTTGCAAGCATCTTGGCGGAGATAGTTTTGGGTGTTTTGGCGATGATAATTGTTATGGCATTTTCAAGATACAGAGAGTATAGAGCAGATGAAGCAGGGGCATATCTCTCAAGCAGGGAAAATATGATAGCCGCTCTGCAGGCTCTTGCAAGGTCAAAAGAGGAGCCGCGTCTACCCGAGCAGATAAAGAGTTTCGGGATAAACGGCAAGGGTTTGATGTCTCTTTTTAGTACACACCCTTCTCTTGAAGAGAGGATAGAGAAGCTTAAAAAATCGGCTTAAAGTTGATTGACTTCCACTCAACTCTTATGATATAATTTCGCTTAATAAACAATATAAATTTTAGGAAAAAACAGTAATGAGTAAATCTTTATACGAAACATTAGAGGTCTCAGAGAACGCAAGCGAAGCGGAGATAAAAAAAGCATATAGAAAATTAGCAAGACAATATCATCCCGATGTAAACAAAGACAAAGGCGCAGAAGAGAAGTTTAAAGAGATAAATGCGGCATACGAAATCTTAAGCGACAAGCAAAAAAAATCTCAGTACGACATGCATGGAGACAACATGTTCGGCGGTCAAAATTTTCATGATTTCTCGAAATCTTACGGCGGCGGACAGAGTGATTTGGACGATATACTCAGAAGTATGTTCTCAGGCGGCGGTTTTGGCGGTTTTGGAAGCAGCGGTTTTAGCAGTAGAGGCGGCTTTGGCGGAAGCGGTTTTTCACAACAGCAGCAACAGCCGAATCTAGATATAGAAACAAGTGTTACTATACCCTTTAGTGTCTCTATCTTAGGCGGTTCGCACTCTGTTTCAGTAAACGGAGAGAGATTTGATATCAAAATCCCTGCAGGCGTAAAAAGCGGGGAGAAGATGCGCGTAAAAGGAAAAGGGCATGCGCAAGGCGGCAGAGCAGGAGACCTTTTTTTAAGTATAAATGTTGCTTCCAACCCTGAATACACCAGAGTAGATGACGATTTGATTAAAAAGTTTGACGTTCCTCTTTCTGCGGCACTCTTTGGCGAAAAGATATCTGTACAAACTTTGGAAAAAGAGATTAAGCTAAAAATCCCGCAAAATACTAAAAACGGACAGAGGTTCCGTGTAAAAGATATGGGCGCGATGAACAGAAAGACAAAAGAGAGAGGAAATCTCTATCTTGAAGCAAATATAGTTTTGCCAAAAGTTGAAGATTTGGACGAAAAATTGGTAGAATTAATGAAAGAGAAACTGCCTATAGATATACAAAATTGAGGAGAAAAAGATGATACACAAGTATGATGAACCTGTTTATTTAATCAGTATTGTTGCAAAAGTTTTGGATATACATCCGCAGACTCTAAGACAGTATGAGAGGGAAAATCTTATCACTCCATCAAGGTCTAGCGGTAAAATAAGACTCTACTCGCAAAAAGATATAGATAGGATTAAACTGATTTTGAGGCTTACGCGTGAACTTGGCGTAAATCTTGCAGGCGTTGACATAATACTAAGATTAAAAGAGAATGTCGACACCATGGAACAAGATATGAAAGAGCTTAGAAATGAGGTTTTAAAAGCTAAAAACTATCAAAGTGTATCAAGTGATAAAGCGTTGGTAACTAAAAAAAGTATCTATGAGATGATAATTTTTGAAGATTGATTAGCTTATACTACTTGTTCTTTAAGTCTTTTTATATCCGCTCCCACATTTTGCAACTTCACTTCTAAAGAGTCGTAACCTCTGTCAAGGTGATAGATACGGTGAACATTCGTTATGCCATCAGCTACAAGACCTGCCAGAACAAGCGCACTGGACGCTCTTAAGTCGGTTGCCATAACATCGGTTCCGCTTAGCTTTGATTTTCCGTTTACGGTTGCCACATTGCCGTTTAGTGAAATATTTGCACCCATTCTTTGAAGCTCGCTTACATGCATAAACCTATTTTCAAAAAGCCTCTCTTCTATGATGGAAGTTCCCTCCGCTTGAGTTGCAAGCACCAAAAATTGTGCCTGCATGTCGGTAGGAAATGCAGGGTACTCTTGAGTGACTATCTTTACAGGTTTGATAACTTCTGAGGGGTGTATCGTTATTTCGTTTTGATTTATTGTAAATCTGCTTCCCATCTCTTGAAGTTTTGAGAGTACTGAACCTAAGTGTTTGGCGTTTACGTCTTTTAGTGTGAGTTCTGATCTGGTTATTGCCGCCGCACACAGATAGGTTCCCGCTTCAATACGGTCGGGAATAACGCTAAATGGTTCAATGTTTAAGAGTTTTCCTGCTGTTCCATGAATGGTTAACATGGCAGTTTCAATTCCCTCGATTTTAACGCCGTTTGCGTTGAGAATCTCACAAAGTTGTACGACTTCAGGCTCTCTTGCCGCATTTGTGATGGTTGTTACGCCCTCTGCAAGCGCCGCCGCCATAACAATGTTTGCGGTTCCCGTTACGGTTATCTTGTCAAAAATAATCTCGCACCCTTTAAGACCCTCGGGAGCAGTTGCATGGATGTAACCTGCTTCGATATTTATAACCGCGCCCATACTCTCAAGCGCTTTTAAGTGCAAATCTACAGGTCTCTGCCCTATGGCGCATCCACCGGGAAGTGAAACTTCACAGTGCCCAAATCTCGCTAAAATAGGTCCTAGAACAAGTATGGAAGCGCGCATAGTTCTGACGATGTCATAAGTTGCTTTTGTCTGGGTTAGAGTTGATGTGTCAACCGTTGTTACATTCTCTTCTTGGCTCCATGATGAAGAGCACTCTGCACCTAGATTTGAGAGGAGTTTTAAGAGAGTATTTATATCTGCAACATGTGGAAGATTTTTTATAGTTACGCTGTTTTTTGCAAGTATCGTCATCGCAATAAGCGGTAAAGAGGCATTTTTGGCACCGGAAATTTTTATCTCTCCATGTAGAGAGGGAACTTTTTTAATCTGTAAATAATCCATGTTAGTCTTTGTTTTTAAAATGGGAGATTATATCCAAAATAGTTTTGCTTTTTGGTATAATCACTTCAAGTAAACAGAGGAATAGTAATGAGTTCAGCCTTAGACAGACTAAAAAGTATAACAAATAAAATCTCTAGTTATGAGCGTGCCAGAAAAGAGAATTTGGTTTTACTTCAAGCTCTTTACGATGAACTTCACATCGATGAAAAAGTCGAGGAGTTCAGTGAACTTTTTCAGTTTAAAGCTATAAACCTCTCAGGTGCTTCGCTGCTTAGTGAAAGTCTGGGTGAGATAAAAAAGGGCAAATATCTTCAGATACTCGCAATCGGATATGACAAAGATGCCGTTATAAAGAGCAAAAATGTCTCTTTGGGCTATTTTGGAAAAGCACAAAATGTCGATGAGACGCTAAAGAACAAAATAGTAGAGTTCATCATCCGCTTTAGGTTTGAAAAAAGCTTTATGACGCTTGAACACTATCATGGAATGTTAGAAACTTTTAAAACAGATGAGTAGATTTTATATACTTCTTTGGTTTAAATGGGCTGTGCGTCTCACTGTTTGGAGCATCTTTTTTGCCGCATTGTTGTCGTTTGCAGTAACGCTCTTTATCTACATTTCAAGAGGATTGCCCCAGCTCACGCCTGAAATAACGGATGCACTTTTTGATATATTTAGATTTTGGTTTCCCGTCTTTTTCTCTTTTACAATTTTACTTGCACTTTTTCGAGGGTTGAAGTATATTTTCAACAGCTGTATAAACGGCTTTGAACTCAAACTTTTAACATGTGATGGCAGCAGTATAGTAGAAGTGATAGGTTACGGGGATTTGGTAAAAGTTTGGCGGAAGTGGCTAATGCTGCTTATCTGGCTGGTCGGCTCAGTTATGATTTTAGCACTCATCTATACAAATCTTTTTACCTCTTATAGCGGACTTTTTGAGTGGTTTAACATCTACTGGCTCTATGGTTTTATACTTCTTAGCGGTTACTTCTCTTTCATCATCTTAAGCTCCAAATGTAAAAAAATAAAGATTGTTACATGTTAATATTTTTGGATTTGGAGACGACAGGTTTAGATATCGGCGATAAAATCTGCTCTATAGGAATAATCGGAGTTTTAGAGAGTGAAACCGTCTCGATATATGAGCTTGTAAACGAGGGCAAAAAAATCTCTGCAAAAGCTTCAAGTATAAACCATATTACAAACGAGATGCTTAAAGATAAACCGCCGCTCAAAGAGAGCCGCGCGTGGAAATTTCTGCATGAACATAACAAAGAAGATGCCACTATCATTGCGCACAATATAAACTTTGACCTTAATATGCTTGAATCCGCAGGATTTACATGGCACGGCAAAACGCTTGACACGCTCAGAGTTACAAAACATCTTATCCCGGAGTGCGAAGGGTTCTCTTTGCAATTTTTAAGATATGAGCTTAGACTTTACAAACAAGAACAAAAAGAGGCGCTGAAATATGCTTTACATGAAAGAGATTTGATGCCGCATAATGCACTCAGCGATGATCTACATGTAAAGCTTCTTTATGACTGTTTAGCGCAGATAAAAGAACATGACATGTTGGTTGAACTAAGCCAAAAAAACGTGCTTATGCAGAAGTTTGATTTTGGAAAATACAGCGGAAGGTATATAGAGGAGATAAGCATGTGTGACAGAGGTTATCTTGAGTGGATGCTTTTAAATATTGTTGATTTGGACGAAGATTTAAAGTATACCCTCAAAAGATATTTACATGGTTGATATGCTATACTTCAACTTAAAAAATGAAGGAGTCTTTTGAGAGTAGCCGTTGAATGCAAGTCGCCGTTGATGCAAAAATCATTAGAACTTTTTTTGGGCAAATATCTTAGTTCGGTAAAAAACTGCGACATTCTTCTTAGAGACGTAAAGTGTTTTGATGATGAGAGATGTTTTTATATCTCAAGTTCCAAAGATGCAGATCTGCTTAAGCCGTTTTCAAGATCTCAGCTTATTTTGGCGTTGGAAAAAAGATATAAAAGCATGAACAAAAGAAAGATTGAAGAAGAGTTTGATGAAGATGAGTCTCTTGATTTTGATATTTTGCAAAAACGTATTGAGTCGCTTACCCAAGAGTATCAGGCAAATATTTTAAAGGTAGTACGCGCATTTTATGAAAAGTAAAACAATAACCAAAAAGATAATATCGGGAAAATTCAAAAACAAAACTTTAAAACTCCCCTCAAAAACAACGACAAGAAGCTCAAAAGCAATAGTGCTGGAGTCTTTTTTTAATACTTTGCAGTTTGAGATAATAGACTCTACCTTTGTAGAACTCTTCTCAGGAAGCGGCTCAATAGGTCTTGAAGCGCTTAGCCGCGGTGCAAAAAAAGTCATCTTTATGGAGCAAGACAGTGAAGCGCTGAAGGTTCTAAAAGAGAATATTGCACAGACCGACCCTTTGGCATGTGAAGTTTATAGCGGCGATACATTTTCAAATATCGCAGCTGTCGTAAAATCGTTGCAGAAGAAAAATGAAGAGGCATATTTTTACATAGACCCGCCTTTTAGCATAAGAGAAGGGATGGAAGATATTTATGATAAAACCATCTCTCTTATCGCCTCTCTGCCAAGGGAGTGTGTGAAGCTCATCATAATCGAGCACATGAGTACTCTGGAGATTCCTCAAAACATCGGCGCTTACACCATAAAAAAATCTAAAAAATTTGGAAATACCTCTTTAACTTACCTTCATGATGAGTAAATTGGAATAGATATTGCTGTAACATCGTTATATTTAAGGATTAGCGATGAAAACAATTATTTTATTTTTACTTAGCATTACTATTGTTTATGCCGCTAAGATAAGCGATGTAGCCAATATTGTGGGTGTAAGAGACAACCACCTTATCGGTTACTCATTGGTTGTGGGTCTGCAAAAAACGGGTGACGGTACAACTTCAAAATTTACGCTGCAGTCAATCGCCAACATGTTAAAAGCTATGAATATAGATATGAACTCTATAGATATAAAGTCAAAAAACGTTGCGGCAGTAGTTGTAACGGCTGAACTTGCTCCTTTTGCAAGACAGGGTGACAAGATAGATATAACGGTTTCATCTATAGGCGATGCAAAATCATTAGAAGGCGGAACACTTCTTATGACTCCTTTAAAAGGGGTTGACGGCAAGATATACGCATTGGCTCAGGGTGCTATCAGTATAGGCGGCAGAAACGGACAAGGCGGAGGGGATTCTCATCCGACGGCAGGTTTGATTTATAACGGCGGTTTGGTTGAGAGAGAGATTAACATCGACCTCTATAACCAAGAGTTTGTAACGCTCTCGCTTAAAGATGCCGACTTTCAAAACAGCGTAACAATCCAAAAAACATTGAATGAAGTCTACAGCACTCAGGTAGCAGTAGCCATGGACTCAAGAACCATCAAACTAAAAAAGCCGCAAAACAAGAGTATGGTTGAGTTTTTGGCAGAGGTTCAAGATATAGATATGGACTACAATGTAAAAGACAGAATTGTTATAAACGAGAGAACAGGAACTATCATATCGGGAGTCGGTATAAAGATAAAACCTATTGTCATGACACACGGCGATATAACTATCAAAATCACGGAACAGGATGCTTTGAGTAAGCCTGCAGGTTCTGTGAGTGTGGATGAAAATATGGTTATCGGGCTAAATGAAAACGAGTTGTATACAAAAACAGGAAGTACGACGGTTGCAAATTTGGTTCGCTCACTGCAAAAACTCGGAGCTACTCCAAAAGATATTATCTCAATTTTAGAAGCCATCAAAAGTGCGGGAAGCATCTCGGCTGAACTAAAATTAATATAAGGAGAGGGGATGAACATAGATACGCAATTTATATCGCAGCAGCATCAACTTCCTAAGATTGACCCAAAAGCAGATGATGCAAAATTAAGAGAGCAGACTGATGCTTTTGAGTCCGTTATTTTGAAGATGTTGATGGATGATGCCATGAAAGATGAAAAAAATCTTTTTTCCGAGGCGAATGACCCCGGTGATAAGATATATAAATCCATGTACAGGGAAGAGCTTGCAAAAGCGAGTGCGGGAGGATTTGGATTTTCTCAAATGCTTTACGATTTTTTAAGTCAGAAGTAGCGGAATAGTTAATATTTTATCTCGTTTTGTCGATATAGTTACAGATAATTATATTTACAAGAAGATAAAAAGGATAAGTCATGATTTCACAAGTTAATCAAGCGGGCTTGCGTAACGTATACGCAAATGATTTTGGCGAAAGTAAGGAAGTTTCAAAAAAAACTCCGAAAATAATTTCCCAGCAGGGAGATACAAGTAAGGTCGAACAGATAAAAGAGGCTCTTGCGTCTGGCGAATATAAAGTAAATCTGCAAGCTCTATCAGAGAAGATAGCTGAAGAGTTGATGTAGGTTTTAATCAATACATTAAGGATTATGCCATGTTGAGTTATCATTTACAAAGTGCTATAAACGATTTAAGAGATTTAATAAAAATTACAGAGTCTGATATAGAAGATATCCAATCGGCAAACCACAATCCTCAATTTGACAGATTGAAATTAAAAGAAGAGAAGTTAAAAAGTTTTGAATCAAAAAAAGCTATGATTGATTATGAAATTTCTACTCTCATACGTTTAAACCCGGATGCAGAGCTGCCAGAGCTTCTAAATGCGCAGCAGCATGGTATGTTGAATGAACTTAAAGTCGAGTTGTCAACTCTTCACTCTATAAATAAACGTTACGCAAAGTTGGTTTTAGCCGTTAGCAATCTTTACAATACATTTTTAGAAAATTTAATTCCTACAGAGATGCAGGGCTACAACAAAGTTGCTTCAAAAGAATCTACTATATTGAAGATAAGAGTCTAAAATGAGTTCAATATTTAATACTTTAAACATCGGTTACAGCGGACTAGCAGCAGCGCAAGTCGGGGTAAGCACTACCAGTCATAATATTACAAATGCCGAGAGTGAAGGCTATACAAGACAAAGAGTTGTTCAAGCAGCAGCCAATCCCGTTAATTTGGCTGAGGGAAGTGTCGGCAACGGCACGCAAATCATGGATATCGCTAGAATATTTGACAATTTTGTTTATGACAGATATACGGGAATCTCATCCGACAAAGAGTACTCTGAGTTTACAAAAAATACTCTAGAGGAGCTCTCAACATACTTTCCTGAAATAGATGATGTCGGTATTAAGTCTGATTTAAAAGAGTATTACAATATGTGGCAGACATTTGCAGATAATCCTGATAATGATGCTATCAAATTGGCACTTGCAAAGCAAACTGAAACACTATCAAAGAGTATAATTGAAGTTCAAAATAAAATTTTAGATCTTCAATCAAGTGTTAATGAACAATTGTTCGTTAATGTAAAAGAGGTTAATGCATTAGCCGAAGAGTTGGCAAATACTAACAAATCAATCGCCATAGCAGAATCAGGCGGAGCATATACGGCAAATGATTTAAGAGACAAGAGAAGCTCAATAGAGCTTAGTCTGGCTAAACTTATCGGAGCAGAATCATTTACCGATCAAATAGAATCAAACATTTCAATAGATAGTTCATCAAACGAGGGATATGGAAGTTATACGTTAAACGTAAATGGATTTAATATAGTTGACGGCGGGTCGTTTCATCCGATTCATATATCTAGCAGCAATAATCCAAACGGCTTTTATTAACTTTCTTACGAGAGACAAGACGGCGTACTGATTCCTATGAATGAAGCTATTGAGGGCGGCAGGATAGGAGCTATACTCGACTTGAGAGGGGATAAGCGAAGCGGCGACCTCTCAGGGACTCCAAGTAACGGTGTTTTGCAAAAAGTTGTAGACCAAATGGATGCTTTTGCCAACACGCTTATAGAGTCGACAAATAATCTTTATGCGGCTAGCTATACAACTAGAATGGAATCTAATACTCTTAGTATTGATAACACTCAATCGTTAGTGAATTCATCTCTTAACATCAAAGAAGGTTCTTTTGATATTGTCATGTATGATATTGACGGAAATATTTCGGCAAGAAGAACGATTGATATTAACAGTATTACAGCTATGGCGGGAGTTGCAGGTTCTAACTCAATAGAAGGGCAGCTAAAAGCAGAGGGTGATGACAATAACGATGGAAATGCAAACAATGATATAGATGACTTTATACAGTTTAATTGGGCTACATATCCTGATGGCAGCAATGCAGTTGAGTTTATTATGGATTCTGCTTATGCATCTAAGGGTTACTCATTTGCTATAGAGGACAATCTTAAAAGTGAGAGCTTTAGCTCAGGTTCAAATTTTGCAGGAGCATTGGGATTAAGTAGATTTTTTGACGGTAACAATGCAAAAAATATAGACTTAAATTATAAATTAAAAGAAAATCCCACGGATATAGCAGCAGGCAAATCTGCTTCTACAGGGGATGCCAGCTTATCTTTAGATATGATTCAGCAGCAGTTTGAAAAGTATGATTTTGAAGTAGGAGAGGCAACATATAACTCTACCGTTTATGGAATGTTTGATGTTATCGCAACCGAAGTCGGCGTATCTACCAATCAAGCGATTTTAAACAACCAGACAATAACGGCGCAGTACAATGCAGTTGAATTAGAATACTCTTCTATCTCAAAAGTGAGTATCGATGAAGAGTTGACAAATCTTATAAAATATCAAACGGCGTACGGTGCAGCTTCAAAGATTATTACTACGGTAGATCAGATGATGCAGACACTTCTTGGAATCAAACAGTAACGCAAAAGATGCCGAAATTTAGTATATTTATACTTCTGTTTGTTTTTATATTTTCATTTTTTGGTTCTGTTTTTTACTCAACAGATGCTTATTCTCTTAGCAGCAGTGCTATTTTAATGCCTCCATCTTCAGAATATCTCTTAGGCACTGACAGACTCGGCAGAGATATTTTAGCACGACTTATCGAGGGTGGAAAGGTCTCTCTTCTTATTGGTGTCGGCAGTGCTTTTATCGCTTCTGTGATAGGTTTGATTTTGGGTTCTATGGCTGGATATTTTCGTGGAGTAATCGACAAAGGTTTCGTTGTTTTAGTAGATCTCTTTTTGACTTTTCCTACGTTTTTTCTTCTTTTTGCACTTGTTAGCTATGTAAACGCATCAGCCTGGGTTTTGATAGTTATCATCTCTATAACAGGCTGGATGACCACGGCAAGGCTTATCCGCTCAGAGAGTTTTAGCATAACGTCTCAACCCTACATAAATATACTAAATATTGCAAAAGCAAGCAGAATAAAGATACTTTTTAAATACTATGCTCCGCTTTTAGCACCTATCTATTTTGTAAGTTTTACATTTGGAGTGGGCGGTGCGATTTTAGCAGAGTCAGGGCTTAGTTTTCTAGGTCTTGGCATAGTCGCGCCGCAAATGAGCTGGGGAACAATTCTAAGCAGCGGTAAAGATGTCGTAGAGATTGCATGGTGGGTAAGTTTTTTTCCGGGTCTTATGATATTTTTGGTTACATTTTCTCTTATAAATATCTCAAATTATTTACAACAATTGACAAATAAAAAGCAGATACAAAACTAAAGAAGAAATAGTTTTGATAAAAGAGTTTATTTAAAAACAATCCAATACTAGTTATAATTCTAAATTAAAAAATTAAAAAAATTTATAATATTGAGCCGCTTGCAAATTCCACCATCATAAACTAGTGAATTTGTAAACCTACTAAACTTATCAAGCAGATCTTTTAAACTTTTAATCATTTTACCGC
>PPDH01000030.1 GCA_002899765.1 Sulfurimonas sp. | reverse complement strand
TCACGAGCAAATTGCTCTACATCTATTTCTATTTTCATGTGTCATTCCTTGAGTAAATATAATTTTACCCGATTGACACGGAATTATGAACGATCCCGAAAAATAAAAAATCTGATTTTATTTGGAATACTATTTTCTATATAATTGCTGGCATCGTTATACTATTTTTAATATCTTAAATTTCACTCCTTAGGAGTTTATGATCAAGTAGATCTGTCAACAAAAAATAGGACACAAAATTTTATATAGTCCTTCTCTCAAACTCTTACTTTTGGAACACAAAGTACTCAAGTGAGTTTTCCGTGTTCCACAAAGTGTTCAAAAAGTAAAAACTGCAAAGTTCCATAAACCTTAAGGGATTATGGAACAAATAAAGAGAGCTTTTAAATTATATATTTAAAATGCTGCTCCCTCAGCAATATTATAAAGCTAACATGCCTCAAACCGACACACAAGAATCAGCCGCTGCCTAACTAAAATTAAAAAAGTAGTGAAATCATTTCACTACTTTTTAACCTTCTTTACTTTTATTTGACTTCCATATTTTAATACGGCAATATTGTTTTTAAGCAATCTTTAAGATTACAAATTCAAATAAAAAAGGCTTTAATAAATGAAAGAAAATAAACATAAACTATCAAAACATCAGTTAAAAATTATCGATAAAGTAAAAAAACAGAAGCAAAGCGAGGACAAAGGCAACTTCCTAATTTTGGAACAATCCAAGCAAAAGTTCATATTTGAAGCAGAGATAACTCCAACCTCAAAACTATTGCTTATCTACTTTTTATCAAAGATCGATTTTAGTCACAGGCATCTATATATCCACGCTTCTTATGCGATCATCACCAAAGAAACAACAATCATAAAATCAACCATTATGAGAAGTATAAAAGAGTTACAGGCAAAGGGATTTATCAAACTTTTATCAGGAAAGAATAGAGTAGAAAACACCATTATAAAAGAGTTTATTTTCGGACAAAAGCAATACATACACGATAACCAAAACCAAACCAACATTGTAGAGATGACACCTTTTTTTGAACAATTTTTCAAAGGTGCAAAATGATGCCGGTATGGTTTTATTCCAGACCTGCCATAGTCCAAATACAGAACCAGCATAGACCTAAAACAGCTCTGTATTTAATAAACATTATTTATAAACTAATGAATTAACATTCACTTATTTAGAAAACAAATACTCAAGAATAAAAAAAATTAGAAAAAAAAGAACTTTTTTAAAGGACAACATATATGAGAATAGAACAATTTTTAAGAGACTATTTTACAGAAGATGAGCATTTTATTATCGCTTTAAAAACACTGCCAGCAACCAAGGACAAAAAAGCATATACAACCCACAAGTTGCTAAATATAGAAGATCCAAACCTTACAAAGTTTTTGGGGCATTGCTATTATAAAAACAGAGATGAAGCAACTGACATATATTTCACGCTAAATTCATATCAAAACCAAACAACTAAAATCCAAAGGGTGGAAAATCTGGTAACAAGCGTCAAATCTTTTTACTTTGACATTGACAAAGAAGTGGAACTCCTCTATCCAAAAATCATAGAATTATTTGGAGAAGCAACTTATAAAATAACCACCTCGGAGGGGAAATATCAACTCATCTATAAATTTGATAAACCATTCAAGGGAGATTTTATCTACTTTAAACAACTGCTCAAAGGCGTGGTGTATCATCTCCACCCACTCGATAAACTTTTTGACATAGCACGGATTTTTAGATTGGCAGGGTATAGAAATAAAAAACCAAACAACAATGATTTTTTAGTTTCAATCGAAAAGAATGAAAACTATTACACCTTTGAACAATTTGAACATATCGCAAAACCTTTTATGCTTGTAGAGAATAAACCCCTCAAAAAAAGCGCACAAACGCTCCCAAAAAGCAAAAATATAAAAAATGCGGCTCATTATTCAGATGGAGATAAATTCGAGGAATACAAGGGCATTACAAAAAAGGTCAATAAAAAATATAACGAGCTTTTAACCAAATATAAAAATGACAAATCAACAGCAGATCTGGCATTTGTAAAATGGCTTAGATACTCCAAAATTATTCAAGATGAAGAAACCTTGACGCTTAAACTATTTGAAGCACGGGGCTACGAAAACCTTATGCAAAAGCATAGTTATCAAATAGAATATTACATCCGAAACATTTTAGAAAAATCTATCTAGTGGGAGATTTTCCAAGTGGCAAATTCTTTTTTGGCGGAGTTCTGGTTGGAGATGGCAATATGGGTTCAGTTGCTATTATTTCTAAAAAATCTTCCAGGATGCTATCAAGGAGCATTAAAAAGAGAGTCATTTTTTCTCCCCGTAATAATTGATAATAAATTCATTCATTGATTCAAGACTCATTTTTAGAAGTTCTTTTTCCTCTTGCGATATTTTTAAATCTACAAGAAGCGATAGAGCGCTATCAATTTTGTCATTGAAGTTTTTAACTGTATCTTTTTTTGCACTTTTATTGCTTTGAGTTCTTATATGGCTATATTGCATTTTTAAAACCTTTTTGGAGCCGGGTAATTTTCAGAAAATGAGGTTTGTTTATTCTCTCCAATATTTTTTTTGAGTGCTTCAAATTTTGCCAATTTTTCCATATGTTGCTCATCCACCAATTCTTTTAACTTATTATAGGATTTATCGGCAAGAGAGAAGTTTGTTTCAAACTTTTCTTCATTTTTTTCTTCAATGGCACTCTGCATTCTTTGGAGATAGACATTGATTCTTTTTTCAAGTTTTGCAGAGATATCTTTTAAAAAGTCCATCTCTTTAAAAACACCTTGCAGCTGTTCAATAGTATAGCTGAGTTTGTTTTTATGGTTTTTGTTGTTTCTTTGGAGCTTGATTTGATAATCAAGGTAGTTATGTCCCATGTTTAGAAGAAGGGAGTTTGTCATGGTTTTTAAAAAATGGCTATACATTTTTTTGCCAAGGTCAACTCGTTTTAGAGATTTGTTTTTATTAAGATCTAAAAACACATTTGGAATAATGATATTTAAGTGATCATTCCCATTTTTCTGTTTATGCACAGAAGATAGCACAAACGACCTCTTGAAATATGCCACCTGTTCAGGTGTATAGTTCAAATTGTTATTATCACTAATAAATTCAATCAACTGATCCGCCAACTTATCTTTAATTGCCTTGTATGCCTCATTAGATAATTTGATTTCGGGAGGAAATGAAACCAACAAACTTTTTCCAAAAGATGCCGGTCGACCGCCCTTTCTTTGTATAAGCGTTTCATTTTCTTTGGATTGCTGAACATGTAAAATATTCTGCAATATCTTTTCGCTATTACCAGCTTCAAATGCAACTATCTCATGCCCTTGTTTGATGTGGTTTTTATGCTTGTCATTGTAAATATAGTCCGCTATATTTATAAGCCCGGCAGCACCGCTCTTTATCGTTTCAAACCTGATAAACCAATTTTTTAATTTTTTCATAATCTATAAACTCCTGCCGTTTATAGACCATCTTACAAAATTAAATTTCCTTTTTTTTAAACTTTTAAAACCAAGGAAATACGGGCTTATGTGATAGTTGTATTCAAGATAGGAAACCTAGAGGCTTTCCTTCTTGTGAAGGGATTAAAATCCCTTTCAAAACCCTAAGAGCATGTGAAATGATTTCACTATATATTAAAAACTGAGTTTCAGTTCAGGCTCTTTTTTTTCTTCAAAATATTTAGAAAAATCTACTTGGTTGATGTTTTGAATATACTTTTTATAATCTCTTTTACCCATCAGATAGTGTCTATCTGTTATGTTGCCTCTAGTGCTGTGCCCAACAATGGTTTTTAAATCTATCTCTTGAAAAAGTCCTGAGAGAAAAAGTTCTTGTGTGAAATTTTTTCTTAGGCTATGAATGTTGAGCTCTTTTTTTATTTCATCTTTGACATTCATAGAAATTAAGCTGTTGATATGTGTGCCGATCTTCTCTTCTCTATATTTGGGGGTCACTTTTTTATCATTGAAAAAAAGAAACGCATCCTCATTTTTGCAGTCAAGCTGTTCTTTGAGGACTTTGAATAGATCATCATGAATCGGCACAATTCTCATGGCATTTTCTGTTTTAGTTCCTCTTACATTTATATAACCCTCACTCAGGTTTATATCTTCTTTTAAAATACTTAAACTCTCACCCCTTCTCGTTCCGGTCATCAAGAGAAACTTCAAATAGTTATGCTCCTCTTTGAAATTGTTTGACTCCAAATATTTAAAAATTGATAGGAGTTCCTTTTCTTTAAATTCCCTCCAAGATATGGCATGTGCTTTATTGCCATCAATCTTTTTAAGATTATGAAATGGGTTATTATGAATATAGAGATTATCTTTAAAATCTTCAAAAATGGTGGTTGTTCTTTTGATAATTTCATCAACAGTTCTTGGTGCTTGTTTTTCAAATTTATCTAAAAGTTTGCCCTTTTTATCAACAAGGAGTTTGATGTTTTTATCTTTGAGCTCAGGTTTATTTTTCCAGAATTTTGGAACTTCTAAAAGAAAGCTTCTAAAATCATTTGCTTCTTTTCGTGTGATATTTTGAAGGAGCTGTTTTTCTCCAAAGTAGATCAAGAGGTATTCTGCCACCTGATTATACTTTATGAGCAATTTTTCATTTTGGGTCTTTTCTTTGAAATCCAAAAATTCTTTGAGAGTGCTTCCCAGCTTGATGGTATCTCTTTTTTCATCACCAACTTTTATGATTTTGTTGTTATTTTTGCTCTCTCTTGCTATTTGTGTTGTTATTGTCTTTTCAATGTTTTTTAAGAACTTCTCTTCATCTTCATTTTCAGCAGATAAAAAAAGTCCATTCTTGCTGTTTATAAGGGTGTATGTCTTTCTATTGTTAAACAAATCATCAAGATCACTCATGCTTAAATACCTCATTATTTTATACTTCAAAATATTAGCATAAATATAATTGTCAGTTTTTAAACTTTTCTTAATAACCCTGTTTTTTACTTTGAGAACAAAGTAATAAGTATTGTTTCTGAGATAGAGATATTTGCTGTTAAGGAGGTTGTATTGTTTGAGAAGTTTCCCAATTTGTTTAAGTTTCCCAAAAGTTTCACACAGTTCTGGAAAAGTCCTATTTATAGGCATTTGAGAGGTATAGCTTGTGGTGCTCACAACTGGACTCGAACCAGTGACTTTTACCTTGTCGAGGTAACACTCTACCAACTGAGTTATGCGAGCAAGAGTGAAATTTTAGCAAAAAATTCTTAAAGTAAATTTTCTTATTTAACACATTAGAAAACTTATTAAAAAATATAATTGATGCAAGATATTTACTTTTAATTTATGTTTATTAAGTGTATAATTCCATCCATAATTAATTAAAAAGTACCATAAGGCAAGTTATGAACTTAACTGAGTTAGAAGAGATAGGCTTAAAGAATGTTGGCAAAATTTATCATAATCTCGGTTATGATGAACTGATTCAACATGAGATTGAAAATAAAGAGTGTGTTGTTACAAAAAAAGGTGCAACGGCTGTAGATACAGGCGTATTCACAGGTCGCAGTCCAAAAGATAAATATTTCGTAGATCGTTATCCATCAAACAAATATATTGCGTGGGGTGATGTAAATCAAAAAATAAGTGAAGAAATTTTCAATGAACTTTTAGAGCTTTCTAGAGAGCAACTCTCAGGCAAAGATCTTTATGTAACTGATGTTTATAGCGGTTCTAGCGAAGCTTCAAAAAAATCAATACGTTTTATTACAGAAATAGCTTGGCAGTCTCACTTTGTTAAAAATATGTTTATTCGTCCTACTGAAGCGGAATTAGAAGTTTTTAAGCCGCAATTTACAGTATTAAATGCATGTAAAGCAGTCAATGAAAAGTGGATGGAGCATGGACTCAATTCTGAAGTTTTTGTACTTTTTGATATTGAAAACAACTTAGCAATAATCGGTGGAACATGGTACGGTGGTGAATTGAAAAAAGGAATTTTTTCAATGATGAACTACTGGCTTCCGCTTGAGAAAAAACTTCCTATGCACTGTTCTGCAAATGTCGGAGAACGTGGTGATACAGCACTTTTCTTTGGACTTAGCGGCACGGGAAAAACTACGCTCTCTACTGATCCTCACAGAAGACTTATAGGTGATGATGAACACGGATGGGATAACGACGGCGTATTTAACTTTGAAGGCGGCTGTTATGCCAAGGTTATAAATCTTGACGGCAAGAGCGAGCCTGAGATATATAACGCCATAAGAGAAGGCGCTCTGCTTGAAAATGTCGTCATGTACGGTGACGGTGAAGTCGACTATGAAGATGCCAGCAAGACAGAAAACACCCGCGTCTCTTACCCGATAGAACATATACAAAATCATGAACCTTCTTTATCTGCAGGTCACCCCGAAAATATAATCTTTTTAACTGCGGACGCTTTTGGCGTTCTTCCTCCTGTCTCAAAACTTACTCGTGAACAAGCAATGTACTACTTCCTAAGCGGTTATACTGCTAAAGTTGCAGGAACTGAGCGTGGTATTACAGAACCTGTTGCAACATTTAGTGCTTGCTTCGGGGAAGCTTTCTTGCCGCTTCACCCAACAGTTTATGCAAAGCTTTTAGGTGAAAAAATTGATAAACATGGTGTGAATGTTTACCTTGTAAATACAGGTTGGACCGGTGGAAAATATGGTGTGGGGCATAGAATGAGCATTAAAGACACTCGTGCGTGCATTAATGCTATTTTAGACGGAAGTATTAAGAGCAGCGAGTTTGATGTTACGAAAACATTTGCTCTTCATGTTCCTAAAACTCTAGGTGAGATAAATCCTGAGATATTAAACCCTCGTAACGCATGGGCTGATAAAGATGAATTTGACAAGACTAGAGATATATTGGCTGAGATGTTTATTGAGAACTTTAAAAAGTATCAAAGTCAAGACAGCGAGTTTGATTACTCCGCTGCAGGACCAAAGATAGAGAGTTAACTCTCTCTATTTAACCTTTTTCTTCGTGGCATGTGTCATATAAAGCCATAAAGCTGAACCAAAAACTACTAAAATTATAGGCGCTATCCATGGTTTATCGCCTACGAGTTGAGCTACTTTTACTAAAAAATTACCTGAATAGTAACTGCCGAGTCCAAAAATAAGAGCCCAAGCACCCGCACTTAAAATATTTAATATAGCAAATTTCTTAAAATCATACTTTGTCAATCCGATAGCAATCGGTATAAGTGTTTTTATACCATAGACAAATTTTTGGATTAAAATTATCCATGAACCATTCTTTTTCATCATGATATGTGCGAGAGCCAGTTTTCTTCTATGTTTGCGCAGACCCTCTATCATCATGCCCTTTTGGTATCTTGCCATGTAAAAAAGTAAAAAATCCCCAAGAGCATTTGCTATAAATGCTATAAGAATAGAGAGGCTTAAATCCATTTTACCCATAAAAGATAAAACACCCGCTCCGATAAGGGCTATGAAACCACCGCCTAGGGAGTATAGAAAAAGTCCTATGTACCCATAAGTCGCTAAGTTGCTAAATGTATCTTCCATTAATCTGTTTATCCTAAAGTTTTTTTATTTTTGTTATTTCATCGCGAAGGCGAGCCGCTTCTTCAAAGTTTAGCTCACGAGCCGCTTCTTTCATTTTTAAAGAGAGTTCTTTTATCATCGCTTTTCTCTCTGATTGCGGTATTTTATCCATTTTTTTATGTTTTTGGTAAATACCGCCGTAATCCTCAACTTTAAGATTCTCATCAAGTTTACGGATGGTTGTTGTCGGCGTAATATTATGCTCTATGTTATATTTTTCCTGCATCTCTCTTCTGGCATTAGTTATGTCAATCGCTCTCTGCATGGAACCTGTTATCTTATTTGCATACAAAATCACTCTTCCGTTTGCGTTTCTGGCACCTCTTCCTATTGTCTGGATAAGAGCTGTCTCACTCCTTAAAAATCCCTCTTTGTCTGCATCTAATATGGCTACTAGGCTTACTTCAGGAAGGTCTAACCCCTCACGTAAGAGATTTATCCCGATTAGAACGTCAAATTCGCCTTGACGAAGAGAACGGATAATCTGATTTCTTTGTATCGTGTCTATATCTGAGTGCATGTATTCGACTTTTATTCCCAAATCTGCAAGGTATTTTGTAAGTGCTTCTGCCATCTTTTTTGTAAGAACCGTTATAAGAACACGTTCATTTTTAGCGGTTACCTTTTTTATTTCATCATGTATATCTTCAACTTGATTTGTTGATGGTTTTATCTCCAAAACAGGGTCTAGAAGTCCTGTAGGGCGGATAATCTGTTTTGCGATGATGCTTGACATTTCAAGTTCATAAATTGATGGCGTTGCAGAGACAAAAAGGTAGTGAGGGGCTTTGTGTATGTACTCATCTAACATCAGCGGTCTGTTGTCAAGTGCGCTTGGCAGACGAAAGCCGTACTCTACCAAAACCTCTTTTCTTGCTCTATCACCTGCGTACATTCCGCGATATTGCGGAAGTGAAACATGTGATTCATCAACAATTACAAGATACTCTTTATGATGCAGAGCAAAGTAGTCAAGCAGAGTGTACGGCGCTTCTCCAGGCTTTTTGTTTGTAAGCAGTCTTGAGTAGTTCTCTACTCCTTTACACATTCCAGTCGTTTGAAGCATCTCAAGGTCGAACTCTACTCTCTGTTTTAGACGCTGGTATTCAACAAGTTTGCCCTCTTTTTGAAACTGCTCAAGTCTCTCGTCAAGCTCCTCTTCTATGCGTTTTATTGCGACTGCCATCTTCTCTTGACTTACACTAAACTGTGAGGTTGCGTAGATAGTAAACTGTTTATGCTCTTCAAGTTTTTTGTTATCTATTACATCAAAGGTGTAGATGGCTTCTATCTCATCGCCGAAAAACTCTATGCGGATGGCTTCTTGTTCAAAGTAGGGCGGAAAGACATCCAAACTCTCGCCGTTTACGCGTATATGCCCGCTGTCAAAGTATGTATCGTTTCGACTGTATCCCATCTCGACAAGACGAAGCAGAAGCTTTTTTTGCGCAATTGTGTCACCTATAGCAATAGACTGCACCATATTTTCATACTCCTGCGGGTCTCCCAGACCGTAGTTCGCTGATACGGATGCCACGACGATAACGTCATCATAGCTGAGAAGATTTGCGGTTGAGGAGAGGCGCAGACGCTCAAGCTCATCGTTAATGGCGCTGTCTTTTTCTATAAAAAGGTCTTGACGCGGGATGTACGCTTCGGGTTGATAGTAGTCATAATAAGAGACGAAATATTCAACATGGTTGTTTGGAAAAAATTGGCGGAACTCACTGTAAAGTTGAGCGGCAAGCGTTTTGTTGTGTGTCATGATAATAGTCGGCATCTGCACTTTTTCTATGACGCTTGCCATGGTGTAGGTTTTGCCGCTTCCCGTCACACCCTCTAATGCTTGATAGCGATTGCCTTTAAGAATGGAATCGCTTATGGTTTTAATGGCTGTAGGCTGGTCGCCCGCAGGCGAATAATCTGAATAAACTTTAAATTTTGACATGTGGAATTATAACTGATTTGACGTTATTATTAGAAAATAGACTAGTGGCTTATTTGGTATTTGATTAGTCAATAATAGCATTATGCCACTGCACGAGAGTCAGCCTGTATCCATCTTCTACATGTAGAACTTCATGACTGTATATGGGATTGCTTGGAAAGACCACCATATCTCCGGCCTGCGGATAAAGTTTAATCTGTTTGCCCTCCGCATCAAAGAGATAATTGAAAATCAGTTCACCGCCGCTAAAGCTGTAATCTTTGCTACTGTGTGTTTTATGGGAAGTGGTAAAAAGGACGGTTGTTATCTTGCGTTGAGGTGCTACCTGCACGAAGCCTACCGTTTTGCCATCTGCATCCACAAGCTCATTTGAGTCGTCAGCATGTTTGATATAAAACGAACCCTTTGTGTATTCCAGAGCTTGCAGCGTGGTTGATGTAGTGAGTGCGACGTTAAAGAAACGCTCGATGTGCGGCTGAAAAGCTTTAAAATTTTCTTCATACATTTTAACATGTAAGTCTGAGAGTTTATGAATAACGGTCTTTCTTATACTCTCATCAACGCTAGGGTCAACTACACTTCCTAGAACTCTTGTCTTTACCTTGGCTTTTTCGCCCTCCGAGGTGTTGTAGGCATACTCTGATATATCGTAACATGTAGATTTTGAGAAAAAATCTTTGATGATTAAATAGGGATAATCGTAGTATTGATTTGCCATAAACCGCGTCTCAAGCTTCAGTGAGGCTACGAAGTCATCACAAAAGATGTAGTTGCTTATCTGCTGCATATTAACACTTTGCAAAGCTCTTCAAGCACTTTAAAGTTTTTAAAACTATCTATCATATTCTGCACCCTTTTTAAAATAAATCACCTATGATCTTAATGGTTAAAGGTTGCTCACATGTTCTGAATAAACTTTAAATTTTGATATATGGAAATTATAGCTGATTTGAGGTTATTTCAAGCTATCTATTTGTTTATGTATGTTTTTAATCTACTCGTGTCTTAAAGCGTCAATCGGATTTAATCTTGCCGCTTTTTTTGCAGGAAAATATCCAAAAACAACTCCCACAACTGTTGAAAATAAAAATGCTACAATAACTATAAATGTATTGAAAATAAGAGGTAAATCAAAAAATAGCGCAATGCCTACCCCGGCAGATACTCCGAGAATAATACCTAAAATTCCTCCAAGTGAAGCGAGGACTATGGATTCAACCAAAAACTGCAGCAATACTTCTCTCTCAAGTGCCCCGATTGCAAGACGTATGCCTATCTCACGCGTTCTTTACGTAACGGAGACCAACATGATGTTCATGATGCCTATGCCGCCGACAAGAAGGCTTATTGCTGCAACTGCTCCAAGTAAGATAGTGAGCATCTGAGTCGTGGAAGAGAGTGTTTGAACCATCTCACGCATATCATGGACGTTAAAATCATTTTCTTCTCCAATCTGAATCTTGCGTCGCTCCTGCATAAGCGAAATAACAGATGCTTTTACGCTCTGTATGGAAGAGGATGTGTTTGCCGAAATCATAATCCTTGCTATCTCCTGATTTCCGCTTATACGTCTTTGAAACATTCTTATGGGAGTAACGATGACGGCATCTTGATCCATTCCAAACATCGCCGCTCCTTTTGGTTCAAGCAGTCCTATAATCTCACATGAGAGATTCTCTAGTCTTATAAGTTCTCCTACAGGGTCAAGAGAGCCAAAAAGTTCTTTTCGAACTGTCTCTCCTATAACACAAACGGCTTTTCCGCTTTGAAGCTCCGATGGCAAAAAATTTCTTCCTGAAGCAAAAATCCAGTCTTTAACGATAAAGTAATCATTATCGCTTCCCTCAACCGTTGTTGCATAGTTTTTGTTTGCATATACTGCTTGCATTTGGCTTGAGCCGACAGGTGCAACACCGCGAACATTGGCAATCTCCTCTTTAAGCGCATCAATGTCGTTATGGGTAAACCTTCGAGCCGTAGAATCGGTGCTTGGAGGACCTTGTCTCTGCTGTCCGGGTATAACAATTAGCATATTTGTCCCAAGTTTAGAGATGCTTTGCGTAACATAGGCCGTTGTTGCATCACCCAGCATTACCATCGCAATAACCGAAGCGATTCCAATCACGATTCCAAGCGTTGTTAATGCCGAGCGCATAACGCTTCTGCGAATTTCACGAAGAGCCAGCAAAAAGGCATTCCAAATCATAAAACTTCTTCCTTGTTCTCTATGCTTCCGTCTCTAAAATGCACTTTTCTTGAGGCATAATTTGCCATTTCATTCTCATGTGTTACCATAAGAATAGTGATTCCTTTTTGACGGTTAAAAGATTGTAAAAGCTCCATAATCTCAATACTTTTTGCCGTATCAAGATTTCCCGTCGGCTCGTCTGCGAGTAAAATAAGCGGATTTGTCGCAATAGCGCGGGCAATGGCAACGCGTTGTTGCTGTCCTCCTGAAAGCTCGCCGTGAGTATGATGTGCAACATTTTCTAATCCGACACTTCTTAACGCTTCCATTGCCATTTTGTATCTTTCATATCTGTTGTAACCGCGATAAAGAAGCGGAAGTTCGACATTCTCTATGGCAGTTGTTTTTCCAAGCAGATTAAATCCCTGAAATATAAATCCTATGTAGTTTCTTCTTAAAAGTGCACGCTGGTCTCGCGAAAGAGTGCCGATATCAATCCCTTCAAAGAGGTACTCTCCGCTGCTTAGTGTGTCAAGGCAGCCAATAATATTCATGGCAGTTGATTTGCCAGATCCGCTAGGTCCCATAACTGCTAAAAACTCTCCATGCCTAACCTGCAAATCTACGCCACGCATGGCAAATGTTTTTGCCTCTTTTTCGCCGTATGATTTTGTGGCATTACGAAGTTCTATGATATATTTTTGTTCGTTCATGGCTCTTTTGTTCCGATTAAAACAAGGTCATTTTCGCCTATTTCTGCTTTTGTTATAACGGTAAAACTTCCATCACTTTTTCCAATTTCGACTTCAACCTTAAATGGTTTGTTCTCACGTAAAATCCAAACATTGTGTTTTGAAGCATCTGCTTTTGCATGTACTGAATTATCACCCTGTTTCGCAGGCGGGGTAAAGCGAAGTGCAGCATTTGGCAAAACAGATACGTCTTCTAGTATATCGGTAATAATCTGCGCCGTCACCGTCATTCCCGGTCGCAGAAGAAGTTCCGGGTTGGCTACGTCCACAACTGCGTCATAGGTTACTACACCGTTTACTATCTGTGAGTTGAGGCGCAGCTGCGTAAGTGTTCCTTCAAAGAGTTTTTGAGGATAAGCATCGACGCTGAATTTTACTCTCTGTCCCTCTTTTACATCCGCAATATCTGCTTCATCGACACTTACAACCACTCTCATTTTAGTCAAATCCTCTGCCATGGTAAAGAGTATCGGTATCGTCATGGCGGCGACTACACTCTGGCCAGGTTCAATTTTTCTATCTAAAACCACTCCGTTTATAGGAGATACGACAGCTGCTTTTTTGAGGTCGTCTTGCGCAGCTTTAAGTTCTGCACTTGCTTGGTCACGTCCTGCTTTTGCAGCTTGCAATGAAGCTTGTGCGAGTTCATAAGCGGCAAGTGCAGAGTCGACTTCCTGTTTTGATGGGTAATTTCCATTTGTTGCTTGAACCATTTTTTCTACACGCTTCCACTCATTTTGTGCTTTGTTTAGTGTCGCAGAAGCTTCGGCAATATTTGCTTCGAGCTTTGCAAGTGCGGCTCGGTAACTTGTAACTTTTGAGGATAGCTTTACCGTATCAAGCCTCGCCATAAGCTGCCCTTTGCTTAAGCGCTCGTTATAATCCACAAAAACTTCGCTTATAGTTCCTGAGACTTCTATCCCTACATCAACTGTGTTTGTCGGCTCCATGTTTCCCGTTGCCGATACCGTTGTAGTAATGGTTTTTTTCTCAAGAGTAGTTGTCTGATAATTTAGCTTTTCATTTTTTGCCTCTTTAGTAATGTACCAAAAAACTGCTCCTGCTATAAGAAGTATAAGGGAAGATATCCATATATATTTTTTATATCTGCGTTTTTTATTTTTACCTATTCCAAGAGTCTCTTTTATTGTATCGTTTGAATTATTGTCCATTCTCTTTCCTTGGAGTTTTGAGTGCAAAATGAAGTTTTGCCAGCTCTATTTGTATCTCTATCTCGTTTATCTTTATATTAAGTTTCTCGATTGCCTTTGTATTTTTTATGGTTTGCAAATCATATCCTGTTTTTGCCCCTGCATTTACTCCGGCTTCTATAGCTTCAATGAGTGCATCATACAAAGAGAGGTTTTTTAAGGTTATCTCGGTGTAGCTGCGATAGCTTTCAATAAGCTCTAGAGACTGTGCATAAGAGGCTTTTGTGATTCTTTGTATATCTGCCTCTTCGGCAGCTTGTTTTAAATAGGTAGCTTTTGATTCTTGTACGGCTGCTGAGGCGTTATATGCAAAGGGTATATTTAGGGTGATTCCAGCACCATAGTAAGTACCGTTATTTTTATTTGCATATTTTTGAGAGTCATACTCTTGATAACCGGCACTAGTCCTTAATGTAATGGACGGCAGATAGCTGCTCTTTGTTACATGATAGAGATACTCATAACTTTTTGTTTGTGAGCGAAGATAGCTAAGGTTTAAATTGTTTTGAAGATACGTATCCATTTGTATTAAAGTAAATGTCGGAAGCAAAAATGTGACAGGATCGATATCGCTTAACTTTGAGACTTCTTCTCTTAAGTGCGCTAACATGTATTTATATGAGACTAAATTTTTTAACTCGCTGCTTTGTTCCATCAGTGCGTTATTTAGCTCTGTAATATCAGCTTTTCCTACATCATATAGTTGGCGTTTTATAAAAATTTCTATCTCTTTGTTTTTCAGTATCAATTCACTCTGCTCTTTTTGATAAAGCGTTTTTTTATAGTTTAAGAGCGCGCTAAATAGCTCTTCATTTATAGAGGCTATCTCTTTTGCAAATGCTTTCTCATCCGCTGTTTTTTGGGCATCTGCGTAATTTATCTGATATGTTATGCCTCCTGAGCGAAAAATATCTTGAGAGAAAGAAGCAAAGACATCAGTGTTTGTACCGTAATCCCCGGTGTACATTTTGTCATAACCATAAGAAATACTCAAATTAAGAGGCGATATCCAGTTGTATTTTAATTTTTCATACTCTGATTCATATCTATTTTGTTCATGGAGTAAAAGATTTTGTTTCTCTTGTGAAAAGAGTTCTTTTTCATCTGCGTTTAACGATATGAAAGAGAGTATTAAACAAAATAGAGCATAATTTTTCATTTATATCCTTGAACTTTTTAAAATTGTATCTGAGTCAGAGTAAATAAATTGTAACACTTTTGTACATGTTTAAAAAAATCTTAAAACTACTATGTAGTTAAAAAGCGATAAGAAACATAAAAGTTAAATCGGATAAAATTTCTCTGATTTAAAAAATTAGAGCGTAACGCGTTCTTACCAAAGGAAACTAAAATGAAAAACATCATTTTATTAATCGCATTGACATTAGGTGCTCTTCAAGCTGATAACGTAGTTCACTACGACACAAAAGAGGTTCAAACTCCCATTAGTAAGCCTAACTATCCAAACTCTGATATTTATTAATTTAAATACTGAGCTTTCGCACCTAATTTTATAGTGTTACATTCGGTAGTAGCGGTATTCTCTCAGCATTTGTCATATCTATTGACATGTATTTTTCAGTTTTNNNNAACTAGTGTCAAGTACCATGGAGTATTTTATTACTATGCCCTACTTACAGTTGTTTTAGAAAGCATATCGATTAAAATTAGGTGCGAAAGCTCAGTTAAATATCTAAAATTTTATTTCTCCTTCTAAAATAGGTCTCTTGACCTGTTTTAGTGACAAACTTCATCTTTAAACTCTTTTTTTTATAAAGTTAATAGCAAAAACTGTAATAATAAATAAACATATCATCAAGATTATAACACTGTTGGTTCCTGATGTTCCGTCTGTAAATGGCAGCCCGCTCGTATTTATGCCAAAAAAACCTACTACAAGATTAAGCGGCAAAAAAATTGCCTAAATAATAGTGAGGACAAATATCGAACGGTTTATTTTTTCATTCATCTGAGTGGTATAAAACTTATAAATATAATCTAGTTTAGAGAGTTGCAATGTAGCAGATCTCATTGTTCGTTCCAAGTGTTCATGTAGGTCAATATAATGATTTAGCGGAAAATTATAACTTTTTTCATAATATGCAATTGCTCTGTCCATGGTTAAAGATGCATGTATTAGTATCCTCTCAATTCGTACAATATTGCGTTTAAGTTTTAACCATCGATTCATAAAGGAGTCTGCCGCTTTATTTAGATAAAGGCTCTCTTCCATGTCTGCTAAGAGGTCGCGATAACCGTCAAAAGCTTTTAAAAGTTCATCAACCATACTGTCTAAAATTTTATAAGGGGCTTCAAAACGATTTCCTAAAGAGTGAAATTTTTTTTCATCCCGTTTGTATAGATAGCTGTTATCGGGAGTTATTATAAATCCTGTGGAGACTACTTCAAGTTCATCTAAAATTACGGGCAATCTGAGAATCAACATCTCATAACCCTCATTTTCATCAAATATAGACGGATGTGTTTCGTTTTGCAAATCCTCTAAGTGAAGGTTGTCAACCAAATTATGAATATTAGTCACAGTTTCTCTTTTATATTTTTAGTTATATACTGAGCTTTCGCACCTAATTTTAATCGATATGCTTTCTAAAACAACTGTAAGTAGGGCATAGTAATAAAATACTCCATGGTACTTGACACTANACTGAAAAATACATGTCAATAGATATGACAAATGCTGAGAGAATACCGCTACTACCGAATGTAACACTATAAAATTAGGTGCGAAAGCTCAGTTATATACAACTCTTTTAAAACTCTAATCATACCCTCAACTGCATTTTTTGTTGTCGTTTCATGGACTGTATGATATCCAATCGTAGGAATCTGCAGGGTAGTTCCCTGTATCTCCCCCTTAGTTGCATAGATGAGTCTTCCAAGTTCGGTAGTTCCAAGAGAGCTTATCGTGCCGTTTTTTGCCATTTTAGCTTTTAGATAGTTATCTTTAAAATCATAGCGTATCTTGTTTTTAATCGCTATTTGTTTTATCTTATTTTTTAAAGGTGACCTAAATACCGCATTGGAATCTCTGTTTCTCATAACGATGTCTATATTTTTAATCTCATCTAAAGTAGGGTAGGGACTGGTGTCAAGAACTAGAAGCTCGTTGGTTTTTATGTCAAAACGTCTAAACCACTCTAACAAAAATCTCCAGCTTCTTCCTGCCTCTTCAGAAGCGGTGAAAAAAGCTGTTCCCTGATAACCGATGGCGTACATGTAGATAATAATAGCTATGCTTATGACATTATCGAGCTGTGCCGAGATGAGGTCCTCTTTTATCTCAAGTTTATCTGTAAAAGCTATTGGTGTTCCGGGAAAGAGGTAGTCAAACCCTTCTATCTTAAAGATGATATTTTTTCTTCTTTGGCACAAAAAAGCATCTTTAATCGAACCAAGTCCCAAATAGGTTCCCGACCATGGTTCGTAAGCCTGAACTTTTTCATCTACAAATCTTGCGGTAAAGTTGTGAAGCAGCTGCTCTGAGCTTGAATCACCCGTCAAGTCAGCTTTGTTTTTTGCAATAAACGCAGCATACTGAAATTCGTTATGTCCTGTACAGATAAGACCATGTCTGTCGGCATGTGCAGAGATGTATCCACTCTGCGGGTCATCTCCTTTTGCTATAAGCACGCCGTCGTAGTACTCAACCTTTACGCCTAGCTCTTCAAGCTCTCTTTTTATAAACATAAAAAAGGGGTGCTCTTCCCCGACAACACTCGGTATGCGGATAAGTTGTTTCAATATATCGTAAAATAGTTCCATGATTACTCTATTATATCCTCGTTGTTGAGTTCAAAAAATTCGCTTAACTCAATTACATTTTCATTGAAATATTCGATTTTATTTTCTGCTATCTCAAGATTCCTAAGTTTTGCTATATGAAAAATCGCATCTCCCTCTTGAACAAGAGGTATCTCTGATTTACCTATGATTACACCGTCATACGGTGCTCTTAACTCAAAGCTGTTATCTCCCAAAGGTTCATCTATAAAAGCGATAATCTCGTCTTTACGGACAGTATCGCCGAGAGCTTTTATGGTTCTTAACATGCCGCTCTCACTTGAACGTATCCACTGGCTGTTTCTTGTAACTATAGTATTTTTTCTATCTCTTTTTTTTGCTACTTTTGGCAGCATAGCATTTTCTCTAAGTACATTTATTATCCCATGTACACCGATTCTGATTGATGTTTCATCAAATCTTAACGCCTCACCCGCTTCATAAAGAAGTATAGGGATGCCTTCTTCTTGCGCAACTGCTCTAAGAGAACCGTCTCGAAGTTCTGAATGAAGAACAACTGGAGCTCCAAACGCTTTTGCAAGAGTAAAAGCGTACTCATGGTCTATATTGGTTCTTACCTGTGGAAGGTTAGACTTGTGTATAGATGCGGTATGCAAATCAATTCCTAAGTCACATTTTCTTACGACTTCATCAAAAAATATTTTGGCAACCCTGCTTGCCAGAGAGCCTTTTGGAGTTCCCGGAAATCTTCTGTTTAAATCTCTTCTATCGGGCAGATATCTTGAGAGCGTCATAATTCCGTAAACATTTACAATGGGAACCAATAAAATAGTTCCTTTTATCTTTTTCAAAATGCTCAGTTTTCTGAGCCGTCTTATTATCTCTATGCCGTTTAACTCATCTCCGTGAATAGCCGCACTGATAAAGACTACAGGACCATTTTTTTTCCCTCTTATGACATGTATAGGGAGCTGCGTTGGTGTATTGTAAAGCTTTGGCAATTCAATATTTACGGTAAGATTTGCACCTTTTGGTATCTCTTTATTGCCTAAAACAAATTTTGTATCAGGCATACTCTAAGCTCCAATACTATCTTTTTTTAGTTTTCTTTTTTTTGGATTTATTTCGCATTTTGGAGTTACATTTTTTTCAATATAGTCCATGATTTTTCCTGCTATATCTATCTTTGTAGATTTTTCAATCCCTTCTAATCCCGGTGAAGAGTTTACTTCCATAACTAAAGGACCTCTGGCTGAAGGTATCATATCAACCCCGCAGACTCCAAGACCCATCGCTTTTGCGGCAGCAAGTGCGGTTGCTTTCTCTTTTCTTGAGAGTTTATGCGCCGTTGCACTCCCTCCCTGATGGAGATTTGAGCGGAAATCACCCTCTGCACCTTGTCTTTTCATTGCACCGACTACTTTTCCCCCGACTACCAGAACTCTTATATCAGCTCCGCCTGCTTCTTCGATATACTCTTGAACAAGAAGATTGACATCCATTCCATAAAATGCGTCTAGGACAGACTTCGCCGCTTTTTCGCTATCTACTAAAACTACTCCGACTCCCTGCGTTCCTTCAAGTATCTTGAGTATCAACGGCGCCCCTCCGCTTAGTTCAATAACATCTTTTGCATTTGATTTGTTTGAAGCAAAAACAGTTTTTGGCATATCTACACCGTTTTTTGAGAGTATTTGAAGGCTTCTGAGTTTGTCTCTGCTTCTTGCAAGAGCCAGATTTCCTGATGTCGAAAAGGTAGACATCATTTCAAAGTGTCTTACCATGGCGGTTCCGTAAAAAGTTCTGCTTGCCCCGATTCTTGGAATAATGGCATCTGGAGCGGGAAGCTCTTTTCCTTGATAGTTGATTTTAAGCTCGCCCTTTGCTATCTCAATACTGCATTTTAAATAGTCAATCACTCTGACTTCCCAGCCTCTTGCTTGTGCTGCTTCAACCAATCTCTTTGTAGAGTATAGTTCTTTGTTTCTTGATAATATATAGACTCTCATGTTTCCCCTCTATTAGATTGTTTTTGTAAGATATTCTTTTGAAACATCAACTAAAAATTTGTTTGCCAAAAATTTTTTACCGATTAACATAGGGTACTTCATGTCAGAGCGGTTTGTAAGGGATATGACTGTTGCATATTTCTTTCCAAAAAACTCAACTTCTACACGAATCGAGGGTCTATGCTGTAGTTCTCCGTTTGAACTGCGGACTTTTTTCATGGAGTAGAGAGGAACTGCCATCTTTTTTCCATTATATGCCGCATGGACTTCATCTAATAGTTTAAAATGTACGATATTCTTATCATCTACAAATATATCGTCGCAATGCAGAGCGTTTGAATCCGCACCGGTATCAATTTTTGCATCAAGATTATAAAGATCTAAGTCCGGAATGGATATAAGCTCTTTAGTACCGATAATTTTTTTTTCTTTCATTAAGCAAATCCGATGTTTTATGTTGATTATATCACAAGACTTCTTGTAATTCTCGAAAAACAAAGTTTTTTGTAGCTTTAGGGGGTGGCAGGGACATTTGTCCCTGCCACTAAAACGGACGTGTTCGTTTTAGTGCGTAACATCAGTAAAATAGCAAGATAATTTAAAAAATGGGGGCTCTTAAAGTTATTTTTAGCAAAAAAAAATTCATTAGAGAGTATAATTTTGTACAAAATAAGTAGTAGGTAGTAGTGGCTTTATGCTAAAAGAGATTAATCCGCAAAAGGATGCGGAATATATTTGTTAAGAGGGCAAATATGACGTTTAAAGATTTAGAGTTTATGTTAGAGTTAAATGGTGTGATGAGAGAAGATGTTGATTACATTTTGGATTTTAGCAAAAAAAACGGTATTGATGTAGAGCAGATTGATGATGAACTCAACAAAATGGGGTATGAGAGAATAGTTGAGAATGAACTTGAGAACTCATGGGATGATGAAGATGACGAGTATGAACCTGTAGAGAAGTTTTCACATAGAAACAAGTATTCGGAAGATTATGAATAAAAACAGGTTTGGTAGCATATAAAAATGCTACCGATAAATAGATATCTACTTTTCGCTTTTAACTTTTGGCTCAAACAGAGTTCCAAGAGTATGTTTCCCATCTAAAAGAAAAGATTTTGCAGCACTTAAATCAAATCCGTTGCATAAAAACATTTTTTTCCCGCGCTTAATTAAAAAATCCGCAGCTTTAAGTTTTGTTACAATTCCGCCGGTTGCAAATTCATTATTTGCCGTTGATGTATCTGCAAGAGCTTCTTTTGGCAGTTCATTTACTACTTTATAGAGTTTTGCGTCTTTAAACTCTTGAGTATTTTTATCATAATAACCGTTAATATCACTAAGTATCACAAGCAAGTCGGCTTCTACGGCATAAGCTACGTTAGCAGATAGTTGGTAATTATCTCCAAAAAGCTGTTCAGGAGTAGATGTGATGTCGTTCTCATTTACTATCGGTAAAATATCGTTTTCTAGGTGTGCATCTATAATTTCTTGAAACATTTTAGTACGTTTTCTTGAATCAAAATCATCTTCAGTAAGTAGAATTTGTGCCGTAGTAATATCATAAATATCAAATTTCTTTTTGTATGCACTC
The DNA here is from genome assembly GCA_002899765.1 of Sulfurimonas sp. Classification (GTDB taxonomy): domain Bacteria; phylum Campylobacterota; class Campylobacteria; order Campylobacterales; family Sulfurimonadaceae; genus Sulfurimonas. The sequence goes on along the minus strand of PPDH01000030.1, from coordinate 17,758 downwards.
ATTAATATAGGCTGTCCGGCGGCAGCAAGAGCTTTTTTGCCAATCTGTTTTCTTTTGTCTAGTTTTAGTATGGAGTAACCCGCTGCAACTGCTCCCGATGTTACTAAGATGACATCATACTTTTTCTTGAGCATGATGATAAGTGTGACTAGATTTAACATACGCTCTTTTGCGATTTCATTATTTTCTGTCAGAACGGCTGTACCGACTTTAATAACAACTCTTTTCATATATTTTCCTTTGAATTACGCAACGCTCTTGTTGCTTTTTTTGTGATTTGTTTAATGTTTTTAAAATCACAATAAATTTTCGCTCCTATTGTAACAAGTTAAAGGTTTAGTTTTTATTAGAATGATGAATGTAAATTTTATAGGTGTTAAAAGTTAAATTTTTTAGAACTTCCCTCTACTAAATTATGATAAAATTATGGCTATATTATTATGAGCAGGATTGTTTTTATGCAAAACCAAACAACTTTAGCAAGACTAAACGATAAAGTTTCAACTATTGTTGAGCAGTATAATTCTCTTAAAAGAGAAAATGAGGCACTTCGAATGGAGTTGATTACACTAAAAGCCGAGGGTGAAATAAAAAATCAGGAGATAAATAAACTGATTGAACAAAATGCTCAAAAAGATTCAGAGATAGAATCTATCGTAGAAAAATTAGAAAGTATAATGGTTTAAAAGCATGAGTAAAAAACTTGGTTTAAATATAGGCGGTCGTCGTTTTGATGTAGATGTTGAAGATGATTTTGCCGTTTTTCTACAACAGCAGATGAAAAAAGATTTTAACATAGAAGGCAACAACGATTTAAAGATATTGCTTCAAGCATATGTGCGCAGAAATCATGAACTCTTTTTACAAGAGCAAAGAATAGAAGAAATTACAAAAAAACTAGAGATTTAGAACAAAATTTATTATTATATAAGTTAAGAGTGATATAATTTTGGTCTCTTTAATAGAGATGGTGTGCGCTCGTAGCTCAGCTGGATAGAGCACTGGTTTGCGGTACCAGCGGTCACATGTTCGAATCATGTCGGGCGCACCATACCTAAGTTCCCTCAACAACAAACTTCCAAAGACTTTTTAAAAACTTTCAAAAAAATTTACTTTAGTATAGCGTCATCAAATCTACTTATAATGTTTCTTTAAATAATAAATAATAAGATTAACTATTTATCTTATTCTTTATTATTTGAGCGAGTTTGCTGCACTTTTGTACTTTTTGCCCATAACTTAAACCATCTTGCAGAAGTATGTCAACAAAAGCACTTCCTACTATAACACCATCAGCGCCTTTTACTTTCTCTTTTGCCGTTTTTTCATTTACTCCAAATCCTACATAAACGGGTGTTTTTGTATATTTTTTTATTGATGAGAGTATCGGCTGAAGATTTTCAGAAACACCTGAACCCGTTATTCCCGCATAAGCTACCATATAGATGAATTTTTTGGACTCTTTGACAATCTCCTCTATTCTTTCTTGCGTATCGGTAGGTGCGACAAAGCTGATGTTTGAGATTTCATTTAAATCAAAAAGCTCTTTATATGCCAGAGCTTCTTCATGAGGCAGGTCAGGAATAATTAAGCCGCTTATTCCTATTTTTTTGGCAAGCGGAATTAAATTTTGCAAATCGTGTTGATAAAAGCTATTAAAGTATCCCATCCATAGTGTGTCGATTTTAGGGGCAATTACTTCAGATATTTCTAGAAGATGTTTAAATTTAAAACCAAGCTCAAGCGCCTTGTGATTTGCCATCTCTATCAATGGACCATCAGCTACAGGGTCTGAAAACGGAATACCTAGCTCTACGGCATCTACTCCATTCTCTGCTAAGGCTAGTGCTAAATCGATACTAAAAGATTTTTCCGGATAACCGGATGTTATATATGCCACTAATTTTTTCAATTGCTCTCCAAATCTGGTAATTTAAGTAGAGAATATTTTATATGGGTCAGTTCTTTGTCCTGCTTTAGGTCATCTTTCCAGATTGCAAACATATCACTAATGCTTAGAAGCCAGTTAATAGTTTCTTCATTAACACTTGTGTGTTTTGTTCTAATGACATCAAGAGTATCTTCAACAAAAGCTGAGAGCTTTGTCATTGGGGTTATTTTTAAATAACCTGAAGCAGATTTAATGTTGTGAAAAACACGAAAAAGTTCATTAACGGTGCGGTCATACATCTCTGGTTTAGATAAGTCGATAATCATAGATTCCATGTAGTCAACCATCATAGAGTAGTGATCCAAAAATTCATCGACTATTTCATAATCAAAGTTAGAATCTAAATCACTTCTTACGCCCATAAAATATTTCTCCTATATGGTTAAAATTATAGCAATAATTAGTTAAAATACTTTTTATTAAAAGAAAGAGTTTTATAATGAGTAAAAAAATAACAATAACTTCTATTAAAAAAAGCAAGGGTGTTTCGCCTTTGGTTATGATAACTGCTTATGATGCGCTTTTTGCGAAACTTATGGAGTCTAGCTGCGACATGATTTTGGTCGGGGATAGTCTAAATATGAGTTTCGCCGGCAAAAGTGATACGCTTAGCGCAACACTAGAGCAGATGATTTATCATACAAATGCGGTAGCTATGGGGGCTAAAAATAGTTTCATTATTTGTGACATGCCCTTTGGAACATATACAAGCCCCGATGAAGCTTTAAAAAATTCTATAAGAGTCTTTCAAGAGACGCCGGCTGATGCTCTAAAGATAGAGGGCGGCGAAGACAAAGCCCACATCATAAAACATCTATGTTCAAACGGCATAGCAGTTTGCGGACATATAGGGTTACTGCCTCAAGCTGTTCGTTCAGAGGGCGGATATAAAGTAAAAGGAAAGAGCCAAGAAGAGCGGGAACAACTCATAAGAGATGCTAAAGCCGTAGAGAGTGCCGGTGCGTTTTGCATGGTAATAGAAGGTGTAAAAGCTGAAGTTGCAGCTGAGGTTGCAAGGAGTGTAAACATACCTGTTATCGGGATTGGTGCAGGCAGGGATGTTGACGGGCAGGTACTTGTATTTTCTGACATGTTGGGATTTTTTGAAGAGTTTACGCCTAAATTTGTAAAGAAGTATATTGACGGAGCATCTTTGGTTAAGAGCGCACTCAAGAGTTACTCTGATGAGGTTAAATCTAAAGAGTTTCCTCAAGATATACACACCTATTAAGAGAGAATATGGAACGATTGGTTGAGATAGAAAGATTTGATAACGAAGAGAGCTGTGAGATAACACTTCGTCCAAGTGCATGGAGTGAATATATAGGACAGGATCAGATTAAAAAAAATCTCGGTGTATTCATTGAAGCAAGTAAGAAAAGAGGCGAGGCACTTGATCATGTTCTTTTTTATGGACCTCCGGGACTAGGTAAAACAACTTTAGCACTTATCATTGCTAACGAGATGAATACAAATATTAAAGTAACAGCTGCTCCCATGATAGAAAAAAGCGGTGATTTGGCGGCAATTCTTACAAATCTGGAGGAGGGTGATATACTCTTTATAGATGAGATACACCGTCTTTCACCCGCCGTTGAAGAGATACTTTACTCATCTATGGAAGATTTTCGTATAGATATCATTATCGGAAGCGGGCCTGCAGCACAAACTTTAAAGATAGATTTGCCTCGTTTTACTCTTATCGGTGCAACAACAAGAGCGGGAATGCTCTCAAATCCGCTTAGAGACAGATTCGGTATGAACTTTAGGATGCAGTTTTACTCTCCTGATGAGCTTGCAAAAATTATTTCTCAAGCCTCTACAAAGTTAAATAAAGAGATAGTGCATGAAGCATGTGTTGAAATAGCAAAAAGAAGCCGTGGGACTCCTCGTATTGCACTTAGGCTTCTACGCCGTGTAAGAGATTTCGCAGATGTGGCAAATGAAAAAAATATAGCACATGCAAGAACCAAATATGCGCTTGAAGAACTCGGCATAAATTCACATGGGTTTGATGAGATGGACATTAAGCTTTTAAATCTTCTCATCGGAGCAAACGGAAGAGCTATAGGACTTAGTACGATAGCCGCCGCTCTTAGCGAAGATGAAGGTACCGTAGAAGATGTTTTAGAACCTTATCTTATCGCAAACGGTTATCTAGAGAGAACCGCAAAAGGGAGAAAAGCCACAAGAAATACTTACGAGATTTTAAATATTGAAATCCCACTTGAAGATGGGGGGCTATTTTGAAACCGCAATATTTTGTAGCTATCCTTTTTGCAAGTTCTCTTTATTGGATGTATCTTCTTTATGCTCCATTTTTGCTTGGAATGATAATTGCCGCTTTACTTGCAATCTCTACGTCAAATATACAAAATTTCTTTGAAAAACTTCTAAAGTCAAAATTCTTAGCAGCACTGATTTCTAGTTTTCTGTTGGCAGTTCTGTTTTTTGTACCGCTTGGATATTTTTTGGCAGCTCTAACTATAAAACTAAACAGCATGGATCCGATTATCTTTAAAAATATAGAGGTTTTTATTAAAGATTTTTTACAAGCTCCTCCTGAGTATTTATCGTTTTTGAAACCGTATACCGATAATTTCATGAAAGAGATTAACATGAATTCTATTGCTTCATATGCACTCTCTTTGACGGGAAATGTAGGATCCTTAAGTGCTGCTTATCTTAAAAACTCATTTTTGGTAATCGTTTTTTACTTTTTTGCGCAATATAACGGCGGTTTTGTAGTAGATTTTCTAAAAAGAGTTGTTCAGATGTCGGTTGATGAAACAACTCTTTTGTCAAAAGAGCTCTCATCCGTCATGAGTGTCGTCTTTTACTCTATAATAGTAAATGCAATGTTTCAAGGCATACTTTTTGGAGTTGCTATATCTTTTATGGGGTATAACGGACTTCTCTTTGGAATCATGTATGGATTTGCTTCATTGATTCCTGTGGTTGGAGGTGTTCTTATGTGGCTCCCATTTTCGATTTATGAATTTTCTGCAGGAAGCAGTTCAAACGCGATATTTATAGCACTTTACTCTATTATAGTTATCTCAATTATTGCGGACACATTTATAAAACCTTTGGTTATAAAAGGGATAAATCTAAGGCTCTTAGACGAAGACGATGCCAAAATGAATGAGTTAATTATCTTTTTTGCTATCATTGCAGGACTTACGACTTTTGGATTTTGGGGGATGATTTTAGGACCGGCTATTACGGCATTCTTTTTAACTATTATGAAACTTTTTGAAGCAAGAACAAAAGAGTATGAGTCAAGATAAGTGAAGGTTTATTTTTTATATATCTGAGGATAACTGCTTTTAAATCTACGATGTATCCAGAACCAAAACTTCGGCTCATCGGTTATAAGCTTAGTGAGCCAATCTGCTTGCAGCTGTGTCGCCTTTAAGATATCAGAGTGCTCATTATCGGTTTTCTCCATAGGAATTTCATCAAAAAACACCAGTGTATAGTTCTCTTCATCATCTGTCTTCATTGTAACAGGGATGATTGCTGCATCGAACTTTCTCGCCAAATAAGCAGGGGTTGACGTCTGGTGTACTAATTTACCCATAAATTCCACTTCCAATCCTTCTCTTTTGTTGATTGCCGTGTCAATTAAAATTCCACTTGCCTCTTTGTTCTTTACAAGTTTTATCAGAGGCCGAATCACATTGGATTTCTCTAAGGAGCTGTTGCCGAATCTTTCACGTGACTCTAGAGTCCATTCCTCATATTTTTTATTTTTCATCTTTTTATATACGGCGGCTATCGGCTCTGCAAAAATTCCTATAGAAGCTCCACCAAGTTCCCATGCACAGTAATGAGAAGTTACATAAATAACCCCCCGTCCTTCTTTATGCGCTTTTTGTACGGCTTCTATGTTTTGTATTGTTATTTTTTTACTCAGCTCCTCTTTGCTTATGTGCCTGAGTTCCATTAAGTGTAAAAAATTAAGCAATAAGTTTTTAAAACTGTATTTGACAATCTTTTTTTTCTCTTCTTGCGTAAGTTTGCCGCCAAAAACAAAATCTAAATTTATAAAACCGATATTTCTATATCTTGATGAGAGATAGTATGCGATATTTGCCAATAAAACAAAAAAACTTTTTCTTATTTCTTTTGGCAGCAGCATTAAAAAATTTTCAAGCAGTAAAAAAAGTTTAAAACCCATTATTAAAAGAACCTCAATTTAATTTTAAAAGCGGATTATATCAAATTGTAACAATGCCTTTGGTATAATTGCGGCTATAATTCTCGAAAAACAAAGTTTTTCGTAGCTTTAGTGGGTGGTATGGACATTTGTCCCTGCCGCAAAACGAAGTTTCTTTAGAAAAACGGATGTGTTCGTTTCAGTGCGTAACATTAGTAAAAAGGCAAGTAAAAAATATGGTTATATCCGATATACAAAATTTTTCTCAAGGGCGTACAAAAGCAAGAGCTTATTTTTGTTATCTTTTTTCAAAAAACATTCAAAACAGACTTCCTTCACTCTCTGTAGAGTCGATAATGCCTCGCCTTTTAAAGATTAAGGCAGATTTGCAAAATTGTGATGGAGTTTACCTGCTTGACAACCGCGGAGTTCAGATTTCACCTACATTTACGGCAATCTCAGAAATCGATGAAGATGCAGGTAAAATAAGATCTGATCGTGCTTATTACTACCGTGCTGTAAGAGAAGCCAGATGCACGATAACCGATCCTTATCCATCGCTTATAACAGGCGACTTATGTGTAACCGCTTCTCAGCCTTTGTATGATGAACATGGTGAATTGAAATATGTAGCATGTCTTGATATGCCTCTTGATGAAGTTATAAAAATATCCCGTTCAAGTGTTTCAGATACTTTTTTTACGACTCTTTTTAAATACTCCTATGCACTTTTTTCTTTTGCTCTTATAGCAGTTGCTTTGCTTCTGTTTTTTAAAGGACTGCAGAGTTTTTTTGTGCATGAAATACTCCCTGAGCAGTTTCAGATAAAAGACGTATTTGAAGCAACTATTTTAATTACGCTTGCACTTGCAATATTTGATTTGGCAAAAACTCTTATCGAAGAGGAGATTTTGGGTAGAAATAAAGAAAACAGTATATCCGGTCCGCATAAAACGATGGTCAGATTTTTGGGTTCAATTATCATAGCCCTCTCTATAGAAGCGCTTATGCTTGTATTTAAGTTTGCGATTACGGATCCTGAAAAACTAGTCTATGCCATGTACATTGTAGGAGGTGTTTCGATGCTTTTAGTGACGTTGGCGGTATATATTAAATTTACAAAATTAAAGATTGATGAATGATAGGAATTGTTGATTATAACATGGGAAATTTGGCAAGTGTTCAAAATGCATTTGCAAAAATAGGGGCAAAGAGCGTTGTTGAGAGCAATCCAAAAAAATTTAAAGAGTATGACAAGTTAATTCTTCCTGGAGTTGGTGCATTTCCTGATGCCATGGAACACCTACGTGAGCGCAACATGGTTGATGCCATAAAAGAGTTTGCTCAGAGCGGTAAGCCGATACTTGGAATATGCCTTGGCATGCAGTTGCTATTTGAGAGTTCTGAAGAGTTTGGAAATAATGAGGGGCTGGGACTTATAAAGGGCAGGGTTGTAGCTTTTGATACATCTAAGTTTAATGAGCCGCTCAAAGTTCCGCACATGGGCTGGAATAGGATGTTTACAAAAGAGCATCCGCTTTTTAAGGATTTAGATAAAGAGCATTATCTTTATTTTGTTCACTCTTATCATGTCGTATGTGAAGATGAAGATGATGTTATAGGCAAAACTATATATGGATATGAGTTTGCATCTGCAGTTGCTTATAAAAATGTTATGGGCATTCAACCTCATCCAGAAAAAAGCCATAAAAACGGACTTAAAATATTAGAAAATTTTACAAAGATATAGGAATTTGAAATGACTTTATACCCCGCGATTGATTTAAAAGACGGAAAAGCGGTAAGACTTACAAAGGGTCTTATGGATAGTGCGAAAATATATTCAGATGAGCCTTGGCTGCTTGTGAAAAAATTTGAAGAGATGGGTGCCGAGTGGGTGCATTTGGTTGATTTAAACGGAGCATTTGCAGGAGAGCCGAAAAACTTAGAGCAGATTATAAAAATAAGACAAAACTGTGGTGTAAAACTTGAACTTGGTGGTGGAATTCGCGATGAGGCAACTATTGAGAAAATGCTTGAAATCGGGATAGACAGAGTTATTTTAGGTTCGATAGCAGTAAAGAACCCGGAGTTTGTAAAAGAGATGGCGGCAAAATACCCTATTGCAGTGGGAATTGATGCAATTGACGGATTTGTAGCTGTTGAGGGTTGGGGTGAAGTAAGTACAATGCGTGCAACTGATTTGGCACGCGAATTTGCGAATGCAGGAGTTGAAGCGATTATATGTACAGATGTAAGTAAAGACGGAACTCTCAGCGGTGTTAATGTTGAATTTACTGTTGATATTGCAAAAGCAAGCGGAGTGAGTACAATTGCAAGCGGAGGCGTTAAGGATGAAAGTGACATAGAAGCTCTTATGGCAACAAACCTCGTTGATGGCGTAATTATAGGCAAAGCCTATTATGAGGGAACGCTTGATTTGGAAAAAATGTTTAAACTGCTTGGTTAAGTGGTGCTTAATCGCAAAATTAATAAAATTTAGGTATTATTGCTGATTAATTTACAAATTTTTATAAAAAGGATTTCATTTGAAATTACTTGTTGTTGATGATAGCTCTACAATGCGCCGTATTATAAAAAACACATTTGCAAGGCTTGGTCATAAAGATATCCTGGAAGGTGCTGACGGTATTGAGGGCTGGAATGCTTTAGATAAAAATCCGGATGTAGATATGCTAATTACAGATTGGAACATGCCTGAGATGAACGGTCTTGAGCTTGTTAAAAAAGTTCGTGCAGATAGTAGATTCACAGACTTACCAATAATTATGGTAACAACAGAGGGCGGTAAAACAGAAGTTATTACTGCATTAAAAGCAGGTGTAAATAATTACATTGTTAAACCATTTACTCCACAAGTTTTAAAAGAGAAACTTGGTGCCGTTATGGGTATTTAGGTGTAATGCAAGAGCATTATTTTGAGTTAAAAGTCAGTGTATCTTCTCATCATTCACTTTTTTGTGATTTTTTAACAGATACGTTGCCAATCGGTTTTGAAGAGACGGACGATGGCTTTATTATTAGAAGTGAAGATAATCTAGATACTATAGTTTGGGGGTTAGAGCAGTTTGCGGAAGCTCTGGCAAAGGCTTTAGGGGAAAATATAGATATTGAGTGTACGCAAACAAAACTTGACAATAGCGACTGGGTACAGCTTTATCAAGAGAGCGTACAACCGCTTGTTATTGATAAGTTCTACATCCATCCGACATGGGATAAACCTCATAATAAATTAATAAATATAGAAATAAATCCTGCCTTAGCCTTTGGTACGGGACATCACCCCACAACAGCATCATCATTAAGAGCAATAGCAAAATATGTAAAAGAAGGCGATAGAGTCTTAGATGTAGGCTGTGGAAGCGGTATTTTAGGAATTGGAGCTATAAAAATAGGAGCCCTAGTTGATGCTTGCGATACAGATATAGTGAGCGTAGAGAACACTAAGCAAAATGCCGAATTAAATTCGGTAAAGTTTGAAAATATATGGGAAGGTTCTTGTAACCTGACAAAAAGCAGTTACGATGTTGTTGTGGCAAATATAGTTGCAGATGTACTTACTTTTATCGCAAATGATTTAAAAGGTGTTTTAAAAGAGAGCGGAGTGTTGATACTCTCAGGAATATTAGATAAATATGAATCAAAAGTTTTAAAATTTTATCAAGATTTTGAAATCTTAGAGAGAATAGCCCAAGATTAGTGGGTTACTTTAATACTAAAAAAAGGTAAAAAATAGATATGCAAAATAAAAATAATGATAACGACAACAATTTTTTTAATAAAAATCCTCTTATAACTTTCGCGATTTTCTCAGTGGTGATTATCTTGCTTTTTAAAGCGCTTATCGGAGAAAATAGTACTTCAGAGATTGCTGGGGGTAATAAGAAAGTAAAACAGATTAGCTATTCAGAACTTAAATCGTTGATTGAATAAAAAGGTGTAAAAAGAGTCGAGATAGGACAAAGCTATATTAAAGCGTTTGGAACCGACAGTGCGACACTATATACTACAAGAATTGTACCCGGAGATACAAAACTTACCGATTCTCTTGAAAAACAAAATATTGAATACACAGGCTTTAGCGAAACTAACTGGTTTACAGAGATGTTTGGATGGCTATTTCCATTTTTAATAATTATAGCAATATGGATGTTTTTTGCAGGACGTATGCAAAAAAGTATGGGCAGCGGTATTTTGGGAATGGGTGGTTCTAAAAAGATGATCAACTCTGAAAAACCTAAAACAAAATTTGATGATGTCGCGGGAGTGGAAGAGGCAAAAGAAGAAGTTCAGGAGATTGTAGATTTCTTAAAATATCCGGGTAGTTATGTAGAAATCGGTGCAAAAATTCCAAAGGGTGTTTTACTTGTAGGAAGCCCCGGTACAGGTAAAACACTTTTAGCAAAAGCTGTTGCAGGTGAAGCTGACGTACCGTTTTTTTCAGTAAGCGGTTCTAGTTTTATAGAGATGTTTGTGGGTTTCGGAGCAGCTCGTGTTCGTGACCTTTTTGAACAGGCAAAAAAAGATGCACCGAGTATAATCTTTATAGATGAAATAGATGCCATAGGTAAAAGTCGTGCGGCAGGTGCAAACATGGGCGGTAATGATGAGCGTGAACAAACACTGAATCAGCTTTTAGCAGAGATGGATGGTTTTGGAACTGATACTACTGTTATTATTTTGGCAGCTACCAATAGACCTGAGATACTGGATCAGGCACTTTTACGTCCTGGACGTTTTGATAGACAGGTTTTAGTTGATAAGCCTGATTATGAGGGACGTATCAAGATTTTAAAGGTACATGTCAAGGGCGTTAAGATGGATGCAGATGTTGACCTTGAAGAGGTTGCTCGATTAACAGCCGGCTTAGCAGGCGCTGATTTGGCAAATATTGTTAATGAAGCAGCACTTCTAGCAGGAAGAAAAAGCCAAAAAAGCGTAACACAAAAAGATCTCTATGAATCAGTTGAGCGTGCTTTGGCAGGGCTTGCTAAAAAGTCTCGCAGAATCAACCCTAAAGAGAAAAAAATTGTTGCTTATCATGAAAGTGGACACGCGTTGATGGCTGAGACAACAACAGGAGCCAAAAAGGTATCAAAAGTATCTATTGTTCCTCGCGGATTAGCAGCGCTTGGTTATACACTTAATACTCCTGAAGAGAATAAGTTTATGATGCAGCGTCATGAGCTTTGGGCAGAAGTGGATGTTCTTCTTGGCGGACGTGCGGCAGAAGAAGTTTTTATAGGTGAAATTTCGACAGGTGCAGGAAATGATTTAGAAAGAGCAACGGATATCATTAAATCGATGGTTCAAAATTACGGAATGAGCGATGTTGCAGGATTGATGGTATTAGAGAAGAGTATACAATCATTTCTTAGCGGCGGCGGTATCCAAGCTACGAGAGAATACAGTGATAAGATGGCTGAAGGTATGGATGAATTTGTAAAATCATCACTTCAAGAGAGATATAGTGTTGTTGTAAAAAGGCTTGAAGAGTATAAAGAAGCAATCGAAGAGATAGTAAAGCTTCTTTATAAAAAAGAGAATATTACAGGTGAAGAAGTTAGAGATATAATTATTGATTTTGAAAAAGCAAACGGTATAGAATCTAAAGTAAATTTAGTATTTGATGATATTGAAGAAGAGTTAAAAGTAGATGCAAGAATGGCTCAAGAAGAAAAAGATGCTAAAAAACCAAAAGATGCTAAGGAAGACCTAGATGAAGAGTAATCTTTTACCAATTGCTAAAGAAGGATGGAATTATTTAGCGGTATCTATTATATTGTTTTTAATTTTTACACTATTTGATTTAAATATTTTACAATTTTTAGCTTTTGTTACTACACTGTTTTTTCTTTTTATTTTTAGAAATCCAGAGAGGCAAAGTATGCTTTATCAGGAAAATAGTGTCGTCAGTCCTATTGATGGAGTTGTTGTTTCAATTCAAGAGCTTCAAAATGAGAATAGCTATGCATACAAAGTAGAGATACAGAGCAGCTATCTTGATGTTGCCCTGCTTAGAGTTCCATTTACTTCATCTATAGAGAAGATTGAGCTGCATAAAGGAGCAAGAATCTCTGCTTTTAAAGCACTCTCAAAAGATATTAATGAAAATGTAAAACTTGTTTTTACAGATGTAAAATCATCAAACAAGATAAAAATTGTTCACAGGTTAAAACAGAGTATAAAGGGTATTGATATAGATGTGATAAAGGGGCAGAATTTATTACAAGGTTCAAGATACGGTCTTGTTCTTAATGGAATTACAGAACTGTATCTACCACATAACTTTAGATTAAATATCGGCATAGGCAACGAACTTACGGCATCAGAATCTCTTATAGGCTACTTTACAATTGAGAACAAGAAGAGTTAAATAAATACTACATTTATTAGAGGTAAAATTTTTACCTCTGATTTTTTTCAAACATCAGTTTATCTGTATCTACGCTAAAATTAAAATATTCAGAATTAAAATTATTTTTATATATTCTTGAGAGCTGAATTACGGCTCCTTTGTTGTTTTTAACTTCAAGATATAGAAGTCCAAGTGCATACCTGCTCTCTAAAAAACTAGGATTTTTTAGTTTTGAGAGTTCTAAAAGAGCTATTGCATTTGCGTGATGATTCGCCGCAGTTGAGGCTACAGCTCCTAAAAATAGAGTTTGAGAATCTCTTACTTTTAGGTTGTCAATAAGATTGTTATAGAGAGTGAAAGACTCTTCATAAGCACCGTCATATAATGATGCAAGTGCCAATGCGCTTGTCAGCTCCTCTGTCCGCTCGGTTGTTGATTCTAGTACTCCCTTTAGCTGCTCTCTTAAAAAGTAGAGTTTTCCGATAATGAGATTTTGTTGAATATAGAGATACCTTGCAACATGTGCACCAAAATACAGATCGTTATAGTTTAAATCTTGAACCCTCAAATAGTTCATAACCTCGTTTGCATACTCTTTTTGGTTTAACTTGCCAAAATAAGCATCGATGTACATCATGTGCGGAACTATTTCATTGGGAAGCATTATAGTAAGTTTGTTTGCTGATTTTTGAGCTGCATTAGTATTGTTTTGTTTGATTGCAATTATAATATCTAATGCCAGATATAAAGGACGTTGTTTATAATTCTTATCAAGCCAGTCACTTAAAGAGGAAGTGTTTCCCTGACTGATAGAAAGAAGTGTATTGTAGAAATCTATCTCTTCTGAGAGCTCCTCATGAGCTATAGCATCTTTAATAATAGAGAGCAACTTAGAGTTTTCATTGTCTATAAGCTGAGATGTCATGACTGCATATATTCCGGAGAGATAATTTTTTGCATCAAGATTATAAGAGCGTAAAAAGTGTTTATGAGCATCAGCAATGTTACCCATTTGAGCGTAAGTAAGGGCTAAGTTGTAATGTAGAATAGAGTGTTTAGGTTGAACCATAACTAATTTCTGCAACATCTCATTAGCTTCCCTAAGTTTAAAAGAGAGAGCCTTTTTGATGGCGTTTACTATACCTACGTTTACGTTTGAGGATGAAGAACCTTTTGAAAGATACTCTTTTGCCGAAGCTACATTATCAATGTATATATTTGCATTTCCCTTGCGTATATAGCTAATTGTTTGATTCGCATTAAATATTTTATATGGTGAAAAGTAGAATATTTTTTGATAATCTATTCCTCTGCTCTCAACTATACTGTTTCTATATCTTTCTTGAGCCTGCTCCGGGTTAAAAAGTGAATCTTTTAACTTAACTGTAATCGGATATGGTTTGTAAACTTCTTCCCCAAACATATCTGTAATATTTTCTATATTTTTTGCTGCTTCTTGAACTTGTCCTGCTTTTAAATTAACATATCCAAGAGCAAGTTGTGATTTAACAGGTTCTTCTCCTTTTTTAATGGCATTTTGAAGATAGTTTTTTGCTAATGTAAGGTCTCCGACTCTTGCATAAAGCAGTCCTAAACTAAAATCATTAATCATTGATTTGTCATTTTCCATGCTTTCTATAGCAGCATAATCATTGTCAAAAAAAGCATTAATTCTTGAGCTTAGAGAATTTTGAATTTTTAAGTACTCTTCAGAGGTGGGATTTTTAAGTTCGCTAAGAGCCTCTAGATAGTTACCGTTATAGTAGTTGATTAGAGTATAGTAGTAGGAGTATAACGGCGATTGTCTTTCATGAGGCAGATAAGCGTAAGCTAGGTCAATATAATATCTAAAGCTCTCTTTGTTTTGCAGATGTAATGAACAAACAGCAGCATTAATGGCACTTACACATCTTTTTTCATTATTTTGTATTGCTTTTTTGAATGTTTCAAGTGCTGTGTCGTATTGCTCATCTTTGAGTTGTGCCACTCCTAAATTATATGCCGAGACTGCTTCGCTATAGTGTGCGATTTTTTCATAAAGTGAAAGAGCTTCTGTTTTTGAGCCGGTTGAGTATAAATAATCAGCCTTTGCTATCATACTCTCTATTTTGCTTGGTTCAACAGGTGCTGAAATTGGTTTTTCAAGTCTTTCATCTATGTAGCCCATAGATGTATCTGCAGGTTTCTTTGATGAAGGCTGAAGTATAAAGAAGAGTACTGTTGCTATAATGAAAACAAGACCTGCACCGATACCTCCTAAGAGGAGCTTTTTTTTAGTTGCAGATGATGTTTCTTCATCTATTATTGATGCTTGTGAAGCAGCAGTATCATAAGCGGCATCACTGTCTTCAATAATTATTATCTCTTCTTCTAGTCCATTAGCCATTCTCTACCTTGTTGCCGTTTCTTTTTTGAAGCAAAAAAAGTACCACAATATCAGTTAATATACGGCTCTAAAACCTTTGGAATCATTATGCTTCCATCTTCATTTTGAAAATTTTCCATAATAGCCACCATGGTTCTTCCAACAGCAAGTGATGAGCCGTTTAGAGTGTGAACAAAAGAGTTTTTATTTTCATCTTTGTATCTTATTTTTGCACGTCTTGCCTGAAACTCTCTTGTGTTAGATACTGAACTAATTTCTCTGTAAGTTGCTTGTCCAGGCAGCCAAACTTCCAAATCTACCGTTTTTGCCGCACCAAAACCCAAATCACCGCTGCAGAGCGTTACAAGACGATGCGGCAGCTCTAATGCACTAAGCAGATCTGATGCTGTTTGCACCATCTCATCAAAGATTTTATCGCTATCTTCAGGTTTTGTTATTGAAACAAGCTCTACTTTATGAAATTGATGCTGTCGTATCATTCCTCTAGTATCGCGCCCTGCGGCACCTGCCTCTTTTCTAAAGCATGAGGTATATGCTGTCAGTTTTATCGGTAGTTGATTTGGAGATAGTATCTCATCTTGAAAAAGATTTGTAACTGGAACTTCCGCAGTAGGGATTAAAAACAGCTCTTGGTCTTGTATTTTGTAGAGGTCATCTTCAAATTTTGGAAGCTGTCCCGTACCTTCAAGTGCGGCTCTGTTTACTATAGACGGTACGCTCACCTCTTCAAAACCTCTTTTGGAATTAAAAGAGAGCATAAAGTTAATGAGTGCACGCTCTAACTTCGCTACCATTCCAAAAGCAACGCTAAAGCGGCTTGTTGCAAGCTTTACTCCTCTCTCGAAGTCTATCCAGCCGTTTTGCTCAGCCAGCTCCCAATGCTCTTTTGGAACAAAGTTAAACTCCCTTGGAGTAAGAACTTTTTTAATCTCTACATTGTCATTTTCATCTTCGCCCTCAGGAACATCGTCATCGGGAATGTTTGGAATTGACATGGCAAGAGACTCTAGTTCCTCTTGTTTTATGCGTTGTACTTCAAGAGCTTCTGTGATTTTAATCTTGTTTGCATCGACTCTAGCTTTAAGTTCATTTACGTCTTTGCACTCTTTTTTATAGATGCCAAACTCTTTGCTCATGGCATTTTGAGCCGCCTGAAGTGTTTCAAAATCAATTTTTGCAGCTTTTAATTCTTCATTTTTTCTCTTTAGAGAATCTAGAAGTTTAATATCAACACCTTTTCTTGCTAGTTTATCGCTAACGCCTTGAAAATCTTTTTGTAGTAGTTTTAAATCAATCATTGTCTTTTTCCGGTAAATAAGTGGTGCAATTATAGCAAAATAAACTATTTAAGCATATTATGACAAGTGTATGATAAAATATTACATTTTTAAAAAAGTGCTGAGGAGTCCATAATATGCAATTATCGTTTAGTGATAGTAAAGTTGTAGATATATCTGATAAGGAATCTTATTGTAAAAAATTCTATAATGGTCTATTACAGGCTCAGGCACTTGCAAATATCGGGCACTGGGAACTTGACTTAATAAACAATTCTCTATATTGGTCTGATGAAGTCTACCGTATCTTTGGTCTTGAACCCCAAGAATTTGAAGCTACTTATGAAGCATTTTTAAAATATGTTCATCCAGAAGATAGAGATATAGTGGATGAAATTTATAAAAAATCCATTAAAGAGAAACATGGATACTTTGTTGAGCATAGTATCGTTCGTAAAGATGGAGAGATTAGATTTGTAGAAGAGAGATGTGAACATGAGTTTGACAGTGATGGAAATCCTATAAAATCTATCGGTATCATTCATGATATAACAAAACGAAAAAATGCAGAAAACGAGTTAATATTGGCATCGACCGTTTTTGAAAAGATGAACGACGGAGTTTTGATTACGGATGATAAACAACGTATTATTGCAATAAACAGTTCATACAGCAAGATATCGGGGTACTCTTTTGATGAAGTTAAGGGAAAGACTCCAAACACTTTTAGCTCAGGATGGCATGATGCTAATTTTTATAAAGATTTGTGGGAGAAGCTTAACAAGGAAGCTCAGTGGAGCGGAGAGATAATAGATAGAAGAAAGAATGGAGAACTCTATACTGCAGAACTTAATATTATTGCTTTGTATAACAAAGACGCAAAGTTAACAAACTATATATCCATAGTTAATGATATAAGCGAAAAAAAACAAAAAGATAGTCTCATACATAATCTTGCATATTTTGATGCGCTTACAGAACTCCCAAACAGAGTTTTGTTACAAGAAAGAGTTACAAGTAAAATACGTGCACTCAAAAGAAACTCAAAAAAGATTGCTCTGCTTTTTATCTATATGGATAATTTCAAAAATATAAATGATACGTTTGGGCATTTTACGGGGGATAAGTTTTTAATAGAAGTTGCAAAATCTATTAAGAGTATTATTCGCCAAGAGGATACTTTGGCACGCTTAGGCGGTGATGAATTTACGATAATATTAGAAGAGGTAGAATCGATTTCGGACGCTTCACATGTTGCGCAGAAGATTATCGATAGATTTAAAGAACCCGTTATTATAAACTCCAAAGAGTTTTATACGGGTGCGAGCATCGGTATAAGTATCTATCCTGAAGACGGAGAAAATTATGAGGAGCTTGTAAAGGCTGCATATACGGCGATGTATCATGTAAAAGAGTCAGGAAAAAACGGTTATCAGTTTTACACGCAGTCAATGAATGATAAGATAACTAAAAAGACACTTATTGAGAATGATTTGCGAAGTGCTATAACTGAGCTTTCGCACCTAATTTTATAGTGTTACATTCGGTAGTAGCGGTATTCTCTCAGCATTTGTCATATCTATTGACATGTATTTTTCAGTTT
>PPDH01000020.1 GCA_002899765.1 Sulfurimonas sp. | reverse complement strand
GGTAAAAAATTATAACATTTACATGATTTCAAAAGGCTTTTTAAAATTTAAATTAGCTTAAATTATTGGTTGTTTGCGGGAATCTGCAAGTGGCTCTTATTGTAAAAATATTCATCAATATTTTTATAAGAGAGCTTATCTAATTGATAATTCACTATTTCTATTCCATGTAATAATTCTTCAACTGCTAAAGGCTTTGTATTAAAAAAAAGGTGTGCTTTATCAAATTCCAATACTATACCGCTATGATTATTGGCATAATGTGACCACATCAAAATATCATCATTTTTAGCTGATAAACATAATGTACCAACATGTTCCAATTCAAAATCAAGTGCTATATTATGAAATTGATTTTTATCAAAAGTAGTATTTATTAATGTATTTAAATCATCTGAATCACTTGGGTTTAAATCTTCAATAAGATGTCTAAATTCAAAAGGGTCATTAAAATCATTAGGACTTGTAAATCTTAATGTTTTGTTCTCAAAAACTTTTTCTAAAAGATTAATTTCTCCATCTTTATTGTAAGTTTTAGTTGCCATATATTTATAAACATTCATTTATTTTTTCTCTTTCTTAATCATCTTTTCGTACATTTTAAAAAGACATTTAAGGTGTTCTATCTCTATAACAGTCATTCATCGCCTTATAAAATTTATAAAATATTATACTGTTATTTATGATTAAGAATTAATAGACTCTTTTTAGATTGCTTCACTTCGTTCGCAATGACGGAGAGTTGTTCGCAATGACAGAGAACTGTTTGCAATAGAAAAGAGACGATTACAGTGACAGTAATTACTGAATTATCAATGCAAATGATAAAGCTTCTTCCTCTCGCTTGAACCTGCTATATTTAACTGTTTTCTGTACTTTGCGATTGTTCTTCTCACCATTTGAACTTTAAATTTTTCCTGTATTAGCTCTAAGAGCTTCATGTCACTTAGCGGTTTTTTTCTATTTTCCTGTTTTACCAGATTTACCACAAACTCTTTTATTGCCGCGTTTGAGACATCTTCGTCTATGGCGGTGGTAAAGAACTCTTTCATGGCGAATATGCCTCTGTTGCAGGCTATGTATTTGTTTGCGATGGCTCTTGAGATGGTTGATGGGTTGTGTCCGAACTCATCTGCCAAAGTTTTAAGAGTTAAAGGCATAATTGAGCCTCCCGTGAAGAACTCATACTGATACTCTACTATCATGAGTCCTACTTTATAGAGTGTCGCTTTTCTCATGTCAAGGGCATCAACCAGACTTTTTGCCTCTTTAATCTTTTGTGAGATAAACTCATGCTCAACTGCGTAATTTGTGTCTATGTGGATTGTCGTGTAGTAAGCATCATTGAGCTTTACCTCTATCTGCTCCTCATCGTTAAAATATATCATCAAATCAGGAACGACATGTGAGGACTCTTCTTGATACTCAATAGCGGGGGGATTTTTAAAAGTGCCGAGTACGCGCATAACTTCTGCAAAATTTTTCTCATCAGAGTAGTCATGTATATTTTGTAAATCTTCAATAACTTTTACAGCCAATGGATACGCTTCATCACTTACATCAGAACTATCAAGCTGAAACAAAAAGGATTCGGAGAGGTTTTTAGCTCCTACTCCTACTGGTTCAACATGTGCAAATCTAAGGCGGATTTTTTCAAACTCCGATATGCCAATAGCGTTGTTTTTGCAGAACTCTTCGCTATTACCTTCATAGTATCCGTTTTCATCAAGATTGGCAACTACAAAAGAGGCTATTTTTTGGGAGAGCGGAGTGGGGAAAAGCGGGGCTTCTAGCTGCTCGTCCAAAACATCATAAAGAGAACGGCTCTGAATAGTCAAAGCCTCTATCTGTTCAGTTCTTGAGTTGCTGACAGAGGAGCTTATGATTTTTTTTGGAATTTTTTTCTCAAAGCTCTCTTCATATCCGCATGAGACTTCCACAACCGGATTCGACTCGATAAACGGCGACATTGCCTCGCCCAAATCACCCAGACTTGAGTGTAGTATCGGAAGCCAATTGCGTAGTGTATTTGAGAGTTTATGTTTGTTCTCTACACTTTGTGTCTGTCTTAGCGCCGCCATATTTTTTAAGCTCTTAAAGCTTAAACTCCTCGCCTAGATAATGCTTACGTACATCTGCGTTTTGCCCTATTTCGGCACTTGTTCCGCTAGCGAGCAGTGAACCTGATTTTATAACATAAGCTCTGTCGCAAACATCCAACGTCTCACGAACGTTGTGGTCTGTTATAAGAACGCCGATTCCATACGATGCAAGCTGTCTTATAACAATCTGAATATCCATAACGGCTATGGGGTCAACTCCCGCAAAAGGCTCATCTAAAAGCAGAAACTTAGGTGAATTTACCAAAGCTCTGGCAATCTCGACACGGCGTCTCTCCCCGCCGCTGAGGCTTATGCCCTTACGATAGCGAATCGGCTCAATATTAAACATGTCAAGAAGCTGCAGGATTCTCTCTTCTTGAGCTTTTTTATCTTTTATCTTTACCTCTGCGGCTATGAGAAGATTGTCCTCCACGCTTAAATCTTTAAATATAGAAGCTTCTTGCGGAAGATAGCCTATCCCCTTTAAAGCTCTTCGGTGCAAAGGCATACCAGAGAGATTTTCATCATCAAAAAAGACCTCCCCGCCGCTTGATTCAACCAGTCCGCATATCATGTAAAAAGTTGTCGTTTTTCCCGCTCCGTTTGGTCCTAAAAGCCCTACCACCTCGCCGCTCTTTACCTCAAGACTCATACCTTTTACTATCTCTAAATCTTTTATCTTTTTCTTAAGTTCTACTGCTTTTAATGTGTGCATATCGTATACTCTCTTTTGTCATCAGAAATTTTTTCTATAGTTATAGTCATATTTTTTATCTCAGCCGAGTTTAGTATCTCAGCCAACTCATCATCGCCCCACTCTACAAAATGGAGACCCTCTTTATCAAGCTCTTCAAGCATTCCCAAAGAGATAAAGTGTTCAAGTCCATGATTGTACATGTCGTAGTGAAAAACACTGTCTGTGTAGCAATGCTGAAGAGAAAATGTAGGCGATGTCACTTCATCATCTATTCCCATACACTTCACCGCTCTTTTTACGAAAGTCGTTTTTCCGGCTGCTAAATTTCCGCGCAAAATAATCACGCCGCTATTGAAATTTTCAACAATATTCTCAACCAAAGAGTCAAGTTCTTCTAATGAAAGTAGATATTTTCTCATAATTTGTTTGATATTTCAATAATATTTTTGAGTTTTTCTTTGGCTTTTGATGTTTTTATGGCTTCTCGTGCCATCTCTAATCCATCTTGAATATCACGAGCCAAACCATCAACCATAAGAGCCGAAGCAGCATTAATAAGTACTATATCTCTTTGCGCGTCCGTTGCCCTAGAGTCAAGAATGTTATATAAAATACGAGCATTGGCTTTCGCATCTCCGCCGACTATTGCACTTAGAGGTACTCTTTTTATACCGAACTCCTGCGGGTCGATTATAAACTCGCTAATCTTGCCATCTTTTAATCTTGAAGCGTAAGTGATGTCGCTGATACTTATCTCGTCCATTCCCTCCCCAGAACTAACTACCATAGTTGAAGTCGCACCGTTCATCCTCAACGCCTCGGCTATTTTTGGAACAAAAGATTTATGAAACACTCCCAAAAGAGACTTTTTTGCTCCCGCAGGATTTGTAAGCGGCCCTAAGATATTAAAAATCGTTTTGTCGGGTATGGTTTTTCTAACAGGCATGATAAACTTCATGGCAGGGTGATGATTTTGCGCAAACATAAAGGTAAAACCGCTCTCTTCAAGAAGTCTCGCACTCTGATTAATCTCCAAATCAAGACGTACTCCTAGCTCTTCAAACATGTCCGCACTTCCTGATTTTGAAGTAACCGAGCGGCTTCCGTGTTTTGCAACCATACTTCCGCAAGAAGCAGCTAAAATCGCTACGGTTGAAGAGATATTAAAACTCCCTATTTTATCTCCGCCTGTTCCTACTATGTCGATAACTTTAGAGCGTAAATCATCCGATATCGGCAGTTTTACCGCAAAAGAGCGCATAACCTCCGCTGCAGCTGCTATGGTTTGAACCTCCGTATTTTCATCAAGCTTTAGATTTAAGAGAAACTCTCTCATCTGCTCATCACTCATCTCATGTTTAAAGAGCGACGTAAATGATTTTTTTGCCTCTTCGTAGTTCATGAAATCTCCTTTACATACTCTTCTTGAAGACTTTTTGGCGTTTATTTTGTCTGCGGAATCTGCAGTATTTCATACTTTTTTACGGAATTTAAATAGTTTATAGTTATAACATCCCCGATAGCAACATTTTTACTTGCCTTTGCGGCAATGCCGTTTATAAGTACGACACCGCTTGCTATCATATCTTGTGACACTGAGCGTCTTTTGGTAATATTTACCGAATTTAAAAATTTATCTATTCTCATCCAGATTTACACTCTCATTTTTTTGGCATATTGTAGAGTAATAAAACTGAAAAGAATGTAAGAAGTGGAACATTTTTTGCGTCAAAAGAAAAATTCTAAAAAAAGTATAAAAAAGATTTAAGGTGTGCTATACTTAAAGACAAATTTTTTCAAAGGTTTTGCATTGTTTAAATTTCATCTCAACAAAAAAATCTTTTGGTTTGTTGCTCTTTTGATAATCATAGCAAACTCTATTTTAACTATTTATATATATAAACAAAAACAAGAACTTGTACAAACCAGAGCCTTTGCAAAAGGCGAAACCCTCAAAAACTACTTTATCTCGATGAGATATGTATATCATCAACAATTTTTAAAAAGCGGTTTAGATATAAACGACTCAACCATCGGCTTTTTACCGGCCCATGCTTCCACACTTATAAGCGATAAATTTGAAAAACTCTCAAAAGACAACGTAACCATCAGAAATGTAACCGACAGACCTAGAAATCCTAAAAATATGGCTGATGCTTTTGAACTAAAAGCCATAGATTTTTTCAAAAAGAATCCAAATACTAAAGTACATATCCAAAAAATCAAGCAAAACTCCAAAGAAATTCTTCACTATACTGCGCCGCTTATTATAGAAAAATACTGTATACAGTGTCATGGTAAAAAAGAGGAAGTTTTACCATCTATACAAGAGAGATACGATGCAGCTTACGATTACAACATAGGAGATATAAGAGGCGTTACAAGCATTAAGATTCCTGTTGACGAACTGGAAAAAGCTGCTATAGGCAGTTTTTACAAAACTACGTTTTTTACCTGGTTTACAACTTTACTGCTGCTCACAATAGTCTATTTTGCAATCAAGAAATTAACCGTTCAAGATGTTGAACAAAAAATAGTTCTTCAAGAAGAGGTAAGAAAAAAAACTGCCGATTTAGAGGAGCAAAAAAATGAGCTCCAAATCGCAAATGAAAATCAAAGACATCTTTTCTCCATACTAAGAACCGTTGCAGACTGTAACCAAATCCTTATCACAGCTAAAAATATCGATGAACTCATAAGCGATACAGCCGTATCCATGCACTCAAATACAACTTTTGCCAGCGTAAAAATATTGGTTGTTGAAAACGGTGAACTTATTGTAAAAGCTTCTATAGGACTTGATGAAGACTTTAATGTTCTCCCCTTAGAGCTAGATGTTTTTGAAAACAACAAATTTGTAATGATTAAAAATTTTGATGAAAATCTGCCGTCTGAATGCAAAGAAAAAATGGAAAAATACGGCATAAGCGAGATTTATTTAACTCCTCTTCGAAAAAAACACCATGCAAAAAAAGCTCTCGGCGTTATGAATATTTGTACAACGGAGCAAAAAGGGTTAAGCAAAGAAGAACAAGATATGATAAACGAACTTGCAGGCGATGTCGGTTTTGCAATCAACTCTTTTCATCAAAAAGAGGCGATTAACCAATTGTCCTTTTATGACCCTCTTACCTATCTGCCGAATCAAAGACTCTTTGAACAGCACCTCTCTCAAGCCTTAGCTGATAGCGATAAAAGCCTAAAATACGGTGCAATTCTGTTTTTGGATTTTGATAATTTCAAAGATATAAATGACTTAATGGGTAACGATACAGGAGATTTTGTTTTAAAAGAGAGTGCTCAAAGATTAATCTCCAAAGCCCAAACTGCTTCTCTTGCGGCAAGACATAGCGGTGATAAGTTTTCTATTCTTTTAGAAAACTTATCACCAAAAGAAGAAGAAGCAGCCGTAATTGCCGAAAACTTTGCAAAAGAGATACAAGAGACGCTAAAAGAGCCTTTTGTCATAGAAAAAAAATCTCTTAATCTCACATGCAGCATAGGAATCGTGCTCTTTTTAGATCATAAAGTAAATCCTGATAAACTCTCCAATCAAGCCGAATACGCTATGAGAAGCGCGAAAAACGAGGGAAAAAATACTATTCGTTTTTACAATGAATCTCTGCAGCATATAACCAAGTCAAGACTGCAGATGCTTCTTGAACTTAAAAAAGCTTTTATACAAAAAGAGTTTGTTCTGTACTACCAGAAACAATTTGATAAAGATGAAAAGGTTTTGGGTGTTGAAGCTCTTATAAGATGGATACATCCCCTAAAAGGAATGATATCTCCCGCAGAGTTTATACCGCTTGCCGAAGAGTATGGAGTCATAAAAGATATAGGTCGGTTTGTGCTTGAGAGTGTTACGGATCAACTTGTACTTTGGAGAAATGACGAGATAAAAAAGATGTGGAGAATCTCAGTAAATGTAAGTCATATTCAATTTAAAGAAGAGGGATTTGTTGAGAGACTAAAAGCACTTATCGACTCCAAAAACATAGACCCTGCAAAAATAAGAGTTGAAATTACAGAGGGTGTTTTTATAGAAAATGAAGAGGAAGTTACGCAAAAGATAGAGGCTTTAAAAAGCTTTGGTATCTCTTTATCCATAGATGATTTTGGAACAGGATACTCAAATCTTAAATATCTCAAAAACCTACAAATTGATGAACTGAAAATCGACCAATCTTTTATTTTTGGTCTAAATAAAAATAACTCCGAAAAAACAATAGTTAAAACTATTATCCTAATGGGCAAAGAGTTTAATCTTGAGGTTATTGCCGAGGGAGTTGAGACAAAAGAGCAGTTTGAACTTTTAAAAGAGCTGGGATGTGACTTTTTTCAAGGCTATCTCTTTGCAAAACCTTGCCCCATAGAAGATTTGGAATCTAATTCATGCAAATAGACAGAGTAAAAATACTTAAAAATACTATCATTATTATTATCTCTCTTATAGTGATTTTATCACTTGTTTTAGGAGTTTTAAATTCGGATTTTAGCAAACTTAAAAAATATGATATTAAAACAACAACTTCAAAAGTGAACTTCTTTGAACGCGATGCTTCATCAAGTCTAAACAGTGCAATGCAGGTCTCTGTCATTAGTGCCACAGAAGCAAATCTCGGTGACTTTGTCTTCAATATCTCAGGCAATGAAAAACTTATCGCCAATATATCTATAAAGTATAAACCTATTAATGAAACCGACTCTTGGTTTGAGAGCAGCAGTAATGCAAAAGATGAGATACTCAAAAAGGGAGTTATTTTAAGAGACGCTACTATAGACGCTATGTTAGGATACTCTGCTGCAAATGTAAATAGTGAAAAAATTAGAAAAAAGATAAAAGATAGACTCAACGATAATTTAAGTAAACTAGAAGTTGAAGAGGTCTATTTTAACCAATATATAGTTCAGTGACACAGAGAAGTCTTTAAAGTTCTTACAAAACTGCAAGAACTTTTTTTACTAAAACTGAGGCTGCAAAAACGGGATAATCTGTTTTTTACGGCTTAACACGCCATCTAGCCATGCTTGATTGTTTTGAAGTTTTATACCAAACGCTTTTTCAACTTTACTTGCATCATCACTGATAACAAGAAGCTGTGAACCCTCTTTCATGATGTCGGTTAAAAGAATCATGATTGTGTGCAATCCATCTTCTTGTTTTATAAGTTTCATATCGGCAAACAACTCATCGATTCTGCTCTCAAGAACGGAGATGTCAACCATCTCCAACTGCCCTATCCCGACTTTAGTGCCGTTCATATCAAAAGCTTTGTAGTCTCTTGTATTTAGATTTCTGGCACTCGCACCATCAACTGCAGATTTTGCTATAAACATCTCCATAGCAAGTGCTTTATAATCTTCAATATGACAAATTTGTGCTAAATCTTTTACAGCTTTTGTATCGGCTTTTGTACATGTAGGAGATTTAAAGATTACGGTATCGCTTAAAATCGCACACATCATCATCCCTGCAATATCTTTTGGAATCGTAACTTCATGATAATCGTACATCTCTTTTATAACAGTATTTGAACATCCCACAGGACGAATCTGGCACTCAAGAGGAGTATCTGTTGTAATATCACCTAGCTTGTGATGATCGACTATTCCTAAAATAGTCGCCTCTTTGATATCATGCGGGGCTTGTGCAAGGTCCGAAAAGTCTACAAGATAAACATTTTCACCGGCATAAGAGGTTTTAAGTTCAGGTGCCTCTGCTCCAAATTTCTTAAGTATAAACTCTGTCTCGGGAGAGATATCTCCTTGACGCGCCGGTATACAATCCTCTCCGAGCTTGTTTTTTAAGTAAGCTAGTGATATTGCTCCTACTATTGAATCTGAATCGGGGTTTGTATGACCAAAAATATATGTTTACATCTATGCAGCCTTTTAGTTTTTTTGTAATTATACTAAAATTTTCAGATGATAAAATTTAGAGAATTCCTTTATTACAATAATGATATAATTTTGGGATGAATAAAGTGATAAACGGCATTAATGCAGATATATTTTTCTACCATGCGTTAGTAGTCTTTGGTGCTCTTTTAATCATCGTAGTGCTTCTTCACATGCTTTACAATAGACGTACGCCAAATAGCATAACTGCTTGGCTTCTCTCCATAATTCTTATCCCATACATATCAATATTTTTATACTTTATTATCTGTTCAAGAAAGAGAGAACATAGATATAAAAAAGAGACTCTCTCTCTTAAAAATCAGACTACGGATGATAATATACAAAACAGTATTGATAAAATGTTGAGAAATTACGGTATTGCAGATGCTGCAAAAAACAGCGAACTGAAACTTTTTTTTGATGCGACACAAACCTACAATGAACTTCTCTCATTTATAAACAGTGCAAAAAAATCAATCTTTATAAGCGCATATATTTTAAAATATGACAAAGTTACCAAAGAGATTTTAAATGCTCTTGTTAAAAAAGCAAAAGAGGGGCTGGAGGTAAAAATCCTTATCGACTCTCTTGGTTCATTTCCTATTTACCTATTTAGATACAGACTAAAAACACTCATGCAAAGCGGCGCAAAAGTGGAGTTTTTTATGCCTGTTTTTGAGATGCCCTTTAGAAACTACATAAACCTTAGAAATCATAGAAAAATCTATATTTTTGACAATGAGATAGTTCTGAGCGGAGGAGCAAATCTTTCACAAGAGTATCTTGGTGCAAAAAACGACAAAAACAGGTGGCAAGACATCATGTTTTTAATACGTGGTCAATCCGTAGAGCACTATTTTGAAGTATTTGCTTCGGACTGGCTGTATGCTTCGGGAGAAAAGCTAGAGTATGCCAAAGAAGAACTAAAGAGTGAGGGTGAGATATATCTGCAAGTTGTTCCATCGGGCCCCGACATGGACAAAGATGTTCTTTATGAAGTTCTCTTATCTGCGATATATAGCGCAAAAGAAAAAATCTACATCATCACCCCTTACTTTATCCCAAACGATGCGCTTATTCAAGCACTTATAATAGCACACCACAAAGGGGTAAATATCAAGCTTATCACACCAAGGGAAGCAAATCACACCATTGTAAATCTTGTTAGAAGTTCCTACATGAGAGAGCTTGAAGAAGCGGGAATAAAAATATATCTCTATGACGGCGCAATGCTTCATGCAAAAGCTATAATTTTTGATGATGGAAGCCTTGTTCTGGGAAGCGTAAACTTTGATAACAGAAGCCTCTTTTTAAACTATGAAGTCGCTACGTTTGTCTACTCTAAAAAGATTATCAAAGAGGTAGAGCTTTGGGCGCAAAAGCTTATAGAAAACTCTTCGTTTGGAACAAAAAACGTCTCTGCGCCAAAGAGAATTTTTGAGAACCTTATGCGAATACTCGCACCGCAGCTTTAGGATTTTGTCATGTTTATACCAAAGAGTTTT
Source organism: Sulfurimonas sp. (assembly GCA_002899765.1). Taxonomy (GTDB): domain Bacteria; phylum Campylobacterota; class Campylobacteria; order Campylobacterales; family Sulfurimonadaceae; genus Sulfurimonas. The sequence continues at coordinate 58,586 of PPDH01000020.1, read as the reverse complement.
GTAAAATCATTAAAACATCAAGAAGAGAGTCTGGGAGGAGAGTTCAGCCTTCTTTGCTGGAATGTGGCAAAACTGACACTTAAGAGCTCTTATAAAGAGTTTATAGAGTCGCTTATAAAAAATCATAATTTTGACCTGCTTCTGCTTCAAGAAGTTAAAAAAAGCCTCTCTATTGAGCTGGATATTTACGACTACTCATATATATTATCTCCAAATATAGAGACGAAAAAGCATGTTTTTGGAGTTATGAGTGCTTTTAAATCATCTTGCGAAGATGAGTTTGCTCTCCTTAGCAAAAAGCGCGAACTGAGATGTGCTACACATAAAGTTTCACTTATTACATATCATAAACTCAAAGAAGATCAAATCCTTCTTGTGGTAAATCTGCATGCTATAAACTTTGTGCATAACAGCGACTTTAAAAATGAGCTTGACTACCTCTATGAATCTATCTCTGAGCACAAAGGAGCGATGATAGTAGCGGGTGACTTTAACACTTGGAATCTTATGAGAGTGCAGTTTTTAAATGAATTTACGCATAATTTATCGCTCAAAAAGGTTGAGTTTAGCAATGAAAAACATCTCAAGAAAATCTTTACAAACTCTATAGATTATATCTTTTACAGAGACTTAGATGTTACCTACTCCGAAGTAATAGACAGCAAAAAAATCTCCGACCACAACCCTATAATCGCTAAATTTTCTACTCTATAAACTCTACAACCTCTTCAAAGGGCACTCTTAACTGAGATGACTGCTCATTTACCCTGTATCCAAACGGCAGTATTAAAGAGAGTTGATATTTTTTAGTATCAAGCTCTAAAACCTTCTCCACATCCTCTTTGTCAAACCCCTCAATCGGGCAGCTGTCTATACCAAGTGTCGCTGCACATGTCATCATGTTTGCAGCGGCGATATATGTCTGTCTGGCAGTCCAGCAGAGTATATTTTCATCACTGCTTAGAGTTTTACTCAAATGCGCTCTATACTTATCCATGTAAAAATCAAGCATTTCCTGCGGCATCTCTCTTCTTAAAAATCTCTTCTTTACGACTCCGCTCTCAGGTCGTACACTCTCTATGGCAGCAAGTATTACAACTAAATGCGAACAAGTACTGATTTGCGGCTGATTCCAACAAAACGGTCTTATCTTTGTTTTTAGCTCCTCATTTGTAACTACCAGAAACTTCCACGGTTCCATGCCAAAAGATGAGGGAGATTTACGCCCCGCTTCGAGTATCTCTCTTATCTCTTTGTCGGATATTTTTCTGTTTTGCTCAAAAAGCTTACATGCATGTCTAAAATCCATCGCCTCTTTAAATGTTTTGCTCATAACATCTCCTCATAATTTTGTCTTGAAGTCTCTATTTAAACAAAAGATTATATACTTCCAAAATTAACAACTACAATCAAAAGAAACAATTTTATGGAAAATTTTGCACTTATTTTTAGCGCTATTTTTATCGGATATATTTTAAGCAAATCAGACACTTTTGCCAAAGAAACACCGCTCATTTTAAATCAATTTATACTATATATCTCAGCTCCCGCACTTGTTCTGCTTAAAATTCCACAACTCAGTTTTTCCATCGAGACACTCATCCCTGTTTTCATCGCATGGAGTGTCATGAGTATCAGCGCTATAGCTGTTTTTTACCTCTCAAAACTCTTTTCATTCACAAAAGAGGTAACAGGCTCTTTAATGCTTGTAGCAGTATTAGGCAATACTTCTTATCTCGGCATTCCAATTGTAAGCGCCTATTTTGGCGAAGATGCACTAGGATATGTATTAATGTACGACCAACTTGGCTCTTTTATAGCGCTCTCGACTTATGGAACTTTTATCTCTGTTTATTATTCAAGCACAAAAGAGGTAGACATACGCGCACTTTTTTTAAAGATACTCTATTTTCCGCCGTTTATAGCTCTTGTTGTTGCACTCTTTTTTATGGGTATATCTTTTCATCCGGTCATACAAAGCGTACTTGCTTCGCTCGCTAGCACTATTATCCCTTTGGCACTTGTAGCCGTTGGCCTTCAACTTCGTTTTAGGCTCCCAAAAGAGGATATGAAACCCTTTGGCACTGCCCTTGGAGTAAAACTTATATTTGCTCCGCTTGTTGCTATTTTTATCTGCGCTCTTTTTGGATGGAACTCAGAAGCGGCTCATGTATCTATAATGGAATCATCCATGGCACCTATGATAACGGCAGCAGCCGTAGCTTCTATGGCAGGTCTGGCTCCGCGCCTTAGCTCTGCCATCGTCGGATACGGAATCCTATTATCGTTTGCAACGACGTGGATTTTCTATCATTTAATTGTCTAAAAGGAGATAAGATGCAGTGTTATTGCGGCAGTAAAAAAGATTTTAGCGGGTGTTGCGAACCGTTTTTGAAGGACAGCTCAAAACCGCTTACATGTGAAGAACTTATGCGAAGCAGATATAGCGCTTATCTGCTTGTAAATGCCGATTACATCATAAATACAACTGTAAAAGAGAACAGATATGAAGATGATTTAGAGCTTATAAAAGAGTATGCAAAAAGCGTTACATGGCTTAGTCTTGAAATTCTACATGTAGAAAAAAATATAGTTGAATTCAAGGCTTATTACAGAGATGTAAACGGTGTAAAAGTTCAGCATGAAAAGAGCAATTTTGTTTATGAAGATGACATGTGGCTCTACAAAGACGGAAAACTCTTCAACTCTAAAATAGAACGTAACAAGCCATGCCCATGCGGGAGCGGTAAAAAATATAAAAAGTGCTGTGAAAAACAGGCTACTCTTTAAGACTATTTTCCAAAATGCTCTCTATCATATTTTTAAAAATAAAGTGGTGCATAGGCATGAGCGAGTACCAATAGATTCTGCCCCATATCCCTTTTGGATAAAAATATGCAGATTGAATAAGTTTATCATCCTCTATTTTAAATTCAAGCCAAGCTAATCCGGGCAGTTTCATTTGGGCAAATAAAAGCAGTCTTTCATTTTCACGTATATCTTCAACTCTCCAAAAATCAAGACATTCGCCAAGTCTCAAATCACAGCTGTCGCGTCTGCCGCGGCTAAGCCCTACTCCGCCCAGTGCTTTGTCGACAATACCTCGAATTTCCCAAAGAAAATCATAATCAAACCAGCCGTTTTCTCCGCCGATTGACTTAATAGCTTTAAAAATCTTCTCTTTGTCGTAAGAGGCGATATCCGCCTCTTTTCTATCGACAAAGATTGCGTCATTTATCTCTTTAGCGTGTTTTTTATCCCAAGATGAGCCGTCCGTATCACTCCATCTGCTTATGACTTGATTTTGTTCTATCTCAAAGACCGCTTTTTTTACGGCATCGATATAACTCATGGGAGTAATATTGGCAAAATATTTTTCTGCATTCTCATTTTGAACGGTTACTTCAGACTTAAGCCCTTCTATAAGCGCCTTTGCTACGCTAAAGGGAACAGGTGTAAAAAGATTTAACCAGTAAGAAGAGAGAGTAATGCTCATAAAAGGAACTGCAATAAGATACCTTTTTAACCCTAGAGCCTCTGCAGTTTCAAGCATCATCTCTTTGTACATCATCTTTTTTGCGCCTATATCTACTACTAAATTTTCATTATACTCAAGATACAAAGATGAGAAAAGGTAGTTTATAACATCGTCCACGGCGATTGGCTGAGCATAAGTACCTACCCATTTAGGAGTAATCATAACGGGCAATTTCTCAACAAGGTTTCTTATTATCTCAAAACTGGCACTTCCTGAACCTATAATAACCCCTGCACGCACCCAGATAGTCTGCACGGCGGTTGATGAACTGAGTATCTCTCCTGTCTCTATTCTGCTTAGGAGATGTTTGCTTGTGTCTCTGTTCTTTACACCTAGTCCACCGAGATAAATAACTCTTTTAACACCGCACTCCTCTGCCGCATCTATAAAATTTTGAGCTGAGAGTCTGTCCAAATCTTTATAGTTCTCCTTACTTAGAGAATGGATAAGGTAGTAAGCGGTATCTACTCCCTGCAGTGCTCTTCTTAGAGCATCTTTATCAAATGTGTCACCCTCTACGATTTCTATGTTCTTATTTTTATCTTCCGTGAAACTATTTTTATTTCTGATAAAAACTCTAAGTTCTACATCTTTTTGATTTTTAAGAAGATTTTTCAATCGTCTGCCAATATATCCATTCGCACCTGTAAGTAAAACTTTCATTATAATCTCCGTTATTTACTATAAAAAGTATTTTAAAGCCCATTGACAATATTAATCAACCTCTTAAATAAAACCTGCTATTATCCTATTATACATAAAATAGAGGATAACTCTTGACACAGCATAATTTCAAAAAATATTTTATTGTCTATTTTATCATTTTTGGGATTTTAATCTCCCTGTTTGGCGCTTTTAGCAGCTATATAATCCGCATGGGCGATATAGAAAAAACTATAGATACTAAAGCGCAGGATATTTTTGAGATAAAAACTCAAACCATCCTAAAACCTACGATTGAAAATATGGATGATATTGTAAACTCTTTGAAAGAAAACGAGCTTGTAAAAGATTTTATTCTCACAAAGAGTGTAGATAAACAAAAAAGAGTTGAGGAACTCTTTGTTGCCTTAATGGGTATTGAAAACAGAATAATGCAGACGAGGATTATCGATAAAGACGGCAAAGAGCTTGTCAGAGTCGATAGAAAAAATCAAAAAAGTAAACCCTTTATAGTAGAGAACTCAAAACTTCAAGACAAAAGCAATAGAGACTATTTTCAAACACTCTCTAAAATGCCCAAAGATAGTGTTTGGCACTCAAAACTCGACTTAAACATAGAAAATAATAAAATAGAGATACCGTACAACCCTACAATAAGAGTAGCTGCGCCTTTATTTGAAGAGAGTAAGTTTATAGGAGTTGCCATCGTAAACATCTTAACGCAAGAACTCTTTAATTCAATAGGCACATCATCAAGCTTTACACACTACATCATAGATAAAGATAGAAATTTTATCCTGCACCCTGATGAGACATACTCTTTTAACAAATATAAAGATATTAAAAGAGAGTTAAAAGAGGATTTTCCAAATGGCTTAAACGCCCAAGGAGTATACGTCTATCCGATAGATAACATCTTAAAAAACGAAGATAAAGCAATGCTTGTTTTGAAGACAAGCGACACTTACGAAGAGATTCTAAAAGATGAAATGACCAAAACAAGCATTATCGTTTTACTCTTAACGATAATACTTAGTTTCATCACATCTTTTTATATATCAAAAACGCCTGCAAAACTCCAAACTTCTCTTTTAAATGCGCACAAAAAACTAAAAGAGTACACCTCTATAATCGACAGATATATTATAACTGCTACGACAAAGACTGACAGTACTATCATAAATGTAAGCAGCGCATTTATAAACTCCAGCGGTTATTCAAAAGATGAATTAATCGGGCAAAAAATGAGTATTATAAAAAATCCTAATAGAGACAAAGCAACCATAAAAGATTTATGGGAAACGATACTCTCTAAAAAAACTTGGATAGGAGAGATTAAAAACAGAAAAAAAGACGCAACAGAGTACTGGCTTGAACAACATATTGTTCCACAAATAAATGAACACGACAATATAGAATCTTTCGTCTCGATAGGCATAGATATAACGGCTAAAAAAGAGCTTGAAAAGCTCGCTACCATTGATAAACTGACAGGCATATATAACAGAAGAAGATTTGAAGAGTTTTTACAGATAGAGATGGAGGTCGCAAAAAGACACTCTCAGCCGTTGTCTCTGATTTTAGTTGACATTGACCATTTTAAATCGGTCAACGATACTTATGGACATCAGGTCGGTGATATGGTGTTAAGCCAAACCACAAAAATAATTTCTCAAAATTTACGCAAATCTGATATATTCGGAAGATGGGGCGGCGAAGAGTTTGTAGTTATCTGCCCGCAGACAAATAAGAGTGAAGCATTTGTTCTTGCCGAAAAACTCAGAGCTGCCATGGAGGAGCATGAGTTTGAAAAGGTTGGGCATAAAACTATCTGCTTAGGAATTGCCGAGCTCGAGCATGACGACAATGAAAAAACATTAGTTGAAAAAGCTGATAAAGCACTCTATGAAGCAAAAAACGGCGGAAGAAACAAGAGCGTTATTTTTGCTTAAAAGAGTCATCTATTTTAAATAACCGGAATATCTATGGAAAATATTATAACAAGTATTGATTTTGAAGCCCTTTTAAAACTATCTGCAATTATTAGCTTAAGCATAGTTGCTTCAATAATTGCCTATCTTATAGCTAAAAAATATTTCATAAAAATTATTCACAAACTAATATTTAAAACAAAATCAAGCTGGGACGACACTTTTATCAAAACTGGCTTTTTTGAACAACTAGCTCATCTTGTTCCGCCGCTTGTAATTCTCTATTTCTCCAGTTTTTATCCTGAGAGTATAAGAAGCGGTGTCTCACAGATAGTCGGTTTTTGGCTGGCTGTCGTTGCAATCAAGAGCATGGATAAGTTTTTATCGGCAATGCTGTATATATATAACTCTTTAGAAATTTCAAAAGATAAACCTATCAAAGGATATATCCAACTGCTAAAAATGTTTGTCTATATCCTCGGCTTTATAATTGCCGTATGTATTTTAGTGGGTATTTCTCCATGGGGAGTTTTAAGCGGCGTGGGTGCTTTTACCGCTGTCTTGATGTTTATTTTTAAAGACACAATTCTCTCTCTTGTTGCAAGCGTTCAGATTGTCGCAAACGACCTATTTAAAGTCGGAGATTGGATAGAAGCTCCTAATTTTGGCGCCGACGGAGAGGTAATTGATATCGCTCTTCACTCTGTTAAGGTGCAAAACTGGGACAAAACAATCGTAACTATTCCGACTCATAAGTTTATGGAGAACTCCTTTAAAAACTGGCGCGGGATGAGTGATAGCGGCGGCAGACGTATAAAAAGAGCTCTTTTTATAGATGTAAACTCCATTAAATTCTGCACTCCGGAGCTTTTGGAAAAACTAAATAAAATAGAGATTATAAAAGATTATCTTCAAGATAAACAAAAAGTTGTAGACATGACGGATGAGATAACCCTGAACAAAAGAAAGCTCACAAATATAGGAACTTTCAGGGAGTATGTAAAAAGATATTTACAAAGTAATCCAAATATAGACAGCAAGAACTTCACATTTATAGTAAGACAGCTGCAGCCGACCTCAAAAGGGGTTCCGCTTGAAGTTTACGCTTTTAGCAACAAAAACAAATGGGCGGAGTATGAAGATATACAATCGGATATTTTTGACCATCTTCTTGTAGCGTTAAAAGAGTTTGACCTAAAACTATATCAAGAGCCATCGGGAGAGTTTGGGGTCAAGTAACGCTCTTTATATACTCATGAACCCCTTTGGCGTCTCCTCTAAAAGCAACTAGATTAGCGCGCTTTTGTATCTGATAATCGTACATCGGGTCATAATACTCACTCAGTAGATACGTCACCCAATCTCTGTATTTCTCATAAGAGCCGTTTCTCTTCTGCTCTTTGAGCGCATCTTCAAAAATGGCAGAGACATCCCTGTATCTCTGATCTCCAAGCCGCCTTTTTATCCTTTGCATCGCGTTTTTGATATCTAACTGCCACGCTTCTTGTGCATCTTTATATCCTGCCCTCTCGTACATTTTTTGTGCTTCGATGACATATTCTCTTAAAGTTATCTCTATCCTCTCTTCTAAAGGTCTCTCAAGTATAACAAGAGGAGATTTTGACATAGCATGAATAAAACTCTCAGGCATAAATACGCTACCTATATGTTTTCCTTCATCCTCAAAAACAAGAGTTCCAAACCCCTCTTCTCTTTTTTGAATCAGCTTGTATGTCAAGTTGTTCTCAAAATCTATCTGCGAGGTTTGCGGCGTAATCTTTTGCCCAAAAGACGAACCTCTATGGTTTGCCAAGCCTTCAAGGTCGATTGCATTTTGCATTTTTTTTAGCTCTATGGTTTTTCCTGAGCCGGTTCTTCCGCCGAGAATTATGGGTTTAAAATGCTCACAAGAGCTATCAAGCTCACGTAGCAAATAACCTCTAAATGCCTTATAGCCGCCCTTTAAACGCACAATATCTCTGCCTCTCTCACTAATCCATTGCTGCGCTATTTTCGAACGCAGCCCGCCACGAAAGCAGTAAAGCGGGGCATCGGGATTTGCATCCATAAAATCAAGCCATGCTTTAATCCGTTGCTCTTTTATATCTCCGCTGACAAGCCTATGTCCGAGCTCTACAGCCTTTGCATTGCCCTCATTTTTATAACATGTACCCACCTCATGTCTCTCTTTATCGCTCATGATAGGAAGATTTATGGCATTTAAAAATGCACCTTTTTTAAACTCAACTGGTGCACGCACGTCAATAAGCGGGGTGTTTTTTAAGACAATGGATTTAAAATCATCAAAGAGTTCGGACACTTATAGAACCTCTACTAAGTATTTACCTTTTGCAACCGTCTCACCAATCGGCTCAAGATGCAAACCTGCCGCGCGCGCTGTTTCATAAAACGTATCCAAACCGTTTTTTCTAACCATCACAAGCAAACCGCCTGAAGTTTGTGCGTCACAGAGTATCTCTCTTTGTACGTCGTTCATCTGAGAGATTTTATGACCGTAACTCATGAAATTTTTACGAGAACCTCCCGGTATACAGCCAAGCGCTCTGTATTTTTCGACATTTAAAAGAAGCGGAACTTTTTCAAACCAGATATTTGCACTAATACTGCTTGCCTCGCACACTTCGCTTAAATGTCCTAAAAGACCAAACCCTGTAATATCGGTCATGGTTACAACACTATCAAGAGATGCTAGAACGGCACCTGATTTATTAAGCGTAACCATCGCTTCAATCGCCACATCTATATCGCCAGCTTCAATCTTTTTTTGTTTTTGCGCCGTTGTAAGTATGCCGATGCCTATGGGCTTTGTGAGAAATATATAGCAGCCCTCTTCTGCGCCGCTGTTTTTCATAAGGTTTTTGTTCTCAACCAAACCAGTAACAGCCAGCCCGAAAATCGGCTCAGGAGAGTCTATGGAGTGTCCGCAAGCAAGAGGAATTCCTGCCTCTTCACAAGCCGCACGGCCTCCCTCTATAACTTGTTGTGCCACATCGCTTGATAGCTTATCGATCGGCCATCCGAAAATGGAGATAGCCATAAGAGGCTTCCCGCCCATCGCATAAATATCGCTTAGCGCGTTTGTCGCAGCAATGCGCCCGAAAGTAAAAGGGTCATCAACGATAGGCATAAAAAAATCCGTAGTAGATAAAACGGATGTGCCGTTACCCAAATCATATGCCGCCGCATCATCTTTGTGCTCGTTTCCTACAAGAAGCTGAGGATAAAAAGTGCTTGAGACGTTAGTTTTTAGTATCTCATAAAGAAGCATAGGGGAGATTTTACATCCACACCCTGCTCCGTGGCTATACTCTGTAAGTTTTATGTACTCCATTGTTTTCCTTTACGAAACTTCTTTTTTATAACACTCTTTCTAGATTGCCGCGCTTGTCATTGTGAGGCTTTAGCCGTGGCAATCTCAATAACTGTCATTGCGAGCGAAGCGCGGCAATCTAAAACATAAAAAACTCTATTTTTTATTTATGCAGCGCTAGCTCTTTTTTTAGATATTCACCCGTATATGAGCCTGTTTTTTTATGCTCGTCTGCCACTTTTTCAGGGCTTCCCTCAGCGATAATAAGACCGCCTCCGCTTCCGCCCTCTGGTCCCATGTCGATGATATAGTCGGCATTTTTTATCATGTCGAGATTATGTTCTATTATAAGCACCGAGTTGCCAAGCTCTACGAACTTGTGAAGCACTCCCGTGAGTCTATCAACATCGGCAAAATGAAGCCCGGTAGTCGGTTCGTCAAGTATATAGAGCGTCTTGCCCGTATCTTTGCGGCTAAGCTCTTTTGAGAGCTTGATTCTTTGCGCCTCGCCGCCTGATAGCGTTACGGCATTTTGACCTAAAGTTATATAGCCTAACCCAACATCGACAAGTGTTGACATAATCTGGTTTATCTTTGGAATTGGTCTGAAAAACTCATACGCCTCATCGACGCTCATCTTTAAAACATCCGATATATTTTTACCCTTATAAAAGACCTCTAATGTCTGTTGATTGTACCGCGTACCTTTACATGTGTCGCATTTAACCATGATATCAGGCAAAAAGTGCATCTCAATCTTGTTTTCGCCCTCGCCTTGACACTTCTCGCATCTTCCGCCTTTGACATTGAAACTAAATCTAGAACTTGTATAACCTCGTATCTGTGCCTCTTTTGTCTGTGCAAAGAGATTTCTTATCTCATCCATGACACCCGTATATGTAGCAGGATTTGAGCGAGGAGTTCGCCCAATCGGGCTTTGGTCGAGATAGATGACTTTATCTACATGTTCTAGCCCAGTTATCTCGACACCCGCTACTTTGTTGACTTTTCTTGCATGATTTAAAAGCTCTCTTGCTGTGGGAAGAAGTGTTTGAAGCATCAAAGAACTCTTTCCGCTTCCGCTCACACCTGTTATACATACAAAGTTATTTAGAGGGATTTTTGCACTTAGATTTTCTATATTGTTAAGTGTGACATTTTTAATCTCTATAAATTTATCCTGTTTGCGTCTATAAAAATACTCAATCTTTTTTCTGCCGTAAAGATAATCAGCTGTGAGAGTTTTTGCCTTTTTTAACTTGTCAAGAGTTCCTGCAAAAACAACATCTCCGCCAAATTTTCCTGCACCCGCTCCAATATCTACGATAAAGTCTGCATTTTCAATAGTCTCTTTGTCATGTTCGACGACTATAACACTGTTCCCCTTCTACTGCAGGCTTCTGAGCGTGCGGATAAGTTTAAGAGTATCTCTCTCATGCAGTCCGATACTCGGCTCATCTAAAACATACAAGACACCCGTTAAACCGCTGCCGATTTGTGAAGCGATGCGGATTCTCTGCGCTTCTCCCCCACTTATGGTTCTTGCGTCACGCCCAAGGGTGATGTAGCCCAGACCTACATCAAACAAAAAGTAGAGTCTCTCTCGTATTTCATTTAAAATCGGAGCACCTATTTGAGTATTTTGTTTTGAAAAATTTGTAAAATTATCCTCATCCCTAAACCACTCATAACTCTTTGAAATCGGCATATCTAAAATGTCTGCGATTCCTTTGCCTGCAACTTTTACGGCGAGTGATTCTCTTTTGAGTCTGTGTCCCTTACAGACACTGCAAACCTTTTCACTCATGTAGTCTGCCAACTCTTTTTCATCCTTAAACATGTCGTAGGCTATCTTTATAATCCCTGGCCAGACCCGTTTTACCTCATGGTTTTTCCATAAAAAACTCACTTCATCGATGCCGCCGTGGAGTATCGCCTTTTGCTTATACTCAGGCAGTTCACTGTAAGGCACGGTAATGTCAATGTCGTTTGCCGTACAAAAGCCTTTTAAAAATGTAAAGTAGTACCCTTTGTTAAAGCCGTAAACAATCTTAACCGCACCCTTTTCTATACACAAATCTCTATCAATTATCTTATCATGGTCAAGCGCGTAGCGAAGTCCGAGGCCGTCACATTCGCCACAAGCTCCTTTTGGCGAATTAAAAGAAAAAGATAACGGCTCAAGAGGGTCAAAACTTATCTTACAATCAAAACATGCGTTATGTTCGCTGTAGTGAATATTGGAGTTTTTAAGTCCAAGTTCTTCATTGTTTAGTATCTCTATCTCCAGCTCACCGTAGCTCTCTTTAAGGGCTTTTTCAACGTCTGCGGCTATTCTCTCTTTGTTCTCCTCTTTGACTACAACTCTGTCGATAACAACCTTAATGGTATGTTTTTTTGTTTTGCTGAGTTCTATCTCTTCATCGAGTCTAACCATTACACCATCAATCATGGCACGCACATATCCTTTGTGCGACAAAGACTCTAGAACATCATGAAAGCTTCCCTTTTTTTCACGTACAAGTGGAGCTAAAAGAACAAGCTTTGCGCCCTGGGGAAGTTTTGCAACTTCAGTGATAATGTCAGAAGCACTCATTTGAGAGACAACTTTAGAGCATTTATGGCAGTGCTGTACACCTACCCGCGCATAAAGAAGTCTTAAATAATCATATATCTCGGTAATCGTTCCGACTGTCGAGCGTGGATTTTTTGAAGTTGTTTTCTGATCAATTGCAATAGCCGGAGTAAGCCCTTCTATTTTGTCAACGTCAGGCTTGCCTATGCGATCTAAAAACTGTCTTGCATATGAAGAGAGAGACTCCATGTAGCGCCTCTGCCCTTCCGCATACAATGTGTCAAAAGCTAAAGTCGACTTTCCGCTTCCGCTAAGACCCGTAAAAACAACCAACTTGTTTTTTGGAATCTCAAGTGATATATTTTTTAAATTATTTTCTCTTGCGCCTACTATTTTTATAACATCTTTATTTTTCATATATAACCAACAATCCTCTAAAAAAATATTCTTTGTATCAAGTATATAACAATTAATAGATAAAAACCTACTAAGAGTTTTTTCTGCAGCTCCGAATCAACTCTATCTTTAAGTAAAATACCGACATATACGCCCGCTAACGATGCCAAACCTATAACGACTCCGCTAAAGAAATCTATATCTCTGCTAAGAGCATGAGATATAAGACCTGAAACTGATGAAAAAACTACAAAAAAGAGTCCTGCCGATATGGCTTTTTTAAGGTCTACATGCAAGAAACCGACTAAAATAGGAACCAAAATTATACTTCCGCCGACACCTATGAGCATACTAAAAAGACCCAAAAAGAGACCTATTAAAAATAGTACAACTCTGTTTACATCCTTTTGTACTACATCAACTTTTGTCTTAAAAAAAAGTCTGCTAAGTGCAAAAATAGCAAAACCTAAAAATATTATCTCTAATGTAAAATCACTAAATACAGATGTAAAAAATCCACTTAAAAGTGCGCCGACAAAACCACCGACACCTATCGTAAAAACCATAGGAACATCAAGTGTTCCCTTTTTATTGTTTAGATAACTGCCATAAACTTAACTAAAAACCATCTGAACAACGGAGATGCCGATTGCATCTTTTATCTCATGTCCAAGAAGCAAAAGCAGAGGAACAAGTATAGTCCCTCCTCCAATGCCAAAAAAACCGGATAAAACTCCGACTCCGATACCTAAAAATATCAATTCAATCATTATTAAAACTTTTTTTGAAATTATAGCATCTTAATACAAGGTTTCACTTGTCATCTAAATCCAAAATAATAAGCTCTTCTAGAATATATTAAGAATTTTTAGAGGTGTGCTAAAGTATAATTTAGCCAAATAAGGGTGTAAAAATGTTAAATACAATCATTGAAGCTTCAAAAAATTTCTGTATCCATCAAATTAGACTGCCGTATGAGTTACATGATAATGTTACTCAAATGAGAACAGTTATTGCTTATATTGATATAGAAGAGATAAGTGGAACCAAACATAGAGTTTATATCGGAGCAACACCAAGTTTTGCGCAGAGAATATCCACACTTCTTTTAGAAGAGGATGAGAGCGACGAGGAGACTTTAATAGATATGACGCTTGAGACGGCAAATCTGATAATCGGAAGTGCTAAAGTGCTTGCTTCTCAAAATTCGTCAGGGTCATACAATATGTCGACGCCGCATTTTGAAAAAATTGATATTTTTGATTTTAAATACGATAGAGTCAAAGTTTTAAAGATAGAAGATGATGAGATGATTATTGCCATCAAGGAACTGTAATTGAAAAGAAGAAGATATGCTTATGGGGCTAAAGAGTTCATATTTGATCCTGAAAAAGAACTCGCATGGATGGACTACTCAGGACTTTTGGACATGGAAGTTGAGTTTGTATCCGAGCTAGGCGAAACAGAACTCTCAATAGGCGACATATTAAAACTGACAAAAGGTTCTATTATAGACCTTAAAAAACCTGCAGGCGAAAGTGTTGAATCTTACGTAAACGGGCGTATATTAGGAAAAGGCGAAGTAATGGTTTATGAAAAAAATCTTGCAATTCGTATCAATGAAATACTAGACTCAAGTGCTGTTTTATACCATCTTGCAAAAGAGAGACTATGATTAAACTGCTGTTCATTTTTCTACTTCCTTTTTCTTTATATGCTTCAAAAATTTTAAGCTATAACATATATGACAGAACCGACAGAGTTGATGTTATGATAACATTTGATACTCCTTATGAAGGCGTTATAAAACAGAGTTTGAGTGATTCAACTATTTTAATTAAACTAGAAGATGCTTCTATAGAATCTTCAAAGATAAAAAAACTCTCCTCTAAATATATACAATCCATCTCCATTACTCCAATGTCGGGCTATACGCAAATCACTGCAAACGTACCTCCATCCGTTGCTCTTCAAGCATCAAAAACTTCTGATTCTTACGGTCTAAGATTAAGATTTACAACTGCCGTAACCGAAACAGAGAGTTCTAAAAAAACTCAAGAGGCCGACTCCTCCGGGCTTAGTTCTCTGCCGACAAAAAAGAGCGATGATATTGCGCAAAGCTACTATATAGTTATAGCGATACTTGTCATAGGAATTGTTATACTATTTTATATAAAAAAGAGAGTCTCAACTACTCAAAACATACAAAAAAAATCTTCTTGGCTCTTTCAAGAAAACAGCCCCTCTCAACAAAAAGCTCCGCAGCCGACTTTTTCAAATGATGTAAGCATAAGATTTCAAAAATCTCTAGATGCACAAAATAGCGTTGTTATGCTTGATTTTGGTGAGCAGAGCTATCTTGTGCTTATGGGAAAAAACAATATTCTTCTTGACAGATTTACGCACAATAGACCATCAACACAGGATGATTTTGAGTCTATTTTACAAAGCAGACACCAAGAGCTGGATAACTTTTTAAATAATAGTGATGAAGACTCTAAAGAGTATTTTCAGGCATACAAAGAAAAAGCTGCCTCTGTTAGATACGAAGTTTGAAAAATTTAAGTTTTAATGCTCTAGAGCTTAAGAAGCATCCGCTTGAAATCTATTTTCTAAGAGCTTTTTAATAGTCTCTAAGTTTGTTAGAGTTAATTTATATTTCTCATCCATCATTTTGCTTATATGATAGACTTCGGTTACCGTGATGCCGTAAGGGTCTTTCTTCTCTTTAACGACCTTATCATCATCAAACGAGTAGAGATATAAACTTTTTCGTGTTAACTGTATATAGTAGGTTAAGACTATTTCATCCGAGTGCTTCTTCTCAAGCGCTACTATAACGCGCTGATTGTCTTTGCAACTGCTATCTAGCTGAAGCTGTTCTCTCATTTGCGCCGCATCTATATAGCCGATATAGAACTTATTGTACAAATCATGATATCTTTGAATTTTTTCACTCATTAAAAAATTCATATCCAGTATATGTTTTTTGTTACTATTGATGGTTTTAGTAATCCAAGAGATTGTATTGTAATATCTAAAGGGATAAAGTTTTAGAGAGTGTGCTTCTATCATTTTAGAAGATTTTATTCTCTTTTTTGGCATCAATTTTTTTGCATCAGTATCTACTATATAATCAAGTACTTCATTTGCAGAAAAACCTTCTGTAAGCCAAACAGTGCAATACGGCGGCAACTGCCTAACTCCCGTAGCTCCTTCATTTAAAATAATTAGAGCCTTTATCTCATAGTTTGGAAAGATTAACTCAAGAAGCGCTTTCTTTTTTCTAAGTCTTTTTCTAAGCTTTAGTACAGATTTTACAAGTGTCATCTCCACAAAGTAGAGTTCTTTATCTTTTGTAATAAGCATAGCATCAAATTCACTTATCTCTCTGCTTTTGGTTCTGTACACTATCTGTTGCTTTTCGCTTATTGAGAGTGTGTTTGCATGTGCTTTTATCTTATCTTGATGAAAACCCTTTAGTACAAACTTTTCAATATTTTCATTTTCTACTGCATAAATAAGAAGTTTTTCGTAGATAAAGTTCTCAAACACTTCGCCCTCAAAAGAGCGGTATGAACTTAAAAAGTGCGGATCGTCTTTACTAACCCCTCTTCTTATCAAAGATAGAAGATGTTTTACATTGTAATCATAATGCAATAAGTTGTCACCGATATCGCTATGGTCTAATGTTTTAATTGATTTAGTGATTTTTAACAAACTATCTCGCTATTACTAAAAAAGTCATCTATTACAGCGCGGTATTCCTGTATATCAGATATACGGTTTACACTGTCTCTAAGTGCTGATGCACCTCGATAACCTTTAGAGTAAGTATGAGTATGTTTTCTAAACATAGATACTCCATGGGAGCCATAAAACTCTATCATCTTATCAAAGTGCTCCATGATTATAGCATGCTTGATTTTTTTGTCAATAAACTCACTGCCTGATTTAAGCTGATGAAATATCCAAGGAGCGCAGACGGCTCCTCTTCCAATCATAACACCATCGCTTCCGGTATGCTCCAGCACCCATTTTGCCTTTTCATAAGAGTCTATATCACCGTTTGCAATTACGGGAATTTTTACAGCCTCTTTTATCTCTTTTATCGCGTCATAATCAACAGCAGCTTTAAATTTTCCTGCACGGGTTCTTCCATGAACTGCTAAAAAATCAGCTCCGCTATCTTCGACCATTTTTGCTATTTCTATATGATTTTTTTTCTCAAAACCGAGTCTTATTTTCACACTTGTTAAATTTTTATTTGAAGTATCTTTGATTGTCTTTATTATATCACCCATTAAAGGAAGATTTAGGAGCAGAGAACTTCCGCTTCCGTGCCCTACAACTTTTGGCACGGGACATCCACAGTTAAGATCGATTATGTCTATGCCCTCTTGCTCGTTGAGTATCTCAACCGCTCGGCGAATGACATCAACCTCCGCTCCTGCAATCTGAACAGAGTAAGGATCCTCATTTGGGCTTTTTTGTATCATGTGAAGTGTTTTTGCAGAACCGTGAACTAATGCGTTTGAGCTAAGCATCTCGCTAACCGTCAAATCTGCTCCGAATTTTTTTACAACACTTCTAAAAGGCAGATCCGTATAACCGGCAAGAGGCGCCAGTACATATATTGGCTCTTTAAAAGATAATTTTTCACTCATTATTTATATGCTAACTCACACGAAAAGATTAATATCAAAATGTTTTCCGCAATCTCTTAGTGAACTGTAAGCTTTAAAAGGCATGTACTCATTAGGTTGTGAGATATCAAGTATCTCTTTAGCAGGTGCTAACATCTCTAAATCAAAAAGTGTAAAAAGATACGCTTCCATTGCCGCTTCATCATCATTACTTAGTAATTCAAACAGTTTTATTCTTTGCTCCGGAAGCATTGATTTGGAGAGTTTTTTTGAAGCTTCTATATACTCTTTTGAGTCTAACTCCAGATCATGAAACAGAGCAATCAGTGAATCGTTAGATGCCTCTAGCGTGTGCTCGTCTGCATTAATCCTTGAGAGTATTTCAAAAAGAGCATCTTTGCTAAGAGCATCTTTATGTTTTTCTATAGCTTGAAGAGGTGCATATTTTACAAAGTCAACATAAACCTCTTTGCGTAAACTGATATCATATTTACTCTTCTCACCCAAAATATTCTCAGCGCTTATATCGCCCTTTTTATATCTGTTTCTCTCATTTTGAATCACTAACTCATTAGAAGGCAAAAGAGAGTACTTTTTTAACTCAACTGCTTCACCGTTTCTGATTGAGTTTATAAGAGTAAGCACATCTCTTAGTTTTTTATTCTCTATATCAGTGTCAAACTCTCCAATTGGAAAAATTGTAGCGTTATCAACAACAGTACCTAAAAGTTTATATCTGTCAGTTTTAAATGAGTTTAAACGCTCCTTCTTCCCAAGATAAGCATCCACAATCGCGTCAACGATTTTTTCATAATCTTTCTCATATTTACGTCTTTTTAAAGTGCTTAAAAATGAATAAAAAAGCATATGAACAACGCTGGCAACATACAATATTATCATAGGTATTACTACCCAAAGCGCAATAGAAAATGAGGGCAGCGAAGTGCCAAAAAACTCGAAACTCATGCTCTCTTGAGTTATAAAAGCATAGACATACCATCCGACTAAAACAATTAATATTAATGCTGCCGTTGTGTATTTTTTAATATGCATCCCTTATCCTTTATTTAGATTTTTCTACAATCTCTATACAATCAATACAGTATATCGCATGAGGCTTAACTTTTAATCTTTGAAAACCGATAGGGTCTTCACACATTTCACATATTCCATAATCGCCGGAAGCAATTTTCCCTAATGTTACATTAATCTCTCTTAGCTCTTTTTCCTGCTGCCTTACGATCGCACTCTCTACCATTGAGCTGTTATCTACCGATGCATGGTCGCCTTCATCATTGAGCTCCAGCAAACTTAATTGATCCAGTTCGTCATTCACGCCTTTAATATTTTTAATTATCTGTTCTTTTCTACTCTCTAAAATCTCTTTAAAATATTTTAACTCGCTATCTTGCACTTACTTTCCTTATTTGTGATATGGGTGGTTACTCAAAATTGAAAATCCCCTATAAATCTGCTCAAGCAAAACAGCTTTTGCAATCTTATGACTCATTGTTATATTTCCCAGACTAATAACGACATCGCTTTTTTTTAAAAAGTCATCCTCAAAGCCGTAAGCTCCGCCTATGAAAAATTTAACCGCAATTTTACCATCTAATAGCTTACTAAATTCATAACTATCAATAATTTTTCCATCCGGGTGTAATACTATGTTAAAACCTTTTGATATATAAGGTTCTAAAAGTTTTGAATAAGCCTGTTTTGCAGCTTCAGGTGAGATAGTGTGTGCTTTTGTTACATCTTTGCTAAAAAGTTCGATATCTTCTACTTTTGCAAAACGAGAAATCATCTTAATTAACTCTTTATAGAGAGGATCATAAGTAGAGCGTTCTTTTTTGGCAATCGAGATTATATCTATATTCATGAAAAAAGCCCGCTTCCGATTACATGATAGGTTACATGTGAAAACTTGTCACTCTTTTTTACCCCGCCGATTGCCGCTACATAATGTTTAGACAGTGAAGCTATCTCGTCTAGTGTATCTCCAAGAATTGTTGTTACGTTATCTTTTGTATTTGTATTTCTGTATGCACCTAATCCGATATAGTTTAAGTCCATCTCATTTGCTTGCAGAACTTCCTCTTTGTTGTGAGTAGAGATACCTAAAATCTTATCTTTTTTAACAACTTCTCTTAAGATTTTTACGGCTTTGAGCGTATCTTTGTCGATTAATCTTAAATCTTCTTGCCCGACATGTACGCCGTCACAAAAATCTATAAGCTCATATGCATCGTTGAGAATTAAAAAACCGTCATAAATTTTTATAATTTTTATAAGCTGCTGTTTTATAAATGCTATATCTGCATTTTTATTGCGGTACTGGATTATCTCTGCATTTTGCGCTTTGGCGATACGGATATAATCTTCAAGCAAGATTGACCTGCTATCAAGAAGGTATTGGTCGCATAACGCATAAAGCCGCATTATGCAACTTTAAGAAGGGTTAGGAGGTCTGAGAGTGTTTTTTTAAGATTGTTTCTATTTACGACCATATCTACCGAACCTTTTTCAAGCAAGAATTCTGCTCGCTGAAACCCATCAGGAAGAGCAGAACCGATTGTCTGCTCTATTACTCTCTGCCCCGCAAAGCCTACCAAAGCACCGGGTTCGGCAATAATAATATCGCCTAATGTTGCAAATGAAGCACTTACTCCGCCCATGGTAGGATCAGTCAATACGGAAATATATGGAAGATTGTTGTTTGCAAGCTTTGCCAAAGCTGCTGATGTTTTACTCATTTGAAGAAGTGAAAACGTACTCTCCTGCATTCTCGCCCCGCCGCTGGCACTTAAGATAATCAACCCATGTCTCTTCTCTATAGCACGATTTACCGCACGAACAATTTTCTCACCCTCAACAGAGCCTAAAGAACCGCCCATAAAAGCAAAATCAAAGATGACAAGCTGAGCCGGAACTCCGTTCATTTCGCATTCACCGCTTACAACAGATGAAGTTTTACCTGTTTTAGCTTCTGCGTCTTTAAGTCTTTGTTTGTATGATATTTTATCTGTAAATTTTAGCGGATCGATAGGTTTTAAATTAGCATCATACTCTACAAATGTTCCCTCATACGCTAAAAGCTCAATTCTCTCTTTTACGCCTATTCTGATATGATAGCCACATTTTGGACAGACATGTTTCTGATTTTCAACCTCTTTATAATACATAAGAGATTGACAAGATTTACACTTTACCCAGTGCGCAGGAGCTTCACTCTTAAGCGGTTCTTTTGTACTTTTATTTCTAGAAAAAATGCTAAGTAAATTCAAAAAGTATCCTTTATCTATATAATGGCGGAAATTATATCGAATTTATACTTTATTTTTATTATTTAAAAAAAAATGAAATGCTTCTATTTGTTACAAATCAGAGCAGATTTTTCTACATGCAGAGCATATACATGTAGAAAAGTAACACTATTTCCTCAATAGTGATTTTACTATGCTTCTTGCTGCTTCTCGACCGTCATACGCTGCAGTTACAACCAAATCTGCACCTCTGTAGCAGTCACCGCCTGCATAAACTCCAGCTGTTGTTGTCTCATGTGTGTCTTCATTGATAATAATTCCGCCCCATTTGTTAGTGCTTATACCGTTTTCTGCCAAAAATGAAGGAACCTCAGGGTCAAAACCTAGAGACATGATGACTACATCGGCATTTACTCTAAATTCACTCCCTTTTATCTCTTCCATCTTTTGACGTCCGCTCTCATCTTTTGCACCGAGTGTCGTCTTTATTACTTCAATGCCGACTGCAAGACCTTTGTCATTAAGTATAATCTCTTTAGGGGAGACAAAAAATGTAAAATAAACGCCTTCTTCCATAGCATTTTTATACTCTTTTTGGCTTCCTGGCATATTATGCGCATCACGTCTATATAGACATGTAACACTCTTTGCACCCTCTCTTTTAGCAGTTCTTAAACAATCCATGGCGGTATCTCCGCCGCCGATTACAACAACATTTTTCTCTTTAAAATCAAACTTTTTATCATAAGAGAGCTTAAAGTTTTTTTTCTTAATTGCAGTTAGATAATCCATTGCCTTATAAACATTAGGTGCCTGCTCGCCGTTTATAGAAGCTTTTTTGGCTTTTGTTGCACCGACACCTATAAACATCGCATCATGTTTGTCTGCAATCTCTTCAAAAGTCACATCACGACCTACTTCACAATTTAACACAAGCTCCATGCCAGCTTCTACAAGAAACTTTACGCGACGCTCTATTATTTTTTTGTCAAGTTTAAAATTAGGAATTCCATAGGTCATTAGTCCGCCTGCTCTGTCGCTTCTCTCATAAACAGTTACTGCTATGCCCGAGCGCAAAAGATATGTAGCAGCCGAGAGTCCTGCAGGTCCGCTCCCGATAATTGCCACCTTTTTATCGGTTGTAATTCCCGGAAAATCAGGTTTGTATCCTGCTTTAAACCCCTCTTCTGTGATAAATGTCTCAACTGAACCTATGGTTATGGCACCATGACCGTCGTTTAGTGTACAGTCACCCTCACAAAGTCTATCATGCGGGCATACTCTTCCCATAACTTCAGGAAAAGGAGAAGGCTCATTTGATAGTTTAAAAGCAAACTCCAAATCTTTTTCGCTTACCGCTTTAAGCCACTGCGGAACATAGTTATGAAGCGGGCATTTGTTAAGACAAAACGGGTCTCCGCACTGGATACAGCGCTCACTCTGCGTTGAGGCTTCGCTTTTGTCAAAAACCTCATAAATCTCACCAAAATCTTTTGTTCTCTCTACTACTAATCTTTTTTTTGCTTCTATTCTTTCAGTTGTTAAATACTCTCTCATGATTAATCTCCAATCTCTAGGTTCATAGGCAATTTTGTTAAATTTTTAGGTTTTACAAGCCAGAAGTTTCTTACCTCTACTCTGAAGTTATCAAGTAGCTCTTTTGCCTTTTGACTCTGTGTCTCAACTACGTAATCTTTAAGAAGTTTTTTGAGGTAATGTCTTGCCTCATCCGTCTCATCGGTATCAATTCTAACAAGCTCCACAAGCTCACTGTTTACATTTTCAACAAATCTATGCTCTGTATCATAAACAAAACTGATTCCTCCCGTCATGCCGGCACCAAAATTAATTCCCGTACGTCCTAAAATAACTACAACGCCGCCTGTCATGTACTCACAGGCGTTGTCACCCGTTCCCTCAACTATAGCAAGTGCTCCCGAGTTACGGACGGCGAATCTCTCACCCACGCTTCCTGAGATGTAAAGTTTCCCGCCAGTTGCACCGTAAAGACAAGTGTTTCCTCCTGCGGCAAATGCTTCACCGCTATTTTTAGAAGTAATAATTATCTTGCCTCCATGCATACCTTTTCCGATATAATCATTTGCAACACCGCTTAGATAAATTGATACACCGTGAATTAAAAAGGCACCGAGTGCTTGTCCTGAAATACCCGTTAGATTAATTCTAATCGTATCGGAGCTTAAACCTTTATCACCATAATATTCGGCGATTTCACCACTTATCAGTGCTCCGAAGCTTCTGTTTACATTTGTAATATTTCTGCTGATTCTTACAGGATACTCAGGATGCTTGATAGCGCTCACAGCCTCTTTAAGAACATCTTTTTCAAATGCGTTATCATCAAAAGGAGGGTTAGAGAGCTGTTGACATGTATTCACACCCGCTTCTTGATGTAAAACTGCACTAAAATCAAACTTTTTAGCAAAATCGTTATCTACAACTTTTAACATGTCGCTTCTTCCTATCATCTCCTGCATTGTTTTAAATCCAAGTTCCGCCATAATAGAGCGGATATCTTCGGCTAGAAGAGTGAAGTAGTTTATAAGCTGATCGACATGTCCTTTGAAAAACTCTTGACGAAGTTTTTCATTTTGAGTAGCAATACCCACTGAACACTTATTTACATGACATATTCTAAGCATTTTACAGCCCACGATAGTTAAAACTCCAGTTCCAAAACCATAACTCTCAGCACCAAGCAGTGCAGCTTTTACTACATCCAGACCAGATTTTAAACCTCCGTCTGCTTGAAGCTCAACAGCTCTTCTTAGATTATTTGCTTTTAGTGCGTTATGCGCTTCGCTAAGCCCAAGTTCCCAAGGATTTCCTGCAAATTTGATAGAAGTAAGAGGTGCAGCACCCGTTCCTCCGTCTCCGCCTGAGATAATAATTTTATCCGCATAAGCTTTTGCGACACCTGCCGCGATAGTTCCAACACCGATAGTTGAAACAAGTTTTACGGCAACTCTTGCCTTTGGATTTACCTGCTTCACATCAAAAATAAGTTGTGCCAAATCCTCAATCGAGTAGATATCATGATGAGGCGGAGGGGAAATAAGCGTGACACCCGGAACCGTATGACGAAGTTTTGCTATAAGCGCTGAAACTTTATGCCCCGGAAGCTGTCCTCCCTCACCCGGTTTTGCGCCTTGTGCTACTTTTATCTGAATCTCTTCGGCACTTCTAAGGTATGCAGGAGTTACCCCGAAACGTCCTGAAGCAACCTGCTTTATTTTTGAATTTCTCTCAGTCCCAAAACGCTCAGGGTCTTCTCCACCCTCTCCACAGTTTGACTGCGCTCCGATTCTATTCATCGCCATCGCAATTGTCTCATGTGCCTCAGGACTTATAGAGCCAAGACTCATAGCAGCTGAAGCAAATCTCTTAAAAATCACCTCTTTTGGCTCAACTTCAGAGATATCAATCGGTTTTCTATCAGATTTTATCTCAAAGAAATCACGAATAAATTTCAATCCTCTTTTATTTACCAAATCTCTTAATTTTTCGTAATCTTTTTTGCTTCCGCTCTGTGCAGTAGCATGAATAGCATGGATAACGGCAGGTCCAAAATCGTGATGCTCCTGCTCATTATAAAACTTATAGTATCCGCCGATATTTAGCGGGAATATTCTGTTAAATCCGCTCTCTTCAAAAGCCTCTACATGATGCTTTGTAAGTCTCTCATCAATATCACTGTAATCAAGTCCGTTTAGTGCCGAATTTGAAGCGCCAAAGCATTCGCCGACTATCTCACGGCTAAGACCCATTACATCAAATAGACCTGCGTTTCTATATGATGCAATAGTTGAAATACCCATTTTAGACATTATTTTAAGTATACCGGCATTTAATGAGCCATGAACAGCTTTTAATGCGACATTACACTCCACCGTAACAGCATTAGATCTTTTTGTATGCTCAATAACAGTCTCTGCTAAAAGCTTAGGGTGCAAAGCATTTGCACCGTAACCTATAAGAACCGCCGCACTATGAGAATCATACACCTCGCCGCTCACTGCAACCATAGAAGCAAGATGACGTACTTTTGCTCTTAAGAGAGCAATATTAATACGTCCGATAGCCATCGCCATAGGGATTATTTTCTTTGTTTTACTAAACTCGCTATCATCTAGTATAATAATTCTCGTACCCTCGTTTTTTACGGAATTAACAACATTTTCAACTAAAGCATCAAGTGATTTTTTAAAATCTTTTTCATACGCCGTAGAGAATGTTTTATTGCGGTAAAAATCCTGATAACTAGGCGATTTTTTATCTCCGAATGATTTTAAAATAGCCAGCTTTTCACTTGTAATAATCGGAGAAACGGATTTAAGACGATGCGCATGAAAAGGTACTTCATCGAGGATATTGTGAACCTCTCCAAAGCCCGTATTTAAACTCATAACCACTCTTTCTCTAATCGGGTCAATCGGAGGATTTGTAACCTGTGCAAATTTCTGCTTGAAAAAGTCGCTAAATGCTCTTTGTTTATTTGAAAAAGCTGCAAGCGGCGTATCGTCTCCCATAGAACCTACAGCCTCTTTACCTTCTAAAATCATAGGCTCTATAACCTGTTCTATAACTTCATGTGTAATATTGAAATATCTTTGTCTTGTAATTAGCTCTTCTTTTGTATATTCCGGAGTTGACATGTACTGGTCTACAACATGTTCTTGAAGATATATCATATGCTCATTCAACCACTTCATATAGGGATTTGCACTTTTTAGATAGTCGTTAATCTCGCTATTTTTAAAGATTTTTCCAAATTTAAGATCAAGTCCAATCATCTCTCCCGATTGAAGACGACCTCTCTCTTTGATATCTTTTTCAGGAATGTCAACAACACCGTACTCGCTTGCAATAAGAAGCGTATCATCTTTTGTAATAATATATTTTGATGGACGAAGTCCGTTTCTATCAAGCACACACCCGACATATCTCCCGTCCGTAACCGAAAATGCGGCAGGTCCGTCCCATGCTTCAAAAACGGTAGATTGGAACTCATAGAATGCACGAAGCTCGGGATCCATGTGCGGAGCATTTTGCCAAGCAGCGGGAATAACCGCACGTACCGCTTTAAAAAAATCCATACCGTTTACAAGTAAAAACTCAAAAAAGTTGTCTGCAGAAGCGCTGTCTGAAGATCTCGGCTGTAAAATAGGCAGCAACCTTTGAATCTCCTCATCCGTAAAAACTTTACTTTTTATAGATTCTGATTTTATCTCTACGTTGAAGCGATTTCCCTCAACAGAGTTAATCTCGCCGTTATGAGCAACTGCACGAAACGGCTGTGCCAATCTCCACTGAGGAAGAGTATTGGTTGAAAATCTTTGGTGAAAAAGTGAAAATGAAATTTTAAAATTCTCATCTTGTAAATCTATATAAAACTCTTTAATATGCGTAGGCATAACGAGTCCTTTATATGAAAGCACTTTTGAACTCATGGAAGCTATGTAAAAATCTATATCATCTACAAGCCTATGCTCACTCTCTTTGCGCGAAAGATATAAAAGTGCATCAAACCTGTTTGTTGCCATGATAGAGTTTGGAGTAATAAATAGTTGAATAATTGTTGGAAGTGTTACAAGTGCCTGCTCTCCTAGAGCATCTGTATTTACGGGTACATGTCTGCGAAGTACGATTTTTAAATCATTTGCTTCACAAATTTCCTCCATAACATCTAAATGTTTCAAATCTTTCGTAAAAACTGAAGCCACAGCAAACTGTTTTGGAAGTTCAATCCCTTCTTTTATCGCCTCTTTGCGAAGAAACTCCTCAGGAAGAGAAAAAAGCAGACCGCTTCCGTCTCCTGTTTTTCCATCAGCCGCTACTGCTCCGCGATGCATCATTCTCTCTAATGCAGTTACCGCATCATTTAAAACTTTGTGTGATGCTATGTTTTTGATGTTTGCAACAAGCCCAAAATCACAATTATCTTTAAATGATCTTAATAAATCATGATGCTCAACCATATTAACTCCTAAATTTTATAATTCTTTGATGAATTTTCATAAATTTAATCTCTTTTTAAACTAACTTGGTCTATTTAGAGATAAGAGTTGCATTATACATTTTAAAGGTTTAAAAAAATATAATAACAAGATAATTTTTCTATTGAAAACAAACTATGTGTAAAAAAGAAGCGAAATAATGCAAGGATTTATTCTAAATCTTAACAAAGTTAAAGATGAAGATTTAATAGTCACAATCTTATCAGCAGAGAGCTTAGATACTCTTTATAGGTTTTATGGAGCAAGACACGGAGTTATAAATCTTGGTTTCAAAATAGACTATGAAAAAGAGAGTTCATCCAAATCAGCAATCTATAGACTTAAAGATGTTATACATATAGGATTTAAGTGGATAAATGACTATAAGCTCTTACGAGTATGGCAGGATTTTTGCGCACTCTTTTATACACATCTCAAAGATGCCGATGAACTTGATATATTCTATTTTGAACTTCTACAAACAGCTTCTATAAACTGGAATAGACAGAATCCAAAAAGAGTAGCCATTGAGTCATATATAAAACTTCTTGAACATGAAGGAAGACTACATAAAGAGTTAGAGTGTTTTTTATGTGCTACGCCTATAATTGGAGATGAAATTTCTCTGATTCGTGCATATTTGCCTACTCATAAAAACTGCACGCATACTTTTGGCATAAAGAAAGATGCGTTTGAAGAGTTATTTGAAAACAAATCAACACTATTTCTCAATGATTATGAAATAGATAGACTATGGTATCTGCTTCTTGAAGGACTTTAAAGCTTAATCAAAAGATTATTTGGGCACAATTATGGCAATATTAATTATATGGATGGATCATGTTAACTTCAGTTAAATCTCGAATTATTATCACAATTTTGTTTTTTGGTGCCCTTGCGGTCGGTTCAATGTATACGTATATCTCTTATACATTTAATGATTTTTCAAATAAAACGGCAAAACACTCTCTAGAAATGTTGAGTCAATCAATTTTTCAAACAGTAACGCAAAGCATGTTGGCAGGTGATCCTGAAGTTGTTAAAGAGACGCTTGCCAAAGCAAGAGATATCCGAGGCATAGAATCGTTAGATGTTTCAAAATCAGAACTTGTTTTAGAAGTGTACAAAAAAGAGGGCGAAACTTTTACAACTAATCCAATGATTAGAGATGTTTTTACCAGCAAAGAGCCTAAAACAATTGAAAAAAGTGAAAATAACCACCACACAATACAACTTCTCAACCCAATGATAGCGGACAAAAGTTGTACGTCATGTCACTACAATGCAAAAGAAGGAGATTTACTCGGTGTTATGAATCTTGTTATCTCTTTGGATGCAAATGATGAAGAGATTGGCGATACAAAAATGATTTTACTTGTCACTCTTATTATCGTTTTTATTGTTTTTGCCGTTATTATCAGTATCTTCTTTTCAAAGGAAGTCATCGTTCCTTTAGATGAACTTCGTTCACGTATTATAGCGCTTGTAGACGGCGATAAAGATTTAACAAAACGCATTGAAGTTGTACAAGAAAATGAATTTGCACAATCTGCGTATGCAGTAAATGATTTTGTAAGCTCAATACAAAACACTATAAATGACGTCAAGTCTCTTGGAAGCAAAAACGTATCAATCGCAAATACAATCACTAACGCATCATCTTTCATCAACAAAAGTATTGAAGAGGAGAGTATGATAGTATCACAGACTACACATAAAAGTAAATCTATAAAAGATATTCTTGACCAGTCTATAGAGATGGCAAAAGAGACGCAACAAAGAGTCTCTCAAGCAAACGCAAATCTTGACTCATCAAAAGAGGCACTGGGTGAATTGGTAAATGAGGTTGAAGCATTTATTGAGATAGAGCATGATTTATCAGACCAATTAATGCACCTAAAACAAGATGCAGATCAAGTAAAAAGTGTTCTGTTTGTTATAAAAGATATAGCTGAACAGATTAACCTTCTGGCTCTCAATGCTGCCATAGAAGCAGCGCGTGCAGGTGAACATGGACGCGGTTTTGCCGTAGTAGCGGATGAAGTGAGAAAACTAGCAGAACGTACCCAAAAATCACTTACGGAGATAGAGATAAGTGTTAGCACTATTGTTCAATCTATAAACGACGTAAGCGACAAAATGAACGAAAATGCAAAAGATATGCAGAGACTCACTAACATTTCAAAAGATGTTGAGCAAAAAGTTAATGATACTTCATCAGAGATGCAGCACTCTATAGAAGTTGCCGTTAAATCAGTTGAGGATTCACAAACAATCGTAAAACATACGGATGAAATTATAAGTCAAATTGCGCAAATAAATGCTCACTCATCTTCAAATAAAGAGAGAGTTATGAGTATTGAAAATGACTCCAAAAGTCTGCTTGAAGTGGCTCATTCACTAGACTCTCGTATAAACGAATTTAAAAGCTAAAAAAATTTGAACGCTAAAGGCAATAAACTTCTTGCAAAATTGCAAGAAGTTACGCTTTTTTAGCCACCAAAGATGCAACTTTAATCTTCTCACCTCTTAGATTTACATCCACTCTCTCTTCATAATAAATTATATTAAGCCCTATAAAAGAGTGTAGAAGCTCATTTTTACGCAAAAGATAGTCTAGGTTTGTCGTAGGAAGATTAAAGTCTCCATGGGCAACTATAAACGTCTCAAAAACTAAAACGCCACCGCTCTTAAGAGCATCTTTCATCTGAGATACTAAACGGCGATTTAAGTAATTAACATTTACTATTAAATCATACTTATTTGGAGCTAAATTATATTTATCCAAATCCGTATCTATTTTTTTAATGGTAGAACTATTTTTTACACGCTCTAAAGCATAGTCCGAAATATCAACCGCATCAACATGAAAGCCTAAGTCAGCTAAAAAGTGCGTATTTCTACCCGTGCCACATGCAACATCTATAGCCTGCCCGACTTTTGCATGTCCTATATATTTCTCTAACAGTGGAGAAACACTCTGCGGCATTGGATTGTCCAAATACCTATCATTCCATCTCTGTTTATCTTCTTGCATCTCTGTCTCCTCTTAAGATAATCTATTTTTATAGTCTTGATATCCAAACTCTTTAATCAACTCAAGAGTTCTATCTTCTCTTAGTATAACCAGTGAAGGCAGCTTTATGCCGTTGAATGTAGTATTTTTTACAAAAGTATAATGAATCTGATCTTCAAATATAATTTTATCGCCTACATAAAGAGGCTCATCAAAAGAGTAATCTCCCATGATGTCTCCGGCTAGACATGTATTGCCGCCAAAACGGTAAGTGTAAGATTTTTCTCCTGCTTCACCGCTATTACGAACCATTGCTCGATATGGCATTGCCAGCGTATCCGGCATATGCGCTTCTGCAGAGGTATCCAAAATAGCTATATCCATGCCGTTATGAACAATATCTAAAACAGTGCTAACAAGCACTCCCGTCTGCCAGCCTACGGCTTCACCGGGCTCTAAATAAACATCAACATCATATTTTGCCCTAAACTCTTTTATAATGCGAATCAGCTTATCGACATCATATCCCTTTTTTGTTATATGATGACCGCCGCCAAAATTAACATACTTCAACCCTCTAAAGTACTTTGAGAACTTGGCTTCAAAAGCTTTTAAAACATCTTCTAAAGCATCGACATCCTGCTCACATAGAGCGTGAAAATTAAGTCCGTCTATATATTCTAATACTCTTTCGTCGAAATTTGCGAGTGTTGTGCCAAGACGGCTGTAAAGCCCGCATGGGTTGTAAATATCTTTTGGGGAAGAGGATTGTTCAGGGTTTATTCGCAAAGAGAGGCTTATTGTAGAATCTATCTCTTTAACTCTCTCACGATATTTGAAAAGCTGGTTTGGCGAATTAAAAACTATGTGGTCAGATATACGTGCAATGTCCTCTATATCTTCATCTTTATATGCAGGTGAATAAGTATGAACTTCAAGATTTTCATCATCTTTTGCAAACTCTTCTCTGGCTAAAAGCGCTTCATGTAATCCGCTTGCAGTACACCCTTTTAGATACTGTTTTACCAATGGAAACGTACTCCACATGGCAAAACCCTTAAGTGCTAAAATAATCTTAGCTCCGCTCTCTTCTTGAACACGGTTTAAAACTTCAAGATTTGCACGAAGCAAAGACTCATCGCACATATAGTACGGTGTAGTAATATTTTTTAAATCATCCATATTTTAGACTTCTAACTCTTTTATCTGCCAAGGCAGACCCCCAGTATTCATCTCATCCATAAACGGATCAGGATCCATCTGTTCCATGTTAAAGACTCCGACTCCGCTCCAGACACCCTTTAACATAAGCTTCGCTCCTATCATGGCAGGAACGCCTGTTGTATAGGATACTCCTTGAGAGTTTGTCTCACGAAAGCACTCTTCATGGTCTTTTACTTGATAGATATATATCTTTCTCTTTTTACCGTCTTTAATTCCCTCGGCAACGATACCGATATTTGTTTTACCTTTTGTACGAGGACCGAGTGAAGCTGGATCTGGAAGAAGCGTCTTTAGAAACTCCATAGGAACTATCTTCATCCCTTTATGCTCGACAGGTTCGATTCCGAGCATTCCTACATTTTGTAAGCACTTCATGTGTGTCAGATAGCTCTGCCCAAACGTCATAAAAAATCTTATGCGCTTTAGCCCTTTAATGTGTTTTACGAGCGATTCCATCTCTTCATGATAAAGTAAATAACTATCTTTTGGACCCACTTCAGGATAATCCCAAACCTTCATAATTTCCATAGGCTCCGTCTCTATCCACTTTCCATCTTCCCAATAACGACCTTTAGAGGAGACTTCCCTTAAGTTGATTTCAGGATTAAAGTTTGTTGCAAAAGCGTACCCATGGTCGCCTGCATTACAATCTAAGATATCTATTGTATGGATTTCATCAAAATAGTGTTTTTGTGCATATGCACAAAAAACATTTGTAGCTCCCGGATCAAAACCACTGCCCAAAAGTCCCATAATACCGGCTTCTTTAAACTTCTCATCTCTTTCCCATTGAAGTTTATACTCAAACTTAGCCTCATCAGGATGCTCATAGTTTGCAGTGTCGAGATATGGCGTCTTAGTAGCGATACATGCATCCATGATTGTTAAATCTTGATACGGAAGCGCTACGTTTATAAGAATATCAGGCTTGCATGAATCAATAAGTTTTATCACTTCATCAGTACTGTCGGCATCTACAGAAGCAACCTCGATATCCGCATTTGGAAGCTCATCTTTTATATCCTTACATCTTTGCAGTGTTCTGCTTGCCAATACGATTTTCCCAAAAACATCTGCATTTTGTACACACTTATGTACAACCACACGACTAACTCCACCTGCACCAATTATTAATGTTGTTCTCAAATCTTCATCCTTTTTAATTTTATAACTCTTTGTCTTAATTCATCTGCCTTAATTTCTTGCGAAATTGCCTCTCCGAAATAGACCGTAATTTCCCTCTTTTTTAAAAAGCATCTTCTTACATTGCCTTTATGCCTTGCAAACAAACTTCCAAAAACTCCATCTATATGAAACGGCACTATAACTGCATCGCCCCTGTCAATATATTCATAACCTCTGTAAAACTTTGAAATATTAGCACTTCTAGATATTTCACCCTCAGGAAATATAGCAACTATTTTACCATTTTTTAATCTCTTTGAGGTTTCAATAAAGGAGCCTTTTGATGCTTTTTTTGAAACAGGAATAAGCTCAGCCATCCTAAAAACCCAGTTAAAGAGCTTCCAATTATAAATATCTTTATCTATTATGTAATTAATTCTTCTATTAATAGGCAATTGAAGGATGAACCAATCTATCCAGCTTACATGATTACCCAAAAGCATAACAGCTTTATCATGCGGTATATTTTCCAATCCAATGTAGTTAAATCTATACCTGAGTTTAAAAAGAATCTCAAAGAGTACCCAAAAAATAGCAATAAAGTATCTTTTAAAAAGTACTTTTTTCACAAGTAACTAATCAACCTTCTGCACCAATGTCGTACTCCAACCCTCATAATAGCCATGCTCTTTTTTAATCAGCTCATAGAGCTCCTCTACAACACTTCTGACCTCTTCATTTGTAACAGAGTGAAATTTTACAAGAGCTGCTCCATGTTCAAACTCTTCACTACTTATATCATCTTTAAACTCAAATCCGTATGTAATAATATTTTTTATAAATCTCTCTTTTTGAGTAGCCGTATCAAATGATATATAGTGTTCTACATCCCTTGGCGCTAACAACTCATCACCCTCTTCTTGAAGTAAAAATATTATATTTTGACTCTGTATATTATGAAATTCAAGTTCTGTAGGAAAAAGATTTTTTGTGTAAAAATCCCATTTTGCGTCCTTAACCACACTGCTTTCATATTTAAAACCGCTCTCTTTTAATATTGCTGAGACCACAACTTCTAAGTTTTTTGAATCTTTTGCATAAAAATAGAACTCATGCCAGCCGTCATTAATTCTTGTACCGACATATTTCGCTCTGTTTTGATGCTCAAGTGAAATAATAACAGACTCTTTTGTCTCTAAAAACTGTTCAAAAGACTCAGCGTCTTTGTTATTTGATTTTAAAAACAGACTAAACAACCAAGGAAAAGAACCCTCGTAATCCTCTATTTCAACTTCAACTTCTATATTGACTAATGCAGAATCTTCAACTCTGCTAAATATCTCTCTCATGTACCATCTTCAACTGAATTTTTATTTATTATAACGAACATAAGAATTTAATAAAGATATATATATTTTATTAAATATCTATAACCTCATTTATCTCTAATCCAAAACCGCCAAGACCTACAAATTCTGTTGCTTTTATAGAGGTAAGAAGATTAATCTTCGAGATACCTAAAGATTTGAGTATCTGCGCCCCTATTCCGAACTCTTTCATTGCAGCATTATCATGGTGTGTCGGCTTGTTGATAAAGATTAAAACACCGCTGTTTTGCTTTAGATACTCTATGCAAGATATAATATTGTTATATTTTTTCTGATTTAAAAGAAGTTCCATATCTTGTATAACGTTATGTACTCTTACGTTTGCAATCGATGTTACATTATGAAACACTATTGCCGTATGTTCTATTTTATCATGATCCGTAAATGTGTACTTCTTCACTTTTGTATCAAAAAACTCTACATCCTCTACATCTACCTCATTTACAAGCCTCTCGTTTGCAAGACGGTACTCGACAATATCTGAAATAAAAATAGTTTTAAGAGCATGTTTTTCGCCAAATATATCCAAATCATCACGCCTAGCCATCGTGCCGTCTTCTTTTATGATCTCACAAATTACGGCTGATTCACTAAGTCCTGCCAAACGGCATAAATCAACGGAACCTTCCGTATGCCCAGTTCTGACAAGTGTTCCGCCGTCTTTTGCTATAAGTGGAAATATATGACCGGGTTTTACCAACTCATCCGCATTACTTATCGGATTTGCCAATATTTTTATAGTATCATCCCTCTCTCTTGCCGAAATTCCAGTCAGTGCATTTTTTGCATCT
The DNA here is from genome assembly GCA_002899765.1 of Sulfurimonas sp. GTDB lineage: Bacteria > Campylobacterota > Campylobacteria > Campylobacterales > Sulfurimonadaceae > Sulfurimonas. The sequence goes on along the minus strand of PPDH01000020.1, from coordinate 24,679 downwards.
ACCGAGACTGTAAATGCCGTCTCGTATGAGGATGTATTTGAACTTACCATCGGATTAAGTTCAAGTCTTGTAGCAATCTTCTTACTGATTGCAACGCAGATGAGTCCTCTTGCGTGTGTTGCCATAAAGTTAACATGTTCAGGTGTAGAGAAGGCAGATGCATAGACCAAATCTACTTCATTTTCCCTGTCTTCATCATCAATCATGATGACCATACGTCCCTTTTTTATCTCGTCAATTGCTTCTAAAACTCTTTGTGTAGCTCTCATTTATGCTTCTTTTATTTTAATACTGCAATTGTATAGAAAAGTTGATTAATTTTAGTTCAAACCCTTTTTCCAAATTCAATCATGCTCTCCTTGACAAAGAAAGCATATTTGCCTATAATTCCACTCCAACAAACATATTAGCCTTGTTTGTAAGTGACGCGGAATAGAGCAGTTCGGTAGCTCGTCGGGCTCATAACCCGAAGGTCATAGGTTCAAATCCTATTTCCGCAACCAATTCTTTAAATTTTCTACACTGGGGTATCGCCAAGCGGTAAGGCCGCGGCTTTTGGTGCCGCTATTCGGGGGTTCGAATCCCTCTACCCCATCCACAAACCCCTATTTATAGGTATGTCGCGGAATAGAGCAGTTCGGTAGCTCGTCGGGCTCATAACCCTTTCTTACAAAATCACATTCAAATCTTAAACACCCTAAAAACCACACAATATAGGCATTTACAAGCATTCATACATCCTATTTTTTCTTTAATAATTTATCACTTTTTAGCAAGTTTTATCATAAAAGTATAGGAAAAGGTTGGGTAAATCGGTTGGGTAAATACCCAACCGCAGTAATATAATTTTTTTTAATATAAAGAAGTAAAAATAGATGGGAAAAATGGGAGTTGTAGAGCAGCAACAAATAGTAAAAAGCTATATAGCAAGCTTTTTTACTCTATCTATAATTTTTAAAATAACATCATCATCAAGATCAAAATCTTTTAAATTATCTATTAACAACTCTTCTGCTGTTACATGATTTTGAGTAATTGCATTTTCAAAATGATTCAGATCTTTAACAACTAAATCGTGATTAAAAGTAATATAGTGATCAATAGTTGTTGAAATATTCGCATGATTTAAAAGTTGCGAGACTTCAAATACTGGTACTTTATGCACTTGTAGCAATAAGTTTGCAAAAGTGTGTCTTAATGTGTACGGTACTATTCTCTCTTCATCCTCATTTTTTTCTGCATTAAACAATTTATCCAAAACAGTTTGAATAGATGATGGATAAGAAGAATATGCGACACTTGGATCATCATTAAAAAACACATAATTTTGTCTTTTAAGATCTTCAACTTGCTTTTTTAAGTTAAGAGTAAGCTCTTTTGTAATCTTTGAATAGTATGGCATTTTACGCTTATAATCATAAAATTTAATTTCATTTTTTCTGAAATCAATGTCTTCAACTTTTAATGTCAGAACAGAATTCGGTCTTGCGCCTGTCATTAAACTTGTTAGCACAAGAACATAGTTTTTAAAAGTGCTACAATCCCTTAAATGATTTAATAACATAGAGCATTGACTTTGTGTCAAATACTCTTTTCTATTGTTATTCTTTTTTGCTTTTTTATATTCATCAATCATAAAAGGGTTATTCAAATCACTATGCTCTTTTGCTGTGTGCTTCATAATGCTTTTAGCAACTGTTAACGCATTATAAATTGATTTATCGCTGTAAGCACTCTTTTTTGAATTAATATGTTTTAAAACTTGCTCTTGTCTTATTTTTGCAATTGGCAACATTTTTAAATTCCAGTCTCCCCAGAATTTTTTATAAACGCTTTCTTCCCTTTTTATATTTTTGGATGTTTTCTTCTTTTTTTCTCTATCTTCAACTTCTGATTCTTCATTCGCTTCTAAATATAAATTATCAAAATATGATTTAGCCAAATTTTGGAAACTTTTTTTAGCTTTTACAGAATTTGCAACTTCAACTTTTTTATCAAGATTATGATTTTTTCTTACATCTAAAATTTCCGAAGCTTTTTTTGCAGTCATACCATCAGATTCTTTACCTGCAACTTCTTCATTTAATTTGCCTGCAATTTTATACTTTATAATAAAACTTGTATCGTTAATTCCTACCCTCTTATAAACAGATGGATATCTTGTTTTTTCTAATTTTGCCATTTTAACTCCCTTATGGAACCATCATTTCAACAGCTTCTAAATAGTTTGCTAAAGATTTTAAAGAAAATCTGTATTGTCCACCGATAACTGTATATCCAATATTAAGCGTATCAGACTTCAATTGTCTGTTCAGCGTTGCTGCACTTATATTAAGCTCATTAGCCAACTCTTTTTTTGTTAAAAATAATCTATTATATTTTTTATTTAGTAATTCAAACATTTTTTAATCCTTCATTTTTTGTCCTTTTTGTTGTGCAACTACATGCACGCAATAAATTTTCTAAGTTTTCTTCTCCTGTTTTAAAATGTAACTTAAAACCATTTCAAAACTGGAACTCATAAGTTCCATATCAAAACTATAACTAAAATTTTCTAAAATGGAACTTAAGAGTTCCAGATATTTTAAGAAATAAAAAGATACAATGCTGTTTATGCTTGAAGAAATAAAAAATAGAAACCATAAAATTATTGAACAACAAATTGAAGAACTTGGTATATCATTAAGCGTAGATGATATTGTAAATCTTGCTTCAATTTTTATATCAGTTGAAGAAAAAGCCAACAGAATAAGGCTTGTGGGCAATAAAAAAGACACTGAAAAAACAAAAAAAATTCAAATCAAAAAATTCAGTATGAAGTATTGCAGTGTTGATGGAAACTATGATGATCTAATTTATAGTTTGAATTTTTTTATCAAAGTGATTGAAGAGATAAAAATGATTAAGAACATTGAATCTATTGAGGCTGATTATAAAGGTATGCTAAAAAAATACTCTCACAAAATAGAATTGTAATAGGAGCAAGAGCCCTACTCCCTATTAAATATACTCTCTAAAACTACTAAAATTTTCAGATTGTACAAATTTTACATCTTGTGATATTTCACTAAAATGCTTTTTAGCACACTCTATTTTGGATGATTCAGAAGTTTTGATATCAAGTCCTAAACCACTTCCTTTGCTCTCAACAACAAAGTAAAGCTTCTCTTCATTATCTTTCTCAATTAAAACTGCCCAGTCAGGGTTATAGCTTCCAAGTGGCGTATTGATTTTAAACCATGACGGTAGTTTTGTGAAAAGTTTTACATTCTCATTTTCATTAAATGCTTTTGCAAAGGTTTCTTCTATCGTTGAGTCATAAACTGTATGCGTGAAGATAGATTTATTTTCTTTATTCTATATCATATTTGAAGATAGATACCCATACAGCTCATTTTCTTCAAAGCACTCTTGGGCATAGTAAAATTCATTGCCTAACTTTTGATATTTGATGCCATCGACAATAAAGCTATTCATGGTTTTTTTGATGATTTTTACCGCACCGTCTATAAACTTTTGAGGATTATTTTGAAAGTCTTGAAGCTTCCCACTTTTTATAAGAATATCTACTATATTTTTACGCATCAAATTTGTTTCATTTTGCAAGTAAGTCACAACATCGGGTAGCTCATAATCTATGATATCACAATCCATAAATTTATCTTGGGCACTTCCTTCAAGGATCTCAACACCGACTTTGGTTATTTTATTTTTAGCTTTTGAGTAGAGATATTTGATTTTTCCTATGGTTAAATCATTTGCCATTTGCTTAGCACACTCAAGTACGAGCTTATCAACATCAAAATCCACCCTGTAGGTCGTTTTATATTTTATCTGCTCCCACAAGGCTTTAAAATCATCACTAAGATAGACTTCTTTGTTGAGCGTGATAAGTTTTTTATCATCTGCATTTTTTATATTCATAGTTCCTGCAACTTTGAGTATTCGTGAAACTATTTGAGCTTGAACTGTTTTATACGCATCTGGCACTTCAAATTTATTCTCTTTGATGTCAGCTCTTAGAGAGTTTTGCACTTTGCCTTTTTTGTCAATGTACTCTTTTACTTGAAGATATCTAAACATATCCTCACTTTTTGAGGCACCAAAATATTCTACGCTTCCATCTTCATTGACGACAGGAATATTTGAAAAGAAGTGTTCCTCGATTACACCAAACTTGATGCCTTCTTCCTCTTCAATCTCTTTTTGCAGTGCCTCGGCAAATTTCTCATAGCTCTCATTAGCCATGACCGTCAAAGTATTTACATCAAAGCCTCTTACTCGTTCGCCATCTTGGTTGACACAGATTCTAAGTCCACGACCTATCTCTTGTCTTTTTTTCATGACTGACGAAGTTTCATTTAAAGTACAGATTTGAAAAACATTAGGATTATCCCATCCCTCTTTTAATGCACTATGAGAAAATATAAAACGAAGTGGTTCGTTAAAACTAAGAAGTTTCTCTTTGTTTTTCATGATTTTGTCAAATATGCTTTCATCGTCCACAGTGTTCCCAGAAGTATCTTTGAGTATTCCTTTTTTATCGGCGGAAAAGTATCCATCGTGGATTTTTGAGACCTCTGTATTTACATCAACATCATTAAAAAGTGTGGTGTATTTTCTTCTTTTTGAAATCTCTTTGTACTCTTCTTCAAACCACTGGGCATATTTACCTTTGAGGGGATTTGCCTCTGCATCATACTCTCTATAATTAGCAACTTTATCTATAAAAAAGAGCGACAAAACTTTGATTCCTTTTTGAGTTAGCCGAAGTTCTTTATCTAAATGCTCTTCTATGGTTTTTCTAATTTGTAGTCTTTTGATACTATCATCATCCACACTGCCGATGGTTTGCCCGATGTTCACGCTCTCTTGGTTAGAGAACTCTATGTATTCATTCCCTTTTTCTATGTAAATATCATTGATAGCATAGTCACTATAAACGTCTCTGCTATTTGATTTTTCATACAAATCATCGCCATCTTTTACGGTTACGGTTTTTCTCTTTGTTGTACCGTTTTGGTTTACATCTATCTCTATTTTTTCACTTCTTGGATTTGCACTCACGCTTATGAGCTTGATATATGGTTTGTTTGAGCTATCTTCCAACTGAACATTCGCCACTTCTATCTGCTTAACGAGCTGCTGCTCATACGCATCAATGCTATCGAGCTTATACATGAGGTTAAATTTTTCCAAATGTGTTGCACTATAACGCAATCTACAGAGCGGATTAAGCGTTTCTATCGCCTCTTTTGACTTCGTGGTGCTATCAACACTTTGTGGCTCATCTATGATGACTATTGGGTTTGTGGAGGCAATAAACTCTATTGGTTTTTGACCGTTGAGTCTATCGGTTTGTCTGTGGATGATATTTGCTTTTGTATCTTTGCTCGGATCGGTAAAGCTTTTTCTAAAAGCATCTATGTTGATAACCATGATTCGTATATCACCGCTTGTTGCAAAATCTCTAACTTGTTCAAGGTTGGAACTATCGTAGATAAAGTAGTCATAATTGACATTATCAAAGATTGATTTGAAGTGCTCAGTCGTTATATCAAGAGTTTTTTTCGTTCCCTCTTTTATGGCGATAGATGGAACAACGATGATGAACTTTGTAAATCCATAGCGTTTGTTTAACTCAAAAATATATTTGAGATAAACATAGGTTTTACCCGTTCCCGTTTCCATCTCCACCGAAAAGTCCATAGAACCGAGTTTTTTACTTTGAGCAAGTCCATTTTTGAGCTGAATATTTTGTACATTAGTAAGAATTTCTTCATCCAAAAGCTCAAGCCTATTCCCGATACCCAAATCATTGAGATCATTAAAGGTTCTCTTCCCTTTTCCGCCATGCGTTACAACGCTAAAATTGCTTTGGCAAACCTCTTGCCCTTCAAAAATATCTACTATGGAACTGATGGCTCTGTCTTGGTAATCTAAGTTGCTGTCAAATTGTATTTTCATAATTTGTTTTCTCCATCTTCTATGGGTATTAACCTAAAATCTTTATTTGCATGATATTTTGATAATGACCTATTGGTATTCATAAATAAATCAAAATGTTCTTTTTCTTGCTCTATAGTTACTTTAAAATATTCATACTCTTCTTCAGTATAATATTTTTTGAGAATATTTATAAGTTTTTCATCTTCTGTAAAATCTTTTAAAAAACTTCTTGATGATACTAAACTACCATTGTATGGGCGTTCTTTATATATATTATCTATTGTTTTATAGAACTCTTTTTTATTGTCTATTTGATACTGACATAATGCGTAATAATTTTGCGAAAAATTAATATCTTCAGAAAAGTAATTACGGTTTTTATTGATATGATTGATGCATTGCTGATATTGCCCAGAATAAAATAAATATTGAATTTTAAAAATAAAAATATTTCTATCAAAATAGTTATTTCTATTTAAAACTATATCTTGAAGTTCGATAAACAATTTATACAAATCATAAAAATTCTCTTCACGATAGTAAATTACTGGAACTGATGGAAAGCCAGTAACTGATACAGCATTTTCTTTTATTCTCCGTTCGTCATAATCATATTTTTTCAATTCTTGACGAATTTTTTCAAGTAATAAAAGTTCTATGGGAGAGGAAAATTGATTGAAACTAAAGATTTTATCTATCAATTGTTCAATTTTTTTAGAAGATTCAAATATTTGCTCACCTATCGGCATTAGCAAGTGGCTAATTTTAGGGTCAAACAAATAACTTGCATTTAGACATTTATTTTGAAGACCTAATTTAATATCATTACGAGATAATGTTCCACCGCGTATTTTTTCTTGAAAAAAAGATGGACTTGCATCTTTATATCGCATAATTAAATCAAATAGATGAAATAAACTACTATAGATTTGATACATATCCAGTTCTACTATAGGACGCAAACTTTTATATTTTTTGCTCTCTGGAATATGTGAAAATACAAGCCAAAAAATTATAGCAGATACTATTGATAAAAAAAACTGATAATAAAAAATACTATTTTTTGCCCAATTATAAAAATCTATATATATTTTATCAATCAGTAAAAAACATTCTGTAAAGTAGTGTTCCATTATAAGTTATTTATCTTCAAAACTAACATCTTCCAAAAATGCTTGATACTTTTCTTCAAGTTTGCTCATATCACCATCAAAAGAGATTATCTCTAAATCATAGTATTTAGCCGTCACAAAATGAATATAATCAATTGCTTCACATTTTCCAAAATTCATACCTTGACTTTTGCAAAATCTGGCAAAATTTACACTTTTATCATATATATCTTGGGTGATTTCAAGTTTTTCAAAATTTTCAAGTGTTTCTTTTGTATTTTTATAAAGGTTTACACGATTCAAAGGTATAGCCCTTAAAGATTCCATAAAAACTAATCTATTTATATAGAATCTATTCTCTTCATTTGAAGCTAATTCTTGAAGTTTAATTATTGCTGCACTATCTTCTCGAACCAAATTACTTATTACATTTGTATCAAAAAAGTATTTCATTACTCATCTCCATCAAGAGATTTTGTAAGGTTCAATAGTAATGCTCGTGCTTTTTTTTGTTTTTCTAAATTTGGATGCTCAATCTTCTGTTTATTTAAATCCACTCCAAAAAACTCATTCACAATGTCATTTAAAGCATAGTTATCAACATTTATTATAGCTTTTGTCTTTACAAAATCACCATCTTTGTATAATTCATAAGCCTCACCATCTTTAAGTCCTGCTAAAACAAGAGGCGAATGAGTTGAGATATAAAATGTAGTATTTGGGAAGAACTCTTTTAAGATATTAATAATCTTTGTCTGCCAACTGATATGCAAATGTGCTTCTATCTCATCGATAAATACGATGCCATCCACCAAGCTTAAATCATCAAGATTACTCCATCCACCATATCCAGCAATTATCTCTTGAAAGATTTTTACTATCGAAACAAACCCTGTTGAGAGCCTATTTAATGGGATATTATTTAGCAACAACTGTCCATCATGATAAAGCATTGATAAGCTGTTTACACCATTTTCATTTGGTATTACAAGTTTTAACGATGGTTCAAGTTTTTCTATAAGCTTTAAAACTGCAACAACTTCATTTGTCTTATTTTGATTAGCTATAACAAAATTTGGATTTACAATAAGTCTTGATACAAACCAATTTGCTATCTCTTCATGTTCTAAGCCATCACCGTTAATATAGCTCATCGTTCTTTTAATAGATTCTACAAATCTATCTTGTGAACTTCCAAGTATTTTGATATTGTCAGGATTAATATTTTTTGTAAATCCTCTATTTTTCGCACCTATGAAAACTATTGGATTATCACATACAAAAGAATTATCTCTGTTTCCAGCAATATGTTCAAAAGTTGTATAACCCCAGTTTTGTCTCTCTTTATTTTTTATCTGAATACCATTTAACTCAATCTCTAATGGAAGTTTTAATTCCAGTTCTTTTGTCTTTTCAAGAATATTTTTTTGCATAAAAAGATTTTTGTATTTATACTCACCACTATTTAAAAACATAGAATGTCTATAAATCAAACTTTTTATCATATTTTCCAAAAGTTGCGTTTTACCAATACCATTTTTACCAATAATACAATTTACTTTTTGATTTTGCTCAAACTCCACATCAAAATCAAATCCAATTCCAGCCTGTTCGGTTTTAAATTTATATATCATCTCATTTCTACTTTATATACTCACAACTTCATCAATCTCAAACTGTTTTAGCACTTGTAAGGCGTTTGTTTTTACCACTGCGTTCTCAAAACTGCTGTCTTTGAATACTACTCTGGTGATTTCACTTTTGTACTCGTCTTTTAGTTTTGCTATTGCCTCTACTACTTCTAATGTTATCTCATCATCGAGGCAGACAATCAAAGCTCCATAGCCTATGACAAATACTTTTTTACCATGCAAAGTTTTTTCTTCTATCGGCAGAGTTAAGTCCAGTCCATATTTTAGGAGGATTTCGTAGAGTAGGTCTTGTGGTGTTCTGTCGTTTTTGATATTTTCTATTGCTTCAAGAAGATTTTGTTCTAAGTTCTCAAAGTTGCTATCCCATGTTTTAATATTTGAGCTATCGAGTTTTAGGACTTTAAAGCCTATATCGAGGTTTGAGAGGTCTTTGTCTGCATTGTCTGTTTTAATCTTTTCCCCTGCACGGCGGATGCGTTCTTTGCCTATTTCACAAATTGTAGGAAAAATTTTATTATTTGTTTCTTCTGGTAGCTGAACCATGATAAATTTTCTATTGCCTCCATCTTCGGCATTGAGTTTCATTACTGCATGAGCTGTTGTCGCTGAACCGCTAAAGAAGTCGAGAGCTATACCGTCTTTATCACAACTTATCTGTAGTATTCTGTTTATCAATTTTTCAGGTTTTGGATAATCAAATTCAATTCTTCCAACCAAGTCTTGAACTTCTTTTGATGCAGACTGTGAGCTTTGTAGTTTTTCAAAAATTGATTATTGAATAGAATCAACAGGTTCATTTTGAAATATTTTTCTTCTCGGAACACCATTACCATTGTCGGCAAAATAGATTCTGTTATCTTTTAAAAGTTCATAGTATTCTTCTTCATTAATTGACCAATCTCTATAAAACTCAATTCCTTTTGGATTTGTAATAGTAAATGATTTGCTTCCACCAGAACCTTCACCACTGCCTCTTGAAATATTTGCAGACATCCATCCACCTCTTGAATCATTGTCAATATTACTCCAATTGTTATCTATATACTTGTAGGATGTATATTTTTTTAATCTTTGATGAGCAGTATTTTTAAAAGCAACAAGTAAGTATTCGTGTTCTTTTCTAACTGTGTTTTTTGCTGTTTTTGGCATTGTTCCATCTTCTCTGACATCCCAAATATATTGTTCAACACATTCTTCTCCAAATATCTCATCGCAAAGTTTTCGCAAATTTACAACTTCATTATCATCAATAGATATAAAAATAACCCCATCATCTTTGAGCAGATTTCGTGCAAGTTTGAGGCGTGGGTACATCATGTTTAGCCAGTCGCTGTGGTATCTTCCGTTTGTGTCGCTGTTGGTGCTTAGACGGTTTCCCTCACTATCTACTTGCCCAGTAATTTCAAGATAATTTTTGATATTGTCTTTGAAGTTGTCTTTATAGACAAAATCTTTGCCTGTGTTGTAAGGCGGGTCGATGTAAATCATCTTGACTTGCTTGTGGTAGCTTTTTTGAAGGAGTTTGAGCACCTCTAAGTTATCGCCCTCAATGTAGAGGTTTTGTGTAGTATCCCAATCTTTACTCTCTTCTTTGCAAGGTCGCAGTGTCCCCGTGCTTGGAGTTTGAGCGATGCGTTTGGCTTCGGTTTTTCCTGCCCATGTAAAGTTGTAACGCTCTGCTTCATCCTCCGCAAATGCACCCAACTCCTCTTGAAGTTTAGCAAAGTTTATTTTGCCCTCGCTAAATACTTCTGGAAAGAGCTCTTTGATTTTTTCTATGTTTTGGCTCACTATGTCTAAACTCTTGCCGTCTAATGGTTTCATGCTTAAATTACCTTTTTAAGATTTAATTTATTATATATTTATTATTTTTTTGTTATACTGTCTTTCTAATTCGCCTTCGGGCACACCCACTTGTTTTCAAGTGGGGCTAAATAATCCCTTTGATTTTTCTATAATCGCCTTAAAGTCTTCTTCTTTTACCATACCAGTTTTATTCATTAGTCTTCTGATACTAAAAACTTTTATTTGCAGTATCAGTGCTGTATTTTGTACGATTCCATTTGAATGATTTGTATATTCAAAAGCATGAAAATAATTACCCTCTTTAATTGTGCTTGTAAGTGGAATACCCAAAAATAGCTCACTTGTTAGTTTTCTCACGACAATTACAGGTCGTGCAAAATTTTCACCTTTACCATTTTGTTCAAAGCCAACATTTTCGCCAAGTTTTGCCCAAAATATTTCTCGTGGTTTAATACCTATCTTTCTTGTATCTAACTCGGTATCTTTTTTAACTTCATTCCACTTATCAAAATCTTTCATCTAAGTAAACCTAATGTATAATTACGCCACTCCTCAAAGGGTGCCGAATCGTTCAAGATATTTGGCTGTATCAACCTCGAGTTGAAATTCTTTGAGATTATCATTATAAGCTTCCTTTCAATTTTTCCAACTCATCACTCGATTTTTTTAATTCTATATTCATTTTTACCTTATCGCTAAAGTTAGACTCTTTTTTGATTTTGCCTTTTATCTCGGCTATTTTTACTTCAAGTTTTTGGATGTCCTGTAAAAGCTCTCTACTTTGCTCATGCGTATTTAAACTCCCACTATACTTTGAAGCATTAAAAGCTATTAGTTTATCTAAATAGCTCCTATAAAAAGATAAAAGGTCAGTAAATGGATGATGCTTTGCTTTAAGACTCTCTAAAAAATCGTTTTCTATTTTTGTGCTGTTCGAGAGATCTATCCACTCTGTTAAAAAACTCTCTTCGACTACAAGTTTACTGCTATCAGCTTTGTTGATGCGTTTTGGACTTATGTTAATACAGAGTTTAGTTCCATAAGTCAAAAATATTATGAGTGGATAAGGGATATTTTGAACTATGCTTGTTATTTGCCCCAATTTGTTTTGGTTGAGTATCTCAACTTTGATAAATGCTATTTCTGAATAGTCCAGCTCTGCATCTATGTATGGAGCGATATTTATGGTGCTCTTGTTGAGTAAATATTCAAGAGTTATACTCTCAATATCATTTGTGAGTATCTTTTTATCGGCAACGCTAAGAGAAAAATTCTCTATAAACTGTTTTTTAAAAAGTTTCTTGCCTATCTTGCTTGAAGCTTCTAAGCCGAGATTGTCTATAAGCTCTTGCATCTACTCTATCACTAAAAAAGATATAAGTTCAAAATCTTCACTATCACTAAAGCCATCAGTTGATATGCTCGTACCACCACGACTAAAAAGCGAGTCCATGCCACTCTCCTCTTTTTTGCCGATAACGCTCTCTATGGCAACTTTTAAACCTCTTTGGTAGTGCTGCATGTCGGAGTAGTTGTTTGTCTTTTTTTCAAACTGTGTTACAAGCTCTTTTATGGCTTCATCTTTGCCTAAACATAGGTTTTTATACATATCTAAAATGAGTTTTGCGCTGCTAAATGTAGCTCTAACTTCATTGTCTTTATCTACATGCACCAAGAAATAAGGCTCAAGAGAAAATCCATCTGCACCAGTTTGTGGTTTAAGTGATTTTATGCAGAATACCACGCCTTTTTCAAGTGCATCTGAAACGATGCTATGAATGCCAAGAGGTGCATTTTCAAGCTTTTCTTTGTGGGTTTTTAGATACTCCATCAAGTCCATTCTAAAATCATTTAAAGTTAAATCAGTGATAGAAATACCACCGCTTACATCTTCAAGATCTATCACTTTGTTTTGAAGCTCTTTGAGCTGTTTGGCTCTGTAACTCAAGTCACTCACCTCTTTGTTTGAGGTATCAATTATATTTTCTTCTCCAGTTGCCGATACATCCAAAAGCACCATGCGTCCGCTAACTCTACTCTCTAAGTTTATATACTCATCAAGTTCCATGTTCGCCCAAAAGTTTACAAGCTGAATTGTTTCGTTTTTGCTTCCAAGTCTGTCAATTCTTCCAAATCTCTGAATAATTCTCACTGGATTCCAGTGGATGTCATAGTTTACAAGGTAATCACAATCTTGTAGGTTTTGTCCTTCGCTGATACAATCTGTTGCAATTAAAATATCTATCTCTTTTGTGGCATGTGGATCTGTTTTATCTCTGCTTTTTGAGATAGGCGAGAAGTGCGTAAGAAGTGAATTGAGGTCTTTGCTTTTTGTGGGCATAGTTGTTTGGTTGTTTCCACTTCCAGTGACAAGACAACTCTCTAAGCCAAACTCATTTTTTGCCCATGAAGCGATATTTTTGTAGAGATACTCAGCGGTATCTGCAAATGCAGTAAATATGACAACTTTTTTATTGTTTGGGTTTAGTGGATTGTTTATTTTTTTAGTGATGTTCTCTTTGAGAGTTTGAAGTTTTTCATCCCTTTTTGCATCGACTTGTAGAGAACTTCCTAAAAGCTCTTCAAGTTTTTGCAAATCGTTTTGTAAATCTTGCTTCCATCTGATTTTATCCACATCTTGAATCAATACTTTGATTTTATTGCCAACAAGCTGAGAAGCAAACTCATCGCTCTCAATATCAACATCTATAATGCTTTGCTCTTCATAGGTTCCATTTTCACTTTCCAGCATATCAACAATTTTTTGATTGTTTTGCATCAACTTTATAAGCGTTAGCGAAAAAGAGTTGATAGAGCTCTCCATCCGCTTAAAGAGGTTTACTCGCATCAAATGAATCAAAGAGTTCTCTCTATCTATCTGTTTAAAAACTTGACCATTGCCCAAGTCAATGTCGTATTTGTGGGAATACTCTTCTTGTTTATGTGGATAGACATATTTTAGTGGCGAATAAGCAGACAGAGTGAGTCTTCTTATGGTTTTATTTATCTCTAAAAGTGGAGGAAATGCGTTTAAGGTGTCAATGTCTGGTTTTAGATTTATCGGCTTATTCCTCTGCGGAAACCTGCCTATGCTTGTTGTATCATAATACTTTTGAATATGTTTTCTGCTTCGTGCTATGGTTATTAAGTCAAGTAGTTTAAAATAATCAAAATTCAGACTATCGAGCAGCTTTTTTGTTGTTCGCTCACTTTCACTTAGTTTAAGCCAGCTATTAAATTTGGCTTGCGACTTTCTGAGTGTTGTATCAATAGATTTTATGCCCACATCTTTAAAAGCTTCATCATTAGCTTCCGTGATGAATGCGACTTGATTTTTAAGGTCGTTTAATCTGTTGTTTACTGGCGTAGCCGAGAGCATCAATACTTTTGTTTTAACACCCTTTTTTAAAACATCATCTAAAAGTGTCGCATATCTTGATTTACTCTTCTTTTTATTTGTGCTTGTGTTTCTAAAATTGTGCGACTCGTCTATGACTATAAGATCATAGTTTGACCAGTTGAGTGTTGCTAAATTTATCTCTCCGCTGTAACCATTTACTCTTGTTAAATCTGTATGATTTAAAACATCATAGTTTAGTCTATCTTCTGAGAGAATATTTCTTTTGTCATTGATTGTGTAAATCGTCCAATTTTCTTTTAGCTTTTTTGGAGCAAGAACCAAAACTCTATCGTTTCTAAGTTCATAATATTTTATGACGGCAAGAGCCTCAAATGTTTTACCAAGTCCAACGCTATCGGCTATGATACAGCCATTATACTTTTCAAGCTTCTCTATTGCACCAAGAACACCATCTTTTTGGAAGTTATAAAGTTTACTCCAAACAACACTGTCTTTAAAGCCGGTTTTTGTTTTTATAATCTTCTCTTCATCAAGTTCGCCAATAAAATCTTTAAAAATATTGTAAAGCGTCATAAAGTACAGAAATTGTGGGGATTTATCTTTGTAGATCTCTTCTAAATTTGAGAGTAATTTCTCTTTTATATCTCTAAGGAGCGTGTTGTTCTCCCAAATTTCATCAAATGTTTTTAAAAAAGAATTGGTGCTTTCATGGTCAAACATAGCGGTGTTCATGTTAAATGATTTTGAAGTGGTATAACCAAGCCCAGTTGATGAAAAATTTGAGCTTCCCTGAATAGCTATGTCGCTTCCATCTTCATTTTTAATGTGATAAAAATTAAAAGGGATTGTATTTGCAGATGTTGTTTCTTTGATTTGCGCATGATGCTCTAAAAACTGAGCGAACTCTTTAGCAATTTTAGTCTGATTTAAACTATTTTTTAATTTTATCTCCTCTTGTTCCGAAGATAAAAGGTTGATGTCGTTTTTGAAATTTGAAGCACTACAAATAATTCTTATATTTTTAATTTTACGAAGTTCTTTTTTTAGTTCTTCATAGGCGTGAATCGTGAAATGGTTTGTAACAATGGATGCGTTAGAGTTTGTCTTTATATGAGACTTTATCACATCACCGAGTTTGTTATTTCTTTTGTTGTCTATTAACATAAAACCATATTTATTTGATATTATTGATTTTATCTAAAAAGAGATAAAAAATAAATTCAAAAGTATTTCATGCTAAAGCATCTTCAATTAGCCTAAACTTGAGGAAAATAATTATTTATTTATTTTGTGGAAGTTCCTCAGAAATAATTAAGAAAATAATTGTTACACTTTTACTGTCAATAAGTTATTGACCAATTTCTTAGATAGAAGTTGTTAAGGATAGTATGTGAATTTTGATGAAATTAAAGAAAGAAATTTATCTCATATTAAATATTGTATCCATGAATATGGGCTTAAGATGAGTGTTGATGAGATATTAGCATTTGCTAATATTTACGCTCAAAGCGATCTCAACAAAAGAACGATTCGCTTAATTGGAGAAACTAAAGAAAATATTGATCATAAAGTTAAATATACAAAAGTAGTTTTGTTCAGTTTAACTCAAAAATATCAAAATTTTGTTGCCGAAGAAGTAGTTAATAAAACTTTTCAAGATTTTAGTTTAATAGCTCCATATCATACACAATTAAAATATATGAATAAAATCGAAGAGATAGAAGGTGATCAGGTTGATACCTGCTTGAATTTATTGACTATTCTTGCAGATAGACCAAAGATTAAAATATAAAAACACTTCTGAAAAAAGTGTTTTTATAATATCTTTATTTTGTGGAAGTTCCCAGATGAAGATATAAATTAAAAGGATTTCAAATGAAAAAAATAACTACCCTAAATAAAAGAAGAACACAAAAAAAACTGAGTGAATTAATTTTCAAAAATTTCATAAGTGAAGAGGTTATTAGAATGGGAGATATGAGAAAAGGTTTTGGAGCATTTATTAACTTTCATGGAGCAGAAAATGGAACATATTTTTGTCATATAGAAACACATCATGGAATATCTCAAAAAAATGAATACACAAAAGAAGAACTTCTTGTTGAATTAAATGAACTAAGAAAATATTTCAACTATAAAATATAAAAGGATAAGTAAATGAATGGCTGAAAAGAGAATACAAATGAAAAAGGATATGATTAATAAGTTCATTGAAAAAGAGATATTAAAAAATCCAAGCAGTGAGTTTATTAGAGATGTAGAAATTAAGATTTAAACTATGCACATGAATCATAAGAGAGTCGATTTCTACGAAATCTCATAATTAAATTGGGGGACTACTGTCTATTTTCAACAGAAGAGTCCTAAGGTATTTCAAGCCCAACAACTGGGCTTGAAATGGGTGTAATTTTACCTTTTTATAATCCTCGCTTTCACGACAATTCCTTTCAAACACAACCTCCCATAAACGCCCAAATCAGGAATAGTCTCACACTTAGAAATAATCTTCACCAAAAGCCTTAGATTTTCTTATCTCTTCGCCCTATAACAATAAGAGCATTACAACTTAATGCTATCCAAATCATAGAGGTAAAAATATGCGTAAAAAACGAACAGTAGGATTCTATTTAACCCATGCAGAAGCAGAGCAATTTAATGAGGTCGTTGAATCCACAGGGCTTCAAAAAATACAGTTATTCCGACAAAGAATGCTTGAGCAATATAAAGTTTTGGAGCTTATCAATAATAAATTTGATGCCCAAAACCGTGAAATTAGTCACTCTATTGAGTGGCATATTGGGCAAGCAATAGATAGTTTAGTGCTCTTGGAGCTTAAAGAGATGAAGGAAATTTTAGTTTCCATTCAAGAGAGGTTACGAGGTACAAGATGAAAATAGATGATGTTTACAGAAAAATACGAGTAAAAAAGTTTTTGGATATTGAACCAACTGATATCATTGAGGATGCTAAGATGATCAGCTATTTTGTGACTGGTGCACATGTTAATGTTGTGACAGCAGTTAGAATCCCAGATTATGAAAAGATCGAGATAAAGGATTTTGAAGACATCAAAAATACTTATCGCACTGACACAACCTACAAGCCCTTCTTTCTTCAAAGAGCCAAATTTGATGTTTCTGACTTCTCCAAATATCAAATTTTAGATTTAATAATAGATAAATCACAAAAAGCTTGGCTTGTAAAAGAAGTAAAAAATGATGAAATTATCGTGCAAAAATATCCGCTCTTAAAGTCAGGTAATATTTTGGATAAGGCGACTGCCAAAAATATTACTCAAATTGACAGTGTTTGGGAGGTTATATTATGAGAAAACAGCAATATAGCGTTTACGAAAAATACAATCTGTTGCAAAACTCCATCGTGCTTTCTGCACCCCTAATCATCCTTAATCTACTTGTTGCAATTGCAGGTGGTATTGTGGTCTTGCTTTTTATTGTTAACAGTTTTGAAAAAAGTTTGCCGTTGAGTTACGAAGATGTAAAGCTTTATGCGAGAGCTATGTTTACACTTTCAACACATATAAATATTAATAGAAATGAAATCTTAGCAACTGATATTCTACGGCAGCTTGAGTCAAAAATGTCTGATATGTATTTGTATCTATCATTTTATTTCATGATTGGATTTGTGGCAAGCGGAACGGTTGCGTGGTACATCATCAAAAAAATATCGGATGAACATTCTGAAGAAAAGCTCAAAGATAAACATATTAGAGGCACAACAATACTCACTCAAAAGGAGTATTCCAGCATCTCAAAAGAGATAGATGGATACGCGATCGCAAAAGATACAG
This sequence comes from Sulfurimonas sp., assembly GCA_002899765.1. Taxonomy (GTDB): domain Bacteria; phylum Campylobacterota; class Campylobacteria; order Campylobacterales; family Sulfurimonadaceae; genus Sulfurimonas. The sequence goes on along the minus strand of PPDH01000020.1, from coordinate 6,985 downwards.
TTCTATCAAGAGAACATGATACCAAACACTTTATGATAATGGGAGCAACAGGAAGCGGTAAAACTAATCTAATTATACGAATGATTCATGCTCAGGCTAAGCATCCAAAAAATATAGAAGTTGGTGCCAAGTTCATCATCCATGATTTAAAGCCAGACTATGTTCAAAAAATCTACAACCCAGAGGCGGATTTGATATACAATGTTTCAGATGAGCGAAGTATCTATTTCAATTTTTTTGATTATCTGCATGATACAAATGACAATTTAGATGAAAAAGCTTTGGTTAACATATGCCATACAATTATCCCAGACTCTAACTCTAAGGATCCGATTTGGGATGTACTTGCACGAAATGTTTTAGAGTCGATTCTTATCTATTGTATGCTCACAGAGAACACATCTTTAGCTTTTGTGAAAGATATGATTCAAAAAACGCCAGCTGACTTAATCGACCTTTTTAATAGCGTTGAAGGATGCAATAAAGGAGTTCAAGCTCTTACAGGTGGGGAGAACACTGTTGGCTCAGTTATGGTTACTCTGGCGGCGAATGCAACTTACTTTGAGGGGCTCAATGAGAAGTGCCATAGCCATAAAAATAATTTCAATATCAGAGAGTGGCTCAGTGATGGGAAGGTTTCTAAACTATTCTTAATTAATGATGTAGCGAATAAGGATTTCAATGCTCCAAAAATTGCAGTGTTTGTGAACACACTCATCAAAGAGATTTATGCAATGGGAGAAAATCCAAATCGAAGAATCTATCTTTTTCTCGATGAGTTTGGAACTATGGGTAAAATTCCAGCCATCCCAGAAGCCATCGTTGTCGCTCGCAGTTTCGGGCTTTCAATTATTTTATCAACACAAGAATTTGCTCGTATCGATGAAATTTATGGTCAGAATTTGAGAAAATCGATACTAAACTCCCTCACTAATAAAATCATCATGAGACAAACAGATCCAGAAATGGCGAAATACTTCTCTGATATGATTGGCGAAAAAGAGATCGAACAGTCAAGCTCAGGTGCATCTATTGGCACTACCGCCAACAGAAACGGAGTCAATTTTAACAAGAATGTCAAAAAAGAGTTTACTGTTATGCCATCAGAAATTATGGAGTTGAAGGATTTTGAGTTTTTTATCAAACAGCCAGATGTGAAGTGGGGGAAAATTCAATCTGCTTATATTCAAGAGATAGATGGAAAAAGTTTGAGCAATCCACCCCTTATTTTATGCAAGAATATGGGAATTATCCTTCCTCCTAAAAGGGAGATGCGTGAGATTTTTGGATAGAAGAGTCTCCTTAATGGAGGCTCTAAAAATTATCTTGCTCGACCCGCATCAACAACTTTAACACTCTCTCTTTGTTGTTCCATCGAGATTTTTGCATCTTTTAGTGCCGTTTTTTCGTCTGATGTATTTTCAATTTTTTGTATTTTCGGCTCAACCAAATCATGTTGGAGTGTTGATGTTTTCGTTTGCTCTTTTACAACTTGGGATTTTAGCTTCTCTATATCATCCGTAAACACTTCTGATTTCAACTTCTGCCTTGTTCCTTGCACATGAAAATCATTGAGGTTTGTTCCTTTGTCAGTATTTACATGTGCTTGAGTTCTCTCTATTGAAACACCTTGTGCTCTAAAATTGGTAACGGCATATGCATGATCCAGCCCTTGCAACTTTTTAGTATCCAACTCCTTCACATCTCCATTCCCAAAATCAACTTTCATCATAGATCTCTCTTTATCAACACCAACCACAATCCCACGATCTGAGTTGAGTAACTTCTCTTTTTTATCCGTGATTGTAACAACTACAATGTCGCCCTTGGTAAAGCTTTTTGTCTCCTCTTTTGTGACACTGAGTTTTCCAGCAACATCTTTTAGATTTACTTTTCTAAACTGCTCTTTGCCAGCGTTACTTGTATGTTTTAACATAAGCTCATTTGTGCTTCTGTCTAACTTTAAAATCTCATACTCTTTGCCTTTGTCCATCCCTTTAACGCTTTGAAAGGTACTCACTTTTTGACCTACTTCGTAATTGTCTGCTATGGCTTGATTTGATGCACTGATATTTATCGGCACTTTTACTCTCATATCTATGCCATCATTTTTATTGATTTGACCGCTTTCGTGAAGTTTATCACGCACCAGTTCATTCAACTTTGCGACATCATCTTTTCGTGATGTTAAAATAAGATTGTTTGTATAATCTATCTCTTTTGAGAAGGCACCGTTATTATTTGTACCGCTGAGTATTTCAATTTTAACAGCAGAGTCGGCAACTGCATTGAGCCTTATCGCTTCGTCCTTGATTTCGTAGATCTTATTTGCACGATGCAGCTCTTTAAAAGTTCTCTCCAATGTTTGAGTGTCTCTTGCGTTGTGGGCTATTTCTTTTTCGGAAGGGTTCTGTTGTCGTAGTACCTCTTTCATTTCTATGACACTGCTATTGGATGAAACTTGTTCCAGCCCTTTGCCTGCCGAAATTGATTGTAATTGTTTTGAGTCGCCCATGAAAACAACTTTGATATTATTCTCTTTTGCGTGCTTCATAATAACATTTACATCTTTTGAGCCAAGCATACTGGACTCATCTATGATTATCATTTTATTGTTTTTTGAAGCATCGGATCTTATCTTTTGAGTCTCTTCTTTGCTTAGAGTGGCACTTGCTTGAGACTCTCTTGATTCTTTTGTTTTATGGTCAAATGAAGAGTTTTGCACCCTGACATCGTTGTTCTTTGGCTCATCTTTTGAGCTTTGAGCAAGGATCTCTGTCTTTAGTGATTTACCCATAAACAAGAGCTCTTTCGTGGTTTTAGAGGCAATAATGTTTCCTTTATCATCTTTAATCTCTTCGTTTGTTATTTTTGAAGAGAAACCGAAGATAGATTTTTTGATAGAGCTGCTGTTTTTCTCTTTTGTTATGGTGCGTGACTCTTCTATTGAAGCAATTTTTGCAAAACTTATGCTCTTTGTTTGTTCACTTGTCTCTGCATTTTTAGCTTCACTCTGATTTTGCTTGATTCCAAACTTTGCTTTCATGCTGTTAGTGTTAGACTCTTTGGATTGAAAAGAGTATTGCGAGCCATCCTTGAATGTCGTTTCTGATTTATAGGTTGTCTCTCCATTTTTGGCACTCAACTTCTCTTTTCTGATTGCACCATCATTTACTTTAGTTTGACGAGAGGCATTTTTATGAGAACCATCTTTTAAACTTATCGTGGCTACTTTTAAATCATCTTTGCCAGAGGTTACATACTTTTGTGCATCCATCTGTTTGGTTGATGTTTTATCATGAGAGTTTTCTTTTTTTGAGTCGAGGATAAATTTTGTGGTGGTTTTTGCTTCAAATGACTTTCCGCTTTGAAGAGTTGACTCTTCCCGAGCTCCTTGTGAAGCTTTGTTTGTATTTGCCAAGAGTGTGACTTCTATCTTTGAATTATGATACTCTAAGGAGTGGTTGAGAGCTTTTAGCATACTGGTTTTGCCAGAACCTGCATACCCCTCAATCACAAGTGTTCCATCGTATGATGATAAAATTGCTTTTGCACTCTCAAACTGTCCATCTGTGAGCTTGAAATTCTTTGACTCAAAATCTCTCAACGCTTCCACTGCATCTTTTTGACTCATAAGCGCTTCCGATGTATGACTTTGAACCAACTTTATGTTCTCTCTCTCGATGTCGTGCATCTCTTTTGTGGTGTATATTTTTTCGCCTTTTTCGTTTTCGCAAAGAGACTTGACCTCATAGCTATCTGTTTGCCCTATTCTCTTGACTTTTTCCAGCTCTTTTTCTAAATCGTTGTAAGAAAACTGACCGAGAGAAATCTTTGATGAGATATTTAAGAGTTCTTTTTTAGTAAAAGTTGATTCATTTTCACCGAGTAGCCTTGCGCCTTTTTCTATCGCTTCTTTTGCATCTTTGAAGTAAAAATCCGTCTTGCCAAGCGCTGATTCTCTTAGCTCCTCAAAACTTGCGTAACCAACTTCATTCAATTTTTTATTCCAATTTTCTCTAAGCTCTTGTTCTGTGAAATCAACCTTATCAGATTTGAGGCGATGCTTTGTGATCATCTCCTCTTTTTTGCTCATGCCTACTGTTTGAGCCTCTATCTCTTTTGATCTCGACGAGAATTTATCTATGACCTCTTGTTCCATCTTGATGTCGAAGCCATGCTTCTTATCTTCGAGTTGGTATCCAAGTGCTACAATCTCTTTGGCTAATTCTGATTTATAGATTGTGTTTAGAGTTTTTTGATTTTGAAAAAGCTCATGTGCCGAGAGAGCTTTGAATTTTTGCGTCTCTGCATTATAGACTTGATTAAATACCACTGCATGGGTATGTAGGTGCATCTCGGGTACAGAATCTATTTTATTGGTTGCTCTTGCTACACCGTGGTTGGCACGAGCAACTAAGATATTTCCATGATTTACATCTTCTCTATTTGCACCCTCTTGCGTATTTGCAAAATTGTTTTGGGCATATTCTAAGGCTTTTGTGACGGCTTTATTGTGTGCTTCAATTAATCTCTCATCACCATTAAGCGCCAGCAGAGAAACGGATTTTGGGCTTGCAAACGCCATGTCGTAGCACGAAACAGAATCTCCTGTTGCGTTACTTGTATCTCGCAAAGTAGTTTTACCATCCGCACTTTTGCCGTTTAATAAATTTTCAAACTCTTTTTGTGATACTTGACTCTCTAAGCCCAGCGTCTCTGCTTGCTTTCCAAACCATGTGAGATTATTGTTTTCTTCATCTTTGTTAAAGAGTGGATCTTTCTCGTAATAATATTCCTTTGCTTTGTCAGCACTTATTTTTGCAATAACCATTTCTGACACCTCCTACATTTTATCATGTAATAAGGCATCAAAGTATTTATCTATGCGATTTTTGCAATATTATGCAACTTCTGTATCTATAAATTGTTCTTGATGTACCCAATCCATTAAAGAATAAAAATCACTTCTGCTTTCTTTATATTTTGAGACTTCTTGTGCATTTATTGGTTGATCTTGATTAACCCAATCAATTAAATTTTTTAAGCTGCTGTTCTTTTTATATTTTGGAATTTTTGGTTGTTTGAGAGGAGAATTTATATCAAACTTTATGCGTTGTACAGTTCTATTTTTTAGATGTTCATATATAGAAATTTTAAGTGAGGTTTGTTCATTAATTGATTTTATTGCTGGGTTCAAGATTTTGCTCTTGAAATGACTATATCTTTCATATTTATTTTCTAAATTTAAAATCTTATAAATATGGCTCAAATGCATTACAAACTCTTTGCTTGCGGCAAACTGCTTTAATAGCAAGTATATGCGTTTTGTATATACACTTTTTAGTGATACAAGCTCTTTAAACGAAGCGACTGTATACGCTTTTCTTGGATTAATTACAATATCTATTAAATTATCATTTAACTTTAAGTATACGGTGCCTCCGTTGTACTCAAAAATTGATAGTAGTTGGGTATGAATTAGTGCATCATCAATCTTAAATACAAAATCAGTATCAAGAAGTTCTTGACCTGCTTCTTTGATACTCTCTATTTTAATTCGTCTTCCAAGCTTCCTTTGGATTTCTGATAATGATGTTTCATATAAAAATAGCTCATCATCTTCTATTTTTATCTGTGTTACAAGTAGAAAAAATATATCTAACGCTAATTGACTAAGTTGTGATTTTGTTTGATTAAAAGAGTTGTGTATCGAAAATACATCTCTATCAGAGAGAGTTTGAGTTGTGTAATTCTCTTCATTAATTGTTACACTTCTATTGTTTTCATGTTTCATTTTTATTTCCTTTGATATTAATTTTTGTTAAATCCTTAATAGGGCATTAAGCCAGTTTGGTTTTTTTATCGTATGTTAATAAGCAAAAAGGTTATTAACATATTCATATTATCCAATATTAACTTAATTTCATCTTAATCTTAATCTCAATCTGTTAAATCTATATTTACTGGAAAACATACAAAACACACGACAAGTGGCTTGAGCACACTATTTGTGGCTCATCAATACACTGTAAGTGTCTCAATCTTGCACAAAAAATGGCTGATGTTTACACTTTTTATAGCTATGTTTAGCACAATTCGTGGCTTCTAATCCTTTCTATTTCCACTGAATAGGACTTTAAGGGGAATGTTAATATCTCATATAATCTTAATAACAATCTTTATTAAGAATCTTTTTTAAAGGAAAAAAATAGTCAGAATTCTATGAATATTTTTATAAACTTTACTGATTCCCATCTTGAACTTTTAAAGCAGTTGAAATTATCTTGGTGCCTAAAACAATGAAAGGACAATGTATATTGAATCAATTGATTTGTTAATGTTTTCGGTTAAAGACACATCAAGCTTTTTGCTTGATGCTATGCTTTTAGCAAATTTTTTTTGTATAATCATTTTTAAAAAATGAAGGACATAAAAATGAGCAAAGAAGAAGATGTGGAGGTTAGAAAAGCTGTTGAAAAAAGAACAAGAAGAAAAAGGGTTGAAGCAGCTGAACTACAAATAAATCAAAAGATGACAGTTGATTTAGAAACTTTATTGACAACTGATAATGAAATAACTATGCATGAGATAGTTGATAAAAATGATTTTGGACATGCATTATTAATGTTAGCACAAAATGAAAACATTACATATGATGTTTTAGATAAGTTAATGTTGAAACAAGAAGGTGATGTTTTCGCAAGACTATGTGAAAAAACTTTATCATCAATGTTTTTCGTTTTTGAACAAAAAGGAAGACATGTTTTTAGTGATGACAAAAAAATACAATTAATGCAACACAAAAATTATCCTGATGATTTATTGAAAAAACATTCAAAATCAAAAAATGAAAAACTAAAAACTGAAGCAAAAAGGATAATTGCGGGATCGTTCATAATTCCGTGTCAATCGGGTAAAATTATATTTACTCAAGGAATGACACATGAAAATAGAAATAGATGTAGAGCAATTTGCTCGTGAT
>PPDH01000024.1 GCA_002899765.1 Sulfurimonas sp. | reverse complement strand
TAAAGCGGTAAAATGATTAAAAGTTTAAAAGATCTGCTTGATAAGTTTAGTAGGTTTACAAATTCACTAGTTTATGATGGTGGAATTTGCAAGCGGCTCCCTAATCTGTTTATTTTAGGCGGCGGCGTTGTAAGAAACAATCCGTTTATTTTGGATTTTCTAAAAGAGGAGTACAATAACAGCTCTTTTAAAACAATCAGGAGTGAATTAAAAATGTCTGTTTCAGATATTGACAATGCTAGTATAGAAGGTCTGAAAATAGTATCAAAAGGTTAGAGATGTCAAATTTTATACCCTACAACATAACTCAAAAATACGCTACAAGCGTAGCATACTTTTCAATGGAGTTTGCTATACATCAAGCACTTAAACTTTACGGCGGAGGACTTGGATTTTTAGCCGGTTCGCACATGAGAAGCGCTTATGATTTAGGGCAGAACATGATAGGTGTCGGAATACTCTGGAGCTATGGATACTATGACCAGACAAGAGATAAAGACAGAAACCTAAAAGTAGAATTTAGAAGGAAAAAATACTACTTTCTTAAAGATTTAGAGTTATGCGTTGATGTGGTTATAAACTCCAAAACGCTTAAAGTAAAGCCTTTTTTACTACAGAGCGAGATATTTAACACCGCTCCTATAATACTTATCTCAACTGACATAGAAGATAACGACTACTTGAGCAAAACAATAACCCATAAACTATATGATGCAGATGAAGAGACAATAATAGCGCAAGAGATTGTTCTTGGTATCGGAGGAGCCAAAGTGCTTGAGGCACTGCATATAAAGCCGAAAATCCATCATATTAACGAGGGGCATGCACTTCCTTTAGTATTTGAGTTATATAAAAAATGCAAAACATTTGATGCACTGCAGCAAAAAATAGTTTTTACGACACATACCCCAGAAGCTGCAGGAAATGAAGAGCATAGTACGGCACTGCTTCATAAAATGGGATTTTTTGCGGGGTTATCCATAGATTAAATCCAACAATTTATGGGAAATAAAGGCGATATCTTCAATCTGACAATCGGTGCTCTAAAAGCCGCAAAAATCTCAAACGGAGTCTCACTTCTTCATGCAAAAGTAGCAAACAAAATGTGGTCACATGTTCAAAACAGATCTGAGATTATACATATAACAAACGCTCAAAATAGAAGATACTGGGCTGATAAAGGAGTTCTAAGGGCACTTGACGAACATGAGGATTATGAGGTTGAAGCCAGAAAAAAACATCTAAAGAGAGTACTTTTTGACGAAGTGGCAAATCAAACAGGCAAGATGTTTGACCCAAATATTTTAACTATTGTCTGGGCAAGAAGATTTGCAGAATACAAGCGGCCGGGGCTCTTAAAATATGATTTGAAAAAGTTTTTAGAACTTGTTGAAAATCAAGAGATGCCTGTTCAAATTATCTGGGCAGGAAAACCATATCCATTTGACAACGGTGCCATAAACATCTTTAACGAAATAAACTACATAAGCAACAACCTAAAAAATGTAGCTGTTTTGGTCGGATATGAACTCAGTTTATCAATGATGCTTAAAAAAGGAGCAGATATCTGGTTAAACACCCCGAGAATTACAAAAGAAGCAAGCGGAACCAGCGGCATGAGTGCTGCTATGAACGGTGCCGTAAATCTCTCCACGCTTGATGGATGGCACCCTGAATTTGAAAAACATGGCATCAACTGCTTCACAATCACAGCAACAGACCCAACATTGCCCATTGAGGAACAGGACTCTATAGATAATGCAAACCTCATGAATATTTTATCCACTGAGATTATTCCGCTCTACTATGAAAATAGCAAAAAATGGGTGAACATTATGAAAAATTCTATGCTCGATACCATTAATGCCTTTGATTCAGACAGAATGGCACATGAGTATTACGCTAACATGTATGATAAAGATAGTTAAAGGAACCGAGAATGAATTTTACGGATGATTTGATTGCACAAAGTTTGTCTCATATTTGCAAAAGCTCCGGCGAAAATATTAAAAATTTTAAAATTATAAAAGAGAGTCCAATATCTCATCCGATTCCTCAAAAGTACAATAAAGACAAACTTGTACTACTCCCTATAAATCCAAACAGCTCCTTTGTATACTGGGAGATTACGGACAAAACACTTGAGAAATTCGGTATCGACCCAAAAAATGTACAACTCTCTTTTAAACTTCTTGACGCAGCAAATCATGAGATTGGAGAGTTTAGCTCCTCTCTTACTATAGGCAATTACTACATAAATCACAAATCAGGACACAAATCAGGACACAAATCCTTACATGTAAAACTCTTTTTAAACCTCTGCAACAAGCTTGAATATATCTCAAGCTCAAATATTATAGGCGCACAACAAAACACTCCAAAGAGCATGCGCGATGATTTAATCTACACTTCAACTCTACTGGGAGGCAAATAGATGATAAAAGGATACTGGATACCAATCCTTCACTCTCACTTGCCGTTTGTAAAACACCCACAACATGAAAATTTCCTAGAAGAGCGCTGGTTGTTTGAAGCTATTACCGAGTGCTACATACCGCTTTTGCAAAGACTGAAAAAACTTGAAGAAGAAGAGATAGAGTTTGCCCTAACCGTCTCAGTAACTCCGCCTTTGGCGGAGATGCTTGATGACGAACATCTTATGCAAAAGTATGAAAATTATTTGAAAAACCTTATAGAACTGGGAGAAAAAGAGCTTATAAGAACCAAAAACAGCGACAGCTATAATGTCGCAAAATTTTATCTGGATTTTTTTACCCGTACTAAAGAGTTTTTTGAAGGCTTTTTAGACAGAAAGATTTTAAACGGCTACAGGTACTTTTACGACAAAAATGTCTTAGAGATTATCACTTGCGGTGCGACACACGGTTTTTTACCGCTGTTATCGGTAAATGAACAAGCAGTAAGAGCGCAGATAAAAGTTGCCGTAGAGTCTCATAAAAAACATTTCAACAAAGCTCCAAAAGGCATCTGGCTTCCCGAGTGTGCCTATTATGACTCACTTGATGCAATACTAAAGAGTTACGGGATTGAATTTTTTATTTTAGATGCTCATGGCTTGCTTTATGCGACTCCAACCCCGAAAAACGGTGTATATGCGCCGATAGTAACACCAAACAAAGTAGCGGTATTTGCAAGAGAGCATAAATCATCCAAACAAATTTGGAGCTCAAAAGAGGGTTATCCCGGTGACTTTTCTTATCGTGATTTTTACCGTGATATCGGATATGACCTTGATTTTGAGTATATAAAAGATTATATAAATCCCGACGGCATAAGAATATTTACAGGTTTTAAATATTATAAAATTACCGGGAAAAGCGACTACAAAGAGATTTACGACCCATCTGCCGCACTACAAAAAACCATAGAACATGCGCAGAATTTTCACTTTAACACAGAGGTACAGATAAACAAAGTCTGCTCCATGATGGATAGGCTTCCCGTTGTAGTATCTCCATACGATGCAGAACTTTTTGGGCATTGGTGGTTTGAAGGTCCTGAATTTTTATACAACATGTTTAAAGAGATCTCAAAACATAAAGTCATAAAATCAATCACTCCGCTGCAATACCTAAACATGTACCCGCAAAATCAAGAAGCGGTTCCGCACCCCTCATCTTGGGGAGATAAAGGCTACTTTGATGTTTGGCTGAATCACTCAAACGACTGGATATACAGACACCTTCATGAGATGGCTGATACTATGTGCTACTATGCAGACAAATACTATAACGCAAACGAACATCAAACTAAAGTTTTAAATCAAATGACGAGAGAACTGCTTCTTGCCCAAAGCAGCGACTGGGCTTTTTTGATGAGTACGCAAACGGCAGCAGAGTACAGCACAGCCAGAACAAAAGAGCATATATATAACTTTTTCAAGCTTGTAGATATGCTCGAGAACAACTACTTTAATGAGAAGTTTTTCACTGACATAGCCAAAAAAAACTCCATATTTGATTTTTTAGATTTTAGGGTTTATTCAAATCATAGTTCTCAATAATTTAATCAAAAAAGATCTGCGTTATCATCTATCCATTTAAAATATTCTATAATATCTTTAATCTCCCGATCACTCATGTTTTGATTTGGCATTTTAAGATTAAAAAACTCTATCAGTTTTTTCATATATGGTTCATTAAACTTGCTTTGTGGATCTTTAATATACTCAGCAACCCACTGTTGCGCATTCCTATGTCGTTTAAGAACACCGATTAAATCCGGACCTGAACTTATTTTGCCGATAACATGACATCCTGAACAACCTCCTTCACGAAATGCCCTCTCGCCTCTCTTGGCAGTTTCTGATTTTGGCGTGGCTATAGAGCTTATAAGAAGATCTTTGGCTCTTATAGCAGAATCTGCGGTTTTTATCATGTATTGCCATACCATATTTTCAAAAAGAATAGCATTTTCCAAATTATTTTCCCGATATGCTTTTTCCGATTTCTCTTTCTCTAGAGCAATTTTTGTATATTGATCTTTTGCATCGTCTACCAGATTTTTTACCGTTATATATTTACTGTACTTTTTCTCTTCTAAAAATGCAAAAAGAGATTGAATAACCTCATCTGTTGCACTGTTGCTGGCTGTAATTTTTTTATATTCTACCTGTAGTTCTTCGGCAGAGAGGCTTTTCATTTTTAATTTTTGAATCCACTCATAATTTTTGTTTGGATCTTTAACCAACAAATACCCCATCATTTCTATATGCAAAGCGGAACAGAACTCTGTACAATAGTAGGGAAAAACACCCTCAATATCCGCTATAAAATCGATTTGGGTGGTTTCACCCGGTTCAAGTGAAGTATGTACATTAAAGTGGTCAATCGTAAAACCGTGGGTCTCATCCTGAGCACGCTCAACATTTGTAATATACATACTAATATGGTCACCTTTGTTTACCGTGACACGCTCAGGGTTGATATGAGAACGTACTACCGTTGCATAAATAAAAACATGATTTCCCTTTCGCTCAACTCTCTCTTCACCTGCAAGAGCTTTTCCGACATGAGGCTCACCCGTTCTAGAGTTTGTTCCAGTTTTAAAGCGGACTTCAGAGTGAATCTTACTTGCTCTGATTGATGCTCCTTGATGCGGTTCTACAAGCGGTATGGGCATATCTAAAAGAAGTTTCATCTTATTTCCACCGATATCTATAAGCTGATTATTTTGCGGATGCAGCGGTCCGACCGGCAAAAATCTGTCAATAGCAAGCTTATTGATGGCAACAAGATACTATCCCTGCGGATCTGCAGATTTTCCCTCCATTGCCTCAATATGTCCGATATTATAGTGAATACCGATTTTATCTATGACTTTAAGTTTTTTAAAATCCCATTTTACGACTTGAGAATCGACATACAAAGAGCTGTAGATAGAACCCTCTTCCTTGCCAAAAGTATTATGCAGATGACCCAGTCCAAGTTCAACCTGCCCATAGAGTGATTTTTTCATATCTAAAATCGGTATCCCATATAGATCTTTTCCCTCAAACTCCCTGTTTTGAATCAGCTTCATAATCTTATTAAAATCATAAACGGATGCATGGGTATCTAGTTTACCAGAAACAATTATATAACCGCCATCGGGACTCACATCTACACCGTGAGGAGATTTATTTTCAGGAACTAAAAAAAGAGCATTGTTTTTTACCGCCACCTCTATAGGAATAACTTTATGCCCGTTAATTATTTTAATATTTTTTTTATCTTTTGCAAGTAACGCTAATTTTTTCCAATTATATATATGTAAAAAATCCGTATCGTTACGGCTGCATCCTGCTTCAAAAGGAGGAAGACCTTTTTCAATACCTCCCGTATAGAGTTCTGAATTTATCGAATTTGTAAATGCCCAACCGTAGGAAATACCTTTACCGACATCGGTTAAATCCTGCATATAAGGCGGAAACTCTAAACTAAAGGACTCTTCTTGTTGAATCTTTCCTTTTTTCCTATCAAACTTCCAAAATGTTACTCCGCCTTTATAAACATCCTGATACGCTTCTATAGGATAATAGTCATTTGTCAAAGGTGCGGCATACTGACATGTATCAAGAACATACTCAGTATTTGGAGTTAAAAATGCTCCTCCGTGAGTTGATTTGAAGATAGGATTCACTACTATTTGAGAAGTTTCAAAATATTTTAAGTCGATTACTGCGATTCTGGCATTTGCTTTATCATTGACAAAAAGGTATTCTCCGTCATATTTTCCATTCGTCTCCGAGAGTGCGGGATGATGTACATCTCCCCAGTTAATCTCTCTTCCTCTGACATTTCCTTGTCTCAAAACCTCTTTTGAATCTGTATCAAAACCGTACCCCTGCCAAGGTTCTGGCGTAAACACTCCTATATATTTCAAGGGTCTCATAGATGGAACCCCATAAACCAAAACTTGTCCTGATTGTCCTCCTCCTACAAAAACATAGTACTCATCATGTTTGCCGCTGGGGTTGTAAACTTTTATTGCGGCAAGAGCATCCTCTTCAGTTAATCCTCGTTTTTTCATTATTGTTTGAAATGCAGATTCGCCAAAAACAGTTTGTGCTGCAAACAGCAATCCGAGTGTTATTACAATATTCAAATATTTTCTTACCATAAGTATCTCCTCTTTATAAAGAACAGCATATCACTGTTTTATTTGTTAATCTCCAAATTGAGAAATCTCTTTGGTTAAATTTTTTATATCATCTTCTGAGAGATATTCAATAGTTTCTATATGAATTGCATCTTTATTTGTTTTGAATTCAAGCAGTTTTTTCAATATATGCTCCTCGCTTAACCCGATAAGCTTAGTTCCGAAATTTCCCTCTCCACTGTTGCCGTGACATGGAGCACAATTACTTTTATACATCTTGCTGACTTTAAATTTTCCAAGAGTTCCGGCTCTCTCTTCCAATGCTTTTATTTGTAACTCCTGCTCTTTTCTTTTCTCATCTCTCTCTTCTTGCATCTCCTGCTTCTGTGTCTCTAAAGCTTCTTCCCTCTCTGCTTTTAGCGAAGTTTCTAAATCCGGTACATGAATAAGCTCAGCAATTTTCTCCAACTTGTTTACTTCTATATCCGTCTTAAGTAAATAAGCGGTTGACGCCAGAGCTGTCAATAAAAAAACAAACATAAAAGAGTGATGTACAAAAGTTGCCCTCTTTAACGACTGCTCTTTTAATCCTCTTTTTTTTAACCACCAAGCCAAAAAAGAGAAAATACTAACAGCCACAAGCAGCCAAAAACCGACTGCTGGATAAGCGTGTGTGGTAAACTGTGCCACTTTTCCGTCTCCAAGCAAAACAGGCATAAACGGCTCCATGGTAATCGCACCTCTATGAAGATTATGTCCAAACCAATAAAGCCAGTAAGCATAAATGGCTATAAACATAAATGGCAGCAGCATGGGAATAATCATAAATCTGTTTATCCATTTATTGTTGTAAAAAATAAACAGCACAAATATCAAAGCAACGATTACAAGTGCATAAGGAGCAAGTGCACGTTCATAAGGAGCACCTCTTTGCATGGATGCCATTCCGACATAATGATTAATTGTGTCCATCTCATGCACTTCACCGCTTAACCCGTCAAAATGAATAAATACGGGAAGTCCTTGAGGAAATGCCTCTTTTGGATAGTTTGGCGCCTCCAAAGAAAAACTCCATACAGGCATTGAAGGAACACCTATCTCTTCGGAAAATTCAATCATTTTTTTTAGATTATGTTTTGCTTCTTTTGAGGTATTAACACCAAAATATCTATCTTTTTGATAAAAATTCCACAGAGGGTAGACGTATGAAGGTATATCTTCCGCCTTGCCGTCTTTTATGCGCTCTAAAGTACCATGAAAACCAAGAGAAGGAATAGCAAAACCATACAATAAAAAAGTAAGAGCGATAAGAGCAAAAAATCTTGAAGTAACAAAATAAATATTCATATAAATTCCTTAAAATTTATTTTCTAAGATAACTGCATTTTCTGCGATATCACTTGATTATACATCCAAAGGTATTATCTCTTCCTTAATTTTTACTTGTTAAAACAGTGCGATAAAATTGTCAAAAAAACTTTAAAACAAAGCTTTTATCTTATAGAGGCTCAACTCATCTCCCTTTATATCCATAACATGTACAGCACATGCGAGGCATGGGTCAAAGGAGTGAATGATTCTGAGCACTTCAAGCGGCTTTGTGCTGTCTTGTATCTTGATACCTATGAGCGCTTCTTCGTACGCTCCTCTTTTACCCTCTTTATCTTTTGGCGAGGCATTCCATGTAGTCGGAGCTATAACGGAGTAGTTCTCTATCTTTTGCTCTTTTATGCTTACAAAATGAGATAAAACACCGCGCGGAACTTCAGAAAAAGCTCTCCCCTTTGCCTCTTTTGGGAGTTTTTCAAAATCATATTTCATCCATGTATCAGTATTGTAGTATTTAATATTTTGAACAAGCCGTGAGACAAGTTTAAAAATATATTCGCAAATATAAACACTCTCTATCGCCCTTGCGGCATTTCTTCCAATGGTTGATGAGAAATCCATAAGCTCAAGATTAGTAGCATCTAAAAACTCATCTACAAAAGGTTTTATAAGTTCGTTGCCGCTTACGTAACTTATAAGTACTCTTGCAAGCGGTCCGCTCTCCATCACCTCCCCTCCATACCGTGGAGCCTTAATCCATGAATATTTATCACTGTTTTTTGCAGTTTTAAGCGTACCGTCATCGTTCAAGTCGGTATAGCAGACTTCGCCCTTCTCATCGTACCATGCTCTATCAACCTCTTCGCTGATTCTGCTCTCGTCAAACTCCTCTATTTTTGAGAAGTCATGTCCATAAATCACGCCGCCGCTAAAGAGTTTTTGTTTTTCATCAAAAACATAGCCGCCCACGGATAAAAAGTTGCCTTTTGCTCTTCCCGAACCCTCTTTTATCTCATCTCTATACGCCGTTGCAAGCAGTTTCATATCACTCATGTAAGCGCGATCCACAAACTCTTTTGCCTCTTTGATAACAAAGATATAGTCGTTAAGTCTTTGCGGGTTGAGCATATCAGCTACACTTGTAACCCCGCCTACTACGATGCTTTGCGGATGTGGTGTTTTACCGCCGAATATCGCTACGGCTTTGCTTATCTCTGTTTGGAACCTAAGTGCTTCTAAGTAGTGTGAGAGAATAATGAGATTTTGCTCAGGTGTTAGTTTATAAGCGCTATGCCCCCAATAGCCGTTTGCAAAAGGACCGAGCCTTCCCGCTTTTACAAAATTTTGAAGTTTCTGCAACACCTCCGTGTAGTGCGCAACAGAGTTTCTGTAGGGATTTTTGGAATATTTTTTTGCTTCTTCTGAAGCAAGAGAGGCTTCGGCTTCAAGTGCGGCACTAACATCAATAAAATCCAAAGAGTGCAGATGATAAAAGTGTACGACATGATCTTGTATAAAAAGTGCCATCGCCATCAAATCTCTTATAATCCATGCATTATCCGGTGGCTTAATGGAGTAAGCATCTTCGACGGCACTCACCGCCGCGCGAAAGTGAGAATTTGTACAGGCTCCGCAGATTCTCCCCGCTAAAAGTCCTGCATCTCTTGGGTCTCTGCCTTTTAGTATGGTCTCTATACCGCGAAAAAGCTGTCCGCTTACATACGCCTCTTGAACCACACCCTCTTCATCAACCTCAACTTCAATGCGTAAGTGTCCCTCTATCCTTGTAACGGGGTCAATGACTATCTTTTTCATTCTTCTTTTCCCTCATATACTCTTTCATTTGCAAACTTGTCAAAAAAGCCTATCTCCGTACATCCAATACATCCATGCCCCACTTGAACAGGCCAGCTGGTACCTTGATTGAACTTCATGGTAGGACAGTTTACATGGGCATAAGGACCTTTACAACCCATATTAAAAAGACACCACCCTTTTTTCGCGCCCTCATCCCCCCACTCTTGGACAAACTCTCCAAGCTCGTAATGTCCGCGCCGCTCGCAGTTGTCATGTACTCTTCCCTCATACGCCCAAAGAGGTCGGTTGAACTTATCTAAAGGCGGCATCTCTTCAAACATGATGTAGTAAAGAAGTGTACCGACGATATTGATAGGATTTGTAGGACATCCTGATATGTTTATAATATCCGCTCTCTTTAGCGCCTCAGCAACTCCTACCGCGCCTGTCGGATTTGGAGCGGCGGCTACAACACCTCCGTCAAAAGCACAACTTCCCACGGCAATAACAAGAGCGGCATCTTTTGCGCATCTCTTTAGCAGCTCTATGCCCGTTTCACCTTTAGAGCCGATTCTTAGATACTTTCCATCTAGTCCAAGCGGAACAGCACCTTCGACTATAAGTATATACTCGCCCTTTTGATTTTTAATGATATCATCCAAAAGGCTCTCGCTCTCATTGCCGCTCGCACTCATCAAAAGTTCATGATAATCAAGTGAGATGTACTCAAATATAAGGTCTTCTATAGCTGGATTTGCCGACTTGATAAACGCTTCGGAGTTGCCGCTGCAATCGGCTAGTTCCAACCAGAGAATTGGGATTTTATTAAGGCTCTTTACCCCTTTTGCGACTACCTCTTCAAACTTTGGATGCAGCTGCATATCTGCGGTGACCATGCTGACCCATCTGTTAACCTCATCTTTTGTGATATCCATACTCTGCATGGCGGCTTCAAGATTCTTTTCATCAAGAGCGTTAAGCGGATGTTCTTTGTTAAACTTTGCAACTCTTTTTTTTGTCTCTTGAAGCTTTTTTTCAATCTCTTTGTCTTTAGGGCTTTTTTTTACAATATTTGGGTCTATAAGACATTGAGACTTCTCTATAATCTTGATTACTTCGTTTCTGCATCTGCCGCAAACCCTGCCCGCTTGCGTAAACTCCGCCAAATCGGCAAAAGAGTTCACACCGTTTTCTTTAACGAGTGCTACGATATCTTGATAATACATACCTGTACAGCTGCAGACCAACTTCCCTTTGCCCTCTGCTCTAGCAGCTTTGTATAGCTCATCTATCTCTATCTTTTTTGCACTCTCTATAAGATTTTTCATATAGCAGGCATCCACATCCGAGTTGATTCCAATGTATCTTAAAACTCTGCCCTCTTTTAAAAAATACTCATTTACAAAGTTCTTTTTACTTATAACTACCTTCTCATAGCCTTCGGCAAAATCCGGCGACATGATGTCTACCAAAGTAAACTCGCCTACTTTTAACATATCTATGGTTGTTTTTGGTTCAAACTCTTGGAACTCTCGCAGTAAAATATGCGAGATTGCACTTTTTGCCTGCTGCGTGCATGCCTCTACATGTCCTGCAATAAAACCAAATTTTTCAACCTCCGCACACTCACCGATTGCATAGATATTCTCATCTTCACTCTGCATAAAAGTGTTTGTCAAAATCCCTTTGTTACATTTAAGAGTATCTCTAAAGTGTTCAATATTAGGTCTGATTCCTATACCAAAAATGAGAAAAGGGTTTTTTATCTCCATTTTTTTTGTTTTTAAAAGCTTTATCTCTGAATCTTCTATAACGGTGTTTGCTATCTCATCTTCAAAATGTATAGTAATTTTTTTGTTTTTTGTGTAACTCTGCTCTATAATTTTCACAGATTCGCTTGAGAGATTTTTGTCATATAAAAAGTTTGAACGTATAAGCAGTGAAATTTTCTCTACATTTGACATTTTATCCAGCGTCTCAAGAAGTTCAAGTCCGATAGGACCACAGCCTACAACTACAACTTCTCTCTCTTTTACGCCATTTTTTATAACTTCACAATCATCCGCACTTCTAAAAACAGCCGCATTTTTAACGTTCTTTACGTCAAAAGGAGCATTTGGCAAAGAGCCTGTTGCGATGATGAGCTTATCGTAACCAAACATTGCCTCTTTTGAGTAGACGCGTTTTTTCTCTTTGTCGATTTTGATAATTTTTTGATTAAACTCCAAATGAACTGTAGGGTCAAGATGAAGAGATATCTCCTCTATGGAAGCACTCTCATCAACAAGTTTGCAGAGATGTATCCTGTCGTAAGGTGCGTATTTCTCCTCGCTAAGAATTGTAACGTCTAGGGAATTATCCGCTTTTTTAATATTGTTCGCAAAATAAGCCGCGGCTATACCACCGCCGATAATTAAGAGTCTCATGTTGATTCCTCTTTTCTTTGAATACGGCTTCATTGTATATTTATTTTATTTAAAAGGGAATAATACCAAATACAAATGCTCTACTTTTATTTTAACTCCACAGCTAACATTTTTTATCCTATTGCAAAACGCATTACTACTCAAATTCAATATCAAATAAATGAAATTTATTGTTATTATAAATAGCAATATCTATTAATATAAAAAACTATACAGAGAAATTCCAATCTTCTTTGCTTTGATAAATCCCACTAAGCTCAACAGAGTCTATAAAACATTCAGCCGCCTGCTCAAATGTCATACCTGCATTTATATCATCAACCCAGTAAGCTTTTCCAACTTCATCCGAAGAACGACCTAAAAATGCTTCGTAAAACTGTTCCACTTTTCCTGATACATCTAATGTTTCCCAGTTAACTCCGCTGTTTGTCTTATACTCTTGGGATGTTATAAAACCTAATGCTATATTTCCTAAACTGCTTGTATCTTTTGCCCAGTATTGGAAACCGTCTATCTCTGCTTGACGATCTAGTATTTGCATATACAGAGTAGCTATCTTATTTAGTGCTATACTATTTTCAATAGTATAACTGCCATCTGCAAACTCAATTGTTTCTGTGTTGATAATAGTGTAAACTTCATTTGAATTAGATGCAAGAGCTACATAAGTTTTTCCTTCATCTCTTGTTATGACATAATCAGCTATATTGCCGCTATATGTCGCAACATCCGTACCGCTTCCCCCATGAAGCATATCATTGCCTTCTCCACCAAATACAGTATCATTTCCACTTTCTCCAAAAATCAAATCATCTCCACCTGCTGAGCCGACGGTATCGTCTCCTGCTACTGCATGGAGTTCGTCATCGTCTTCGCCTAGCATAATGTTTTGGCTTCCTGCTCCTGTGAAAAGTATATTTTTACCTTCTCCGCCTCTGATGGTTATATTTTCACCTATGATAACTGCAAACTCTACATTTTGAAGGTTAAGCATACTCCCTGTTTGAAGTGATTGTGCATCGATGACTAATGCCTCTTGAGGAACTATAGCTCCGGCTGTTGTTAAAACTGTGTTTGCAGATCCAGTTAAAGTTATAGGCACTTGTGATGCTTGTGTATTTGTAGTTGAGAGCGTTATTTGATTTACAACTAGCGTTTCAATATTTGAGAGTGCTTGTAAAAAAGTTGCTCCTCCAGCGAGCATCTCTGTTTTTCCACCGTCTGTTTGGGGAGTTGTTGTGTCTATGTAATACAATAAATCATCAAGGATACTTTGTTGTGTTGCGGTACTTTCAGGGGCACGAGAACCTGCTGTAGTAAGACCTACTCCTGTTGGCAAGTTTGCCGTAGTTGCCCACTCTGTTCGAGAACTTTCTCCCCAGAAAAGTGGAACATCTGCCGTTGTGGCTGTACCTACCGAGTCTGTTCGTGTACCACTTACCGGAGCAATGATTAATTGTTCCGTACTCACTGTTGTAGTAGTTGTATTTCCGCTTGCATCCGTTGTTGTTCTTATCTCTCTAAGCGTTGCAGTTTGTACTGTTGCACCATCTACTGTTGTTGTTGGCGGAGTAGATGGGGTACTCGGCGGAGTATAAGTAGATTCGTTGACATTGGTGACTGTTACGGTAATAGTTTGGGTATCGGCTCCGCTATTGTTATCATCTGCCGTGACTTCTACCACATAGGTGTTATTGGTGTCACTATCGGTTGGCGATTCGTAGTTGGGAGCAGAGGCAAAAGTGAGAACGCCTGTAGCTTCGACGATGCTAAATTTAGCAGAGTCTGCTCCGCCGCTAATGCTGTAGGTCACCGTGTCGTCATCACCGTCTGTTGCAACGACTGTCGTGACTGCGGTAGTGTTTTCTGCGACATTGATGGCGGCTGTGGCTTCGCCTGCATTAGAGGTGATGACGGGAGATTGATTGTCTGGACCATCCGTAATAGTTACGGTGATAGTCTGTGTATCTGTTCCGCCATTTCCATCACCGGCTTGGACGATAACTTGATATGTGTTGTTTGTATCACTGTCTGCAGGAATCTCAAAATCAGGAGCGGAGGCAAAAGTGAGAATGCCTGTCGCTTCGACAATGTTAAATTTATCCGAATCGGTTCCACCTGCAATGCTGTAAGCCATAGTGTCAGTTCCATCTATATCTGTGGCAGTGACGGTAGTGACAGCTGCAGAGCCTTCTGTTACATTTATAGCTGCACTAGCACCACCTGCATTAGAGCTGATAATAGGAGCATCGTTTAGCGGATTGATAGAAGTACTTATAGTATTCGTTGTTGTAGCGATTGCAGATGCACCACCATTATTGGAGGCATCCAACGTCACTCGTGTTTCACTTACTCCTGTCGTACTAAAATAATTAGCACTGCTATCCATAGCATATACACTCAATGTTGGAGGTGTACCATTATAATTTTCTACAGGAACAAAACGAACCAATGTTGAGCTCGATAATGCAAGTGCTTCAGTGCTGTTTACACTTCCTATATCAAACCAGTTACTACCCGCATTTGTACTATACTGCCAACTGCCTTGTGTATCTGCATTGGCAGTATTGGCTACGACAGCCACGCCGCTTAGCGAATCGCCACCATCCACGTCAGTAAAATTTAAATCAGTTAACGCATTAATAGCTACACCTGCCGGGGCTATTGTATCTTCATCTACGGCAGTGAGTATGAGATCGCCTAAGCCTGTTGGCGCTGTATTACTAGCCTCTATAAAATCAACCCTAAAAATTTGACTGGTAGCATTATTTATGATTGATGCATTATTCCCCGTTAATGCTGAGTTTTCAAAACTTACCGTAAGATTGTCGATATCTTCATTATTAGTGTGATTTGTTGCATTACTCGTTAGTGTCAAAGTTGCTGTTGTGTCACTGATACGTGTCATCACCGCTGTTAGTCCAGTAGGAACATTGCTAATCGTAGCTTTACTTCCAGCTACAAAATCATCGCCATTACTTCCTGTAAAAGTATCCCCGACTAATGTAATTGTAATAGCTGTTATGATAGAACCATCATTATTGGCAGATTCAACAAAGGTATTAACACCATAACTGATTGAACCTGCACTATCGCTTACCGAACCATCACGAAGATACCAACGATAGAGTCCTGCTTCGCCGGTATTGCCTGCTGTAGTATCAAGCCAGCTTAAATCAGCCGGTGCAGCAATCTGATAATAATCTATGCCGTCAATCCCTCCATCACTACTGCTTACCCCGACATTCCAACCGGCAGCCGCTTCATACCCATCATAGAGTCCGGCATATTCATAACGAAACTCAATGTTCATATTGCCCGAACCAGCATCGTAAAGAATGATTTGACCTGCCAAAGCAGAATCTGATCCACTACTATAAAGACCAACATCATCCCATGTAAAGGTAATTTTTCTATCAACCGTATCAATATCATAGTAAACTAAATTAGAACCTGTTGAATTTCCACCGGCAGATGGAGAAACATCTCCATATCGAGTGTCAATATCTGTCCAAAATAGCGCCATTAGAGGTAGATAGCCACTGCCAGATTGAAGTCCGTCTTCAATTCCAGATGGAGTAAATCCACCAAATCCCTGTCCAAAAGTTATCATTCCATTGTTATTAATATAGGTGCTTGTGTAAAATGTATCGCCAAATTTTAATCACTGTTCACCAAATACGGAAGTGATGTCAATCGCATCTGTATTTCCATCGTCATTACGTGCAAAAGAATTTTCACCAAAGCCGTCATCTCCACCCATACCGTTAACAAGATCTGCTAATACCCCTCTCCACTCTCTCACTTCAAGCACATTTGCCATCATTTCAGGCGCTGCATCCAGCTTCCAGCTTCCGCCAAACTCAGAGTGCCCGACTTTGTGCGTAGAAGCTGCTATTTTAAGTCCTGTTACATTTTGCAGTGTGGAGACAAATGCTGCTCCTCTCTCGCCAAGGGCTACTTCACATCCATAAATAAACCATTCGCCATTCTTCTTCATGGCATCACTGATTGTCAAAAGTTCTTTGCCATAAAACGGGAGTGTTTCTAACGATACACCGTTTTTTCCAAGTAGTATCTCACCTGAACGACCATGTGTAATGAGATGAAGATTGGCAACATCAGTATGCCCTTCAAGCCGTGTTGCTATTTGAGAGAGAAGTTTTTCATTACTGCTTAGAAGACAGATTTCCGCTTCATAAGGGAAATGCATAGAGAGGGTTTGAATATCCTCCAAATGCGCATCGACAAATACAAACGATTTTCTGTGTAGCGGAGTAGTATTCATAAAATTTCCTTGAGAGATAAAATATAGTTTTGATAGTCTTGAACATTGTCCAAAATGAACGCTATGTTTGTAGGGGATGGGGTAAATGACATTGACAACTCCTTTTGACTATTTAAAACAGTTTGATTATGATAGCAGAAAAGTGTCGCGGTTATGTCACTATTTTATATTTTTTATTGTTATAACCAAATATAGAGTTTAAATTAAATGGAAAATCGAAAAATACAATTGTACTGCATTTTAAGGTTTAAAACCTTGCTAAACGAAGCTTAATAAATAAATTTTACCATATCTATATCACTTTATGGTATGACTGTTTCATCCAAGTTAATAACTGCATATACCGCAATCAGGGTTTGGTTTACAAGTCCAATCTTTTGCGGATTATATTTAAAATTTATCTTTCCAATTTTACTTTTTTATAAGAACTTTTCTCAATCATCCTAAGAACAATCGCCGAGACATAAGGGATGCTTTGGATAAAGATAGTTGCACAAAAAACATAGACTTCTATAATTCCCTGCTTATTTGTCACTATAAGAGCCACAAACGAACCTAAAATCAGTGATGCTAAAATCATCTCATTTTTTACGGGGCTGTTTATGCTTTTTTTACTGTTGCCCCCTTTTTCTGTTCTCTTAAACGGTAGGCTGTCTTTTACAAATCCATCATATACCGCTTTAAAAATGATAAGCTGCAGGCTCATAGCGGCAATGGCGCCCAAAAGAGAGTGATATAGATTTGCCCCTACCCTTGTCCTGTAAAGCACAAAAGAGTGAATAACATTTACTAAAAAAGCTGTTAAAATCGGTACACTCAGTGCGATTGTCGGGATGGTTACTCCTACAAAAATAATAACTGGAACCCAGATGATATTGAGTATCGAAGCGAGAGTTCCCAGAGCGTCGGAGAGCCAAAAAAACCATCCCGTGACAAAATGGTGCTTTTGCGCACGTGTAAGCGTTTTGGATGAGGGTTTAAAGTGCTGCCAATGTTTTTTTAGAATCTGCACCGCACCGTATGCCCAGCGATGGCGCTGATTTTTAAAAGCTTCAATAGTATCGGGAAGCAATCCATGCCCGTATCTGCGGTTTGTATAGTGTCCGATATAACCCGCTTCAAAAAGTCTAAGCCCTAGCTCACTATCTTCGACTATCGTATCGGTATTCCACGCTCCGACTTCATCAAAAGCGCTTTTGCGCACCATAAGCATTGTTCCGTGTGCTACTATAGCATTCTCTTCATTGCGCTCAACCATGCCGATATCAAAAAAGCCTGCATATTCGGCGTTCATTGCTGTTTTGATAAGCGATTCATTTCCGTCTCGGTGATCTTGTGGCGCTTGAACCAAAGCGACTTTTTGATCATCAAAAATCGGCACTAAGTCTATGAGCCAATTTGGACTGACAACATAATCGGCATCAATTACGGCTAATATTTCACACTCGGGATTTGTAAACTCCAGTGCTTTGTTGAGCGCTCCCGCCTTAAAACCGCTGCACTCTATATCAAGATAGACAAATCTCTCCCCAAGCTCTTTACATAGAGCTTTTATGGGTGCTTTATAAAACTCCTCAGGCGTATTATTTATAATTACAAGAACTTCATAGTTAGTATAATTTAGTTTTGAGAGTGCTATAAGTGTCTCCTCTAAAACTGCAGGCTGTTCTTTGTATGCAGGTACATGTATACTGACAAAAGGAACTCTCTCAGACTTTAAATCAAGAGGGATAAGTCTTTGCGGGCGCCTTCCTATTGTACATTTAAATAGCTCGTTTGCCTTAGCCATGGTAATGAGAGTAAGAGGTATCATAAGAATCGAACCCATACCCCACATAATCCAAGTGCCGAAGTTCATGTAGTGAACAAAAGGATAAACAGCCGACATAACGATACCAAAGAGATACCCTGCGCAGCAAGACCATAGGTAAAAGCATGTAAAAAATTGATGTTTTGATTTCTAAGACCAAAAAAAGTTAAAATTGCCCCAATAATTGCAGCTGCAACCATCTGTATAAACCAATACGGCTCAACAAGAACTTCTCCGCGCATTTCAAATTTCTGGTGGCGGTTTGCATCAAAAATACCCCAATACTGCCCGACACTTCCCTCATCGGAGCCTTTCCACGGCTGATCAAACGCTTCAATCAAGTTGTAACTAAAACCCTCTTGTTTTGCTAAAAGTAAAAATCTTCTAATAACGGTTGCCTGATTTTGAGAGCTTGCCACGGCAGCTTGATTATTATATCCTTGACTCGGCCACCCAAACTCTCCTATAGTAACAGGTTTGTTTTTATACATATCTTTTACTTTTTTATATGTCTCTTTGAAAAACGGCTCAAAATCCACGGCTTTTATCTTTTCCCAATAAGGAAGAATATGGATATTTATAGTATCAACTTCTCCTGCCAAATCCGGATAAAGCAGCCACGTATTCCAAATATCTGCCGTTGTAACAGGCACTACATGCTCTTTTTGCCTTAAAAGTTCATCTCTAAGAATTTTTGCTTTTTCTGCTCTTTCTCTTTTGTTTTTTATTGTAGCTATTTCATCTTTTATAGCTTTTTCTTTGGCATCTCTCTTAGCGTTAAATAAGATATAAACAAATCTTTTAATATCTCTGATATATCTAGTTAGCTCATGTGATTACAAATCCTCGCGAAGCAGCACCTCATTTCCGACTATAACAGATAGCAAGTTGTCATAATACTCGGAGATGAGGCTTTTGGCCTCTGCCATCTCTTTTTCATTATCTTGCTCATTACCGCTAAGCCAAATACCCAAGTGCGCCTGCATGCCGAGTTTTTTTACTATCGGCATAACTTTTCGTGAATCTTCCGCAGAGTAGAGGCGCACACTATTAGTAAATTTATTTAATAGAATTAAATCTTTAAGCACCTCTTCATCACTAAGCATCTCTTTCTTATTTCCCTTTTTGTAGGGCGCATACGAGAGAGATTCTATGATATTGTCGGCATCGGGCGGAGTAATAAATTTATGCTCGTTGCCAAGCCATAAGAAAATTTGAAGAAGTGAAGCAACGAGCAGGGAAACAATAATATATTTCAATGTACTTCCTAGAATAAAAAAGCTCATTGTACATCAAAATTTCAAGAAATGTTAAGTGAATTTATTCCTAGATGCCAAAGAGCAAAAGCAGAACAGGAAGCAGCAGCAAATCCGCGACAATCGCCATAAACATGGCAATCATTGTAAGAAGTCCAAAATAGATAGTCGGCAGGAAGTTAGAGAGCACTAAAATACAAAACCCTATCATGATAATGGTTGAAGTATAAAACATCGCCGTTCCTATACTTTTATGCGCTCTAAACATAGAGCCTTTTGCATCGCCTGACTCCCTGTAAAGCAGAGAGTATCTGTAGATATAGTGTATGGTGTCATCAACCGCTATGCCTATACTGATGGCTGCAATGGTTATAGTCATCATATCAAGAGGAATATCCATCCACCCCATAAACCCAAAAATAACACCTACGGGAATAATGTTTGCGATAATTGCAATGACCGCAATTTTTAGGCTTCTAAAAAGTGCAAAAAACATTAAAAAGAGTATGAGAACAACCACTCCTATAGTTTTGATCTGAGAATCAAAAAGTGACTGGAGCATGTTGTTGTACATGATTAAGAGATTTTCACTCTTATGCTCTTCATACTCAGGATTGAGCATCTTCTTTATATCTTTGTTAATTTTTTTAATAAGAGCGTCTCTTTGGAGATTTGGCATTGAGTCTATGATTCTTGTACTTATCCTTACCTGATTATTTTCTATATCTACATAAGGTGTAAGTATGATTTTTCTATACTCCTTGGGAAGCTCTTTGTACATAAGAGCAAGTGTAAGACCATCAGCCTCTTTACCGCCGTTTAAAACTTTTAAAATCTCTCCCGTCGTTGAGAGCGAGAGCACTTTTCCTACAGCTTCAATAGACTCAAGATACTCATGAACCTCTTTTATCTTTCGCATCTTGTTTTGCGTAAACCAGTACTTCTCTTTGTCCTCTTTGCTCTCCTCAAACTCATCTGCAAACGAATCAAGTTCTACATCTTTACCTGAGCCGACTACTTCTACAGAAGCCACCTCGTCACTTTTGTCTTTAAACGTCAAGATGATATCAAGCGGCGTAGTTCCTCCGAGCTTTTTATCAATAAGAGCCATCCCTTTATATATCTCGGTATCTTGCTTAAAGTAGTCTATAAAACTGTTCTCTACTCTAAGCTTTGTTGCTCCCGAGATGGAAAAAAGTACAACTGCTAGAGCCGAGACAAGGATGATTTTTTTATAGTGATATGCTACATGTGCCACTTTAGCAGTAAATGGAGCGCCGCCTTTGCCAAACTCACGAGACTCTTTTTTCTCAAACAGAAGTAAAATAATAGGAAACAAAATAAATGTCATAAGAAGCGATACAATTATCCCCGTACTCATCATCCAGCCAAAATTTATAACGGGCAGTATGCCGCTAAAAACCAAAGAGCTAAATCCGGCTATCGTGGTAATTACAACAAAAAATGAGGGTTTTGCCATAGAGAGGATAGTATCTAGCGTTATATCCGTCTGCGTATCATGCTCCTCATGGGCATATAACTCTTTGTACCTCACTATAAGGTGTACGACCAGCGACATGTTCATGATAAGCTGCAATGAGATATAGTTTGACGAAACAACGGTTATCTCCCAGCCAAAAAGCCCCAAAAGCCCGCTTGTAACAACAAGTGAAGTGGTACAGATAAAAAGTGCTATAACAACCCACTGCACCTTTTTAAGGAGTATATATAAGATGGCAATAAGAAGTCCTACTATCAAAAATCCAAATGTTTTTAAGTCATACTTTACAAACTCCACCATGTCATCGGCAATCATTTCAACCCCGCCTAAATGGAGTTTTATTTTTTTATGTTCCTTCTCAAAATTTTTTAAAATATCCCTTAGTTTGACTATTGTTCGGTGATTCTCTTCTCTTAAGATATCTCTATACTTTTTAAGTTCTATCTCTGCTTTTTTATAAACTCTCTTCTCCTCCGTACTGAGCGCTTTTTGCTTTTTAAGCTTTACAAATTTATCTCTGTTGTCTATAAGGCTGAAATATTTCTCATCTCTTTTAAGGTTTATCATTAAAGCGGTAGTGCTAAAATCATCGCTTACTAGATTTTGTTTATAAATCGGACTTGTTAAAAACTCTTGTTTTGCCAAACTCTTATCAATTTTAGGAGATTCTAAAGTAGGTATATCTTTGAGAAGTTCTTTGAGCGGAACCGGAGGAGATTGCAAAAGCGGAACACTTACTATAGAGTTGATACTCTCTACTATCTCAAGAGTTTGTATCTGTACACTCAACTTCTTAATATTTGCAATATTTTCATCACTAAGAAGGTCATCTTGCGTAGTGTAGGTAACAACTAAAAAATCAGACGCTTCAAATCTTTTGAGGACATCTCTTGTGTACTCCAAATCTTTATCATCTTCGAGCAGAAGCGTCTCGGCACTTGCATCAATCTCGAGCTTAAATGCAAAAAGAGCCATGACCACTATAAAAGCACTCATAAGAGCTAAAATAATTTTTGGATATTTTAAAATGTAGTTTTTATAAAGGTTCTCTAACATTGCTCTTTACGACTGCTTTGCCAAAGCATCCATAAGTTCGATTATGCTCTTTGTTTGTAAAAATTCTTTAAATTGAGCTCTATCGGTTTTTAAGATACTGACTCCTAAAATCTCTACATCATATATAAGCCATTCATCTTTACTAGGAGTTTTTGTCTTTGGTTTGTGGTATTTGTAAACAATCTCTAGCTTCTCAGATTTGCTCACAAGGTCGGTTACAAGCGCTATTCTGTTTGACTGCGGCTGCTCAATCTTTTTAACCTCTACCTTCTCATCTTCATAAGCATCAATCTTTGCAGAGTAGGACTGCTTCATTCTCTCTACGTATAAGTCAACAAACTTCTGGGCATTTTCTTTAGAGAGTTCCCTCCAAGTATTGCCTAGACTAAGCTTTGCCATAAGTTCAAAATCAAACATTGGCGTCAATACTCTTATAATATTTCGATTTCTCTCATCTTTAGAGAGTTTTTTATCTTCAACTATTAAAATAACTTCATTAATTTTGTCTAAAAAACGATTTTTCAAATCGCTCTGCTCATCTGCCGCCAAATTTTGCACAAAAAGCAGCGCCAAACATAATACAACTATTTTTTTAAAGATATTTTTCACTATTATTCCTCAATCTGTTTTTTTCTGTACTGTTCATAAACATCCCTGAAGTACGGGTATAAATCAACAGCATCTCTTTTCATTTTCTCATATCTGTCCATATCCAAGGATATATAGTTGACTTCTTCAAGTGCTTTTATACTCAAATACTCAAACCATGTATCACTTAAAGTCCAGTAACTCCGCTCAGTGTAATCAATCGGGCTTAGGAGAACATCGGGATACATGCTTAAAAAGTCTCTAAGATTTGAAGGTCCAAAAAGCGGCAGGACAATATGAGGTCCGCTCCCTACTCCGTAAAATCCCAAAGTCTGCCCGAAATCCTCATCATGTGCTCCGATATTAAAATGTACTTTTGCAGGGTCAAACAACCCAAATACACCTATTGTCGTATTGATGACAAATCGCCCCGTCTCCTCAGAAGCGTTGTGAAATTTTCCTTGCAAAACATTGTTTACAAATCGTGTAGGAAAATAGAGGTTGTTAAAAAAGTTTCTCACGCTCTCTCTTACCTCTACATGTACAATATATTTATAACCCTCTGCTACAGGCTTAAGTACGTACTCATATGCGCCGTCGTTAAAGGAAGTCATAGCTCTATTATAGCTGCTAAAGGGATCATACAGTTCTTTAACTTCAAACTCATCCGCAAACCCTTCTAGTTCGCCGTTTAAATCGCTTCTTTCTTTATCTTCATGAATAACGGTACCACTAGGCTGTTCAATCATCTTTGAACTGCAACCCGACAATGTTAGTACAAAAGTGAAAACAAAAACCAAATAGACAAATCTCAAATCACACCTTTACCCTATCCGTCAAAGCCCTAGTCAAAGACAAAATATCTATATTTTCCAAACTAACTCCGGTTGGAACACCCTGAGCAATTTTTGAGTAGTTTATATTAAAATGACTTAATTTATCTTCAATATATAACATAACCGCATCATTTGCGATGGATGGCGTTAGAGCAAAAACTATCTCATTTACTCCTGAACCTACCAATCTCTCCAGCTTTGAGAAATCAAACTCTGCCAATGATTCCAACACAAAATATCTTCCGCTAAAGAGTGCGTTCTCCTCTAAAATCAGTATGTCTTTTGCATTTTCTACTATACACAGAAGTGTCTCATCCCTGCTCTCATCACAGCAGATAAAACAGAGCTCATCTTCGCTCATGCCGCCGCATGAACTGCACTGTTTTATACTCCCCAAAGCCTCTTCAATAGCATGGGAAATCTTCATTCCGACAAAACTGTTTTTCATTAACATGTGATAAGCAAGTCTTGTTGCCGATTTTTTCCCTATGGTAGGAAGTTCTTGCAGAGCATCTACCAGTTTGTCAAACTTTTCTAAAGAACCGTTCATCAAGAGCTCTCTTTTGGCAAAAGTATCCAGAGTTTTAAGGGCGCTTTTAATTCACCTGCTATCTTTTTTGCTTCTTCTCCATAACCCATAAATATATCGGCTCTTACACTGCCTTTTATCGCTCCGCCCGTATCTTCGGCCATAACGACATGATTAAAATCAACTGCTTCTGTCTTAGCGCTAAGATAGAGCATACTTCCTAAAGGGATATACCTTCTATCTACCGCAATTGAGCGTTTTGGCGTAAGAACAACTCCTAGTGAACCGCTTGCAGGTTTGGCTTTTTGTCTAAAGAAAACCATTGACTTGTTGTAGTTTAGCACCTCATCAATTCTTGATGGATTTTGCTCTAACCACGCTTTTATACTTTGAAGCGAAACATCTTCCAAGGTTATTTCACCGATACTAACAAGATACTTTCCTATTGAGCTATACCTGTGTCCATTTTGATTATCATAACCGACAAATATCGTACTGCCGTCATCAAGCGTTACTCTCCCCGAACCCTGAACCTCTAAAAAAAAGAGGTCTATTTTTGAATCGGTATAACATAGAATTTCACTCTCAAGCGGAGTTATATTGGCATCTTCTCTATCATAATAGGGAACGACTCTATTTCCAACCATCCTGCCTCTTAACCTATAACCCTTTAATTCAGGATATTGCTCGCTCAAATCAACGACCAACAAATCTTTTGGCGTGGCGTACACAGGGTAGATATATGGCTCTTTTTTAGTTAGCGAGCCTTTGATTTGAGGTTCGTAATACCCTGTTAAAAGTCCGTCTTGCGAATCGTTTAGTGAATCGATTTTATATGGAGAAAAATGGGTTGTTAAAAATATCTCCGCATCGACGGCATCAGAGGCTTTTATGCACAAGTCAGCGTAAATTTCTCTTGTTTTAGCCGTATTACAGCTGCGCACAAACGACTCTAGCGCATTTTCATAATCCTCTTGACTCCAATTTGGAAGCTCACTAAAATCGCTCTTAATAAGATGCGTATGAGGCATATTTGAAAAAGTTACGTGAGGCTCTTTGGAACAGCCCGCAAATAGTAAAAACAGGGTTAAATAGGGTGCAAAATGTTTCATAAAGAGGATTATACATAGATTAAATTTAAAACGTTATAATTGCAAAAATATTAAGTGATGAGGATATTAAAATAATATGCAGGATTTAAGCTATTACGAAATATTGGAAGTCTCAAGAGACGCAGATCAAACTACTATTAAAAAAGCTTACAGAAAAATGGCAAAAGTATATCACCCCGATAAAAATCCGGGTGACAGTGAAGCCGAACACAAATTTAAACTATGCAACGAAGCCTATCAATGTCTAAGCGACGATAAACAAAGAAGTATTTACGACAGATACGGCAAAGAGGGTCTGCAGGGAATGGGCGGCGGTAGAGGCCGTTCATCTGCAGGATTTGATGATTTAGGCTCAATCTTTGAAGAGATGTTTAACGGTTTTGGAGGTTCGTCACGCCGACGTCAAAATCCTGCCGACATGGAGAAGTACCCGCTTGATATGAATGTTGACATGACCATAAGTTTCAACGAAGCAGTATTTGGATGCGAAAAAGATATAGAGTTCAAATACAAAAACTCTTGCAACAGCTGCAAAGGCACGGGTGCAAAAGACGGCAAACTCTCTACATGTAGTCAATGCAGGGGGCAAGGACAAGTCTTTATGAAACAGGGATTTATGACATTTTCTCAAACCTGCCCTGTTTGTAACGGAAGCGGTTCTGCGCCCTCAGCGCCTTGTAATAGCTGTAATGGCAAAGGCTACCATGAAGAAAAAAGCAGTGTAACCATTAAAATTCCAAAAGGAATCGACAATGGAAACCGCCTTAGAGTATCAGGAAAAGGAAATGTCGGTAAACGAGGCACAAGAGGCGACTTATATGTCACATTTAACGTAAAACCAGATAAACACTTTCAAAGAGAAGGAAATGATGTCTACATCGCAATTCCGGTATTTTTCACTCAGGCAGTTGCAGGAGAGAGCCTCACCATCCCTTCACTAACGGGAGAACTGGAACTAAAACTTGATGTCGGCACAAAAGATAAGCAGCAGTTTCTCTTTAGAGGCGAAGGAGTAGATGATGTTCACGGTCATGGCAATGGAGATTTAATTGCGCAGGTAAACATTACCTACCCTAAAAAGCTAAGTGACGAACAACGTGAGCTTCTAAGCAAACTTCAAGAGTCCTTTGGCATAGAATCAAAACCTCATGAGAGTGTTTTAGACTCTGCCATCGAAAAGATGAAAAGCTGGTTTAAGTAATACTTCCTCCCCTTCCTCTATTTTTTGCTGCAATGACGAATCATCGTTATTGCAGAAGTAACTCAATAAAATGAAATAACTGAATTATTTCTTAAATATTTAATGATAAAAAATATTTAAGTTTATTGTATTATAATTATTAAAACAAATAAAAAATTTACATACTTTATATAAATGGAACATTTATGAAACTTAACCTAAAGTCAAAACTCCTTTTTTTGGCACTTGTCCCTACAACCATTATTTTAGTGCTCTCAATAGGAAGAGTTTTTTATGATTTTAGCATCAAAGATAATCTTAACAAAACAAAAGAGCAGATTACAGAGGCAAAATCAATCTCAGATGTCGTGCATTTTATGCAAAGAGAACGCGGATACAGCACCGGATTTCTTGCCGATGAACAAAACAAAAAAAGTTTACCGTTTATTCAAAACAGAAAAGATCTCGATGACGCACTTAAGGCTCTTAAGAAATTTCCCTACTTGAAAGAGAACATTGCAAAAATAAGAGAAGATATAGATGAACTTAAACTCTCTTCCTCACAAGCCAAAGAGAGCTATACTAAAGAAATCTCATATCTTCTTGACCATATAAAGACTATGCCGACAATGGTAGAAAATCTCGAAGATAGAAACTATTTACAGGCATACAGCTATCTAGCCTCGGCGAAGGAGCAACTAGGACGCATTAGAGCTACGCTGCATGAAGCTTTAGTAAGCAAAACACTTTCGCATAAAAATTTTTCACAGACAAAAGAGTCTCTAAAAATTTATTATGTTGAAACAAATAGATTTGAAAAAACACTTCATCTGCAACCGGAACTTCTCTTATTTTATCACACTACACTTAAGCATGACTCCCTAAAAGAGATGTTCGCTATGATGGATACGGCTTTAAATACAGATGTTATGCCTAACGCAGCAAAGTGGTTTGAGACGGCAACGCGAAGCATAGACCTTTTTCAAACACTAGAAGCAAGGCTTTTTGAAGATTTGCAAAATTCCATAAACCTTAAAATAGAAAATGCAAATCAAAACATTATGCTGGTTATTTTTTCTCTTGCATTACTTTTAGCGGCACTTATCTATCTTATGCGCACAATCATTAAAAAAATTCTCTCATCTACACATATATTAAATGAAGAGTTTGAAAACTCTCTTATGCTTCTAGAGCAGTATAAAACAACGGTTGATAGAAGTTTTATAGTCTCAAAAACAGACCCTAAGGGAATTATTCGTTATGCAAATAAAGCTTTTTGCGACATTAGCGGTTATTCTCAAGAGGAACTTTTAGGAAAATCGCACAACATTATCCGCCACCCGGATATGCCTAAAGAGACCTTTAAAGAGATATGGCACACCATCAAAAAGCTCAAAAAACCATGGGTCGGCGAGGTCAAAAATCTTGCAAAAGACGGCTCCAGCTACTGGATGAAGGCTTTCATAAACCCTATCTTAGATAAAGACGGGAATGTTATAGAGTATATAGCTATACGAACCGATATTACTGAACTTCAAGAAGATAAAGAACGTATAAGAGATACTCTTGGAGTCACAACAGCTGATTTTACGGAAGCCAGACATCAAGTAAAAGAGTATGAAAATGCCATAAATGAAACATGGAGCGTCATAAGAACCGATACAAACAATGTCATCACCTATGTGAACGACACGTTTACAAAAAAAAGCGGTTATGCAAAAGATGAGCTAATTGGCAAGGATTGCAGTGAGCTAAGAGATAAAAAGCATAAAGAAAAAGGAGACTGCGAAATTGTCAAACAGAAGCTTGCAAACAAAGA
This sequence comes from Sulfurimonas sp., assembly GCA_002899765.1. Classification (GTDB taxonomy): domain Bacteria; phylum Campylobacterota; class Campylobacteria; order Campylobacterales; family Sulfurimonadaceae; genus Sulfurimonas. The sequence goes on along the minus strand of PPDH01000024.1, from coordinate 4,451 downwards.
AGTTGTACATATGCAGTTTGAAAATCTCACAAAAGAAAAAACTCCATGTTATATGGACACAACTATCATACCTATAGTAAACAGCAACTGCGAAATTATAGAGCATCTGCATCTTATGAGCGATGTAACAGAGCTTGTACTTATACATCAAGAAATTGAAAAAACACAGCAAGAGATAATCTTTCGCATGGGAGAAATAGGTGAGTCTAGAAACAAAGAGACGGGAAATCATGTAAGGCGTGTTGCAAATTATGCAAGGATTTTAGCTCTTAAAGCAGGGCTTAGTGAAAATGAAGCAGAGCTTATAGCAGATGCTTCTCCGATGCACGACATAGGAAAAGTTGCTATTCCTGATGCCATCCTTCTAAAACCTGGCTCTTTTGAACCTCATGAGTGGGAGATTATGAAATCGCACAGTGTTATAGGATATAAAGTTCTTAGCGGCTCACAAAGACCGCTTCTCAATGCTTCGGCAACTATTGCCCATGAGCATCATGAGAAGTATGACGGAAGCGGTTATCCACGAGGAATTTCAGGTGAAGATATTCATATCTATGCACGCATCGTTGCCATCGCCGATGTTTTTGATGCACTAGGAGCCGATAGAGTCTATAAAAAAGCGTGGGAACTTGAAGAGATACTAAAGTTCTTTGAGGAGCAAAAAGGGAAACATTTTGATCCAAACTTAATGAATCTCTTTCTAGAGAATCTCAATGAATTTTTAGAAATCAGAGAGAAGTATAGAGACTAAAACAGACAATCTATTAACCCTGTCGTTTTAAAGTAAATTTTCAAATAAAGCAAAAAAGTTATGTTAAACTTATGTCAAAAATATATGAGTAAACTAAATGAATAAAGAAAATCTAAAAAATAAACTCTCAGCATTATCCTTATCCATGTTTAGAAAGGATTTCTTCGGTATCTACCACGGTTCCATCTCAGCTAAAACAGAATCAAACAGATTTATCATAAATACAAAAGAGGCAATATTTGACGCACTTGATAGCAGCAGCCTGATTGAGCTTTACTACAAAAAAGATTATAGATGGAATCAAGCCAGTATTGACTCAAATATTCACTACAGCATTTACTCACAAATCTCAGATGCTAAATTTATCTGCTTTAGCATGCCGCCTTTTACGACGGCGTATTCTCTTGACCACAATATCATTACGCCAAAAGATTATTTCGGATACAGAGAGTTAGGCTCCATAGAGATAGTTGACCCCAGAAGCTTTGACGATTGGTATGATAGAGCAAGCAGCGAAATCGCTTACTATTTTCAGAGTAAAAAAACAGACATCATGGTAATTAGAGGCTATGGAGTCTATACTTTTAACAGAGATATTCATGAAATGGCAAAAAAAATTGCCATATTGGAGAAGAGCTGCAGACTTCTTCTGCTAGACAATACAAAAAATGACTCTGTTTTTGATTAAAACAGGCTCTTTATAGCCTCATAAGCAGTGTCCATCATCTTATCGCACTCCGCTTTTGTGATAATATACGGCGGCATAAAATAGACGACATGCCCAAGCGGGCGCAGCAGCACACCGTTGTTAAGACCGTATTGATATACTTTTAGCCCTATTCTCTCATGAGACTTATATCCCTTTAGTTCAACAGCGCAGATCATACCTGTGCGGCGAATCGAAGCGACGTTTTGAAGCTCTTGAAACTTCAAAAGCTTTTTACCCATATATCTAGCAATTTCTCTGTTTTTTTCTATCACGCCATCTCTCTCAAAAATATCAAGAGTAGCATTTGCAGCTGCACATGCAAGCGCATTTCCGGTATAACTGTGTGAATGCAGAAATGCTTTATGCTCATTATACTCACAATAGAACCTGGCATATATCTCATCTGTTGTCAGCACGACTGAAAGCGGCAGATAACCGCCGGTAAGTCCTTTTGAAAGTACAAGAAAATCTGGTGTTATGTCGGCACTCTGACATGCAAACATCTCCCCTGTTCTTCCAAAACCGACCATAACTTCATCGGCAATCATGTGAATATCGTACTTGTTGCAAATACCACGCACCAAAACTAAAAACTCTTTATGATACATGTGCATATATCCTGCACCCTGAACAAGCGGCTCAAGTATAATAGCGCTTATCTCATCCGCTCTCTCTTTGCATAACTCTTCAAACATGAAAGCAGCTTCTTTAGCCGATTCTATACTCATGTCTTTTGGCACAGGTGTTTGAACAGTTTGGATAAGAAGCGGTTCATAAGTGTCTTTGTAGAGTTTTACATCGCCCACACTAAGCGCACCTATTGTTTCACCGTGGTATGAGTTAGTCAAAGATACAAAAAGTTTTTTCTCCACTCCGCTATTTTTATGCGAATGAAAACTCATCTTTAGTGCAACTTAAACGGCACTTGAACCATTGTCGGCATAGAAACATTTCTCTAGCCCCTCCGGAGTTAACCCTACTAACCGCTCAGAGAGTCTCACAACTTGCTCATGCGTAAATCCCGCCAAAATCACATGTTCTAGAGTATCTAGCTGTTCTTTTATTTTTTCATTTATATAGCTGTTTGTATGTCCAAATAGATTGACCCACCAACTGCTAACGGCATCTATGTAAGAGTTGCCTTCAAAATCTTCCAAGTAGACTCCATGCGCCTTTTTTATCGGGATAAGAGGTAATGTTTCATGGTCTTTCATCTGCGTACATGGATGCCACAAAACTTCCAAGTCTCTCTTTTTTAACTCTAAATTATTCATATACTATTTTTTTAACTCCACGGCTTCATACTCTGGAGTATAATCAAGATTTGTGCATGCCAAAAGCCCGTGAAGTTCCATCTCTGCTCCACTCACGTCAAAAAGTTCTTCTCCCTCTTTGCCCAGAAAAATAAACTTCTCATACTTATGATTGTCTCTGTCGATATATTTTGAGTAAACAACATAAAATGCATCTTTAAGTTCAGGTATTTTAGAACATGTATCAATGTATTTACCACACTCTTTATCTATGCTCTTTATCTCTAACACATCAGATTGAATCGTATTTAGCAACACCTTAGGCAACTTTGGCAACTCTTCTTCAATGTTTAAATATTTTGTAATATCTCTCATAAAAACTCCTTTGCTAACTCTTCGTTAATAAATTTTACCTGCTTTTCATTTACATTTCTATTAGTTATCGGTATTTGTTTCTTAGGCTAATTTTAGGCACTTTTTATCAAGGTTTAATGCGAATTTACCTAGAATTACAAAAAAATCATATACATAAGGCTTTAACCCGATGATTACATGGATGCAGAGACATAAAAAATATCTCATAATTACTATTTGGATTTCTACTATCGCTTTTGTCGGAGCAGGTTTTGTCGGCTGGGGTCAATACAGTTACGGAGATAAAGCCGGAGCAGTTGCAAAAGTCGGCAGTGTAGAGATTACAATGGGCGAGCTTCAAAAAAGTTATTCAAACCTCTACAATCAATACTCGCAGATGTTTCAAGGAGAGTTTGATGAAGAAAAAGCAAAAAGTTTCGGTCTAAAATCACAGGCTCTTCAATTTTTAACGCAACAAGCGCTTATACTCAATCTAGCTAAATCTTACGATTTGCAAATCAGCGACGCAGAACTTTTAGATGATATTAAAACAAAAGAGTACTTCTTTAAAGAGGGTGTTTTTGACAAAGAGATATACAAACAGGTTCTCTCAAAAAATAACTTAAGCATCAAAGAGTTTGAAGCTGACGTGAAAAAAGAGCTTCTTATCAAAAAAACTCTCCAGCTTCTGCCTGTTCAAACAAAAGAGAGTGAAGAAAATATTTTTAACACCGCCATGAACATAGCAGATAAAATAGAGTACAAAATTTTAAATGCAGATCAAATAAATATCGACACTTCAGACAGTTTGATAAAACCTTTTTGGGAAAAAATGCAAAACGATTTTATGACTGAGGTAAGTTATGATATCAAGTTTATAAAACAACCTAAAATTTCAAAAGAGTATGATGATGCAACACTTAGCCAGTACTACAATGAAAACAAACTTCACTTTAAAGATAAAGATGGAAAAATACTCTCTTTAGATGCTGCTAAAGATAAAATCAAAGAAGAGTTAAATGCAAAAGAGACTAAGAAAGAGGCTTTAAGAACATATATAGCTTATAAAAAAGGTGAACTAAAAGATGTTACTATAGAGAGTTCTACCATCTCAGCTTCAAATAATCCGTTTAACAAAGATGCTTTTGATACTATATCAAATTTAACATCGTCATCTCCATTTTCAAAGCCTGTTATGGTTGGAGAAGACTATATAACTTTTGAACTTATAAATGTAAACCCATCAAAAACAAAAAGTTATGAAGATGCAAAAAGCGAGGTTATGTCTCTCTATGTTGATCAACAAAAAAGAGAAAAATTGCTAGAGATGGCGAAAAAATCATTCTCTACATTTAAAGGCAAAACAACAGATTTTATAACAGGA
>PPDH01000029.1:94638-95281 GCA_002899765.1 Sulfurimonas sp. | reverse complement strand
TAAACGGCGGCCGTAACTATAACGGTCCTAAGGTAGCGAAATTCCTTGTCGGTTAAATACCGACCTGCATGAATGGCGTAACGAGATGGGAGCTGTCTCGACCAGGAATCCAGTGAAATTGTAGTGGAGGTGAAAATTCCTCCTACCCGCGGCAAGACGGAAAGACCCCGTGGACCTTTACTACAGCTTGACACTGCTGTTGGGATAAAGATGTGCAGGATAGGTGGGAGGCTTTGATTCTAAGACGCCAGTTTTAGATGAGCCATTGTTGAGATACCACTCTTCTTTATTCTGATAGCTAACTGGCATGAGTTATCCTCATGCAGGACAATGTCTGGTGGGTAGTTTGACTGGGGCGGTCGCCTCCTAAAAAGTAACGGAGGCTTACAAAGGTTGGCTCAGAACGGTTGGAAATCGTTCGTAGAGTATAATGGTACAAGCCAGCTTGACTGTGAGACGTACATGTCGAGCAGAGACGAAAGTCGGTCATAGTGATCCGGTGGTTCTGTGTGGAAGGGCCATCGCTCAAAGGATAAAAGGTACCCCGGGGATAACAGGCTGATCTCCCCCAAGAGCTCACATCGACGGGGAGGTTTGGCACCTCGATGTCGGCTCATCGCATCCTGGGGCTGGAGCAGGTCCC